>DASZUU010000038.1:0-65791 GCA_035547425.1 Alloacidobacterium sp. | reverse complement strand
AGGCAGCCGCAGTTCTCCAGGCCGTGCCCCGTTGCCATTTTTATCTTTCAGCTTGATCCGGCTGTCGCTGCTCTTCACGATCAGAAATGCGCCTTCCCGCTGAAAGGAGAGATCAACCGAGCGGCTCCCAACTACAACATGCCGCAACGAAGCCCAATCCCAATCTGCAGGCAAATGAGGATCGACGGTCACGCTGTCATCGAGCGCTTTCACCGCAACGCCGAAGAGCCCACGCAATGCCGGCGTAAGCACCATGGCTGAAGACCACAGCTGATGCGTAGTACTGCGTCCCAAAGGAGCAAAATAAGCGCCGGATAAAAGCTCCGTCACCGCCCCCAGATCCTGCGCCCATGTCAGGTTGGCGTTTTGCATCAGGTGCGCATAACCGGCGAGCGTGTGCCCGGAACGGTATTCCGCCAGTGAAGCCCATCCGGTAAATAACGGCCACACCGATCCCTGGTGATAACTGATGGGATCGTAAAAAGACTCGTGCTCGCCCAGATCGCGCAAGCCCCAATCTGTAGAAAACTCATCCGACGCCCAGCGCTCAAACATCGCATCCGGCTGCTTCAGCGCATAGTGACCATCCCACCAAGCCACCGTCGGATAAATAGTTGCTGTTTTATCCAGCGAGCCGTCTTTACCGCGGCTGAAGGCATACATCGGCCCCGCGTATTCCTGTTCTATTGTCGCCGCAATCTTTTGTGCACGCGCTGCAGCCGCGCTCGCCTCCTCAGTCCTGTTCATCAGCGCAGCTAAACGCGAATACGCGCCGCTCGCCTGCTGGTCAAGCGCAGCCAGATAAATCTCCTGGTGCGGCATACCCGTAGGCCAGCTCTCCACCCATCCCGTTCCCTGCGAATTGTCATAAATTCCATCGCCATCGGTGTCATGTGTGCGCTCAAACTCCCATGCTTTTTCTACTGCGCTCCAATGCTGCTGCAAGAATTGCTTGTCACCGCTTGCGTTTGTGTAATCCTCCATCGCCATCAGAAAAAGCGGTGTTGCATCGGCGGCTGCGTATTCATAAGGAAAGCTTTTCCAATCGACCAGATCGGCTGTCTGCGAATATTCGTGCATAATCTTGCCGTCTTCGCGCTGCCGCTTCATCAGGAATTCCAGCGCCTCACGCGTGAGAGCGAAGTCGCCATAGCTGTTGACTGCGTAGAGTGTGTAGAGCGTATCGCGGCCAAAAAACCATCCAAAGCCGGGGCGAGTGGAATCTCCGGACGAGTAAAAACCGGCGACTAACCCAATCTCATTTCCATGCCGAACACGCAGTTGATCGATGGAAATTTCAGCCCATTGCATCTCCTGGTTGAATTGGGTATCCGGCGTCTCTGCAACCAGTCTTGTATCGAAGAAATGCCGATAGTAGTCAGCCGTCTTCGCATAGAGCTGCGCCGCGTTCCGGTCCATCTCCTCCAGTTTCGCCGCCAATGCTGCTGACTTGGCGCTCGCCGCATCATTCCCTACAGCCATCACCAGCGGAAAATATTGATGCGCATCGCGCTTCGGATCAAAGTTCAAAATCAGCTGCGTCGGCCAGAATTTCGGGCGCTCCTGGTACGGAGCAAGAATGCCGGGCTGCGTTTGAGGCATACCAATCGCTGCCGCCAGATCGTTTCCATCTGTGTGCAGAATGTAATATCCGCCGTCGCCCTGCTTCACCCACTCCGGAGATGGAGCGTTGTAATTCTCCGCCGGCCACATGCGCTTCACTTCCGGCGTAAAAGAAAATGTCAGCTTCATTGGTCGCACGGAGTCAATCTGGAACAACGCCATCACTCCGGCTCCATTAGCCTCGCATGGCGTGGCAAAAAGAATTTCACGAATAGTAAATGCCGCGTGCGAATACGTAATAGTGGTGTGGTCCGGAGCGACTTCTATTTCCGCGGCAAGCTCAGTTACGTCGATGGGCACATCATAATCCTGCACCTCAGCTTCGATATGGAAGTGGCTCAATACCTTTACCGGAAAAACCCATGCCTCGAAGCTGCCGTCCTGCTGCCCGACGAATGTGCCGCATTCGCCGGCAACAGTAAAGGGCTTCCGCAATTCCGCATGTCGCCGAATTGTGAGATCGCTGGACGCCAGAGGAAACTGCGGCACAGGCTGAAGTCCCTGCTGCGCCGTCGCCGTCCATGCAGCCAGTAAGAACATCCCCATGGCAATCAGCCGATAGCATACACTTGTCGCACATCGCATTTTTATTCTGCCTCTAAGAGGACTATCGTAATGTCTCGCGTCCACTATCGTCTGCTGCTGTTTTTGTTTTTGTGCTTTTCGCTGCAAGCTATCGGAGCCCAGGCTGCGCGCAATGCAGTGCGGGAAATCAATAGCGAAGCGCGTGCTTCACGGGCTCTCGATGAGGCTAAAAAACAAGGCCCGGCTGCGTTGCGTGCGTTTTTCTATCAAATGCCGAAAGGCGCAGACCTGCACATGCACCTCTCCGGCGCCGTATATGCGGAATCGTTCATTCGAGCCGCAGGCGAGGATGGCCTCTGCGTTGACCCTACTGCGCTGGCCTTCGTGCATGGCTCCTCCACGCCTTGTAAAACAGGCGATGTGCCGGCTGCCTCGGTCCCGCAAAATCAGAAACTATACGATGCGCTGATTGACTCCTTTTCCATGCGCACCTTTGTTCCGCGCACCGGCGAGTCGGGCCACGACCACTTCTTCAACACCTTCGATAAATTCGGCGGCACCGACAAAAAGCACGTCGGCGAATGGGTTGATGAAGTAGCCTCCCGCGCAGCTGCGCAAAATGAGCAATATCTTGAAATCATGGAAACACCAAACTTCGGTCCCGCTGCAACGCTCGCAGCCAAAGTTGGCTTCCATTCGAATTTCGCAGAATATCGCAATTTACTTCTTGCACAGGGCTTTCGAGATTCGCTTCCGGAAGTACAAGCCTACTTTGACCGAATCGAGGCGGAGCGCCGCCGGCGCGAACATTGCGACACCACGAATCCTGCGCCTGCCTGCAACGTTGAGGTTCGCTTCATCTACCAGGTGCTGCGAGGAATGCCGAAGGAATCGGTATTCGCGCAGATACTTCTCGGTTTCGAGCTGGCGTCGGTCGATCCGCGCGTTGTCGGCCTCAATCTTGTTCAGCCTGAGGATTGTTATGTCTGCATGCGGGATTACCGTCTGCATATGCAAATGATCGACGCCCTCCACGCCCTTTATCCGAAGGTTCACATCACTCTCCATGCCGGCGAACTGGAACCGGGCATGGTCCCGCCCGAGGGACTGACCTTTCATATCCGTTCCGCAGTGGAGCTTGGCCACGCAGAGCGTATCGGTCACGGCGTGGACATTATGTATGAAACCGATCCTTATGCATTGCTCAAGGAGATGGCAGCAAAACACGTCCTGGTCGAAGTCAACCTCACCAGCAACGATGTCATCCTCAATATCAAGGGCGACAGTCACCCATTCATGCTCTACCGCAAATATGGCGTGCCGGTTGCGCTCTCTACCGACGACGAAGGCGTTTCGCGCATCGATCTGACCCACGAATATGTGCGCGCGGCAATGGCCTATCCCTTGAGCTACCGGGATTTCAAGCAGATGGCGCGAGCCGGCATCGAACATTCCTTCTTACCCGGTGCCAGTCTCTGGCCATCATCGACGCCGGAGAATCTTGACCAGCCTGTTGCGACATGTCGAAACCAGCTTGGCCGCGAAGCGCCCACCGGCGCCTGTGCAACTCTGGTACATTCCAGTGAAAAAGCGCAGCAGGAGTGGGAGCTTGAACACAGGTTTCACATCTTTGAGGCAAGCTTTTAAGAAGTGCGAATCGTTTTTTCTACTTTCGGAACGTTTGGAGACGTCAATCCGCTGATTGCTTTGGCCCTGGAGATGCAAAGGCGCGGGCACCGCGCCGTACTCGCAGTGCCGGAAATGTTCCGCTCGAAAATCGAGCCGCTGGGAATCGGCTTCATGGCCGTACGTCCAGATCAGGATCAGACCGACAAACAACTTGTTGCGATGATCTACGACAAAAAGAGCGGAACAGAATACGGTCTGCGCCAATTCCTTTTTCCCGCTTTGCGGCAAAGTTATGACGACCTGCTGGCAGCGGTGGAAGCCGATGGCGGCGCAGATTTGCTGGTTACAGGAGAGCTCGCGTATGCAGGACCGCTTGTAGCGGAAAAAACCGGCATCCCCTGGGCTTCTTATGTGCTGGCTCCTTTTTCTTTCTTCTCCGCCTATGATCCCCCGGTCTTGCCGCCATATCCCCTGCTGGCGCGAGCGCAGTCAGTCATTCCCGAATTGGGACACGTAGTCAAGCGTTTTGCCCGTCACGTAACCCGGCTCTGGCCTGAGCCCGTATATGAATTGCGCAGAGAATTGGGCCTGGAGCGTGGAAAAAACCCGATTTTTGATGCAAAACACGCCGAAAAACTGGTACTCGCGCTGTTTTCGCGGCGGCTCGGCAGTCCGCAGCCGGACTGGCCTTCGCATACCATCACCACCGGCTTTGTTTTTTATGACGGCGATGCAGGCCACTCTGAATTGCCGGCAGAACTGGAACAATTTCTTTCCGCCGGTGCGCCCCCGGTCGTCTTCACGCTTGGGTCGGCAGCAGTTCTCGATGCCGGCGATTTTTACGAGCAAAGCGCCCGAGCGGCAAAACTGCTGAAGACGCGAGCCGTGCTTCTCGTCGGCAATGACCCCGCAAACCTGCCGAAAACGTCGTTGACAGAAGATATTTCCGTGGCGCGATACGCCCCCTACTCCAAGCTTTTTCCTCGCGCTTCCGTCATCGTGCATCAGGGCGGAGTCGGGACTACGGCTCAGGCGCTGCGCGCCGGAAAACCCATGCTGGTAATGCCCTATAGTCACGATCAGCCGGATAACGCGCGCCGCGTACAGCGTTTAGGTGTTGCAAAAGTTGTGCAGCGCAATCATTACAAGGCAGAACGGGCTGCAGCCATCGTTCAACAACTCCTGCAGGAGAACCGGTTTGCAGAATCAGCCCAATCGATTCAGCGGGAAATTGCGCTGGAAAACGGGCTGAAAGCAGCCTGCGATGCGCTCGAAATCGCTGCTCAGCGCTAACAATTTTTCATTGCATGCGTCGAACAACACAAACGGCGAGCCTCGGCCCGCCGTTTGTGATCAAACTATGTATCTGCGTCTTAGAGCGGCTGAACGTCCGCAGCCTGCCAACCCTTCGGCCCCTTAACGACGTTGAACTGAACGGCCTGACCTTCTTGCAGACTCTTGAAGCCATTGGAGTTAATGGCCGAGTAGTGCACGAAGACATCTTCGCCATTCTGGCGCGAGATGAAGCCGAAGCCCTTTGCGTCATTAAACCACTTTACTGTTCCTTGTTCCATGTGATGCTGTTTCCTAATTTGAATTGCGCTGGAACAAATCGGAGCCACTGCTGGCAGAATCTTGCTGCTGGGCGAGGACTGCTCTTGCCCGTTCAGTTCTAACGCCACTCCAGTCTATCAGATTCGCCGCAGGTAACTAAAAAATGATTACTTTTCGTTCTTCAGGGCTGCTGGGTAGGCGCCGTGCTCTTAATCTCAGCGGGTCTGCCACCTTGCAGATACGTCTTGTACTGCGTATCGACGATGCCGAGATTCCGCGCCAACCCCAGTTTTGCCTGGTTAAATTGGCGCACGCTGTTTACATACTGCGACTGAGCCTGGGCCAGGGCGGATTGCGCCTGCACGACGGGCAGATTGTCGTCTACCCCCGCCTTGAACCGGTCTGTCGTCTGGTCGAGCGCCGTGGTGGAGAGATCAACATTGCTCTTGGCCACCTGCACCAGTTGGCCGGCTGTCTGCAGATCGAGCAGGCTGTCGCGCAGCTGCTGATCAATCTTGTTTGTCAGATCAGCCATCTGCGAACGGTAGGTCTCGAGCTGCGACTCGGCCACGTCGGCATCCCCGCGAAACTTCGCTTCCTGAAAAATAGGAATATTCAGCGTGCCCATAGCCACAAACGTACCGTGGTATGGACCACCGGAAATCCCTGTCACGCCGTAATTGCCGCTAAAACTCAACGTAGGAAAGCGCTGGGCGCGGGCGGCTTTGCGCTCCAGCTCGGCCATGCGAATCTGGTGCAGCAGTGTCTGGTAATCCTGCCGGTTAGCGTAAGCTTCGCGCTTGGCATCTTCTATGGAAAGAGCACTGAGATCAGCAAAGGGAACGGCGTCCGTAAGCTGAATCTTTTGCCCCGGATCCATTCCAATCTGCCGTTTTAACGTGATTTCGTCTTTTTCCAGCTTATTTTCAGCGTCAATCACCGCCTGCTGCTGTGTCTGGTATTGCACCCGCGCCCGTAGCTCATCGAGATTTGCCGCCGTGCCCGCCTTATGCTGCTCAACTGCCTGATACAGCAGGGTTTCGTCCGTCTTCAACAGGGCATTGGCATAATCCAGCTGGGCCGCGTCGGCAATCGCCTGCAGGTAGGTAGTGCCGACATTCAGAACCACCAGGCCGCGCGCCGACTGCGCATTGTAGTAAGCCGCCTTCGCGCCCACTTTCATCGCGCGATACAGGTCCCATCCTGCCCAATTGAAAAGCGTCTGCGAGAGATTCGCCTGCCCCTGCGTCAGGTCCACTTTGACGATAAAGGGAAAATTTGCCGCCTCGGATGGAGGAATCAATGCTCCAAAAGATGACAGCAGGCCGGGACGAAAGCCCTGCGCCTGCAGGTTGTACTGATGTATCCCGGTTCCGCCGCTTATGTCGATATTGGGCAGCAATACATTCAGGGTCTGCGAAGCCTGCGCCTGGGCGGTTTTCTGCTGTTCCCGCGCCTGGGTAAGCGCCAGATTGTTCTCAATTCCCATGCGGATGGCATCGTCCAGCGAAAGCTGCTTGACACCGGGGGTAGCAGGCATGGCCTGCACGCTGCCGTAATACGGATTGGAGGCAGAATTGTTCGGATTGCTCTGCGCAAGGGCACAGGCCGTCCCCAGACAGCCCGCCAGCGCGGACACAATCAGCCTGCTCTTCTTCATGCGCAATTCAACTTCCTTGAATTCAACTAATTGGCTCAGTTTTTTAGATTAGCGAATGAGACGAAGGTTGCCAAAATACTTGCTCAAATTCTCCGCCTTCATGCAACCTGTTGATTTTTTTGATGCTCCATCAATCGACTATGGTTAAAAAGCAACAGCCGCCTTCCTGCCGCTCATCGTATCGAGTGACATAGAGAATCATGCCTAAACATATTCAGTTTCGACTTCAAAAGAGCGACGAACACGGCTTCGGCAGCGCCTCTCATTCTGAAACTCCGGCAGAGAAGCTGTCGCTCGAGATGCTGCGAAAAAATCAAAAGTTGATCGCTATGGGCCGCCTTTCCGCATCCATTGCGCATGAAATCAACAACCCATTAGAGTCTATTTCTAACCTTCTGTACCTTATCGGACAGGAACCCGTTTCAGATCAGGTACATACATATCTTAAAGCTGCAGAGAAAGAACTGGATCGCGTAATCCAGATCAGCAAGCAGACGCTGAACTTTCACCGGGATACTACCACACCTGTTCCCATGCACATCGATCAGCTGATTGAAGAAGTTCTGACGTTGTATCGGCAGAGAATCGATGAAAAGCAACTTGTTCTGCGCCGCCAGTACAGTTCCAACGAGATGGTGACGGTCTTTCCCGGGGAGATGCGGCAGGTTTTCTCCAATTTAATCGCCAATGCGATTCACGCCAGCCCGAAGGGCGGAAGCCTTTGGCTCCGGATAAGGACGGCCACGCGCTGGGCTGACGGCACACGGGGACTGCGGGTCATCATTGGAGATAACGGCAGCGGTATGGATGCCAATACGCGCCACCGGCTGGGCAAACCCTTCCTTACGACCAAAGGACACAGCGGTACCGGCCTGGGTTTATGGGTTTCGATGTCCATTCTGAAGCGGCATGGCGCGCAATTGCAGAATTATTCTTCGATCGATCCAAAACGTCATGGCACCGTGTTCAGCATTTTTTTGCCTCTGAACATGAGGCCGCAGATGGCAATGGAAAACCATCCACTGCAGGAAGCAGGCTAGAGTTCTCTGAATCTCTATTTGCCGCTCCTGTTCTTGCCATCCTGAGCACATCAAAAGCAGGTTCTTCGCCTGCGGCTCAGGATGACAGAGCTGTTGATGTTTCTCTAAAAGAGCAGATATTTTCCCTAAGTTTGCTCTATTCCTCCTCATCCTCAACCGGCTTTTTCGCATTCGCCACGATTTTTTCCGCAAGCTGCTGGGGAACGACGTCGTAGTGATCCATTTCCATGTGGAAGCTGCCGCGCCCCTGGGTCATTGCGGTTAGATTTTGCCCGTAGGCCAGCATCTCTGCCATCGGCACTTCAGCGCGAATCACGGTATTGGCATGTGCGCTATCCATGCCCTGCACGCGGCCCCGACGCTGGTTCAGGTCACCCATCAGCGTTCCTGCAAATTCCTCCGGCGCCTCAATTTCAACGCGCATGATCGGCTCCAGCAGCACGGGCCTGGCCTGCTCCATGCACTTGCGGAAGGCAAGGCGCCCGGCCAGCTTGAAGGAAAGCTCATTCGAATCGACTTCGTGGTAGCTGCCGTCAAAGACGGCCACTTTAAAATCGACCACCGGGTAACCGGCTAAGAATCCGCGCGCAGCCGACTCCTGAATGCCCTTCTCGACCGCAGGTACGAACTGCCTCGGAATCGCTCCTCCAAAAATATCGTTGACGAATTCAAACCCGGCACCCCGCGCCAAGGGCTCGATCCTGATCTTGCAATCGCCGTACTGGCCGTGGCCTCCGGTCTGCTTTTTATGGCGACCCTGCGCTTCGGCTCGCCCGCGAATCGTTTCGCGGTAGGGTACCTTCGGCGCTTTCAGCGTGACCTCGGTGTGATAGCGCTTGCGCAGCTTGGAAACCAGCGATTCGATGTGCGGCTGGCCGGCTCCGGCAATCAGGAACTCCGCCGTCTGCGGATCGCGGTAGAAGCGCACCAGTAGGTCCTCTTCCATGAGCTTATGGACCGCCGGGGCCAGCTTGTCCTCATCGGCGCGCGTCTTCGGCTCGATTGCGTAGGTCATCGCCGCCTCCGGCATGGCAACCGGCTCAAAGAAGATATCGTGTCCCTTTTCGCCCAGCGTATCGCCTGTAAAAGTATCGCGCAGCTTGGCTACGGCGCCGATATCTCCTGCATGTAGATCGCTGACCGGGATGGCCGTATGTCCCTGCATTACTGAGAGATGGGCAAATTTCTCGGTTCCCTTGCGGGAATAATTGCAGACTCCCGCGTCGTTTCTAAGGGTTCCGGAAAAGACTTTGAAAAAGGAAATGCGCCCGGCAAAGGGATCGGTCATCGTCTTAAAAACGTAGAGCGCCAGCGGTTCGCTGTCGTTGACGGGCCGCATTACAATCTCCGGCTGCGTCTCGCCGGCTTCTCCATTGCCATGCGCGGCCACCGCCTGCAGCACAGCACGGGCGGCTACGGCTTCGCGCTCGATGGGCGCAGGCGCATACACTTTCAGGAAGTCGAGCAGATGGTCAGTCGCTACATTGGCGGCGCCGCTGGCAAAGAGCACCGGAAAGATTCGGTCTTCGCGAATCGCTTCATGCAGAGCTGTGATGAGGTGCTGCTCCGGGATCGTTCCCTCGGCAAAGAACTCCTCCATCAGCTCGTCTTTGCCTTCGGCAACCAGCTCGACCAGCGTTTCGTGCGCGGCTCTTGCCGCATCCGCCATATTTGCCGGAATATCTCCGATTTTTCCTCGCCCGTCTCCGTTTGGCGTGTAGAAGAAAGCCTCCATCGTCACCAGGTCAATGACACCTTGAAATCCTTTGTCGTCCACAACGGGCAGTTGGACAGGGATGAGGTGGCGGCCATAGCGATCGCGCATGGCTTCGAGCGTCTTTTCCCAATCGGCGCGAGGATGGTCCATCTGGTTGATGACCACGACGCGGGGCAGGTTGAACTCATCGGCGTATTTCCATACGCGATCGGTCATCGCCTCCGGGCCGTTCGCGGCGTTGACCGCCACCAGTGCGGCTTCCACCGGCAGCATGGCGGCGCGCGCCTCGTGGACAAACATATGGAAGCCGGGCGTATCGATAAAATTCACCTTCACGCCATTCCATTCGGCAAAGGCGACAGCATTCAGCATCGTGGTGCGGCGGGCTACGTCTTCTTCGTCATAAGCGGTCGTGGCCGAGCCGTCTTCTACGCGGCCCATCTTCGGCGTCATTTTTGCGGCATGCAGCAGAGCGGAGACGAGCGTTGTCTTCCCACTGTGTGCATGCCCCACTACAGCTACGTTGCGAATCTCACTTCCCTGGTAAGTTTTCATGGCGAACTCCCTTTGGTGGGCTAAAAAACTGTTGGCTAAGAACCGGTGATGACACAAAACAGCTTGTTATATGGGAGAAGCGCGAGAGCGCAGGCAGGGATGTCGTTCAGGCGTCGCTTGCGGCGTCAGTGTTGCGCCGAATCTGCCGTCCTCATGAGCCATAGGCCAGCAGCCGCCCGGAAAAACCGGGTGTCTTCAGAGATTGACGATGCTATCACAGGGTCGGGTTGAAGGGTAAATTTCCCTGACGCCTATCGATCTCGGGGCTGGAAAAGGAGCCGATCGCCATATGTAAGCACATTTGTGCTAACATAGAATCGGGAGGGAAAATGGGCACACCGAAAGCCAAGTCGAAGTCCATGCCAGTCACAGTGAATGCTGGTACAGAATATCGCGGCAAGCAAACAAAGACGGGCAATTCCTCCGGCTTCCGATTTGAAGGAGCACTTTTCAAAAGCCATCCTGAATTCAATGGCGAGGTGACAGCCTATGTGCTCGCACCGGGCCGACTGCTGGTTACGGCAGACACTTCTTCACGAGACAAAAGCGATCCGGCGATGGAAGCGTTTCTCGCGTTCCTTTCGCGGGACATCGCAACGGCACCTCATCGTATCGCGCCGTTAGATAAGAATCTGGCTGCTCGCATGGACGCGCTGGTCAGCGACGTGGAAGTTTCTCCAGACGAAGATCTCGGGATCGAGGTGATCCTATAGATGGTAGTAAATGGCTGGAGGCTATATGTTCATCCGCTGTTTCATGAGCAACTTCTTCGCTTGATCGAACAAGTGGAGGCCTTGGCGAAAAAGAATCCCAGCACTTACAAGGAAGAGCCTGCCACCAAGCTGCTTGCAACCATCAATCGCTACATCAGAGAAACCATCCCCCGTGATCCAAACGCGCCGGAGTTCCGACAGGGAAACACTCTAGGGAAAGACAACCGGCACTGGTTCCGTGCCAAGTTTCATGAGCGCTATCGCCTGTTTTACCGATTTTCCACCAAAGAAAAAGTCATTATCTACGCTTGGGTCAACGATGAAAGGACCTTACGAAAGGCTGGATCAAAAACGGACCCTTACACCGTTTTCCGAGGAATGCTGGAGGCTGGAGATCCACCTGGTAGTATCGACGAACTTCTGACGCGAGCGAAAGAGTTGAGGTTTTAACGGTTAGTTCACAACTCTCAGCCGCGGGGCGTAGTCGGGGTGGATTGCAGCTCAGTCTTGGAGTTCTGGCTGCGGTACGCCAGCGGTTTGGTGTCCGGAACGGGCGCCAGGTGTTTCGTCATCTGGTAGGTATAGCTGATGCGGTGGATGACGGTAATGGTCGAAAGTACGGCCAGAATCCAGAGCACAGGGGCCATGGCTCCCCAGCGGTTGAAGAGCGCTCCCAGTATGATGAGCACGACGCGCTCCGGGCGTTCCATAAAGCCGACCTTGCATTGGCCGATCAGCGCTTCCGCGCGGGCGCGGGTGTAGCTGACCATCAGCGAAGTGACCATGACAAACGCCGCCAGCACCACGTAGAAGAAGCGATTGCCGCGGGCGTAAAAGACCAGCAGTCCGAAGAAGAGAACAACGTCGGAATAGCGGTCGATGACGGAATCGAAGAATGCGCCGAAGATGGTGACCTGCTGGGTCTGGCGGGCAACACGCCCATCCACCATGTCGAAGATACCGGCGCCGATGATGACCAGCCCGGCATAAGCGAACATGCGGACGTAATTGTGCTCGTTGGCATAGCCGAAAAGGATGGCGGCAATGGTGTTAATGATGAGTCCAATAAACGTCAGGACATTGGGCGAGATGCGCGTCAGTGCCAGGCCGTTCACAATGGCCTGCAGAAGCACTCCGCAAGCGCGTCCAAAAGCGCTTGTCCACGTTTTATTGGAACCCATCTTTATTCCGCTTCGTCGTGAATGGTTGAGAGCTTCAGGATTTCCAGCTCGCGCTTGCCATTGGGTGTTACAACCGTAGCGATATCACCCACTTGCTTGCCGACCAGACCGCGTCCAATGGGCGAAGTGGTCGAGATCAGTCCCTTGTTAACGTCCGATTCTTCGCTGGTGACCAGCTTGTATTCGATTTCCTCATCCTTGGAGGTGTCGTAGACGACCACCGTCGAGCCGAAGGCTACACGATCGCGCGGAATGTTCGCCAGGTTCACGAGCGCCAGCTCGGCCATGCGCTTCTTCAGCTGTCCGAGACGCGCATTGACGAACTCCTGCCGCTGCTTGGCCATGTGGTACTCGGCGTTTTCGCTGAGGTCGCCGAGCGCGGCGGCCTTTTTAATTTCCTGCGGAAGTTCGTGAGCCAATTCGTGCTCAAGCTGCTTGATCTCTTCCTGCAACTTCTTTTTGATGTGTTCGGGCATGAAAAATATCCGTTGCGGCTCATGGGCATGAGCCGCTCAAGCACGGCTGGACCTAGATGACCGCCAAGACATAATTATACGTCAGCGATCAGAATACCGGTCCCTTGCAGTCTGATGAGCTCTCGCCCAGGCAGTCGATTATCGATTCCTCGCGTCAAGAAAATCCTGAAGAATGAGCGTTGCCGCGACCTGATCGACCACTTCTCGATGTTCGGAGCGGGGGCGGCCGGACTGGTAGAGAATCCGGTGAGCCTCGGCGGTCGTTAGCCTCTCATCCCACAAATGCACCGGGAGCTTTGTCTCCTCTGCCAGTTGTTGCGCAAAAATGCTGGTTTTTTCTGCCTGACGGCTCTGTTCGCCGGAGAGATGCAGGGGATTGCCGACGACGATCTCCCGGCACTCATAGCGGCGCGCCAGCCGCGCCAGGGAGCGGATATCCTCCCGAAGCTTTTTGCGGAGAAGCGTCATCAGCGGCTGCGCCGTCAAACCAAGGCCGTCGGAGAGGGCGACACCGATGCGGCGGTTGCCCACATCCAGCCCCATCAGGCGCGGTACTGCTTCCATGGTCAAATCTTACCGGGCGCCGGAGGGACTAACAAAAATTTGCCGTCGGGTCGGGCGAAATTCCGGCAAAAAGAACCGCATCATACAATCAAGATTGGGAATCAAAAGTATTTACGGGTCAAGTTTGCATTGCGACGCTTATTACTTCTTGCAGTAATTGCCTTACTGTTCTATGCCGGATTTGTGATTTACTTTCCGGCCGGGCCTCATGGCGAGACGTTTGTCGAGATTCCAGGCAGGACGCGGTCCACACAGATCGCGGCGCTGCTGAAGTCTCATGGCTTAATTCGGGACCGCTTTATTTTTGAGGCAATGCGCCTGGTAAAGGGCGGAACGCTGAAGGCTGGCGAGTACCGCTTTGATCATCCGGTGCGGATGGCGGAAGTTTATGAGCGGCTGGAACGGGGCGATGTCTACACACGCGCCGTGACGATTCCCGAAGGCGCGAACATGTTCGACATTGCGCAGAGGATAGAAGCTGCGCAACTGGGCAGTAAAGAGGCTTTTCTGGATGCGGCAAAGAGGAATGTGGTTTTGATTGCGGATATCGATCCGGGCGCGAAAAGCCTGGAGGGCTACCTGTTTCCCGATACCTATCACTTCCAGCGGAAAGCAACTGCCGATCAGATAGTGGCGGCGATGGTGAAGCGTTTTCGGCAGGAAGCAGCCAATATCGGGCTGACACAGAATTACCACAATGTTGTGACTTTGGGATCGCTGGTGGAACGAGAAACACCGATCGGCAGCGAGCGCCCCATGGTAGCCAGCGTATTTTCCAATCGGCTGGCCAAAAACATGCCGCTGATGACGGACCCTTCCGTAATTTATGCCGATTTATTGGAAGGCAGATACCGCGGCACAATTTACCAGTCCGATTTGGGAGCTGATTCGCCATACAACACGTATAAACATTCAGGACTGCCACCGGGACCGATTTGTAATCCGGGAGTTGCTTCACTAGAGGCTGCCATGTCCCCCGCGCAGACACAGTATCTTTATTTCGTTGCAGCCAGCGCGGATCCTTCGGGTCACTCCCGCTTTGCAACCACACTGGAAGAACATCAAAAGAATGTGCAGGCATACCGTCGAGCGCAACGCGCCGCGGGAGAACGCTGAATTTTTCTGAAGAGTGAAGGCCCTGATGCGTAAGTTCTGGTTTCGAGCAATAGCGATGTGCCTGCCGGCGCTGACCGGATGCTTGAGCCATACCCACAAAATTCAACAGCCCAAGATGCCCGGCGTGGTCATGTCCGCCGACGTACAGCAGCTGGTCAGCAACATCAACAAGCAATACGACACCGTCCATACATTGAGCGCTACTGTTGAATTTCAGGCTTCAGTCGGCGGCGCGCAAAAGGGAAAAATTACCGATTACACCTCATTCCGCGGCTTTATCCGGCTGCGCAAGCCGGAGATGCTGCGAGTCCTGGGCCTGCTGCCGGTTTTGAGCACTCGCGCCTTTGACCTGGCCAGCGACGGCGCGAATTTCAAACTGTGGATTCCTCACGAAAACAAAGCGATTGAAGGTTCAAATACGGTTGGGAAGCCCTCCTCCAAGCCGCTCGAAAACATGCGGCCTTACATTTTCTTCGATTCGCTGCTGATTCACAGTATCGGCACGGATGAGCTGCTTTCGCTCACGACGGACACGAAAACCGTGGTCGATCCCAAGGAAAAGCAGCTTCTGCTGCAGCCCGAATATGATCTCGGCGTCTTCCGCAAGGAATCCGACAGCAATGTCCTGGTGCCGGAACGCGTGATCCACGTGAATCGCGTAAACCTGTTGCCCAGCGGCGAAGACATTTACGACAAGGACGGCAATATCCAGACGCAGGCCGTCTACGGCCCGTATCAGTCGTTTGGAGATTTCCGCTTCCCCGGCAGCATTACCATCAAGCGACCGCTTGAGGAATACCAGATCGTGATCACGTTCAAGGAAGTTGCGATCAACCAGCCGCTGCCGGACAATCAGTTTGAATTGACAATCCCGAACGGAACGCAAATACAGAAGCTGGAGTAGCCGGCGTCAATATTGTCAGGCGCGAGCAACTACAAAGAATAGCGATCCAGCCCGGCGCGCTTTGTATGCTCGGCAATTGCCGTGTTGATCTCGAGCGCCAGCGATAATGCCGCCCGGCCATCTTCGCCGGAAACTACCGGCGGCTTTCTTGTGCGAACACACTCGAGAAACGATTCGATTTCGAGGCGCAGGGGCTCGCCCTGAGTGATCGGCGGCTTCTGCATGCCGAGTCCGGCAGGGAAAGACGCAGCAGACAGCGCGCCGCCTGCTTTTGCTTCCACATTGATGATCAGCAGATCCTGGCGGGCGTAATCGATGGAAACGTACTGGTGCGGCTGAAAAAAGCGCAGCTTGCGGACGCGCTCGGTACTGACGCGGCTGGCCGTGAAATTGGCAACGCAGCCGGATTCAAACTCGATGCGCACGTTGGCAATATCGACCTTTGGGGAGAGAATCGGCAATCCCACCGCCCGCACCTCGCGCACCGGCGACTGCGCCAAAGTAAGCACGATATCGAGGTCGTGAATCATCAGATCGAGCACTACATCCACATCGAGGGAGCGAGGGCTGAAGACGCTGAGCCGATGGGCCTCAAAAAACATAGGCCCATTCAAGAGCGGATACACCGCCGCTACGGCGGGGTTAAATCTTTCCAGATGCCCGATTTGCAGAATGCGGGAGTGCTTTCGCGCGAGTTGGACGAGCTGATCTGCCTCATCCCGCGAGGTGGCGATTGGCTTTTCCACCAGCGCATCGATTCCGGCGGAAAGAAGCGCCTTTGCCGTGGTGAAATGGCTGACCGTGGGGACACAGACCGATGCCGCGGCGATCTCCGGCTGGACAGAAAGGCATGCTTCCACCGATGCATACACGGGCACGCGCCATTCCGACTCAAGGGCAGCAGCGCGCTCTGGATTCACTTCCACGATAGCCGCGAGGCTAACGGGAAAACCCAGCTGCTCTAATTCGCGGTAGACACGCAGATGGTTGATACCGAACGCGCCGGCTCCGCAGACAATTACCTTTTGTTTTGCCTGGTCTGTCAAAGCGAGCGCTAACGCGCTTCTCCCTTGCCGTTCACCGCCTGAAGACAACGTGCGTACAAATCCAGCAGGTGAGTCACCTGGTCTTCCGGCTTGGAAGCGCTGGCGGGACCGAAGCCGGGAGAAGCTGCGGTAGCGCGGCCAATTCCTGCAGTAGAGGCAACAAACTTGAGCAAATCGAGAGCAATATCTTCATTCCGGCGCGAACCGTTCACCGAAACCGTAGGCTGATCCATGAAACAACCCCTCCGACGCGATGCTACCAAATTCCGGCGAAGTCTACCTGTGCCAGCTTCTCCTCTTGCATTCCCATAGGAAGCGTGTCATTCTCTATGGGTAAACAATAGGAGATCGAGCGCATGGGCGAAAAGGCAGATGTATGGCAGGGAACGCTGGCTTTAATGGTGTTGAAGACGCTGGAATCCATGGGGACGATGCATGGCTACGGCATTGCGCGGCGCATCGAGCAGGTCAGCGACAATGCATTATCGCTGAATTACGGGACTCTCTATCCAGCGCTTCTGAAGCTCGAGCAGGAGGGAGCCATCGCTTCCGAGTGGGGCGTTTCGGAAAACAATCGTAAGGCGAAGTTCTATAAGCTGACACGGGCGGGAAAGAAGCAGCTTGAGCGCGAAGCCAGAAGCTGGGAGCAGGCAACCGCCATCGTCGGGCGCTTTCTTTCTCCGGCGGAGGAGGCATGATGCGTCCATTGCGAGCGCTGTGGTCGCGGTTGCGCGGCATGCGCCGAAATCCGCACGCGGAGGAAGAGTTTACCGCCGAGCTGGAAGCCCATCTTCAGATGCACGTGGATGATAATCTCCGTTCCGGGATGACGCCGGTGGAGGCACGCAGGATGGCGCTTATCCGGCTTGGCGGCCTGGAACAAGTAAAGCAGGCACAGCGCGAACGGCGCGGGCTGCCCGGGTTGGAATCGGTGTGGCAGGATATCCGTTTCAGTTTCCGGATGCTTTGCAAGAATCCCGGCTTCACGGTTGTGGCCGTTTTGACTCTGGCGCTGGGCATTGGAGCGAATACGGCGATTTTTTCCGTCGTGAACGGCGTGCTGCTGAATCCGCTGCCCTATCCGCACCCGGAGGAATTAGTCACCGTGCATGCCGGCAAGCCGAATTTCAGCACAGGCTCTATTTCCTATCCTAATTTCCGCGACTGGCAGCGCGATAACAAAACACTGGCGGCGCTGGCAATTTCGCGGAGCACGGGATACGTCATGACCGGCTTGGGCGATTCGGAGGAAGTGCGAGCCGAGCTGGTTTCTTCAGACTTCTTCTCTTTATTGGGAGTCAAGCCGCTTATTGGACGATTATTTGCCGAGCATGAGGACGAACCCGGGCGAGCGCCGCTGGTGATGATCAGCGAGGGATTCTGGCAGCGCAAATTCGGTTCACGAGCCGATGCTCTGGGCAAGGCACTGACACTGAATGGGCACGATTACACGATTGTCGGCGTCATACCGGCCGGTTTTTCTTTGACGATCGGTAATTTCCGCGCCGCCGATCTTTATGTTCCGATCGGTCAGTTTCAGAATCCGGCCCTCACCGACCGGGCAGCAGGGCTGGGCATTCATGGCATTGCGCGGCTTAAACCGGGCGTGACCATCGCCCAGGCGCAGGCGGATATGGAACAGGTCTCTGCGCAGCTGGAGAAAACTTATCCGGAAGAGGACAAGCAGATTCGGGCAAAGCTGATTCCTTTTCAGTCAGCAATGGTGGGCTACGTGCAGCCGCTTTTGTTGATTCTGATGACTGCGGTAAGTTTCGTGCTGCTGATTGCCTGCATGAACATCGCGAACCTGCTTCTGCTCCGCTCGAACGCGCGGGCACAGGAGTTCGCCATGCGTTCGGCGCTGGGAGCGGACCGCGTCCGCCTGCTGCGGCAACTGCTGACCGAGAGCCTGATGCTTGCGCTGTCGGGAGGAATTTCAGGGCTGCTGCTGTCGTATTGGGGAACGCGGATCATCATCAGGATGCTGCCGCAGCAATTGCCGCGCGCATCGGAGATTCACGCGGATGGAACCGTTCTGGCGTTTACCCTGGTAGTTTCCATTGCCGCCGGAGTTTTCTTTGGACTGGCTCCGGTACTCCAACTTTCTCGCCAAAATACGCAGGATACGCTCAGAAATGGCGGGCGCAGCACGACTGGCGTGCATCAACGCGCACAGCACTGGCTGGTGATCCTGCAAATGGCCGCGACGCTGGTGCTGCTGGCCGGCGCCGGATTGATGATTCGGAGCCTGGAGAAGCTTTCCAAGGTAGATACAGGGTTCCAGCCGCATGGCGTGCTGATGTTCGGCTTACAACCTCCACCCCACCCAGCTAACAGCCAGGATGTGGATGCGATTCGCGCTTATCTGCGCGAGGCGCACGCACAAATTATGACAACTCCAGGCGTGGAGGCGGCTTCGTTCTCCTGGGCAGCGCTTCCGCTCACATCGGATGACGAGCAGCTCTTCTGGATGGAGGGAGAGCCGAAGCCGCAGAACCAGAATGCGATGCACTGGGCAATCCGGTACATAGTGGAGCCGGGATACCTGAAAACCATGGGGATACCCCTGCTGAAAGGCCGTTTTCTTACCGATAATGACGATGGGCACGCGCCGCGCGTCGTGGTGATCGATGATGTGACGGCCAAGAAATTTTTCGGCGATGGTAACCCGATCGGCAAACGTATTTTTCTGGAGCAATTCGATGATCCGGCTACCGTGGTCGGGGTTGTAGGACATGTGAACCAGTGGGGGCTGGACAACGATGCCGTCTCGCCGCTGCGCGCCGAAATGTATCAGGCCATGATGCAGCTGCCGCGGCAGCAGCTTGAAATGGTAATGATGGGCATGGATACGGTAGTGCGGGTACGGCATCACCCGGAAGCGGCATTTGAGGATATCCGTAAAACGATGATGCAGATGAACCGCGGGCAGGTGATGTACAACCCGCAGACCATGGATTCTGTTATCTCGGATACGCTGGCGGGACGGCGCTTTTCCATGATTCTGCTGGGCGTCTTTGCAGTGACGGCACTCTTTCTAGCCAGCATAGGCATTTATGGTGTCATCTCCTACCTGGTTCAGCTACGCTCCCGCGATATTGGTGTACGCATGGCATTGGGGGCAGACCGCGCGGATGTATTTCGCTGGGTGCTGCGTCGAGGCGGCAGGCTTGCCGTCCTGGGAGCAGCCATCGGCTTGACGGCAACCTTAGGCCTGACGCAGGTGATTACTGAATTTTCCGCCCTGCTGTATGGCGTTCATGGTTATGATCCGTGGACGCTTCTGGGGGTGACGGTTGTATTGCTGGCCGTGGCATTGTTCGCCTGTTATCTTCCGGCGCGGCGGGCTATGAAGATCGATCCGATGCAGGCTTTGCGAACGGAATAGCTCACCCTGCGCTATAGCTCGGCAATGGTGGCGCAAACGCGGCCTACGATGAAGCTGGCGGGCTTCTGTTCGGCTTTTGGTTCGATCAGCTCGACCTGATAGTCGATGCTGTGCGGACGCAGGATGATGGAGTGCCCTTTAAAGCTTGCATACCGGATGAGCATCGTATTTTCTACGCAAATCGCATAGATACTGGGCTTCGACGGACGATAGGGCTGCAGAGAGTTGTAGTGCCGGTCGATGACGAGTATGGCATGCGGCGCGATCACCGGCATCATAGCGGCTGCCTGCTCATAGCTGATGCGAACCGCAATGAACCGCTCCCAGCTTCTTCTTTCGGGGGAACGACGGGCAGTAAGGTGATCGAGCGAACCGGATGGAAGCTCAATGAATTCCAAAACGGAACTTTCTCGGATCTGTGATTCGTACATCGCGGTCGATTGCGACACGAGAGCGATACGATGCGCCTGAGTATGCTTCGGCGCACGCGAATTTTTTTCAAGGGCAAGGGACTGAAGCTCCCCGACAGTGATGAACTGAGCGGCGAGCACGAGGTCGAGCGCGTGGAGGCTGAGGCGGCGCTTACTGCGAAGGAAATTGGAGATGTGCGCAGGTTTAAGGCCGGTTTGCCGTGCGAGCAATATACCGCTGAGGGTTCCACGCTCGATACGGCGCAGGAGTTCCTGGCGGAGTTGCTCATGTAATTGCGAAAAATTCATTGTGGAATTTTTTCTTTGAGCTATACACCTTCGATACGTTGTTTTCTTAGAGAAAAGCTGTTCTCGTACATTTCTTTCATTCCGGATGTGTTCTCAGATTTTTAAATCTACGGGATGGGAAATTTGAGGCCAACCGGTTGACCGTATGGCGGAACGCCAATAAAGTCGTTTCACTTTTGCCTTTCATCTGAGGTTTTTACCATCGCGTGCGGAGAGCTGTTGCAGCTTTCCAGGCGCGGCTGCTGCGCATCGATTGACTGCAGGCTTGCAGTACCGGCGCGAGGGCGGTCCGGCTTTGCCTCAAATAAAAGAGCAAAAACAGTACAAAAAGAAACGGCGACTCTTATACTCCATGATCTGCATCTCTCCTCCTCTTCCTACTTACAACATGAACCTGTATAGCCAGCAGCGGCAGCAAAGACAGACCGCGCTGTATACAACTACCTCTCTTTGCCTGCAGCAGGATTGAAGAAAAAACTGCAGGTGGTTGTGAAATGCCTTGGAGAAATAATGACGTTTCTGCGCGTGAATTTGAAAGTTTGTGAGGGGTGCGGCGGCCTATGGTTCCGCTCCCAAGAGTTGAACGAGGTTTATTGCGCAACGTGCTCGATAAAGCTGCGATCCTTCCCCGCTCCAAGATCAAGACGGTTGCCGGGACGGCCTCGAAAGCATAGACGTAGCACATCGCATCCGGTTGCAATGGGAGGCGCACGATGAGCGCCGCGTGGACGCTTCCTTACGTCTGGGCTGAGTCCGCCGCTGCCGAACAGCGATCCAGCGCGGCAGATGCGCCAATCGACGGCATTGCCTTTTACAGAAAGCGCACGGAACGCCTGTTGCAGCGATATATGCTTGTGTCGATGCAAACAGGACGCGTTCCCTCACTCATCGGAAACTATGTGTTTCGCGGAAAAGCTACGAGCTACCGCATGCACAATTTTGAGGATGCGGTGATTTTTCTATTCGATATAGAGAAAGGGTTGAAAAGACTCGATCCGGAAGGACAGGAATTGATAGCGCGCATTGCCCTGCAGGAATATACACAGGAGGAAACGGCACAACTTACAGGAAGAAGCTTGCGCTCCATTATTCGCAAGTATGCGCATTCTATCGATACCTTATCGAAGGTATTTCTTGAACTAGACCTTCTGGATGTGGAGTAGAAAATGGCTCATTCCTGCAAATATAGAAATGCTGTCAAGAGGGGTAACTTGTGGAAATCATGCTAAGTAACTCAATCTATGTGAAATATAGTTGGGTCTAAGTTGGCATAGTATTTCCACTTAAAATGATATTCTGAACTTAAGAGTAAAGAAAAACACAAAGGGAGGCGATTTTCGCCTCCCTTTTCTTTTTGCCATGGAAAATACACAGACTACAAATGCAGAAGAAAATCAGGCACCTGCGGAAGTCAAGCCGCGCCCAAAACGCGTTACCAGACCGCGGCAATACAGACGAAAAGCGCAGGAGGCAATCGGAGAGAAGTACGTGTCCATTGTAAAAAAGCTGGCCAAAGAGGCAAGCCAGGGCAGTGTACAGCATACGAAACTGTTGTTCGATCTGGGCGATGTGAAAGGGGAGATCAAGGCGGCCTCTTCGCAAAGACGCAAGAAAAAAGAGCCCAGCCTGGGAAAGCTATTGCTGCAGGAAGCTGAGAAATACAGGCGCGAACAAGAATTGAAGAAAGATTAGGCGCTTAGGGTTTTGAATTTCCCGGTGTGCGGGGATGAATTGTAAAGGAGCTAAGGGTGAGCCGAAAGAAACGATTTGTGACGAATGCGGTAGGGGCGTTATTGGTTGCACTGACTCCGATCATTCATGCACAGATAAGCACAACTACAGTGCAGGGTGTGGTGTATCGCGCCGATGGCAGCGCAGCTTCGGGCACTCTGATTGTAGAGTGGCCTGCCTTTTCGACTTCCAACAACCAGGCAGTAGCTGCCGGAAACAAAACGGTTGCGATCGGACAAGATGGCTTTGTAAGCCTGAACTTGGCGCCCAATGCAGGAGCTTCGCCCGCCGGCAGTTACTACACAGCCATCTATCACCTGAATGACGGCACGGTGAGCAAGGAATACTGGGTAGTCCCTGCCGCAGGCAGCGTCTCCATAGCTTCCGTGCGCGGACGTTTGATTCCCGCAACTGTAGCAGTACAGGACGCCACGAAGCAATATGTCGATGCTTCGATTGCATCTTTGAGCAGCAATTACGTGGCGATTACGGGAGGCTCGATGACAGGCCCGTTGTTGCTTTCAAGCATGCCGACGGCTCCGAACCAGGCAGCAACAAAACAATATATCGATCAAGCCGTACTGTCAGCCGTTCCCCTTGCCGGCGGCAACATGACGGGAACGCTGCACGCTCCGAATATAGTGAGCGGTGGCCTGACGACCGCTTCCATGAACGGCGAAATTATGGTGGATGGCAACACCTACTCCACACTGAATGCTGCCTGGAATGCAGCCGTAAATGCTGCGAATAGCACAGGTCATAACCAGACAGTGCGTCTTGGGCCGGGAACATTTAACGTAACCTCGACCCTGAACGAGCCTGCAAACGGTAGCTGCGTAAACCTAGTAGGCTCAGGGGGCGCCAGCAACGCCGCAGATAGCGCAGTGAGCGCGACAACTTTGAATGTTGCCGCGAACCTGGGTGGCGATGTGATTTTTCTGGGAAACACGGCGCAACCGCAAGGATGCACCTTCCGGGACTTCACAATTCTGGCGAATACGAATGCCACTCACGGGCTGGAATTGCAGTGGTTTCGCGGATTGCTTGCCGAAAATGTAACCGTCAACGACACTTCTTCCGACGGCATTGTGCTGGGCGAAGAGGGCGCAGGCAGCGGCCATCAATCAAGCTTTCTGCTGCGAAATATCACGGTGAGCTATAACGCCTCGACGTTTTCACCGGCCAGCCGTCCGGCTTACGGCGTGCATATTCAGCAGACGGCAATCGATAGTCGGCTGGATACGATCCTGGTGCGGAATGCGAAGGTTGCAAGTGTCTACAACGAGGGCACGGGCAATACGGGATACTTGGTGCATGGATTTGGATATCCATATAGCTGCGCTTTGGCTCCATGCAGCAATACTGCTTCAGACCCGGGTGCGGCAAATGCGTCGTATGCGACGAATTACGTGATTTACGATACCGGCGGCGCGGGCAGCACGTGGACGGACACATATGCAGACAGTCCGGCGATTGCTGCGTTCTACATTGGCGCAAACGGCAGCTCGTTTCATGGAGGACATATCCAATGGCCGGACTTGACCAGCTTTCCTTCGGCGAATCTGGCTTATGTATCTTCTTCCGTTACGAATGGGATGGAGATTGCCGATATCGGCTGCCTGGGCATGTCATCTTCAGTGAATTGGATTACCTATGCATCGGCCTCGGGAGTGCCGCCGACATTTGCCAGCGTGCATCATCTGACAGGTTGCGGTAATTATGCAGAAGCCCTGGAGCCGGAGACAACGACGGGATTCACCGGCGGCGGCGCTTCCAACAATGCTCCGGGAAACAGCGCGGTGGCTACCGTGTGGGCTTCGCCCAAAGCTGCGACTTCGAATTACGAAGCGTATTCGGCACAGCTTTACAACGGCTACCAAACAGATATTTTTGAGGGACACATTGCCGGGCAAAACCCGTTCTTCAACATTACCTATCAAGGAACGGTGCGCTCGCAGGGCGGCATTGCGCTATCAACGATAATCAATACGGCGTCAAGCTTAACGTTGACGGCAGCAAACAAAAACGTAATCGCCAATGCACAAAGCGGAGCGCAGACAATCACGTTGCCCAGCTGCTTCACGCAGTGGCCTGATAAGGCTCCGCCAACAGGCGAGGAGTTTACGGTGATGAAATCGGATGGGAGCGCAAATACAGTCACGGTGACAACCACCAACTCGCAGCAAATTCATTACCAGGGAGCGGAGAACACTTCACTCACAATCTCTGCTCCCGGAGTGCGGACGCTGCTGTGCGGACCGGATGCGAGTTGGTATGCCTACTGAACTTCAAGTAGATTGCTGTGACCTTGAGGAACTGATTGATTTAGGACGCGTGCTGGACGATTCGTTGGCTCGTTTAGGCGGATTGCGCACGGGGGATTTTCTTGCAAGAGAGCTGTTAAAGATCAGGGACCGGGAAGGCCGTATCGTGCCGTTTGTTTGTAACCGCGCGCAGAGCGAATATGAGCGGCGGCGTGGTCGAACCAATATCGTGCTGAAGTCGCGGCAGATGGGAATCAGTACCTGGGTTGCGGGGCGATTTTTTCTGAAGACAATAACGCACCCGGGCACCTTGACGCTGCAGGTGGCGCATACGCAGGAGGCCGCGGAGGGAATTTTCAGGATCGTGCATCGCTTTCTCGAGAATCTTCCCTCACGATTGCGGTACGGAGCACTACGTACATCCAAAGCAAATGTGCGGCAGCTCGTATTTCCAGAGCTGGATAGCGAATATCGCGTAGAGACAGCAGGCGATATGAATGCCGGACGCGGGCTCACGGTGCATAACCTGCATTGTTCGGAGGTAGCGCGCTGGCCGGGCGATGCGGCGGAAACATTGCATGGACTGCGGGCATCGATGCCGCCTACAGGCGAGCTGGTGCTGGAATCGACTCCGAATGGAGCAGAAGGATGCTTTTGGGAAGAGTGGAACCGCGCGGATGAAACAGGGATGGCGCGGCATTTTTTTCCGTGGTGGTGGGAGGATGCCTACCGGGCCGATGCAGTCGAGGAAAGTTCGCTGACAGAAGAAGAACGCGCGTTGGTGGAGCGGCATGGGTTGACGCTGGAGCAAATTGGCTTTCGTCGTAAGCTCGCTTCCGGTTTTCGGGAGCTTGCAAGGCAGGAGTATCCGGAAGATGCTACGGAGTGTTTTCTCCGCAGCGGAGATTGTTACTTCGATGTAGCGGCGATTGATGCACGTTTGAAAGAGCTGCCGGAACCGTTCGCCGCGCGAAGAAATGGTCAGCTGCTGATGTGGTTCCCTGCAGTGCAAGGGCGCCGCTATTTAGTCGCAGTCGATACGGCCGGCGGTGGAAGCGAGGGAGATTACTCGGTGGCGCAGGTCCTGGAGATTGAGACGGGCTTGCAATGCGCGGAGCTGCGGGCGCGGCTTACTCCGCTGGAACTGGCGGAAGAGGCTGCGCGCCTGGCGCGGGAATACAATTCCGCGTGGCTGGTGGTGGAGCGGAATAATCACGGTTCCGGCGTGTTGGCTTATCTGCACAGCGTAACGAAGTATGCGTGCATTTATCAGCAGGATGGGCAGGATGGATGGCTGACTTCCGTCATCCACCGGCCTCGGATGTTGGCGGCCCTGGCGGCTGCCTTAGTGGAGTCGCCAGGAATTTTTTTTAGCCGGAGGCTTTTAGAGGAGTGCCGAAGTTTTGTGCGGTTGCGTAACGGGAAGATTGGAGCCGGCGCGGGCGCGCATGATGATTGCGTGATGGCGATGGCAATGGCGCTTTGCGTTCGTGAGGAATTGCGGTGATAGTTTGAGATTGACGTGCGAGTTATCTCATTCTCGTCTACGCCTCAGGACGGGGCACCGGCATCTATAGTTTTTCTCCGGTCTTCATGAGAGGCGATACAATCCGATTGAGGCGGAGGCATAGTTGGCAGTACTGGCGACACAGGCAATTCGGAGGATGCGGGGCGGAGCACAGAGCCATATGATGCTGGCTTCGGATGGGCATCCGTATGTCGTCAAGTTTCAGAATAATCCGCAGCACATTCGAGTATTAGCCAATGAACTGTTAGCAACCCGTTTGGCAGAAGCTGTGGGATTGAATGTTCCGGCTTGCGAAGTAGTAGAAGTAACGGAGTGGATGATTCAAAACTCCAGCGAGCTGCGCCTTGATCATGGGCAGAATCAGGAGCCTTGCAAGGCGGGATTGCAGTTTGGATCACGGCTGATCGGGGGACTCATGCCGGGACAGGTAGTGGATTATCTACCGGAGGATCGGTTAGCCGAGACGAAAAATCTCGACGAGTTTGCCGGAATGCTGGTGATCGATAAGTGGACATGCAATGCCAATGGACGGCAGGCAGTTTTTTATAAGCGGCCTCGCGAAAAACGGTACACGGCAACGTTTATCGATCAAGGGTACTGCTTCAATGCTGGGGAGTGGAAATTTGTCGATGCTCCTCTGCGCGGCGTGTATGCGCGGAATCTGGTGTATCGCGACGTGATGAGTTGGGACAGCTTTGAGCCCTGGCTGGGAAGAGTGACGACGCTTGATCCGCGGAAAGTGTGGGCGATTGCGGAAACAGTGCCTCCGGAGTGGTACGGAGGCGATGTGATGGAATTGGAAATGCTGATTGAGCGGCTGCTGGAGCGGCGCGAGCGAATTCCGGAACTGATCACGCTTTTTCGGGAATCATCGCGCGCGCCATTTCCGAATTGGATGAAAGTGTCGGTAAATGTTCCTTCGCGGCAGTTTGCAGAGCCGGGATGGGCCGATACTGTACGTGGACCAATTATGTAATCGAGACAGTAACACTTAGGTGATGAAACGTTGAGCACGCGGAGACAATGCGATTTCTACCTGGTTCGGTATGTGCCGGACCCGGTACGAAATGAATTCGTGAATATAGGTGTGCTGCTGCGAGATGCTGAGAAGCCGGAGCAGGTCACCGTGAACTTCACGAAGGACTGGACGCGCGTGCGCTGCGTCGATCCCGATGCGGATGTCTCGATGTTTGAGAGTCTCGAGAGCGAGCTGCGGCAGCGGCTGGCGCAGCCTGAAGAAGGCCTGCCGCCGCTGATGCATGTGTTGCGGGATTCTTTTTCCAACGCGCTGCAGGTGACGGAACCGCGGGCGTATCTGGCGGAGTCGCTGGCGGCTGGCGTAGAGGAACTTATGCGCGTGTACGTGGACCCACGCAAACGGCAACAGGCGGCACGGCGCAGCGGGCGCGCAGCTATTTATGGACAGATGCGCTCGCAGTTCGAGCGGGCCGGCGTTTGGGATTTGATGCGAAAGCGGATTACTGTTGCGGCATACACAAGGCCGGGCGATCCGTTGCGCATCGATTGCGGATACAGGCCGAACGGAGTGATTCGCATGTTCCAGGCTGTGTCGCTCGAAAGCGATACGGACTGGCCGAAGGTATTAGCCTTCAGCGTGGATGCGATCCGCGCAGGCGTGGCACGAATAGAGAATGCAAAGCTGGAGTTAACGGCTGTGGTTGAGCCTATCGGCGATGTCAGCGCTGACCGCGAAGATACTGAGAGGATGGAGCAATACCGGTTTTCCATAGAGACGATGGAGGCTGAGGAAATCCGGGTATTAACGACAAGTGATTTACCGCGAGTCGCAGAAGCCGCGCGGCGGGAGTTGCGAGTTTAGCTTTCAAAAATTTTGGCTGTTTTGCAGGCATGGCTCTTGGCCATGCCTTTTGTATTTTGTGCGACGTGATGAAAGGTGGAGGCAAACATTGACGGTGAAGATCTCAATGAAAAAACTGTGGCGGCGCAATAATGCCGCAATCGAAGCGGCGGAGATAGAGCCTGCAAAGCGGAAGACGCTGGCGCTGCCGTCGATCCTTACTCCTTATCGCGTGCCTTCCAACGCGTTGCCTAAGCCTACGCCGGTGAATCTGCGGCGATTTGCTGAGACTCCGCTGGTGCGCAGGGCGATCAATGTTCTGAAGGACCGGGTCGCAAGCCTGGATTGGCAGATTCGATTGAAGCGCGGATTTTCCATCTCCGATGTTCCGGATGCCTTGGATCGCATGCAGGCTTTGCGGCGCGCGCTGGAAGAGCCGAACCCCGGCGATTCTTTCCGCACGTTGATTGAACAAGCGCTGGAGGATGCTCTGGTCGGAGGTTTCGGCGCCATTGAGATGGAAGCGACGGGCGATGCGCAAAAGCCTTTCGATTTGTGGGCTGTGGATGGGGCGACAATTCAGATCGATCCGAAGTGGGACGGCAAGCCGGATTCGATTCGCTATGCGCAGACAACGGGCCTGCCCGGTAACGCAGGGCAAGTGCTGCTGCGCGACGATCAATTGATCTACATGCGCATGAATCCGCGCTCGCATACGCCTTTCGGATTGGGGCCGCTGGAGGTTGCGTTTGAGACGGTGAATACATTTCTTGCAGCGCATCGGTTTGCCGGAAACCTTGCCAGCAATGCTGTGGCGCAATATGCGCTGTGGCTGAATGAAACGACTCCCGTGGAACATGAGCGCCTGATTCGCTGGTGGCAGGACGAGATTGAGGGCACGGGGCGCGTTCCGATTTTAAGCACGGAGCAGAAGCCGGAAGTACTTCGATTTGCAAGTGGAACCGATGCCGATCTGCGATTGAATTGGCAGGAGTTTCTGATCCGCATGGTGGCCAATGCGTTTTCTTTGCCTCCGATGCTGTTGGGGCTCGAACGCGAAGTGAACCGCACGACTGCAGCCGAACAGTCGGATGAGGCGTTCCGCAGTGCTGTGGTTCCTCTGGCGAAATTGCTGGCGGAGCATCTGACGAGAGACCTGTTTGCGAAGAAGCTGGGATGGCGCGAATTCGAGTTTGTGTTTAACGATCTGGATGCGCCGGATGAGATGACGGAGTTGCAGATTCAAACCCAGCTTCTGGCAGCGGGAGTTCTCACCGTGAATGAAGTGCGGTCAATGCGCGGGCTAGCGCCGCTGCCATTGGAACAGGGAACTGAAATTTCAGGCGAGGGGAGGGAGTAGCAGCTACGAAAACATAGCGGCAGTTTCAACCAAAGAGATGGAGAGGACATGAGACTGGAAGCAATGGCAATCACCATGCCCGAAGTGGCGGATCATCCGAATCGCGTTCCATTTGAAGGCGTGCTGACTGTTGTCGATGAAGCGAGCACTAAGCCTCCGTCGGGCGCTCGCGGACACAGAGTGATTCTTACAAGGGAAGCCGCGCGCGCGGCACTGCCTTCACTGCTGGGCATGGCAGTGGATTACGCGCCGAAATGGGACAGGCATGATGCGCGCATGAAGTGCGGCATTATTACCGAAGCCGATGTCATCGGAAATCAACTGCAAGTGCGCGGTTATCTGTATGGGCGCGATTTTCCGGAGGTCGTGCAGCAGTTGACGGCAAACAGTCCGGGAAATATGGGCATGTCATATGAACTGGCAGACGCGCATGTGGCCGATATACATGCCGATGTGTGGACACTGACACGGGCAACATTTACCGGCGCAGCGATTTTGCTGCGCGAAAAAGCGGCGTATCGCAACACGTCATTTCGGCTCTCGGCGGCCCGGTGCAGAAGCCAGGCAGGCACAAGGCTTGCAGCACGGACGAGCTGGAGATTCAACGAACAGAGTTTTGGTCAAACACAAAGAAGGAAGGAAGCGTAATGGAATCAGAGAACATGTTGGCCTCGTTTGCAGAATGTATGGACCGGCTGTATGCGACAACGGGACTGCTCGAGCGGGCCGTGTCTTTACTGGAAGAGCGCAACTCGGCAGGCTCAGTAGAAAAGCTGACGGCTGCAGTGGAGAACCAGGATGAACTGGCGCAGCTGCGATTGAAGCTGGATGCCGCAGAGCAGAAAATTGCCGAGTTGCGGGCGCAGAGCAATCATGCCGCAGCGCGACAGACGCTTCCGGCTTCGACCACGCAACTGCTGGCCAAGCAGGGAATTTCGACGGTCGATTCGATTCAGGCGGGCGCACTGGATGCAGCTCTTACCGGACTGAGCGTGGAACAGCGCATCGCTGTGAAATCGCAGCTGCTGCGCGCGGGATTGCTAACCCAGTAAAACCCTCGCAGAACGACGAACGTCACTAGGCGGCGAAAGCCGCCTTTATTTTTTACCCACGTAACCCATTGGATCAAAGCGAAGCAGCGAGAATCGCTTTGCAACTGAAAGAAGTATCACCAGCCTGTTATAGGCGGAAAGAAATGGAATGAACGCAAATTTTTATGATATTCACTCTGCTGCAGATTTCATCGGGCCTGGGGCAATTGAAGTTCCGTTTTATCAAACAGAGATCACCGATATCGTGCGCCGGCGCAGCATCTTCGGGCAGCGCATCAAGCAGGTTCCGGCTACGGGGCACCCTTCGCGCTTCTTTGAGGAGACCGCGATTCCGACTCCGGGCGCGGCTGGCTTTGTCGATCCGCGCAACATTGTTGCCCCGGTCGTAAGCCCGACGCGCGTGGAGCGCAGCGTTCCGCTGAAGGCGATTGTTGCGCAGCTGAACTACAACCTATTCGACATTGAGCTTGGAACGCAGCAAAAACAGTTTGCTTATCTGCAGGCCAAAGATCTTGTCGATACGGTTGAAGGCGTTCTGCATACGCACGACATCGCGCTCTGGAACGGTAACGACACGTCCCTGAGCACGCCGACCTCGCCCCAATATTACGGCGTGGCGGCGCAGATTGCTGCCGGCGGTAATACCACAACCATTGGCTCAACGGCGAGCATTGTGGATGGGTTGAAGTCAACGGTTGCGCAGATGGTTGCAAACAGCAACTTTGCCGTGCGTCCGACAGCAATCTATGCCAATCCGGTTCTGCTTGATCTGATCGATCGCGAAATGAAGACCGACTTCAACGTCGTACTCAGCACGCGCGAGATCAATGCCGGGTTTACCGTCAAAACGCTTTCCACGCAGGCGGGCGATCTGCCGCTGATTCCGGACTGGGCACTGAGCTATACGGGAACTCCCGGCTCGGGCTCGGCGGTGCTTCCAGCCTACATCGTGACTGAAGACATGATCGAGTACCACTGGCTGAGCGATTCGACTCCCCGCATCTTCCAGCTTGGCGTGCCCGGATCACTTGCTTCACAGTATGTAGCGGTGAAGTTCGGCGGCGTCGTGGTGAAGGGCGCAAGCTACGCTCATTACCAGGTGCTGGTCGATCGCTAGTCGGATGATTTGCTGGTGCGGGCTGGGCCGTAAATTACGGCCCGGCCTTTCTTTTTGCCTGACGCGGAGATAAAGCATGGGATATTTGCAGCCAACCGACTATGAGAATTTTGGATTGGCATCGGATACAACTGACGATTGGGTTACCGTCGCATCGGCATTGATTGACAGCCATTGCAGACGCGTAAGCCTGAATCCAACGCAGTATACGGAGCGCCTTCGGCTCACGGCCGGATCACAAACGGCACGATTAAGCTACCTGCCGCTTGTGTCCATTGCTCCTGCCACATCGCCTTTTGCGAGCATCCAGGCGCGCTATGCGCGTCCGCGGCGCGGGCAGATGATCTATCCCATGCAGGAAGAAATTGCATGGGCATTTGCGCTGCCGGGCGCGTGGACACAGCTCGATCCTGCGACAGTTGATTTTGTTCCGGACACCGGTGAGCTGATCTTTCCGATGAATGTGCTCGGACTGCCTTACAACGAAGTGCAGGTGACCTATACCGCCGGATTAAGCACGATTCCGGATGCGGTGATGGCCGCGTGCGCCCTGATTGTGAAGAATGCACAGGCAACACCGGGGCTGAATGTAAAGAGCAGCAAGATCGACACGATGCAGATGCAGTATTTCTCGAATTCGCTGATCGACAGTACTGTTCAGGAACTATTGAAACCGTGGGTTGCCAACAGGCTGGGATGACTTATGTCTGATCTTAGTATTAGAAATCCGAATCAGAGCGCGCAGTTGATGGCCGACGCCCTGCTGCGAGCCGGCGGAGGCATGAGTATTTCTCTGCTGATGCCGCCCGCTGCAGGCGACAGCAGCGATGCCGGGCAGGTTGGCATCCACGCGCCGAATTTCCAACAGCTCACGCTGGCTCCGGCTGCGTTCCGAAGAGTGCAGGCAACTGCCCAGGAAGGCCAACAGCCGAAGTATGAGCTTCTTATTTCGGCCTCCGCCGTACAGCAGCAGGTGAGCGCGCTGCAACTTACTTCGGCTGATGCTTTATTCGATTCAGCCGCGGGCGTTGTCATTCAAAACACGCAGTTCCTGATCGAGTCGCGGTCTGTTTCCGAATCGCTCGGCCAAATCTATTTGTACCGCTTACTGTTACGTGAAGCGCATGCATTGCAGATGTCTGTTTCCTAACTTTTCAAGAAGGCTTTCATGCAAAACGCGAAAGATACTTTTTATACGACTCTGCGCAATCGGCTGGCGGCGTTGAACCCGAACCGGGTCATGATACTGCGAGGCATACAGCGTCCGGGAATTCTCGTAGAAGACGCTGAGGTTCCGATGGCGCAGATGCCTGCAGATGTTTTTGTGCTGCGCTGGACTGCTCTTGCAATCGATACGCAACTGCCATCCGCCCTTGCACAGCTGAGGTGTGAGATTCACTATGCCACGGGCGGCACACAATCCAACAGCGGCCTGGATCGGGGGCGGACGCTGGAGGAGATGGACGCGGAGCTGCTTGCGATTCTCAATCCTCCTGCCTCGCAAAAAATGAATTACGTGCAGACCACAGGCCCTACAGCTATGGGGACCAGAATCTTCTGGAGCACGCCTGTATTTGAGGCGGCTGTCACTTCCCGGGAAAGGCTGACGCGTATCGCAACAATCGATGTGTTTGCATTCCAGGAACAGGGTGAGCTATGAGCACAGCTGTTACAAATTACATGGCGCTGCCAACCATCAGCCGCAGGGTGCGCGCCTACTTTGCGCCGGTAAATCGCGTGCAGCAGCTTCCTTCCATTTTCGATCCATCGCAGAATGGCCAGTTCGCGCTCGATACACCGCCGTCTCCCTGGATCGACCTAGGATGGATTGAAAACTTTGTTCGTAAATCATCCAGCACTATCAGCGCATTTAACAGCGGAATACCAAGTATCGCGCAATATCAGGTGCGAGAAGCTGTAGGCGCTACCGTTTCATTTCGCTTTAAGGTGTGGAGCAAGTTAAGCATGGCACTCGCTGCCGGATCGCAGCATATGAACCTGATCCAGCCGGAGAGCAATGTCGCAGCTGGGGCTTCGGGAGCGAAGGGCATTGCGGCTGTGAGCGTGCAGGCCGGCTCCACCGCTACGAATATCGTCCTGAATCCTTCCGACACTGCATCGTTCGCGGCGGGCAGCATGATTGCTGTTGACGCTGACTATGCGGGACAAACAGGATTTGTCGGCAGCGGTGTTTCTGCGGCATATGTGCGCAGCGCAGCAGCGGTCAACAATGATCCTGACTACATCCGCAGAGTGACATTCAACGTCGCGCGCGTATCGCAGGTGAGCGCGAACGGACTGCAGCTTGCCCAGCCGCTGATTGCGGGCGCGCCTGCGGCAACGATGAAGGTTCAACCGATTCTCGGCTTTGTAGATCGCGAGGGCGGCAGCTTTTTTCAGGAATGGTCTGCTGTTTTTGTGATGCCGGGCGAGCAGGGTGAGCGGCTGATTTTTCACTATCCCCGCCTGCAGGCAATGCAGAGCTCTCTTGAAGGCGCCGAGCCGCTTGCTGCTCCGATTGAGCGGATTGCGCTTGATGCCAGTTTTCGAGCACTGCCGGTTACAGACAGCAATGATGGCGAGACGGCTGTTTGCTTCCGCAGTTTTCTCCCGGGAAATGCCGCCCTGCTGTAGACGTTTATTCCACAGTGACTTGTTTGAGGAGATCGAATTCAGTGATCCTGACAATCGACAACCTGAATGGCAGTGGACCGCTGGATTATGCAACGGTGTTGACGGCAAAGCCGTCTCTACGTATTCAGCGGCAATTGAATCTGCCTTCGACGTGCAGCTTTACGCTCGCTCCACTGCCGTCGAATTTACCCATGCCGCTACGGCTCGCTCGCATCACGGTGAGTGATGATAACGGAGCGGTTCTATTTACCGGCTATGTAGCGAGTGAGCCGGTTCTGGCATGCGTGGGCGAAGACATTGCAGGACCTGTATATGAGGCTGCAGTTTCCGCCATAAGCGATGAAATCCTGCTCGACATGCAAGGTATTCCCCGCGAGACATCGCAGTTTGCTTTGCCCGCAAGCCGGACCGCGGAGATGCTTACCGGCCTGGTAAATGCCGGCGGGCTTACGATGCATACATCGACAGCTACGGGCATCGTAGGGCGGTTTACAGCCAGCGCTGGAGCGACATGGTCCGGCAATGTAGGCCTTCTGGCATCAAGCTCGGGCAATGCCTATCGCGTAATCTCAGGCGGCGTGACGCTTGCGCCGATCGGCGGAGTCACACATGCTCTGAACGAAAGCGACGGCACGCTGGTTGTCAATCGATTGCAGGCATCGATGACCAAATTGCCGGCGAATGACGTGACCGTTTGCGGAGAAGAAGAACTGGCAGCTTACGTCACCGAGGTATTTTCAGGCGACGGCACGACGGTTCTCTTCGACCTTACAGAAGAGCCTTTCTTTCCTTCGTCAGCAAAGACGCAACCACTCATCGACCTGTTTCAGACGCCTTCCATCAATTTGCAACTGTGGCAGTTACAAGATACCGGCTCTTATTTATCGATTACGTCAAATGGATTGACCTGCACGGGCGGCAACGGCCTGGATGGAGAAACAATTCTATTTGCCGCCGACGATCTGGAGCTTGGGGGCTCGCTGGTCATCGAGAGCAGCGGCGTTTCCATCAGCACCGGAAGCACCGGCATTCTGAGCGGCTTGTATGCGGGCGACATCAATACGGCGAATTGCCTTGCGGGTTTTCAGGTGAGCCAGGCAAGCGGCAATAATGTGATTTCTCCCCTGGTAGAAGGCCTTGCAGCAGGCAGCTCTTTTTCGCCGGTCGCAGGCCATATCTATGTGTTGCGCACACGCCTGTATGCGAAAGAGATGCAGCGAGTGCAGCAGGCCTACTATGCCATGGGCGCGAACGGCATGGAGCTCTGGGGCGGCAACGCGATTCCGTGCGGCGTGAATCTGGTGTTAGAGGTTCAGGATACGACGAACGGCGTGAATGCGACGCCTGTGGTGTTGTACGATGGCTCGCTCGCGGCAACGCCCTCCATCTGTACGTTTGGCCTGATCAACAGCACCAACCTGCAGTGCAGTATTCGCAGCGTAAGCGTCGCGCAAGAAGGACCGACCTGGGTCACGAGTATTCCTCCGGGCGGCAATAGGATGACGCGTCGCATTGGCACTACGGCGCAAGTGGCTGACTGCAAGATTGAGCGCACCGGCAAGCTGCGCTTCTATCCAACCAGCGTGCCGCAGATGGGCGAGCTGATCTTCGTATCGTATCGGACAAGACACCGCTCCGTAGCACGCAAAGCGAATGGAGTGAGCGTCTCTCCACAAAGCTCGGCTCAGCTACCTTCAATTTCGCGCTGGATAGGGACGGTCACCAGTCCGAAAGCCATGAGCTCGGTTGACTGCGAGAACGCAGCCGCAGCGTTATTGAGCTTGTCTTCCAGCCGGGCAGCTGCATGGGAAGGCACCTATACGGGCTGGAATATGGAGACGCCAGGCGATATATGGCCGGGCGACGTGCTTGCTGTGAGTGCTCCTTCCGCCGGCATGGATGCGAATCTCGTTGTGAGAAGCGTGGAAATTGAGGCTGCCGGCACAGTCCCGCAGATGAATCGGTACACCATCCGCTTTGCGAATGACTGGGCTGATGCATTGGCAATCAAAACATCATCGACTGTGCCTGCGGATACGTGGCTGCCGCAGCAACCGCAGTTGACGGAACCGCCGGCAAGTTTGCAAACCATGACTGCCTCGGTCAGCAGCACTGAAATCCAGGTAAGCGCGGGCGTAACGGCTCCTTCGGGCGGCGGCTTTGAAGTGCGCCGCCGTGACTGGTTTTTTGGACCGGGAACGGATTCTGACCTTGTGCTGCGCAGCCCGGTGAGCAACTTCACCATTCCGCGCGAGGCTGTCATAGAGCAGTATTACGTGCGCATGTATGACGGAGCGACGCCTCCGAACTATTCGCGCTTTTCGAGCGCCATTTTTGTCAACATGCCGCTCTAGGAGCGGCTATTCTGACCCAATTTCTCAGCAATCGAGGTGCATGATGAACTTCCTTCACTCAGGAAGCGCGATGCAGTTTTTCTGCACGGGAGCAGGAGCGCTGTGGGTATTTTCAGCTGCGGTCAGCGCCATGAATCCGCCTGCTACGAAGGCTGGTTTTTACGGTTGGCTTTACCGCTTTACACATTTGCTGGCGGCGAATCTGGATCGCGCCCTCGGACCAACCACAACGAATCAACCACCAGTTTTGTTCAATAAGGAGGAGCAGTAGTGGCTAACATTCTCATGGATATAGAGCGCGGCATTGAAGTGGCCGCAGAAGATGTATTGAAGTTTGTGAGCGGCGCAAAGGTCGCAAGCAGCAAGGTGCAGCCGGATGTAGTGGCCGCTCTCGGAGTGCTGCTGGGCACCATTGCGAAGAGCATTGGCGATGTGAATGGAGTTATTGCCAATCCGCTGAATTTCACGTTAGACGCAACAACGATTCAGGACGTGAAATCGGTCTGGCCGGCAATTGTGCAGTTTGCCGGATCGATCGGCATCAAGCTGTAGCTTCTCTGATTGCCGAGCTCCTGAGCGCGGCTTTATAAAAGCAGGTCCTTCGCTGCGCTCAGGATAACAAACGGGCGGTCGCACAAACCAAGGGCCGCTCAACCCGGCGGCTACACGGCAGGCTCTATAATCACCTCATGGAGCACGCCCCGCTTGTCGGCGTGGTGATGGGCAGCAAGAGCGATTATGAAGTGCTTAAGCCTGCCGTCGACCTGCTGAAAGAATTTTCCATTCCTTATGAAGTGCGAGTGGTTTCCGCTCACCGCACTCCCGATTGGCTTTTTACCTATGCCGAAGAGGCCGAGTCGCGCGGACTTCGCGTGATTATCGCCGGCGCCGGCGGTGCGGCGCATTTGCCGGGCATGCTGGCGGCGAAAACGCTGGTGCCTGTGCTGGGTGTTCCTGTTCCGGCAACGATGCTGAATGGCATCGACTCGCTGCTTTCGATCGTGCAGATGCCGAAGGGTGTTCCCGTAGGCACACTGGCCATCGGCAAACCGGGAGCAGCGAATGCAGCTCTGTTTGCGGCTGAAATACTGGCTACGACCGATCAGGCGTTGCGCGAACGGTTGCGAAGCTGGCGCACGTCTCGTAAAGAAGAAGTGCTGGCCGAGGAGCTGCCGCAGTGAGCGCGATTCTTCCCGGCTCCACCATTGGTATTCTGGGCGGCGGACAGCTTGGCCGCATGACGGCGATGGCAGCTCGTTCGCTTGGCTACCGCATTCAGGTCATGGACCCCGATCCTTCATGTCCGGCGCGCTTTGTTGTGGATGCATGCTTTGAAGGCGCATGGGATGACGCGCGCGCTGCTGCCGATCTGGCTCGCGGCTGCGATGTCATCACGCTGGAGATTGAGCAGATTGCCGTCACCAGCCTGGAAGCGGCGGCGAAATATGCGCCCTTGCGCCCCGGCATTGCCATGATGCGCATTATTCAGGATCGTATTTTGCAAAAAAACTGGCTGGTGGAGCATGGCTTTCCGGTCGGCGATTTTCGCACCATTCGTTCAGAGAGCGATTTGCAGCAGGCTGTTTCTGCGCTTGGCGGCCGCTGCTTTGTGAAGAGCGCACGCGGCGGATACGACGGCCGCAGCCAGGTAAAGATCGGCTTTGGCGATGCCACCGGCGCAGCCGAGGCATGGCGTCTGCTGGGTGAGTGCGATGCAGTAGCAGAAAAAGCTCTCGATCTCGAGAAGGAAATTTCCGTGATGGTGGCGCGGGCGCCGAATGGCGAGGTAAAGAGCTATCCTTCGGCTGAGAATTATCACGAAAATCAAATTCTCGTTTGGAGTGTCATTCCGTCTTCTGTGCCGCTTGATATCGAAACCAAAGCGCAGGAAATTGCCCGGCAGATTGCCGACAGGATGCAGTTGGAAGGCATTCTCGCCGTCGAAATGTTTGTGACGAAGGATGGCCGCCTGCTGGTAAATGAGCTGGCTCCGCGCCCGCACAACAGCTATCACGCCAGCGAGCGCGCCTGCGTCACCAGCCAGTTCGAGCAAATTGTGCGCGCTGTATGCGATTTGCCCTTAGGCGATACAGCGCTGATAAAACCGGCGGCAATTGCGAACCTGCTGGGTGATTTGTGGCTGGACCATGAGCCTGCATTCGACCGCGCGCTGGCTGTGCCGGGCGTCGGGCTTCATCTATACGAAAAGCATTCGGCGCGTGCGGGTCGAAAGATGGGGCACTTATCTGCAATCGGCGAGACTCCGCAGGAGGCTGTAGCTCGCGTTCTCGAGGCCAAAGGGCTGCTGTAGAGCAGCTCGATTCATCAGGCTCCCGATAGCAGTTGAATTACGGAGAATAAAAGGCGAAAATGAAGAGGTGAGACGCTCTGGTACAGCTGATCTCCCCTTGCACGGCGGACATGTGCCGCCGTGGCTGGCCACGCGCATGGCAGAACTGGGAACGGCCATCGCGGAGCACATCATCCTGCAATATGGTCATTCGGAATTTCTTAGCCGCTTAAGCGATCCATTCTGGTTTCAGGCATATGGTGCTGTGATGGGAATGGACTGGCACTCTTCCGGCATTACGACATCGGTGATGGGAGCTTTGAAGCGTGGTATCAATCCGCGTTTTTCTGACCTGGGGCTTTTCATCTGCGGAGGCCGCGGACGGCATTCCAAGTGCACGCCGGAAGAATTACGCAACTTATCCATGCAAATCGGGCTGGATGGGGAGAGGCTCGCCCGCACGAGCCGCCTTACGGCACGCATTGATAACAATGCCGTCGCCGACGGCTTCCAGCTCTATCTGCATTCCTTCGTCATCACGAAATCCGGCGAATGGGCGGTTGTGCAACAGGGCATGAATCCGGAAACCCACCTGGCGCGGCGCTACCACTGGCATTCAGCTACAGTGCGGGACTTTGTATCGAATCCGCATACGGCCATCGTGGGCAAGCCGCAAGGCGAAATCCTTAACCTGGTGGACGCGCGTGCAAACAACGCGCAGCGCACGCTGCTTACGATGACAAAAGAACCGGTCGCCTACACACTGGACCAAGCGCGTAAGCTCACGATGCCGATGCATCACGATGTCCGCGCGAAGGACGTTGACCTGAAGCGCCTGGGAGCGGTGCTGGCCGTTGCGCACGAACAGGACCTTCATGATTTTGCTTCTTTGCTGTTGCTGGAAGGCCTTGGCCCGCGAACTTTGCAATCGCTCGCGCTCATCGCCGAAGTTGTGCATGGAGCTCCCAGCCGTTTCTCCGACCCGGCACGCTTCTCTTTCGCGCATGGAGGCAAAGACGGTCATCCTTTTCCTGTGCCGCTTAAGACATACGACGAATCGCTGGCAGTTCTGCGGCGATCTCTGGAGGCTGCTCGTCTCGGCCACGCTGAAAAGGTAGAAGGCTTTAGGCGTTTAGATCGCCTTACGCGCAATGTTGAAGGAGGCCGTCATCCGCTGGCAGATTTCGACGCCGCGATCCAGCATGAACGCGCCATCTCTCCGTCACTCAACGGGCGCACTGTATTCGACGACAAGCCTTCTCGCAAATATCCTGCTTCCAACTCGCAGATGAATCTCTTTACGCGGTGAGCGCGAAGGCGCGCTCAAAACAAATGAGGAGGCCATAGGCCTCCTCATCGGCAAAGATGGGTTCGGGACTAGCCGATATCCTCGTTCCAGTTTTCGAGGTACTTCTTTACCTCTGCCATGAACTTGCCGGCATCGGCACCGTCAATGATGCGGTGATCGAAGCCGAGTGTCAGGTGAATCATATGGCGGATGGCAATCGAATCGGTTCCGTCCGCGTTGGTGACGACCGCAGGCTCCTTGAAGAGTCCGCCGACACCGAGAATGGCGCTCTCCGGCTGGTTGATGATCGGCGTTCCAAACTGCTCGCCGAAGATGCCGGGGTTGGTGATGGTGAAAGTGCCGGAGCCCACTTCATCGGGCTTCAGCTTCTTGCCGCGCGCGCGCTCTGCCAGATCGGCAATGGCGCGGGCCACGCCGACGAAGCTGCGCTCTTCTGCCTGCTTGATGACCGGAACGATCAGGCCCCAGTCGAGAGCCACTGCGATGCCAAGATTGATGTTCTGGTGATAGCGAATCGCATCGCCTTCCATCGAAGCATTGACGATCGGCATTTTTCGCAGCGTGGCAATTACAGCGCGGGAGATGAACGGCATGTAGGTGAGCTTCACACCATTGCGCTGCTCGTACTTCGACTTTTCCTTCTCGCGGATTTTGACGATGCGCGTGAAATCGATCTTGAAGACCGTGTGCACATGCGCGTTGGTGTGCTTGGAGTCGACCATGCGCTGCGCAATGATCGAGCGCATGCGCGAGAGCGGAACCAGCTCGCCGGGAAGTGCGGGTGTGGCTGGCGCTGCCGGTGCCGCCGGTTTTGCCGCAACTGGCTGTGCGGCTGCAGAAGCACTGGGAGCCGCTGCCGGGGCAGCGGATGCTGCTGTTCCTGCGCCGTGCTTCTCCAAAAACGCGGTGACATCGTTCTTCGTAATCCGACCGCCGGCTCCGCTGCCTGAAACCTGGGTCAGATCGAGGTTATTGTCTCTGGCAATCTTGCGCACCAGCGGCGAAGAGCGCACATTTTCGCCCACGTTTGCTGAGGCCGCAGGTTGCGCAGCAGGAGCTGCCGGCGCGGCTTCTGCCTTTGCCGGAGCCGCGGGCGCTGCCGCAGGAGCTGCTGCTCCCGGCGTGCCGCCAATGACGCCGACGACGGTGTTGATCTGCACGGTGTTTCCGGCCTGTACTCTGATCTCGGTCAACGTGCCGGCGGCGGGTGAAGGAATCTCCGCGTCAACCTTATCGGTCGAAATTTCAAAAAGCGGCTCGTCGCGCTGCACGCTATCGCCAACCTGCTTGAGCCACTTGGTGATGGTTCCCTCGAAGATCGATTCGCCCATCTGCGGCATGATGACGTCCGTCGCAGGACCTGCAGCTGGAGCTGACGGAGCAGCAGGCGCTGGCGCTTCCGGTTTCGCCTCGGCGGGTGCAGGCGTTGCTGCCGGAGCCGGCGCTGCGGGAGCTGCCGCTGCCGAACCTGCTTCGTTGATCACCGCAACTACGGTATTGATCTGCACGGTTGTGCCTTCGGGAATCTTGATCTCGGTCACAACGCCGGCGGCGGGCGATGGAATCTCGGCATCGACTTTATCGGTCGAAATTTCAAAGAGCGGCTCGTCGCGCTGGACGGTGTCGCCCGGCTTCTTGAGCCACTTGGTGATGGTTCCTTCAAAAATCGACTCGCCCATCTGGGGCATGATTACGTCAGTCGGCATGGATTCCCTTTCGCAGTAATGCAAACACCTGTTTGCGCAAATATTGATTATAAATCCGTGTGCTGGTCCGGAAGTTTGCGTGGAGCCAAACGTTTTAGTTTACGCGAAATGCGTTTCCTTCTCACCTCGCAGGTGTTTTATTTCCTTTGGAATTGCCAGGGGCGTATCCTGCGCGGGGCTGCCGGACGGGCCGGGCAGCAGGTCTTCCAGCGACTCCAGCCACAGAACCTGATGATCGAAGACCTGCCCGAAATATCGTGAGACGGTGTGCATGACGCTTTCCATCGAAGGCGGCGTTTCTGTTTCCAATTCCAGGCTTGTCACGTCGCGGTCAGCGATGCCGCATGGCACGATGAGCTGAAAATCGCGCAGATCGGTGGTTACGTTGAGGGCGAATCCGTGCGAGGTGATGCCGCGGGAGATATGCACGCCGATGGCGGCGATTTTCTTTTCCTGAACGGATCCTCCGGCGAAGGTCCAGACGCCGGTCCTTCCGGCGATGCGTTGCGTGCGGAGGCCGTAATCGCCGCAGGCGCGGATCAAGACTTCTTCGAGCTTGCGGACATATTCCACAGCGCCGAGGCGCGGAGAAAAGCTGCGCAGATCGAAGATGGGGTAGCCCACTAACTGACCGGGGCCGTGGTAGGTCACGTCGCCGCCACGGTTGATCTCATGCACTTCGACGCCGCGTGCGGCTAAAAACTCATCGCCGGCAAGGATGTTCGAGCGGCTGGAATTCCGACCCAGCGTCAACACTGGGGGGTGTTCCAGCAGCAGCAAAGTATTGCCGATGCGCTGCTGGTGTCGCAGCTCAACCAGTGTTTTCTGGAGCGCGAAACTGGTAGCGTAATCGAGACGTCCGAGATCGAGGACTGAGAGGATCATCGTTTATGACTCCCGTCCAATTTCCGGAACGGAGAGGCCGCGGCAGATTTTTCGTGCAAGAAGATCGGCAATTTCCGTATGTCGCGGGACAGCCTCGATCTTGCCGGTTTCCGGATTGCACCAGATGGAGTGAGCGCCACCTTCGCGTTTCAGATAGCAGCCATGCAACCGCAGATGGCGAAGAAGAGCGTCTCGCTTCACTGGACGGTAACAATTTCCCGGATAGCGTCTGCTGGAACACCGCGGAGCCCATCTTCACGGCGATCTTCAAGCACCAGATGAATCGCCGCACTCAGGCTCTCGCGGCATTCCTCCAGCGTGCGGCCCTGGCCATTGGCGCCCGGAACTTCAGGCGACCAGGCTACGAACCAATCGCCATCGCGTTCAATCACCGCAGTAAATTCATTGTGCATGGCTCAAGTATAAGCCCGGCTCAAGAGCCGGGCTTATTTCCTCCTAGATGTTGATCGCCAGGCCTTCGACGCTGCCGAAGCCGTCCAGCATTGCTTCGGAGAGTGTGGGGTGGGCGTGGATCATGTAGAGCATATCGTCGATTGTGGCTTCCAGCTCGATGGCGGTGACAGCTTCCGCGATCAGCTCGGTGGCCTGCGGCCCGATGATATGCACGCCGAGAATCTCGCCGTATTTGGCATCGCTAACGACCTTGATGAAGCCATCATGCGAGCCGACGATCGAGGCCTTGGAGTTGCCCGCGAACGGGAACTTGCCAACCTTGAGGGTGTAGCCCTTTTCCTTGGCCTGAGCTTCGGTGAGGCCTACGCTGCCGATCTGCGGCTCAGTATAGGTGCAGGCCGGAATGCGCTGGCGGATAATCGGGCGCGCGTACTTGCCCGCAACTTTCGCCGCTACCACCATGCCCGCCATGGCGCCGACGTGCGCCAGCTGCGGCAATCCTCCGACGATGTCGCCGATGGCGAAGATGCCGGGCTCGGTCGTCTCCATCCACTCATTGACTTTGATGAAGCCCTTTTCCGGAGCAATCCTGGTCTTATCGAGGCCAATGCCTTCCGTACGAGGAGCGCGGCCTACAGCTACCAGCACCTTTTCGGCTTCCTTCACTGCCTGCTTGCCGTCAGCGGTGGTAAAGGTGACCTTGACGCCGGTCTTGGTCTTCTCAACCTTGTCGACCTTTGCGCCGGTGTGCGTGTCGATGCCACGCTTGCGGAAGCTGCGCGCCAGTTCCTTGCTCACATCTTCGTCTTCGGCAGGAACCAGTCGCGGCAGGTATTCGACAACGGTGATTTCCGAGCCGAAGCTGCGGAAGATGGAGGCGAACTCGACGCCTACCGCGCCTGCGCCGATCACGACCAGCGACTTGGGAATGGCGTTGATAGAGAGTATCTCGATATTGGTGAGAATCTTGTCGTCCGGCGTAAGTCCCGGCAGCATGCGCGCATCGGAACCGGTGGCCAGAACCACGTTCTTCGTCTTGATCTGGGTCGTCTTTCCGGCTGCGTCCTTCACATCGACCGTGTGAATACCGTCCTTGGCCGCGCCGGTGATGCTGCCGAAACCGTTGATCACAGTGACCTTGTTCTTGCGCATCAGGAAGTCGAGTCCCTTGGTGTGCTTGGCGATGATCTGGTTCTTATGGTCGAGGATCTTCTTCCAGTTCAGCTTGCCTTCGCCCAGGCCTTCAATGCCGTATTCCTCGGCATTCTTCAGGTGGTCATATATTTCGGCGTTAAAGAGCAGCGCCTTAGTCGGGATGCAGCCCACATGCAGGCAGGTGCCGCCGAGCTTCTCGACTTTCTCAATGAGGGCGACCTTCAGGCCAAACTGCCCTGCGCGGATGGCGCAGGTGTATCCAGCCGGCCCGCCGCCGATGATTGCAATGTCATACGTTGTTTCTGCCAAGGGATGCTCCGTTCAAAAAAGGGTGAAATGTGCCGGCGCGGAATGACCACTACCCGAACTATTGATTCTATGCGAGGCAGAAGGATTCATGCGAACCGGGTTTCGCTTTCCTGTCGCCTTTAACGTCGTGTTTGCGCGATACTGGAGCGAGCCAGGCGTAATGAGCGCGAGTTGTTTGCCGAGCTCGATCGCAATTAGAGGAACCGTTGATTGAATCTCTGGGTTGCCTTAGATGAGCGACTGAGTGAAACGGGGTGGGCAGTATTCTTCAGTCGACGCCAATACAAAAATCGCTGATGTGTTTTTCGGCTAAACCTTCATCTCTTTTCCTGTAACTGATTTAGTCGCGAGGGCGAGCTCGACTTTCTCCAGTCGCTCTCCGAAGAGCGCGATATCGTTAGTCAGGGCTTTGATTGCTTTATAGGCAATTCCAATATCCGACCAGAGCTGGTCGGCCCCACATTTCTTCCAGTCAAAATTTGGGGCATCTCCGTTTAGGATTTTGAGCAGGTTCTCTGCCTGCCAATCGCGTAATTTCAGAACGTCGTGCAATATATCGGCGGTTTTAATCATCTTCTCGAGTGGCTCAAGAATAGCCGACCCCCGGCACTCCGCTGCGACCTGCCGTGCATCGGCGATAAAGCGCAGCAGAAGCTTGTTGAGGTTGCGCAGGATAATTCTTGTCCCTTCGAGCGCCTTTTTGGAAACGAACAACTCGTACGACTGGTTGAACGACAACCATGCGGCGCTGCTGTCCACTGAGCGGCTCACTCCCCTCAGCGCCTCAAATAGAATGGCGATCTGCTGTACGCCTGCGAATCCGGTTGTCATACCTGAGCCGGCCTCCGGGTGAGGCGTCACGGCGGCGTCTCCGACGATGACTGCAGGAAACGTTCGACTGTAGAAGTGCCGCGCTCTCTGGATCGAAACCTTGAACAAGCCTGTGTTTTTCTCCACATCTTTTATTTTCTGCAGCAGCTCGCTATGAAATCCCTCCGCGACAGCCTTCAGCAGCGTGTGAAATGCTTTTGAATTTTGCTGGAGGAGCTTGAAATCGGTCTTTGTGCATTGGGAGAGGGTTACGAGAAGGTAATTGTGATCGGGTGTCTCGAAGGCGATCTTGCCCGAGACAATTTCGTTGGTCATGCCAACAAATTTCGAGATGTGGACAAAGTCCTTTGGATCATCGTTTTGGCCCGCCTCGAAGATGCCATATGCGGCATAGTTTTTCGCCTTCAGTGAGGTAAAGCTGAACCCGAGCGTCTGGCAGATGAGAGCATCGCGGGCGGCGCTACCTCCGGAAGCCACGACCAGGAGACCGGCCAACAGCTCTCGTGTCGGAGCCTGAGGAACCAGTCTCTTATTCCTGTCATCCCAGGGCGCCAGAGTGAGACGTATGCGCTTGAATCGGCCGTTACCCATCTTCGTATCACCAACGATGTTAGTGATCGTAAAGCCTCGTTCCATGACGACGCCCATGGATTGGGCCTTTCGCCACAATGCTTCTTCAAGCTTTGAAAAAGCGACGGATGCTCCCGCCTGACCCGTTGGCCAGAGCGTGTCGGCTACTTCGATCGTCTTCAGGTGATTGATCAGAGCATTGTTCAGCGACAGTACATTGGTGCGCGAGTATCCGCCGCGCTTCTCGATAATGACGACTTTCTCAAAGCAACGTTTTGCTTCGATAGCACAGAGCAGGCCAATCGGCCCGCCACCCAGGATGACAACCCGCGTGATCGGCATAGACGGGAAGGTTATCACGCCACTTCATCGGAAAACACATTCCGCAAGTAACATGCCGAATTCCGAAGGACTGGCAATAAGGAGTATCGGCACCGTGCATGAGTGCGAAGGCTGGATTTGTGCCGGAGGACCCAATGAACCTCTTCGAGGAAACTAGCCGAGCACCTTCGCCGCATCCTTCGCAAAATAAGTCACGATAAATCCAGCTCCAGCACGACGGATCGAGATCAGCGACTCCATCATCGTCCGCTCCGGCTCCAGCCAGCCTTTGGCGAAGGCGGCCTGGAACATCGAGTATTCACCGGATACCTGGTAAGCCCCCATGGGCACGTCGAAGCGTTCGCGGGCGGCGCGGATCACGTCCAGATAGGCCATGGCGGGCTTCATCAGGATCATGTCCGCGCCCTCGGCCAGGTCCAGCTCGATCTCGCGCATAGCTTCGCGCAGGTTGGCGCCGTCCATCTGGTAGCTGCGACGGTCGCCGAACTGCGGAGCGGAATCGGCGGCTTCGCGGAAGGGCCCGTAGAAGGCGGAGGAGAACTTCGAGGCGTAGGAGAGTACCGGAATCCGATCCAGCCCGGCTTCATCCAGCTCATCGCGGATGGCGGCGACACGGCCATCCATCATGTCGCTGGGGGCGACGATATCGGCTCCGGCCTCAGCGAGCGAGAGGGCGGTCTGGGCAATCAGGCGCACGCTGGAGTCATTCTCGATCTCATACGATTCGCCCTGCTTCTTCACGATGCCGCAGTGGCCGTGCGAGGTGTACTCGCAGAGGCAGACATCGGCAATCAGGAGCAGGTTCTTCAGCTTTGCGCTCTTGCGGAACTCGCGCAGCGTCTGCTGCACGATACCGTCTTCCGCCCAGGCGCCGGAGCCCTGCTCGTCCTTCGATTCCGGCAGGCCGAAGAGCAGCAGGCCGCCGATTCCGAGCGACGCGGCCTCTTCGGCTTCCTTCAGGGCCTCGTCGATGGAGAGGTTGAAGACTCCAGGCATGGATGGGATTTCGTGGCGCACACCTTCGCCGGGACGGATGAAGAGCGGATAGATGAAGGCGCTGGGCTCGAGATGCGTTTCGCGCACCAGCGAACGCATCGGTTCGCTCGAACGAAGGCGGCGCAGCCGCGTAACCGGATATTCCATATTTTTATTTTAGGCTGTGTCTTGAAAATTGTTCCCGGGTTGCGCTACCGTTCCTCCGCTACATAAATCGTCCGTAAGGAGGAGTTCTGCATGTTTATCATCTGGTGGATTATCGTCGGCCTGATTGCCGGCTGGATTACGGGCAAGATCATGAAGGGCAGCGGATACGGCGCCATCATGGACATCATTATCGGCATCGTTGGCGCAATTATCGGCGGCTTCATCATGCGCTCCCTGGGCTTTGCCGGTCAGGGCGGCATGATTTACACCATCATCATTGCCGTGCTGGGGGCGGTGATTCTAACATTCCTGCTGCGATTGATTTCCGGTAACAGGGCTTAACGAGGGAGGGATCCCCCTCCCCCTGCTGATTTCTTCGATTTTTGTTTTCAATAAGATAGCGAGGGGGTATCTGACAGGAAAGACTCCGGGCCTGAAGGTCCTTCTCGTGTTGTTTCCTCTCCACCGGGCTTAGCCCGGTGCTTGTGTCCTTCTTTTTATTCTGCGCAAGCCGGATTCTTCCTGTCAGCGAAGACGCATTCATACCAGCATGTCAGGAATTACCCATCCCTTTCTGCATTGCTCAGGCCGGTATTGAAAACTACCCCATTCAAGCCAAACCCAGGCTTGAATGGGCACACAGCACACAATTTTTGTGTTTTATTTTGCGTGTTTGGCAATGATCATGCCGGAGATTTTGCTGTAGGTCGCCTGCGGGATGATCTTCTTCTGCACAAGGTCGGTCTTCTTCGTATAGGGGCGTCCGGCAACAATTTTCTGGGCGTAGGCATCCCCTATACCGGGCAGCCCTTTGAGCTGGTCGACGCTGGCCGTGTTGATATCCAGCAGATCGTTGGGCGAGTTTCCTACTTTTGCAGCATGGTTTGCGGGAGTCGATTGCGCAATCGCGGGCGTGAGTTGAAGGCCGGTCAACAGCAGCATGCTGCAGGCGAACAGGGCCAGCCATGAGAGCTTCCGTTTCATTCCTCAAATTCTCCTTAGAGTTGGAATAGGGACATGAACTCCGGCGCTATAGTCGGCTGTCCGGGGGCGGTTGTCAAGACGTGAAAGCTCTTTTTGCTGCATTTACGGGGCATTGACTTGATATTCTCTCGGGTGATGGGTCTTCGCCGTATTTTTTGTCTCGTGGCTGCATTTTTCCCGGCCATACCCCTTTTTGCGCGTTCGCATGATACCGGTTTTCTGAACCGCAGCCTGACGTTGCAGGGCGTTGTCCATAAGTACCAGGTGTATGTGCCGGAGGGATGGAACGATCACCAGCGATGGCCTGTCATTCTTTTTCTGCATGGCTCGGGCGAGCGCGGCAGCGACGGCATGGATCAGACCCAGATCGGGCTGCCGGCCTCGATCCGGTCGCACCCGGACCGCTGGCCATTTGTGGTTGTGATGCCGCAGGTGCCGTTCCAGCACCATCGCTGGACAGATCCGGACATGATGCGGATGGCGATGGCGGCATTGGACGCCGGCGTAAAGGAATTCCATGGCGACCCGCAGAGGCTTTACCTGACGGGACTTTCCCTTGGCGGCTACGGAACCTGGGAGATTGCGAAAAACTGGCCGCATACGTTTGCTGCCATCGTTCCCGTCTGCGGAGGTGTCTTCTGGTCATATGCACCCGAGCGCTGGCACAATATGCAGCTGCCGGAGCAATATGCGAAGGCAATTGGCCGGACGCCGGTATGGATGTTCCATGGAACTGACGACCGGGTGGTGATTCCGAAACAAGCCATTCTGATGTATGAGGCGCTGAAGGCCAACGGCGGCAATGTGAGGCTGTGGGAGTACACCAGCGTGCGGCACAATGCCTGGGACAAAGCCTACGCCAACCCTGAGCTGCCCCGCTGGCTGCTTTCTCATTCACTGAACCAGATTGCCGCCCTGCCGCCGATGGCGGAATTGACAGTGGTGCCGGTGCACCCAGTTCCGGCCAAGATCAATCCGGGCATTTATGACGCTTATGTAGGGCAGTACGAGGACCAGGGCATTATCCAGACGACGATCTATCGTCAGGGCGACTCGCTGTATGCCAAGAGCCGGGTGGGCGAAAGCAATGAACTGCTGCCGGAGAACCCGACTACGTTCTTTTACGCTTCGGGCAGCCCGACTCGCCTGATCTTCCAGAAAGATGCCACGGGGCAGGTGAAGGGCGTGACCTATCGCGACGACCGCCACGATGAGTTCTGGTCGCTGGTTTCCCGCTCGCGGGGCGAGGGGACGCAGCGGTAGGCCTTTTCTCGGGACATTCCTGATGGTTTTGTTTACGCGAAGAAGGCTGATTAGCTTTCATCGTTGAATTCCTAACCTTCTCTTCGTTCAGGATGGCGGCACCCGGCATTCGGGGTACAAGGCCAATCGCGTTTTCCTTTTACAGGGCTGTGGAAATTTCGGATATAGCGTACATGGTGGATTTCTCCGGCGCGTGGAACATGCTCCAGTATTGACGGAGGCCGCAGTTTCCACGCCCTCGACCTGGTTTCCACAGGCGGTTTTCCGACAGTGATGTGCAGAATTCGGAGAAACCGGTACAGGTATGGGGCCGGTTTTGAGGTTTCCACCGGCTCTTCCTAAGTTTTCGTTTTCGGCAGGACCAGTTTTCTAAAACGCGTCCCTTCAGGAATGCGCTTCAGTATGGATTTCGGGCAATCTTTCCACTTTTCCGCAGGCATCTGCTGCGGCTACTGTCTATGTACTATCCGATTCTTTTAATAACCGTAGTGATCGCATGAGCCGGGTCGCGAGCCCTAGCCTGGCTGCCTGGAAACTATCGCCAGCAGAACCGGCCCCGGGCGCGGAAAGATTCCCACTGATGAGGCCCTTTTTCCGCAGGCACAATTTCACAATTTCTCACTAGAATGAATTCCAACGGGTGTGCGCTTCTTTCTTTTGCGCGCAGTAGTGTAAAGTGTGGCCAATCGCTCAAAGGGGGCAAGGTATGCCGGGGGCTGAAGTGGAACAGGAAAAACAGACAGCGCAGGGAGCCATGGAGATCAGCGTGAATCGCCAGGCGTTGCTGCGCGAGCTTACTGCGACGCAGAGTGTTGTCGAGCGCAAGACAACGATTCCCATACTTTCAAATTTTCTGATCGAGGCAGCGGACGACAAGCTGACGATCACCGGCACGGACCTGGACCAGAGCATGAAGACCTCTTGCGCGGCGAAGGTGAAGAAGCCGGGCTCATGTACGATTCCGGCCCGCAAGCTGTATGACTACATCAAGCTGCTGGGCGACGGCGACATCTCGATCAAGCTGCTGGATAACCATTGGGTGCAGATTCGTGCCGGGCGCTCGAATACCAAGATGGTAGGCATGGCGCGGGCGAACTTTCCGCAGGTGCCGGAGTTTCCGGAGAGCAGCGTTACGAAGATTCCTACTTCGTCGCTGAAGAACCTGATATCGAAGACGATTTTTGCCATCTCGAATGAAGAGTCGCGCTATACGCTGAACGGCGCTCTGCTGGTGCTGAAGGCGGAAAGCCTGACGATGGTGGCGACGGACGGGCATCGGCTGGCGCACATCGAAAAATCAGGCGAGAGCCTGACGAATATCAGCGGCGAGAAGAAAACGCTGATTCCGCGCAAGGCATTGGCGGAGCTGCAATCTCTGCTGTCGAACAGCGATGAAGAGTACCTCGAGTTTGCCGATGATGAGCAGACGCTCTTCTTCCGCATTGGGCATCGCACGCTGACCAGCCGTAAGCTGACCGGGCAGTTTCCGAATTATGAGGCGGTGATGCCGCGCGACAACAACAAATTTGTCGTAGTGCGCAGCGAAGATTTGAACTCCTCGATTCAGCGCGTGGCGCAGTTTGCCGATGAGCGTTCGGGGGCGATCAAGATACGGCTGGAGCAGAATGAGCTGAAGCTGTCGTCGTCTTCGACGGATTCGGGCGAGTCGGAGGATGTGATCGAGACGCCGTATAACTTCGATCCGATTGTGGTCGGGTTCAATTCGGTATATTTGCTTGATTTTCTGAAGGCAACGGGGAATTCGGGCGAGGTGCGGCTGGAGTTTAAAGATGCGCAGTCGGCGGGCCAGATGCGTCCGGAAGATGGCGGAGACGATTACAAGTACCGCTACATCATCATGCCGATGAGAATCTGAGTATCGGCAAAGTCAGTAATAATCATGAAAGCGGGAATGCAAAACAGCGTTTGAACTGCCGCAAAAACAGATTTAGATATCCAATAGAAAGCCCGGCTTGTGCCGGGCTTTCTACTTTTTACAGCATTTTGTTAGAAGTGCGGATGACCGCTTTCTCCGTGCGGCTCGCCATGGGGCTGGCCTTCGGGCCTGGATTGCGGAGCCGGACGCGATTGCTGTTGCGGCGCGGGCCTTACTTGCTGCGGCTGCGCGGGTCGCGACATCGGTTGCGGAGCCGGTCTTGCCTGCGGACGGCTTTCCGTTTGCGGCCTGTTTATGTTTGGTTGCGGACGAGCCGTATTTTCCGGCCTGTTCTGCGGTTGGGCAGGACGAGCGTTCATTTGCGGACGAGATGTGTTTTCCGGTCTGTTTGTTTGGGCCGGACGGGTTGTATTTTCCGGACGATTGACAGTGTTGTTGGGATGCTGTTGCGGCGCAACCGGACGCGCATTGTTCTCGGGTCTGGTGACCGGAGATGGGCGAGCGTTATTTCCCGGGCGGTTTACGGTTCCGTTGGGACGGCCGTTATTTTCCGCCGGGCGCGCCGTGTTGTTCTGGGGGCGATTCACACCTCCGGCAACCGGACGGGCGGCAACGGCGTTCCTGCGGAAATCATTGACGGAAGCAGCGGGCCGGGCAACGGCGGCGGCCTGCGGCACGCCATGATTCGTTTTGTAGAAGTTGCTGCGATCCTGCTGCGCCACACGCTGATGCGTTTCCTGCGCGCTTAATGGGCCCATGCGACGCTCACGTTCCGCGATTTGTTCCTGCTGATTGGGACGCGCTTCAATGCCGCCATGCCCGCCGTTATAGCTGACGCGATTGACTGTCACATTCCGGACGACGGTACGGTTGACATACACATTGCGAATGGTAGTGGTGTTTACACGGCTGACGGCGGAGTTGTAATAGAAGTTATTGCCGCGCCAGTAGCCGCCTTCATAGCCGTTACCGTAATAGCCATAGCCGTAGTTGACGCCGCCGTAGAAGCCGATGTGCGGGCCCCAGTAACCGGCATGCCAGATATATCCGCCTGTTCCCCATCCCCACCAGCCGGGAGTCCAGAGAAGGCCGGGAGAGGGCGCGAGCACCCATGTGCCCGGAACCCAATAATAGTCATAGCCGCTCCATGCCCAATAACCCGGAGTCCAGATGTAATTCGGCCCGGGGCAGTAGGGCTGCTCATATACGGGCAAAGGAGGAGGAGGCGTGCCGATTGAGATTCCGATGCTTATCTGTGCGGGAGAACTGAGAGGAATGCTGCATAACAACGCTGCTAGAAGAGAAAAGAGAAAAATATGTTTCACTTTCATGTGGGTGACCTTGCGAATCTTCCTTCGTTTCCCTGACTCAAAACAACCCGCAGGTTTCGAGGAGCGATCGATTTTAGTACTTTCATGTGGGCCCCTCAACCCACAGAATATGTGACACGGTTACTCGGAAGATGTTGCGGATGGATTCGGTTGCTTGCGACAGGCAGGAATTTTGAAGCAGGGCAGAAATACACGGAAATAAGACGGTTAAGGGAATATTAATGTGACGGTTGTCTTCTTATAGCTTTGCATGCTCCGGGACAATGGCTGATAATCCCGCGGCCTCCACGCTGGCCTTGATCATGGCATCGAAGCCCATGCAGGAATTCATCATGAGGTGATAGAGGCGATAGTCAGTCCACTCGCGATTGTAAAAGCGGCGCACATAGGCGGCGCGTCGCTTGTCGGTGGCGAGGATTTCCTGTTCCGCATCGTTTGCATGGTCGGGAAAGTTTTTCGTGAACCATTCGAGTTTGCGTTTCATCGAGGCATGCACAAAGATGTGAAAGACGCCGGGCGTAGTAAGTAAAGCACTGGTAGCGCCGCGGCCAACGATGACACAGTGACCGATCTGCACCTGCTGATGGAAGTAATCGCGCACGAATTCCACCATGCGCTCGGCATCAAAGAATTCAGGATCGACAACCGCAGGCAGACGCTCGACAGAGCCATGCCAGAAAGCTTTGCCGAAGCGGTAGTACCACGGATCGAGGCGTTCATCGCAGCTTTCGGCAAGCTTTTTGGTTATTCCTGCCTTGGCGGCAATTTCGTCAATCAGACATTGATCGATAAGCTTCCAGCCGAGATACTGCGCAAGATGATGCGCAAACTCCGCGCCCTGACTGCCATATTCGCGCTCTACAGTAATGACCCGGATCATGACGCCCCCCGCTTTGCGTGTCGTATCGTAGCACCGGTCGTAAGCTGCGTCTACTGTTGATCAGTCGCGCAACTCGACCACAGTCGCACCGGCTCCGCCTTCAGCCTGGCTGGGCTCGCTGATGGACGCTACGTGCGGATGGCGCTCCAGCAGCGCTCGCAAAGCGCGCCGCAGAATGCCCATCCCCGTACCATGTACGATGCGAATGCGCGGAAGTCCGGCAAGATAGGCGCGGTCGAGAAACTTTTCGACTTCATCGGTAGCTTCGTCAACTGTCCTGCCGATCAGATTGATTTCCGAGCGCATGCCGGCATCAGGATTGGCAACTGAGACGGTGACGCCACGACTGCGTGCGGCTGCAATCGGATTTGATCGGGTGGAAAGAACTTCTGCAATCTCGTCGCGGGCGATGCGCATCTTCATCGGGCCCACGGCGATTTCATAGGTGTTGGCATCGATCTCGCGCTGCACCACGCCAGAGCGCCCAAGGGTTCGCAGTTTGACGGTATCGCCAACAGAGACATTGCGAACGACATGCGGCTTCGCATTTTGATCATTCTTGTCGGCCCCGGTTTTATCTGCCACGACAGCTGCGTTAAAGCTTTCCTGGAACTCGCGGCGCAGGCGCGCGATGCGCTGCTCGGCATGCCGGGAGAGCTTTTGCTGGGCAGCGCGATCATCGATGGCGCGCACGGTTTCACGCGCCTGGTACTCGAAATCCTTAAGCAGCGATTGCAGCTTTTGCTCAAGATCGCGCACCTTGGCGCGCCATTCCTTCATGCCTTCGGTGGCGAGACGATTGCGCTCGCGGGCCAGCTCCTGCTCCAGCTTTTGCACGCGTATGCGCTCTTTGCCCAAATCTTCCAGCTGCTGGTGGAGACGGTCGAGAAAGCCGGAAATGTCCTGCGTTTGCGTATTGAGTTGCGAGCGCGCCGTGTTGACGATTTCAGGATTGAGGCCGAGGCGCTGCGCGATGTTAATGCCTGCTGAAGCGCCCGGAACACCGAGGCGCAATTCATAGGTGGGAGCCAGCGTGTGTTCATTGAAGCCGACAGCGGCGTTGCGCACGCCCGCGTTGTTTGCGGCGTAGACCTTGAGCGAAGTGAGATGCGTGGAGATGATGGACCATGCCCCGGCACGCAGAAAATAGCCGGATATGGCCACGGCCAGAGCCGCGCCCTCTTCCGGATCGGTGGCTGACCCCAACTCGTCGAGCAATACGAGAGACTTTGCTCCCGCCGTCTGTGCGATGCGATTCAGGTTCACGATGTGGGCAGAGAACGTAGAGAGGTTCTGCTCGATGGATTGCGAGTCGCCGATATCGGCAAGGATATTAGCGAAGACTGGAAAGACGGCATCTTCAGCAGGAACGGGAATACCGGCCTGCGCCATGATGGCGAGCAGTCCTGAAGTCTTCAGCGATACGGTTTTACCGCCGGTATTAGGCCCGCTGATGATGAGCTGGCGTTCTTCGCTGGATAGAGCCAGCGTGAGCGGAACGATCTTTCCGTTTGTCGAACGCAGACGCTTTTCGAGCAGCGGGTGGCGAGCCTGCTTCAGGGAAAATTCCTGCATATGCTCTTCGCTGAAGCGGGGACGGATGCAGCTGAACTCCTGCGCAAACCTGGCGCGCACCCAGAGTGTTTCGACCTCGGCAAGAATGGCCGCGCCTTCACCGATGGTGGTTGCGTAGACGCCGATCTGCCGCGTCATCGCGAGATAAATACGGTGAATCTCAGCCTGTTCGTCTTCGACGAGTCGAACCAGGTCGTTGTTCAGCTCAATGGTTTCGAGTGGCTCGAGATAGACGGTTTGTCCGCTGGAACTGGCTCCGTGAATGACGCCCTGCACGCGGCGTTTGACTTCGCTTTTTACGGGAATGACAAAGCGCTCGCCGCGGATCGTGATGAGATCGTCCTGCGTGCTGCCGCCTTCGGAGAGGCGCCGCAGGGCGGAGCGCAGGCTGTCTTCAATGGCGCGCTGCTGGCGTTCCATCTCACGGCGAATGCGGCGCAGCTCCGGCGATGCGTCGTCGGTGAGCGTGCCGTCGGGCAGAATTTTTGTGCGCAGTGATTCGACCAGCGGACGCAGATCGCTGGTTAAAAGCGGAGCGGAGAGCGCTCGCAGCTCGGGGAGATTGTCCTGCACGCGCTCGGGCGGCTGGCGCAGCAAGGCTGCCCATGCGGAAATATCGTCGGCAAGATTGAGAATGTTGCGTATCTCTTCGGCTTCGAGTGCTGCTCCTTCGATGCGAGATTTATTCAGCAGCAGCATCGGATCGAAAAGCGAGCCGAGGGTGGGCTGCACTCCCTCAGCAGCCAGCAGGCGCATTTCTTCTACCAGGGCGTGCTGCTGCCGAAGCCAGTCGTGGTCGGTCGATGGCTCCAGAGCGAGAACCCAGGCTTTGCCGATCGAAGAAACAGCGTATCCGGCGAGCAAAGCAAGGAACCTGTCCCATTCAAGGACGGCGCGGCTATAATCCTCGACTGCCGACGGGATGGATTTCACAAGAGGCATAAAATCCATGGTAATCGCGTTTCGTGGAACCGAACGGCGGCAATGTGCGTAGCCTCTGACAGGAGGATTTTGAGCGATGTATTGCAGTGGATGTGGCCAGGCGATGCAATCCTTTGAACAGGTATGTTCCCGTTGCGGACGGCCGGTGCCTCCCATGCCGCTGACACGCCCGCCGGCGTATTCACGCGTGCAACGGCATGTTCAGACGGTTGCGATTCTCTGGCTGGTATGGGCGGCGTGGAGCGTGATCGGATGGCTGATTGCTCTGCCCTTTGTTGCCGGCGCTTTTGGCGGCATGGGCTATTGGGGGCACGGCGGTCACCACTTCTACATGTTCGGCCCGGGCTTTCCCTTTCCGCACATGATGTGGTTGCCGGGATTCCTGACGGTGCTGGTCTTCGGCAGAGCGCTGCTGGCCGCGGCTACCGGCATTGGGCTGATGCGCCGCGCACCCTGGGCGCGCACGCTGGCGATCGTCACTTCGTTTCTCACAATCATTAAGCCGCTGACCGGAACCGTGCTTTCGATTTACACGCTTTGGGTGTTTTTGCCTTCGCCTTCCGGCCAGGAATATGAGCAGATTGCCGTGCCGTAGTTTCGATTGCGGTTATTTACCATCGTCGGAGTCGGCGCTGTCGCCGTCCTCCACTAAAACGCTGGAAGAGCCGACAAGATCGTAGCTGATCTGGGCTGCGCCTGTGGGTTGAAACGTGATGCGCAGTGGCTCACGCTGCCATGTCGCCGGGGCGCACGCGGGATTTGGATGAGCCGAGGGGTCCCATGCGCCGAGCTTTTTCGCCAGCACCGGCTTACGCGCCGCTACCTGGGCCACGACAGCATACAACTGGCGGCCACTGCTGGTAAGACCGCAATATGCGGCATAATCGCGAAACCACACAACATTGGAAACAGACGGGTCGTAATCGGGCAGCTTGAGGGCGATGATATGGCCACTGACGCGATCGACCAGCAGCCACGGTCCGCGCTGCCATACCCAATGCTCCGTTTTGTCGGTAGGGAGGGCATCATTCAAGCGGATAGCGCGGCGCACGGCAAAGCTGCGATCGGTGACGTCGTGTACTTCGCCTGTGGTCCACTCTTTGATCTTGGCATCTACCACCAGCGGGCGAACGCGCAAATCCTTCTCATCGGCAGAGGCTCCGGCGGGATCGCCGGCGATAGAGTAAGGCACTTTTTTCGCTGCTCCCAGCGCAACACTGTGCGCTTTGGCGGCGGCGTGACCTGTGCATGGCAGGGTGAGCAGGAGTGCGATGCTTCCTGCGATGCGCTTGATATCCATGCCATTGAGGCTAGGGCGCAGGATGAGGGAAGACAAGCCTCGGGGCAGTTACGAAGGTGACTTGACGCAGAACAGGAACGCCCCACTCAAGCCCAAAATCGGGCTTATATGGGCACCCGATTACTACAAGCTATTTGCGGCTGCCAGCAAAAAGACCAGCGGTGCATTCCAGTTGATGGCAATCTCGTTGACGGAATACGCGCCGGAATCATCCAGATACATGCGCATGGGTGGAGACGGGGGCAGCTTCTTGGCGACAGGATCCGCCGGATGCCGATTCGGGCCGCCTGAAAGCAGTCCCGGCCACGGCTCCGGCAGGTGATCGGCAACGCTGGGACGATGATGCGGATTGCGGAAGGGCCGCGAGCCCAGCTGTGTAACCCACGAGATGCCGAAGCAGTTGCGGCCCAGCATGTAATGCAGATTATCGAGGGCTGCTCTGATGAAATGACTGTCGGGGTGAAAATAATTGGCGATGAGCAGCAGCAGGGACTGGTTTCCAGCTACGCCGTTCGATCCCCAGACGTAGTTTTCTTCCGCCAGCGTATTTCCGTAACCGTTGCTGTTACTTTTTTCTACCAGCGCTTCAGCGGCCTTCCATGTGGCCTGCTGGATGGCGCTTTTTAGCCCAGCCGGGTCTTTTCTTTCAGCAAGAGCGTAGGTCCAGTAGGCGAAGGCGGATACTTCGCCCCAATCCGGCGTCACAATTTTCAGCTGCTCTGCCTTTTCTGCGTGCGCGGCGAAAAACTTCTGGTACTCATCCTCGCCGGTCGTGTGCCAAAGCTCGGCAGATGCCCACAGCAATTCGTCATCGCATGTGTTGTCGCCATATTCGCCTGTGCTGACGCCGGGTGGATTGTGAAAGGCGACGTCCGGGTGGCTCTCGCACCACTTCCATGCCTTGCGCGCCGCAGAGAGGCATCGCGAAGCATAGGCCGCATCGCATGCGCTGTAGCAGCGCGCGGCGATGGCGGCAACGGCGGCAAAATCCGCGGTAGCGCAAGTGCTTTTGTAGGGCTCGCTGCCGGTGCCGATCACATAGCTGGTGAGCGTATCGTCCTGCGGCATGATGAAGGCGCAGAAGTGGTCGCTGGTCTGCTTGTGCCACACGCCGCCGTCTTCATCCTGCAGCGAGAGAATCCAGTCGAGGTTCCAGCGAACCTCCGCCAGGAAGTCAGGAAGCTTTCCGCCGGATTCGGGAATCTGCAATGCGAGCTTATGGAGTGTCTGCGCATACAGTTCCCATGCCCACAACAGCGTGGCCGTGCTGACGCCGGCGTTCACAATGTAGCGCCCGTAATCGCCGGCATCGTGCCAGCCGCCGCGATTATGAAAGACGCCGTTTTTTCCGGAAGAGGCGTGATACGCAGCGGAAAGATGGCATGCGGGATGCGCATAGCCTCCACCAAGATCGACGGCGCATCCGCAACGCTGTCCGTAATAGGAGCGCATGGTAAGCCGCAGCGCATCGCGGTAGACATCAGGAGCGATATGGAACGGCGCGGAGCGCTGACCGGAACTGAGCTCCAGCACATAGGTTCCGGGTTGATCCAAGGCAGAGAAATCAGCGAGACGGACGGAGTCTCCTGAAGCGGCATCGGATTTGGCAGCTGTGAGGCTGCCATGAAATGCAACGCGGTTCTGTGCCGCAGATCGGATGACGAACGAAGCAGCCTGACCTGCGATGCTTGCTGTCTTGGGCTGCGCAGGCAGATATCCAAGCTGATTCAGCGCGATCACATTGGAGCTTGCTTCAGCGGCAATCGCGCTCCCCAGAGGAAAGGCGCCGGCGGCCATGGCTGCTCCGAGGCAGCGGGCGGAGGAAATAAGAAAATTACGGCGTTGCATCATCGGCAACAATTCTGCCACATTCCGGCAAAAAGGCTTTTGATGGCGATTAACGGATAGAAATAAATTTCTTGAATGAGTCTAAAACGATATGTAAGAAACAATGTTTCGCGCTAAAGTATCGGCGATGAGAAAGCAAGCCATTTGGGGAACCTTCACCATTCTTGTGCTGGTGGTGTTGCTTTATCCAGAGAAGCTGACGGTTGTCCCGGCGTATCACGTCAAGGTGATGGACCAGGCAGGAGCGCCGCTTGCCGGCGCGGTGGTAAGCGAGTTGTGGCGTCAGGCTTCCCTGCAGAAGATTGACCATCTGGAACAGGTGACGACCAACATGGCGGGAGAAGTAGACTTACCGGCTCGCACCCTGCGCGCGCCCATCGCGGAGCGCCTGCTTGGCTGCTTTGCCTTTCACAGCCGCGCCGGATGGGAGTCAAGCTGCGGCAATCACTTTACGATCGGCGTTGCCGGCGACCGCAGAGAGCTGGGGCGGGCAGAAGTTGTAACCGGAGTGCTCAGGAAAAGGCGCTCGCTCACCATTATGCTGGAGCATCTCGCGCCCGATGATTCCACGCAATGGCACCCGCCCCTGTGATTGGCTGAAACGTTCCCGTAGACAGGCTCACGATCTTGAGTGAGGCGATGCAGCAGGGCACCGAACGAGTGCTTTCGGCTGCATCTTCCAAGGGCGGTGTCGCTGTCCTGCTCGTCAACCAACAGCGCCGGCGCGATGCTGCCCTGCCGGTAATTCCGCGGCTTTCGCACCCTTTCATCGATTCCCGGTACAATCAGTGGTTCACGTATGCCACACACACCTGTATTGCTTGTCCATGGCGGCGCCTGGGCTATTCCCGATGACATGACTGAGGCGCATCAGCGCGGCGTTGCCAACGCTCTGGCCGCGGGGTATGCGCTCCTGGAAAAAGGCGCTTCGGCTGTAGACGCGGTGGAAGCCGCTGTTGCCGTGCTTGAAGATGATGACACCTTCGATGCCGGACGCGGCAGCTTTCTCACCCGCGATGGGCGGGTGCAGCTGGATGCGTTGCTGATGGACGGCGGAACGATGCGCGCCGGTGGCGTGGCCTGCGTGGAGCGGCTGCAAAATCCGATTCATGCGGCGCGGCTGGTGCTGGACAAGAGTTCGCATATTTATTTCGTGGCCGAGGGCGCCGAAGAGTTTGCGCAGTCACATGGAATGAAGCTGATCGACAACAAAGAGCTGGTTCTGGAGCGCGAGCGGCGAAGGCTGGAAGAAGCACAAGCCAAAGAGCGTGCCGGTTTGCCCGACCTGACCTTTGCCGGTGATGACAAATCGCCGGAGACAGCAGCGGAGCTGACCTCGCACGACACCGTGGGCGCCGTGGCGCTCGATGCAAGGGGCAATATCGCGGCGGCGACTTCCACCGGAGGCACGCTGAACAAGACGCCGGGACGGGTAGGCGATTCGTCGCTGATTGGGTGCGGCTGCTATGCCGATAACTCGAGCGCAGCCGTCTCGCTTACCGGATGGGGCGAGCCGATTATGAAGCTGGTGCTCGGCAAGTGGGCGGTAGACCGTGTGCAGATGGGGCGCTCGCCGGAGCAGGTGGCTCCGGATGCGATTGCATACCTGTACAAGCGGCTTGGCGGGCATGGAGGCATCATTCTGCTGGCTCCGGATGGCCGCTACGGCATCGCGCACAACACGCCGCGCATGGCCTGGGGCATTTGCGATGCGCATGGCGCGCGCACCGGCATTGCGATGGAGCAGCTGCAATAATTTATCTATGCTCGTACTCGCTTCCGGATCGCCGCGCCGCAAGGAACTGCTTGCTCAAACCGGTTTTACCTTTCGCGTTCACCCCTCTTCCGTCCCGGAAGAGGTGCGCCTGAATGAAAATCCCATTGCTTTTGTGACGCGGCTGGCGCAGGAAAAAGCGGAGGCTGTTTTCGATAAGCTGCGTGACGAAGATAAGCCGGAAGATCCGCTGCTGGTGCTTGGGGCCGATACCGTGGTGGTGTCGCCCGCGAATGAAATTCTGGGTAAGCCCAAAGATGCGAACGACGCCGCGCGCATGCTGCGGCTGCTTTCCGGGCAGACGCATTCCGTGCTGACCGGGGTTGCCGTCGTTTCGCGCGGTCGCGCAGAGATCGCTGCAGAGCTGACATATGTGACCATGACAACCATCTCCGAAGTGGAGATGGAAGCCTACATCAACAGCGGCGAGCCCCTGGATAAAGCTGGCGCTTACGGAATCCAGGGTTATGCTGCGCTATGGATTCCGCGGATTCATGGCTGCTATTTCAACGTGGTGGGATTACCGCTCGCGCTCGTCAACGCCATGCTGGAAGGTGTGGAAACGCGCCTGCGAAAAGATGCAGTTGTTGTGAGTTAATGCTTTTACTTTGTCATCTGAGCTGAGCGAAGGGTCTGCTCTTTTGATCGCAACTGTACAGCATTTGAGGAAATCCAGGTCCCTTCGGCTGCGCTCAGGGCAGGTCCTTCGACTGCGCGCTTCGCGCTCTGCTCAGGATGACAAAGTAAAAAAACTCAGGATGACAAAAATAACGCTCAGAAAAGAAGCGCCAGGATGACAAAGTAAATTGGAGAAATTACAGCTTGTGCAGCGGAGCGATCTCCGTCTTACCGGCTTCGGCAATCTCAGGTGCGGCCGGTTGCGAGCTACGCGGCGAAGAGGCTACCAAGCCAAAAATAATGAGCAGTGACACGGCCAGCAATCCGAATTCGACGAGCTTCAGCATTTGACCTCATTCTCTGGCTCCCGCCAGCATGGCCGCCAGCAATGCCGTGCGTGGCGCCACGTGCTCCAGCAGCAGGGATTCGTTGACGGCGTGCGCGCCCTCTCCTACTGCTCCCATTCCGTCCAATGTGGGCACGCCCAATGCGGAAGTAAAGTTGCCGTCTGAGCCGCCTCCGGTCGATGCTTCTTCGAGCGTGAAGCCAAGCGCGCGCGCATAGGCTGCGGCTTGCTTATAGAGCGCGATGGTTCCCCGTGTGCGCTCCATGGGAGGACGGTTCAATCCGCCTTCAACGTGCAGACTGCATTTGTTATCAAAGACGCGCAGCGATCGAAAATGTTTCTCGATGCGTTGTGCATCTTTTGCTTTTGCAATGCGGACATCGACCTCCGCATGTGCTTCGGCTGCTATTACGTTAGATCGTGTTCCGCCTTGAACGGTTCCAACATTTACCGTGATGCCGCGATCAAGATCGGTGAAGCGTGTGATTTGCTCGATCTGCCGTGCAAGTTCCACAATCGCGCTGTGTCCCCGCTGGAAATCCACGCCGCTGTGCGCCGCGACTCCCTGTACGCGAACCGAGTAATTGCCTACGCCCTTGCGCGCTGTTTTGTAAGCTCCCGCAAGTCCCTGCGCCGGTTCCAGCACATAAACCGATTCGCACTCCCGCGCAATCTTTTCCGTCACAGGCCGCGATACCGTGCTGCCGACTTCTTCATCGCTGACCAGCAGAAGAACGACGGGCCGCAATAGCTTTTGCTGTTCTTTAAGAATGGCGATGGCGGTCAATGCCATGGCCACCCCTGCTTTCATGTCGAGGACGCCTGGTCCCCACACGCGTCCCTTCTCCACCCGGAAGGGCATGCTCTTTAGTGTTCCGAGCGGCCAGACCGTATCAAGATGGCCGAGTAAAAGTATCGGCTTTTGTTTACTTCTTCTGGGGCCGAAACGGACTTCGAGCAAGTCTCCGAAGCTTTTCTGTCGATGAATCAGCACCCTGCCTCCGAGCCTGGAAGCATGATCGGCCACAAAGGCGACACAGCGGTCCACGGCGGCTTTATCGTCGCTGGGCGACTCGATTTCGACCATCTCCCGAAGAGTTTTAAGCAGGGATGGCGTGTGCTTTTGCGAAGCATCCAGGAGGGAAGCAGGAGCGTAACTAGTTTTCAGATCAGTCATTTACTTTGTAGATACCTCGGTGGGGCCGATGCTTTTCTGCCACCATAGTGTGGCAAATATACAACATTGAAACTTATTCATACACCAGTAGTCTATGACGTTGTTGCCTAAATTGGGCCAGGAAATTTGTTTTGCTGGATTCATCGTATCTGGAACAGACCGTCGCCTCCGTCATTGAGTTCTCAGGCATTGGACTGCACAGTGGTGCTCCTGTTCAGATGCGCCTGCTCCCTGCCCCTGCCGGATCGGGCATCGTCTTCCGGCGCACCGACCTCGACAACTTCGAAATTCCCGCTACCGGACGCAATGTTGCCAAGGTAAGCTATGCCACCAGCCTGATGCGGCAGAGTGTTCTGATCTCGACGACCGAGCACCTGCTATCCGCGCTGATCGGCATGGGCGTCGATAACGTCATTGTCGAGCTGGACAACCTGGAGTTGCCGATTCTCGACGGCAGCGCGCTGCCTTATGTCGAGGCCTTTCAGCAAGTGGGCCTGAAGGCGCAACGGCGCCGGCGCGAGTATCTGCGGATTCTCAAGACGGTCGAAGTCCGCGACGGCGAGAAGTTTATCGGGGTTTATCCCGGTGAGGGGTACAGCGTCTCCTACCAGATTGATTTTCCGTCGCCGATCGGACGGCAGGGGTTCACGGTCGATCTGGCAACGCGCAATTATGGACTGCAGATTGCTCCCGCCCGTACCTTCGGCTTCAAGGAAGATGAGCAGACACTGCGCAATATGGGCCTGATTCGCGGCGTTTCCGAATCGAGCGCGATCATTCTTACGAAGCATGGCGTGGTAAACGGGCCGTTGCGCTTTGAGGATGAATTTGTGCGCCACAAGGTGCTGGATCTGATTGGCGACCTTGCCCTGGCTGGACATCAGATACTCGGCCGCGTGGTTGCGGAGCGTGCCGGGCATGCAATGCACACGGCGCTGGTAGCGAAACTGCTGAAAGACCGCTCGGCGTGGAAGCTGGTGACGGCGGGGCCGGAGAAGGCGAAGACCAAGGTTGTCTCTGCGTCTGCTTCACTGGTCACGGCTTAGGTCGTAGTGGCTCATCCCACCCTTCCCCTTCGCTCAGGGCCAGGATGGGCACACAGAAATGAAAACCTCAACGATCGAGAGTCGTTGAGGTTTTTGATTTTAGCCGTTTGATACGACGCGTTCTTAGCTGTTCAGAGTCTCTTGCAGCTTATTGATGACCCGGTTCAGGTCCTTGTCGGTACGGCGCTGCTCGTCGATTTTGCCAATGGAGTGCATGACCGTAGTGTGGTGCTTGCCTCCGAACTGGCGGCCAATCTCAGGCAGTGAAGCCTCGGTCATGCTCTTGGCCAGATACATGGCAATCTGGCGCGGAACGACGACGGCGCGCGAGTTGTTCTTCTGCTTCAGCTCGGCGACGCGCATGCCGAACTGCTCGGCCACGGCGCGCTGGATGGCCTCGATGGTGATCTTGCGCACCTGCGTATCGATAAACTGCTTGAGGCACTGCTGCGCCGCGGGCAGCGTGATCTCGACGCCGCTCATGCTGCACCATGCGAAGAGACGCGTCAGCGCGCCCTCCAGCTCGCGCACGTTGGTGCGGACATTCGATGCCACGAAGAGCGCCACATCGACGGGTAGCGTGACATGATCGTTCTCGGCCTTCTTCTGCAGGATGGCGACCTTCGTTTCCAAGTCGGGCGGCTGGATGTCTGCGATCAGTCCCCACTCGAAGCGCGAGCGCAGACGGTCTTCGATCTCGGCCAGCTCCTTGGGCGGACGATCCGATGCGATGACGATCTGCTTCATGTTCTCGTGCAGCGCGTTGAAGGTATGGAAGAACTCTTCCTGCGTGCGCTCCTTCTGCGCGAGAAACTGGATGTCGTCGATGAGCAGCAGGTCCACGGTGCGGAACTTGTCGCGGAAGCTGGTCATCTTGTCGTAGCGGAGCGAGTTAATCATCTCGTTGGTGAACTTCTCGCTCGAGACATAGCAGATGGAAGCATTGGGCTCGCGCCGTTTCACTTCGTGGCCGATGGCGTGCATCAGATGCGTCTTGCCCATGCCCACGCCGCCGTAGAGGAAGAGCGGGTTGTAGGCCTTCGAGGGACGCTCTGCAACCGCTTCCGCTGCGGCACGCGCAAACTGGTTGCCTGCGCCGATCACAAACGCGTCGAAGGTATAGCGCGGGTTGAGCTGCGCGGCTGACGACCAGTCGAAGCGCCCCTGTTGCGGTCCATTGCCCGGACGCTGGCCATTGCGCGCGGCACTGTCGCGATAGCCGTTTTGGGGAGCGGTGGGAGCGTGGGTCGGCACCGGGGCAAAACCGCCATCTTCGCGCACGCGCGCCAAGGTCGGGTCTTCTTCGGCGGTGATGAAGGCGACTTCGTCAAACTCAAGCTGGAGGTTGTCAATGGCTTCCTGAATGAGATCGCCGTAGCGGTCGCCGACGTGCTGGAACTCCGGCGCGGGAATGCGCACCAATAACTTTTTGCCGCTTACGTGGCTGAAGCGGGTCGGCTTTAACCACGTATCGAATGCATGCCGATTGATCTTTTTTTCGAGTGCTCCGAGAATTCGCACCCAGGGGTTTAGGGTTGTGGGGGCCGTAGGTACAAAAGACATCGCTCTTCCTTCGCGCAACGTTCA
>DASZUU010000037.1:0-36747 GCA_035547425.1 Alloacidobacterium sp. | reverse complement strand
TTGTTCTTGCGGAAATAACGGCTTAACCGCTCCCGCAATTGCAATCGCGCCCGTAGCAAACGCGATTTTACTGCCGGGACACTCAGTCCCAATGTTTCTGCGGTCTCTTCTGTCGAGAGACCTTCAACGTCACGCAGCACGAAAACCGTACGGAAACCCGGCGGCAGGCCTTGAATCGTCTTCCGCAAAATTTCCGCCAGCTCCGACTGGCCATACTGCATTTCCGGATCAGGGCTCCAGTCCGCCAGATCGCGCGGCATTGAGCCTTCTTCCGTCTCGACATCTTCGTCGATTGAAACCATACGACCGGTGCGTCGTTTACGCAAACGCATCAGCGATTCATTCACTGCAATCCGTACCAGCCAGGTATAAAACTTCGAGTTGCCCTGGAACTGGTCCAGCTTCTCATACGCCTTCAAAAAGGCGTCCTGCACCACATCTTCCGCATCTTCGCGGTTCTGCGTAATGTGCTGCGCAATTCGAAAAACCTGGCGGTCATACTGCTTTACCAGCTTTTCGAACGCCTGCACATCCCCTTCGCGTGCTCTGTTTACGAGCAGAACGTCAGGGTGAACTTCTTCCGTTCCTTGTGTTTGGATGTTTGGCATGACAGATGGCTTCAGGAAATCGACCTTTCGTGACCGGAACGGCGATCCGCCGCCGCGTGAATGGCGGCACGTTCCTGCCTTCATAGTAAATGATATGCATGGCCCCATGGCGAAGTGATTGATTCTGCAAAAGTTCTTCCACTGCCGGAAATATGGCTCTGCCAAATTCCATTCATGGATGTTTTCACTCCGGCGCAGAATCAGTGCATAAATAGGAACGCTCCGGGGGCAATCTGCCCGCCTGCCACACCATCCTGTGCATTTTCGGCTTACATTGAAAACAGGGGAGAGTTGGTTGCAGTGAGTCAGGTTTTTTCCGGCAGAAATAAGGTTGCAATTTTGGTCTTGGCCGGGGCGTTGTCAGCGTCCGGCTGGTCGCAGGGCAGTTCGTCTTCGTCTACGCATAAAAAGCACTCCTCGAGCAGCGCTACGGCGACACACTCCACCAAAAAGGCGGCAAAAACTACCCACACGGCCAGTCATTCCGGCGCGCATAAAGCTACGGCCTCAGCCCATAGGAAATCGAAGGCCCACAGAAAGCGCCGGCCTCTCTCTGCAAAGGCAAAGGCGAAGAGCCAGAAGCTTCATCAGGCGTTCGTGGCATCGTCGCAGCTTCGCCCCATGGCGCAGCAGCTGGCACAAATGCGATCGCCCGCCGCGTATGCCGGCGTGACAGCCTACGCGCGGGCTCATACAGGCGAAGCCAGTGCCGCGGCATACATGGCGCTGGGCCACGCTTATCTGCTGGATCGTAAATTCCCTGAAGCTGTAAACGCGTTTCACCAGGCCAACATGCAGGGCAAGGCGTTAGATGATTATGCTGATTACCTTGAAGCACAGGCCGATCTGCAATCGAACAACCTGCCCCAGGCAGAGACGATTCTCGACGCATTCGCCGAGAAGCATCCGGACAGCATCTTTGTTCCCAGTGTTCCCATTTTGCAGGCGAATCTCTTTTTACAGGAGGGCGACCCTCAGTCCGCGCTACGTGTCCTGGGTGCGCATAAAGGCGAAAATATCGCCAATCATGCGGATTATCAGCTGGCATTGGCCAGGAGTTACCAGATGGCCGGCCGCCTGCCGGATGCCACGCAGCTTTTCCGTCGCGTCTATCTGGGTTTTCCGTTGAGCAACGAAGCGGCAGTCGCAAAAACTCAGCTCACAGCGCTTGGCGCGACCTCTTCGCTCACCGTGGAAGAGCGCAGCCACCATGCCGATGCCCTCTACAGGGCAGGCCGCTTCAACGATGCAAGCGAAGAATACCGCGCCTTGGCGAATGATCCATCCGTTACTGACGTCCTGAAAAATACCCTGCTTGTTGCTGCTGCTCATTGCGACTGGAAGCTCAAGCGCCTGAGTAAAGAAACACTCGATCGTATCTCCGACAGCAATGACGAAACCGGCGCCCGGCGCATGTACCTGTACATGGAACTGGCGCGCGATAAAAACGATGGAGACACGCAGCGCAATATCGTCCAGCAGATGGAAACACGTTTTCCCACCAGTTCCTGGCTCGCGGAGGCTCTTTACTCCAGCGGGAACATGTATCTGTTGAGCAAAGATTTTCCCACCGCCATTACTTACTATGGCGAGCTGGCGAAACGCTTTCCGCATTCCACTTACGCGCCCAGCGCGCATTGGCGTGCCGCCTGGCTCAACTATCGAATCGGGCAGTATTCAGAAGCTGCGCGCCTGATGGATGAGCAGATAGCCGTCTACCACGGCGGCAAAGAGATTCCCTCAGCACTCTATTGGCGCGGACGCATCTACCAGAATCAGGAGCGCCGTCCGGATATGGCGGCAGCCTACTATCGGACGGTTGCGCGCATTTACCGCCATTATTACTACGCATCTATCGCGCAGCAGAGGCTCGTAGAACTGGGCAGCGTCACTCCTGCCAACATTGCTTCGCTCGAATCCATGCGCCCTGAGCCGATCCCCACGCTTACCGATGACATTCCCGAAGACGATCCCCATGTAGTACGCGCTCATCTGCTGGCGAATGCCGGACTGAACGAATACATCGCTCCAGAAATCCAGGCAGCCGACGGCAGTGATGAATGGGGCGCGCTGGCCGAAGCCAAAATCTATGCATCTTATGGTGAAAATTGGCGAGCGATGCGCTGCATGAAGCGCGCCATTCCGTTCTATACTTCGGCGCCGATTGACGCGTTGCCGATGGAATACTGGCGCATCCTCTTTCCGCAGGCTTATTGGCCTACGATTAAGTCCGAATCGGAGAAGAACGGGCTCGACCCCTACATGGTCGCGTCACTCATTCGTCAGGAAACAGAGTTCAATCCCGCCGCTATCTCGAATAAGAGCGCTTATGGCCTCATGCAGCTGCTGCCCTCGGTTGGCAGGAGCATGGCGAAGGAGGAAGGCGTTCGTCACTTTGAGACAAATGACCTGCTCAATCCGGACATGAACATTCGTTTAGGTACGCGTTACCTTCGGCAGACGCTCGACAAATTTAACAGCCAGCCTGAGTACACCTTCGCCGCCTACAATGCCGGCGACAACCGCGTCACCGACTGGCAGTCGATTGGCCATTACAGCGGCATGGATGAGTTCGTCGAGTCCATTCCGTTTACGGAAACCCGCGAATATGTCCAGGCCATCATTCGCAATGAAGAGATTTATCGCGAGCTGGACCATGCGGCAACCTCGACACAGGCAAGTGCCGCGGTCGCTCATTAATGGGTGGAATCCGAGCTTAACGCTTTGACGAACTGATAATAGAAATCGACTCCCCGATAATACGAGTCAACCGGCAACCGCTCGTCTTTGCCATGCGCGCGCACATCGTCCGATTCGAGCGCAATGCCGGAAATGCCATAGGTAGGCATACCCGCAGCATTGGTGTAGACGCCGTCCGATGCTCCGGTTGCCATCGTAGGAATGACCGGTGTTCCCGGCCACATTTTCTGCACGAGCGCATCCAACGGCTGTATCACTTCCTGCTTCAGAGCAGCCGGCGGCAACTGTTTGCGATCCGGTGCAACATCAAAAACGCCGCCGGCATCGTCCACATAGCGTACCGTCACCTTCGGGTCATTGATAATGCGGATCAGCTCCTGCCGCACTTCCTCCAGCGAATGTCCCGGCAGAATACGGCAGTTGATGTTTGCCTGTGCTGTTTGCGGCAGCGCGTTATTCGCGTGTCCGCCGGAAAGCCGTGTGGCCACGCATGTCGTGTGCATGGTCGAGTTATATTCCGGATTTTCCGAAAGCCGGGCGATCGCCGCTTTGTCGGGAGGCGGCGATAAAATCGCCTTCATATCCGCCGAGGTCTGCCCCGATTCGAGCGTGCTCATCTTTTCAAAGTATGCGCGGGTAATCGCATTCAGCTCGAAAGGGAAGGTATAGTTCTGGACGCGCTGCAACGCATCCGCAATATGGTAGATCGCGTTGTCCGGAACCGGCAGCGAACTATGTCCGCCGGGATTCAGCGCCGTCAGTTGGTAATCGCCATAGAGCTTCTCCGTCGCGTCTACGTCCATGTCCACTGCTTTGCCGTGCTGTAGATCGATGCCGCCACCATCAGGATTCACGACATATTCCGCGTCGATAAGCGGGCGCTGGTTCTTGATGAGCCAATCAACGCCGTTGGATTTGCCGCCCTCTTCATCCGCCGTAAGCGCGAGAATAAGATCGCGATTCGGCTTATAGCCCTCTTTTTTCAGGCGAATGAAAGTCGTCACCAGGATCGCGTCGCTTTCCTTCATATCCTGCGTGCCGCGACCGTAGTAGTAGCCGTCTTTCTCAATAAACTTGAAGGGATCAGTGGTCCAGTCTTCACGGCGTGCTTCCACAACATCAAGGTGACCGATGAAAAGGATGGGCTTCTTTTCTCCCGTGCCATGCAGCCGCACCACCAGGTTCTTTTTGCGATCGTTGGGGCCGCCCAGATAAAGGTCTTCTTTCGGAAACCCCGCGTCGAGAAAGCGCTGTTGCATGGCCTCAGCGGCGGCGGTCACGCTGCCGACCGAATCCGTAGTATTGATCTCAATAAGCTGTTGGAAAACGTCGTGGGCAAGCTGTTTTGTCTGTGGATCGACCTGTGCAGGTGCGCGGCCGGGTAAAAAAATAGTAAGAGCGCAGAGCGCAACAGCGCTGAGCGCAGTGGTGCTACGCATGTAAATTCCCCTTTCCAGTAAAAACAAACGTTATCAGATTGACTGCCGCTTTTGGAGAAGAAAGAGCGCGAAAAGGCTTGGAAGCGCATATCGTCGAATGATATGGTCAAGCCACATCTCCGTTGTCTTTGAAGGAAAAACGCGCGTGAAGAAAATTGCCGCCGTCCTGCTTTGTATCTGCGCCTCCCTCCCTGCTGCTTATTCCCAGAAGCTAAAACCGATCACGCTCGACGAGTTCATGAACACGACCGAAGTGCGTCGTGCGAAGATTTCTCCTGACGGCACAGCTGCCGTAATTTGGACGAGCGCTCCTGACTGGAAGCATGACCGCTTCCGCGATGATCTATGGCTCTGGCAACAAAAAACCGGAACGACCGTGCAGCTAACGCAGTCGGGTTATGACTCCGAGCCTGCTTGGTCGCCGGATGGCAAATACATTGCCTTTATCTCCTCGCGCGCATTGGCCGACGAAGACTCCGATGCCAAAGACAGCGATAAGGACAGCCCCGAGCGCATCTGGGTGATTTCTCTAACCGGTGGCGAAGCGTTTCCTTTGTATAAAGAAAATATTGATGCGCACGCCTTCGCCTGGTCCGCAGACAGTACAAAAATTTATTTCTCTGTTCAGCGGCCACTGACCAAGGCGCAGGAAGATGCCCGCAAGGAAGAATGGAAAGACGTCATTCGCTGGCGCGAACAGGAGCGCGGCGATCTGCTGCTATCGCTTCCATTGGAAGCCGCGTTAGCCGAAGCGCAGAAAATTCAGCAGCCCGGTTCCAATGCAAAGAAGCAGGACGAAGACTCTCCTCTCCCAAAATTGGCGCAGACAATAACAGAGAACGACCGCGAAATTTCCGAGATTGCCGTTTCTCCGCAACATATCGCCTTCGAAACGCAGTCGGTTTCGCACCGCATGGAAGGACCGGAAGCGGCGGAAATATTTCTCGTTGACAACAGCGGCAACGCTGCAAAGCAATTGACGCACAACCAGGCGACCGAAAGCGGCCTGCGCTGGTCTCCGGATGGCAAGCGCCTCTACTTCAATGTTCGCGCAGGCGCGGGATCGTTAGAGGGGAAGTATCAGGATGTGCAGGGCCGCTTGTATGACATCGATCCTGACAGCGGAAAGGTCGAGCGGCTTGGCTCCGATTTTAAAGGCTCGCTCGAAGACTACAGCATTGCGAATGACGGCACAGTCTACGCCGCAGGGCTTACCGGAATCGAGCAGCAGCTTTACAGAATCGACGGTGACAAGCCTGACAAAATAGCTGGAGTCGCAGGAAATTACTCCAGTATCGATGCAGCCAGCCGCTCAGGGAAGCTTGTCCTGCTGCATTCATCTTTGAATAACCCGACGCAGGTTTTCCTCGTCGATAACACTTCCGAGCTCAACGCAGCGAAGGCGCTCACCAGCTTCAACACGCTCTTCCGCGAACGCGCACAGCCGGAATGGCAGCCGTATCGCTGGAAATCCTACGATGGCACCGAAGTAGAAGGCGTATTGATTTATCCGCCGGGAAAGAAGGGGCAAAAGCATCTGCGCATGCTCACTCTGATTCACGGTGGCCCCGCCGATGCTGACGGTAATCGTTTCGGCGCGGACTGGTACGACTGGGCAACGCTCGCCGCGGCGAATGACTGGCTCGTCTTCCGTCCCAACTATCGTGGATCAAGCGGCTATGGCGATCAGTTTATGCTGCAGATTGTTCCCCATCTGGTTTCGGTTCCGGGTAAGGACATTCTCGCCGGCATCGATGCGCTGGTAAAAGACGGCATCGCCGATCCCGACCGCCTGACCATCGGCGGCTACAGCTACGGCGGCTACATGACCAACTGGCTTATTACGCAGACCGCGCGCTTTAAAGCAGCCGTGACCGGCGCAGGAGCCGTGGAGCACGCGGCTAACTGGGGTAACGATGATGAAACCTTCGATGACGCCTGGTATTTGAGCGGCACTCCATGGGAAAAGCCCGAGCTCTATCAATCCGAGGCCGCGCTCTTTCAATTCGATAAAGTGAAGACGCCGACGCACCTTGTCGGAGGCAATGCCGATATTCGCGTCAGCTTCCTGGAAGATGTTTTGATGGAGCGAGCCTTCCAGCAGATTAAAGTTCCGCACACCTTCCTGGTATTCCCCGGCGAAGGCCACAGCCTGGATAAAAATCCGTGGCACGGCTACATCAAAGTACGCGAAGAGCTAAAGTGGTTGAATAAATATGTCAATCAATAAATCGTGGATATTGCTGGTTTTCCTTGTCTGCTGCCTGACTGCAACTGCCCAGCAGAAGATCATCATCGACACCGACATTGGTGATGATATCGATGACGTGTATGCTGTCGGTCTTGCATTATCCAGCCCTGAAGTAAAGATTCTCGGCATCACTTCGGCATGGGGCGATACCGAACTGCGCAGCCGTATGCTCGATCGCATCCTCTGCGAAACTGGTCGCACAGATATTCCGGTGTTGACTGGTGTGAAGACGCAGACGAAGACTGCCTTCTCGCAGGAAGTATGGGCAAAAGCCGGCGCTGTCCATACTCATGATGACGCCGTCGCTTTCCTGCTCGACCAAATCCGTAAGAATCCCGGTGAGATCACGTTGGTAGCGCTTGCTCCTTTAACGAATATCGGCGCAGCCATCGATCGCGATCCTGCAACCTTCAAAAAACTAAAGCGTGTCGTGATGATGGGCGGGGCTATTCGCCACGGTTACGGCGAATTCGGCTTGGCCAACGCAGGCCCGCCCGAGCCCGAATACAACATCGCCATGGATGCGCCTGCAGCGCAGAAGCTGATGCACTCCGGCGTACCCATTTCCATGATGCCGCTCGATGCAACGCAGCTGAAACTCGATGAAGTAAGGCGAGCCATGTTTACAACGGTCAGCACGCCATTGACAGATTCACTACAGGTGCTCACCGCCGAGTGGCAACGTGTTTCGCACCAAACCACGCCCACCATGTTCGACGTTGTCGCCGCCGCCTACGCGATTCAGCCGGATGTTTGCCCAACAACGCCTATGCACATCGAAGTGGATGACAAGGGGACTACGCGCGAAGGCCCCGGAGCCGCGAACATAAATGTTTGCCTGAACTCCAGCTCCGATCCATTCTTCCAATTCCTCATGCCGCGTTTGCTGAATCAAAAGCTGCACGGCAATGCATCCTGCATAGCTCCATAGCTGCGCAGGAATCAGCTCTCATTGCCGATAGCCACTACAAAATACTGCGCCGGTTCATCCCCTATATTGCGAATTCCATGCTCTTCGCCGGAGTGGATATAGGCCGCGGAACCGGGGCCGATCATCGTCGATTTCCCGGCGATGGTAACTTCGAGCGTTCCTTTTGAAATCAGGAACATCTCTTCATGCGTATGGTGATGCGGCGGATGCGGCATCGCTCCCGGCGCAAGCACCGTTTCATGAACTTCAAGATGCGCGCCGGCATGCGTCATTCCATCCAGAATAGGACGTGATGTATTCGCGCCATTGGCATGCGCTTGCATTTGATCGAAGGGCAAAGCGAAAGACGGGATCGGCTGATTCTTATCGGCTGCCCACGCCAGCGGCGCAAAAAGCAGTGGAAGAGTCTGGCACAGGCTGCGGCGTGTAAAATCCATGCGAATTCTCCAGGAAAATAGTTCCGCAGCCATCAAAACACATCGCCATCGGTTATGGCGAGGGATGCAGCATGAGCGCAGCAATCTCCTCTACGCGACGCAATGAGATGCCATCGCGCTGTTCCATAGCCAGCCGATGTTCAGGATTACTGACATAGAACTGCGGTCTGCGGCCAACCACCTGTGTCTGTACTCTCACTTCGAGATTCAGCGTATTTCCATACAGCGGCAGTTCCGTATTCAGCCATGCAGGAAAAGCCGGCTCCCGCTCCCGTCCCGGCACATGCCACAGGTTATTGCTGCGAATAAAATTTTTCGGGCTCACTTCAGCCCATACGCCCCATACAAACGACTCGTCGTGTCCAATAATGGGCACAAGAATGCGTCCGCGCAGATAGAAGTCTTTGCCGTCGATCACACACTGGTCGGGCGTAAAGACCACGCGCTGCTCCAACTGATCGAGCGGAACAGCCGTTACCGCCAAAGGAGCTTTGACGCTGTATTTTATGGGAAGCGTATCGTGGTGTTGCCCGCAAATGGTACAAGTAAAGCCGCCGGGAATCTGGTCTTGCATGCTTTCAGCTTACCCGCGTTTTTGCGGCGAATCGCACCCGCAGGATCGGCGAACCACCAGTTCCACCGGAAGAACGATGCGGTTGCCCTCTTCCGGGAATTCATCGCGCTTGATCCGCTCAAAAAGCACGTTTGCCGCGACCCGGCCCAGCTCGGAAGCAGGCTGGCGTACAACCGTGAGTTTCGGGTGCAGAATATCGGCCAGCTCAAAATCGTCGAATCCCACCAGTGCCACCTCTTCCGGCACCCGCACTCCTTTTTCCAGCAGCGCATGTAAAGCGTAGCGAGTGGTAACGTTGTTCGCGGTAAAAAATGCGGTGACCGGATTCTCGCCCTGCAACTGTCCGTCAATAATGTCGGACGTTGTCTTCTCCGAAGAGCAGTCGAAGGTCGCCATTGGCTCCAGCCCGTTTTCCTGCATCGCTCGCCGATACCCCTCAAAGCGCGCGCGCACCGTGTAGAGGCTCCGGTTAAATCCTAGAAAAGAAATACGCGAGTGTCCATGCTCCTGTATCAGGTGCTGTACCGCCCGTTTGGCGCCGCTTTGGTTTTGCACCTGTACAGAATCGAGCCGTGCGTCATGCACTGGGCGGTCAAGCGTAACAATATGCGTTCCATTGAACTCGGCCTGGTTCACACGCGATTTGCGAATATCTGCCGGAATAATCAATAAACCTTCAACGTGACGTTGCAGCATCGACTGCGCCTCATTGTATTCCGTGGCGGGATCGTCCTGCGACGTCGTCAAAATGACGGAGTAGCCGTGTTCGCGCGCCACCGTATTGACCGCATGCGCGCAGGTGGCAAAAAAAGGATCGAAAAGATAAGGAACAATCAGCCCGATTGTCCGCGACTTGAAATTGCGCAGCGCTCGCGCCATCTCGTTCGGGCGATAGCCCAGTTTTTCAATCGCCCGGTAAACGCGTTTCGCCGTTTCTTCAGCTACATTGGCCGAGCCGTTCAGCACCCGCGATACAGTCATGGTTCCGACGCCGGCAACCCGTGCCACGTCGTTCATAGTCGGTTTACGTTCCATACGTTCTCATCGAGCGCATCCTGAACATCGCCTGTCAACTGCTCAGTGATTGGAAAAATGGCAGCATCGCTGCCCCTAACAAGCCGGAATCCGATCCCAGTTCGGCTGGGACCACATTCGTTTTTCCCGCTTCCAAAACATACGGATCGGCCGGCTTGCTAAGGCGATATACGTAGCTGCCGCGCTCCAACTCGGCAAACATTGCCGGAGCAAAAAGATTCCACGCCGCCGCCACGCCGCCGCCAATCACATACAGCGGCAGATTCAGCGTGCTCACCAGGCTGGCAAGTCCAATTCCCAGAGCCTCTCCCACTTGGTCATAAATTTTGCGGGATTCGGCATCGCCCGTCTGCGCCGCTTCCGCGATGCTGCGAGCAGTAACCGCGCCGTTGCCGTTCTGCGACTTCGCATGGACAAGATGTTGCCCCGTCCGGGCAATAGCCGTAGCCGAGGCATACATTTCCAGGCAGCCGCGCGTGCCGCATCCGCACATGGGGCCGTCGTAATACACCGGAACATGCCCCGCTTCGCCACCCATTCCATTGAAGCCATGCCATACATGGCCATTGAGAATAATGCCGCTGCCCACCCCGGTTCCCAGCGTAAGCATGCAGAGTGAATGGTAGCCGGAGCTCTTTCCCGCTCCGGCATGCGCTTCAGCCAGCGCAGCAGCGTTCGCGTCGCATTCCACAATGACAGGGAGCGACAGCCGCTTTTCCAGCTCCGTCTTTAGCTCTAAACCTTCAAATCCGGGAAGATTGGGCGGCTCAAGCAGCCGCCCCGACGGTAATTCCAGCGGACCGGGACTTCCCATGCCGATGCCGACAAGATTTTGCTGCCCCCCCTGCGCATCCATGAGCTGCTGCGCCGCTCTGGACATATCGTCCAGAACCGCTTCCGGTCCATCCTGTACCCGCGTTGGCATATTAATGGCCTGAAGTTGCTTCCAGTCGGAGGTATAAGCGGCAATGCGGAGATTCGTGCCGCCCAGGTCAATACCAATCGAGTACGTGCTCATGCGTGATCCAGCTGCGCCCTTTAAAAAAACAGAATTTATGTTGATAACGTTATCACATCTCAGAGAACAAACGTTTGTGTTTCCGCATTCGTAATGGATGTTTTCTTTTGGGATTACCCCTGGTGATTCCCGCCGGAATTTCATGGGAATCCACAGAGCCGCTCACGTTATAGTTTGGGAGGCGACTCTCACGACCTGGCTCGGGCGTGGCAAAAACGGAAACGTACAAAAACGGCACGGCGCTGGCCGAAGACGACGCAGCAGACGAGTTCCTTCGTCCTGCCGCGCCTCCAGTTCCGCGCGCGCGATCGCAGCGTCCGGTTCCGCGGCAGCAGGAGAACGAAGCGGAAGGCGAAGAGGTATTCCTGCGCTCGCGTAAGCGGGTTCCTGTGCGCAAGGGCTTTTTGCCCGGTTTCCTCACAAAAACCATGCCTGGGCGTGTCATGCTGGGCGTGTCGGCGCTGATGGTGATCGTCATTTTTGTGTTTGCGGGGTTGGCTGTTAAAAACTTTCTCGATCACGATCCTCATTTCCGCATCGACTCCGCCTCGGCCATCCAGATCGACGGCAATAGCCAGCTGACCCGTGCCGAGCTTCTGACAGTCTTCGGCTCCGATATTGGCCGCAATCTCTTCTTTGTGCCGCTCACCGAGCGCCGCAAAGAGCTCGAGCAGGTTCCCTGGGTGGCCGAGGCCACCGTCATGCGCGTCTTGCCGAACCAGCTGCGCGTCGCTATTGTGGAGCGCACCCCGATTGCCTTTGTTCGCGTGGGCAACCAGATCAAGCTGGTCGATGCCGATGGCGTCATCCTGGAAATGCCTGCTGCCGAGCTGGCGGGAAAGCATTATTCGTTTCCTGTGGTCACCGGCATCAATCCTCAGGACCCGCTTTCGGTCCGCCGCCCGCGCATGCGCCTTTATCAGAAATTTATGAAGGACATCGATTCAACCGGAGAAAAGCTCTCGCAGCAGATGAGCGAAATCGATATTTCTGACCCGGAAGATGTGCAGGGGTTGGTTTCATCGGGAAATTCGGACATCCTCCTGCACTTCGGCGAAGACAATTTTCTCAATCGCTGGCATGAGTACCAGGCACATTTGGCCGAATGGAAACAGCAATATCCACATCTGGCTTCGGTAGATTTGCGTTATGACCGCCAGGTCGTCCTCAAAATGACCCCGGATACGCCCGACACGAATGCTGCCGCAGCTTCATCGACACCAACGACGGCAGCGCCGCCTAAGCGTGCGGTAGCGAAAGCCAAACCCGCCGCTCACCCTCACAGGAAGAAAGCATGAGCCAGAAGACGGAAAACCTGCTGACTGTGCTCGACGTGGGAAGCGCCAGGACCCGCGCCCTGATAGCCGAGTTGCATGAGGGAGCGCTGCGTTTTCGCGGATATGGAGTGGCCGAGTCGACGGGCATGCGCAAAGGCCTGGTTGCCGATTTGAAGCTGGCCACGCAGGCGATCAATAAAGCCGCCACAACGGCAGAAGCCGCCGCCATGGGCACCATCGACAGCTGTGTCATCGGAATCGGCGGGGGGCATGTGCGCGGTCTGAACAGTCGAGGCGGCGTCAGCCTGGGCGCGCGTCTGCGCGAAATTACCCGTGAGGATGTGCGCGCCGCCGTAGATCGCGCCCGGTCGGTATCCCTGCCGAACGACCGTGAAATCATTCACTTACTGCCGCAGCAGTTCATTCTGGACGAGCAGCCCGGCATTCACGATCCGGTCGGCATGGTGGGAAGCCGCCTCGAAGTGAACCTGCACATTTCCACCGCCTCTGCTTCCGCCTTGCAGAGCATTGTTACCTGTGCAAATAAGGCTGGTCTTGAGGTTACCGAATCGGTCTTTGAAGCCGTTGCCGCTGCCGAAGCGACCGTTTCCGCCGATGAGCGCGAGCTGGGTTCCTGCCTTATCGATATCGGTGCCGATTCAACCGAAATCGTCGTCTTCTTTGAAGGCTCTGTCGCCCATACTGCGGTCATTCCCATTGGCGGCAATCACTTCACCAACGATCTTGCCGTGGGCCTGCACATTTCACCGCCGGAAGCCGACTGGATTAAGTGCAACTATGGACACGCCGTTGTGACCAGCGTTTCCTCTTCCAACGAAATTGAATTGCACGGAATGCCCGGCCATGCGCCGCGCACCGTCCGGCAGCGGTATGTCAGCGAAATTCTGGAGCCGCGCGCGCGCGAGCTCTTCCAGTTGCTGCGCGAGAACCTGCGCCAGGGCGGTGTGCTGGAGGCGCTCGGCGCCGGCTGCGTGCTCACCGGAGGCGGATCGCTGCTTCCCGGCCTGCTCGATACGGCTGAAAGCCTCTTGCGGGTTCCGGCTCGCATCGGCACCCCGGTCCCGCTTTCCCGCATGCCGGAAGAGCTGGTAACCCCGGAAAATACAACCTTAGTAGGAATGCTTTTGTATGCCCACCGCACCAGTGTGACCCGTGCGGCGGAAGACCAGGGACTGCGCGCCAAACTGCGCGCCATCTTCGCAGGAAGCCTGTAGGAGCCTTAAACATGAACCCGTCAGAAGAAATCCGCATTCAATACCACGAACAACTCCCACGCGGGGCGAAGATCAAAGTCATTGGTGTAGGCGGTGGTGGTGGCAACGCGGTGAACCGCATGATTTCCGCCCGCGTCGAGGGCGTCGAATTTATTACCGCAAATACCGATGCGCAGGCGCTGCAGCTTTCGCAGGCTCCTGTAAAGCTGCAACTCGGCATGAAGCTGACCAGCGGCCTTGGCGCAGGCGCGAATCCTGACGTGGGCCGTCGCGCAGCGCTTGAAGATTCGGAAAAGATTATCGAAGCTCTCGAAGGCGCGGACATGGTCTTCGTCACCGCCGGCATGGGCGGCGGCACCGGTACTGGCGCCGCTCCGGTGATCGCTTCATTGGCCAGCGAAATGGGTGCCCTGACCGTCGCCGTCGTCACCCGGCCCTTCGGTTTCGAGGGCAAGCGCCGCATGATGCAGGCCGACCGCGGTATGCAGGAGTTGCTCGATTCCGTAGACACGATGATCGTGATCCCCAACGAAAAGCTGCTGGCCGTGGCCAAGGATGCGGGCTTCTTCGAGTCCTTCCGCATCGCTGACGACGTTCTCCGTCAGGGCGTGCAGGGAATTTCCGACATTATCACCATCCCCGGCATCATCAACCGCGACTTCGCCGACGTGAAAACCACCATGGCAGGCATGGGCTATGCCGTGATGGGAACGGCAGTGCGCGGTGGCGAAAATCGCGCCATTGAAGCAGCCCAGGCCGCTATGGCGTCGCCGCTCCTCGAAGATGGTGCCATTGATGGAGCCAAGGGCATCCTGATCAACATCAGTGGCTCCAGCTCACTCAAGTTGAGCGAGGTCAACGAAGCGTCCACATTAATCCAGAATGCCGCTCATGAAGACGCCAACATTATCTTCGGCGCGGTGTTGGATGAAACGATGGGCGACGAAGTGAAGATTACCGTCATCGCCACCGGGTTTCGCCAGGATATGCCGGAACGCCGTGAGCGTCTGCTGAATGCCGCTTTGCGTCCGGCGATGTCTCCCCGTGTGCATGTGGAAGCCCGCGGCGAAGGCATTGTCGAAACCCCGCGCTTTATGAGCGAAGATGAGGAAGAAGTGCCTCGCCGTACGATCCCAGTGGCAGCAGCGCCCGCTCCCGAGCCTGTTTATACGCCGGAACCGGTACGCGCTGCTGAGCCCGTCGTTGCCGTTGCGGAACCGGAACCCCCCATGGATGTCTTCGGTAATATGCATCAGGAAGAGCCCGGGGAAAATCTGGACATCCCGGCTTTCATGCGCCGCGGAGGTTTGTAAAATAAGGAAGGATGGATGAGTGTTATAGGGACAACTGTCCCCGCCAGCTCATCCATCATCACTTAACAGTACGTTTTTTCCCGAATGGAAACGGGATCGGCCATTCTGGAACTATTGAGTAGAATTAGCAGATTTTTATAAAAAGTTCAGGCTGTTTCTGTGCGTACGATTGTCAGAGTAGCTGGGCCTCAGATGAATCTTGGGATGAATCTATAGATGAAACGCATAGCACACCTCGTCTTCCTTGTCGGATTGGTTGCGCTGCCCGCATCGCTGCTTGCCGGCGATACGAACAGCGCACACCACTCCACACATCACTCACGCTCCCATGTTCAGGAATCCACGAAGGCGAAACAGCAAATCTCACACCTGCAGCACAGCCGCAGGGCTGCCACGACGGCAACCGTGTCCACGCGAACCCGTCATGGACACATTCGCCATGCCACGCTAAGGGTGCGGCATCGCTCCTATGAGCGCTTTACTGCCGATTCCTTCACCGATGTGGATCTGACGAATGGCGACATCATCGGCGGGGAAGACCCAATTGTGCGGCAGGCCGCCATTGATGCGCTCGGCAACATGAATGGTACGGTCGTCGCCATCGATCCCAGCAATGGCCGTATTCTGGCCATGGTCAATCAGCATCTTGCGCTTTCCAGCGGCGCCGAGCCCTGCTCCACGATCAAGATTTCCGTAGCTCTGGCTGCCCTCGAAGAGGGAATTATCACCAAGGACACTCCGGTGAACCTTGGCGGCCATTACCACATGAACCTGACCGAGGCGCTGGCGCACTCCAACAATCTTTATTTTGAGACGCTGGGTCGCCGCCTGGGTTTTGAGCGCGTCCGCCACTATGCCAACCAGTTTGGCCTGGGCGAGCTGGCAGGGTACAACATCCCCAACGAGCATCTTGGAATCTACCCCGATGAGGAGCTGCCAGAAAGCAAGGGTGGTGTAGGCCGCATGTGCTCCTTTGGCGAAAGCGTATCGATGACCCCGCTGCAGCTTGGCGCGTTGGTTTCCGCCATCGCTAACGGCGGCACTCTCTACTATCTGCAGCATCCCACCACGCCGGAAGAAGTCGCTCATTTTCAGCCCCGCGTAAAACGCACCCTCGACATCGGCAAGATCATTCCTGAAATCCAGGACGGCATGCACGCAGCGGTCCAATACGGCACAGCGCGGTCGCTCAAAGCCAATTTCAACCAGTTCCCGGTGATGGGCAAAACCGGCACCTGCTCAGACAACGGCACCCGCTTCGGCTGGTTCGCCTCCTACGCCGACACACAGTACGGACGCATCGTGACCGTCTTCTTCCTCGAAGGCGGACGGCCTACTTTCGGCCCCAAAGCTGCCGAGTTGACCGGCATCTTCTACCGCAATCTGTGGGATAAGAGCTATTTCGCCGCAAAGCAGCCGGAGCCCGCGACAACCATCAAGACAGCAGCAACCGGGGGTGTCAGCGAATAGCTGCATCTCATCCTGTAACAGCACGGCCTCCACAGGGAGGCCGTTTTTATTCGGGTAATATTCTTACCATATGAAAATTCTCACGGCTGACGAGATGAGAACCACCGATCGCGTGACGACGGACCGCTACGGCGTCCCCTCACTTGATCTGATGGAGCACGCAGGCCGCGCCGTCGCGCGCTTTGTATTGCGCGAATACCCGCAGATAACGCACATCGCCGCTCTCTGCGGCAAAGGCAACAATGGCGGCGATGGCTTCGTCGCAGCGCGCCATCTGGCTGCCGCAGGACGCAAAGTCAAAGTGCTGCTCCTCGGCTATCCCGCCGATCTTAAAGGCGATGCAAAGGAGATGTTCGAGCGAATGGAGATCGCTCCAACGCTCGCGCCCGATGAAGATTCGATGAATTCTGCGCAGGTCATCGATCTCTTGCAGGAATCAGAGCTGTTCCTGGACGCTGTCGTCGGAACCGGATTCAAGCCGCCGCTGAAAGGCGTGACGGTAGCACTGCGCAATCGCATCAACAGCCTCACAGCCCCCGTCGTTGCCGTCGATCTGCCCTCAGGATGGGACGCTGATTCGCGGGAATATCTGGTGGAAGGCGCCTACCGCGCGGACGCAGTCGTCACCTTCACAGCTCCCAAGCTCGCGCATGTCTGCGGCAACCTGACCGACAGCGCCCACAAGCCTATCGTGGTCGCTTCCATCGGCTCGCCGGACGAAGCCATCGAATCCAGCCTGAACCTCAGCTGGGCAGGAATTGCGAAGCGCATCACAGAAACGCCTCGTCCGGCAGAGAGCAACAAGGGCAAGTACGGACACGTGCTCGTCATCGGCGGTTCCTATGGCAAAGCCGGAGCTCCTGCCATGGCATCTCTGGCCGCGCTCCGCACAGGCGCGGGACTGGTCACCGCAGCCGTCGCGCAACCGATCTTTGATTCCGTAGCCCGCATCGCGCCGGAATTGATGACGATTCCGCTGCGAGCTGGCAATCGAGGCGAAATCAGCAGCAGCAACCTCGACGCCGATAAGCTGCAAGAGCTTCTGGAAAAGAAAACCGTCCTTGCCATTGGTCCCGGACTTGGCCAATCGCCGGAAACCGAAAAGTTTCTCCTCGGCCTGCTCGAAAAAACTGACTTGCCGACCGTTCTCGACGCCGATGCGCTCAACATTCTTTCCCGGCACAAAGACAAGCTCGATGGCCGCAACCGTTTGCTGGTGCTCACTCCGCATCCCGGTGAAATGGCGCGTCTTACCGGCATCAGCACCAGCGAGGTGCAGGCAGATCGCGAAAATCTGGCACGCCATTTTGCGACAGAACATCATGTCACTCTGGTGCTCAAAGGCTGGCGAACCCTCATCGCACACCCCGATGGCTCCATCGCCATCAACACAACCGGCAATCCCGGCATGGCCAAAGGAGGCAGCGGCGATATCCTCACCGGCATCGTAGCCGCTATGCTGGCGCAATATCCGCAAACGGCAGGAGAAGCGGTGAACGCCGCCGTTTACCTCCATGGTCTTGCCGCAGACTTTGCCATACGAGAGCAGGATGAACATACCCTGCTCGCCACCGACACAGTTGCACATCTTTCACCAGCTTTTCGCTTTCGTTCCGAGGACAAAGGCGGTTATGTTTGGATACAGGGGATGCCACGATGACACAGGCGACAGGTACGAAGGTCCACGAGTTCGAAACGCGCAGCGCCGCCGATACGATTCGTGTCGGGCATGAAATTGCAAAATTGCTTACGCCGCCGAAGTTCCTAATTTTGAAAGGCGATCTGGGCGCAGGAAAAACTACGCTGGTCAAAGGCATTGCCGAGGCGCTGGGCGCCGCAGAACCGGATGAGGTCACCAGTCCCACCTTCACCCTCATCCACGAATACGAGGGCACGCACCGAGATCATGGCAAAGATGAGCCGGTCATGCTCTACCATCTCGATCTCTACCGAATCGAGCAGGAGCGCCAGCTCGATTCTCTCGGCCTCGACGAAATCGCTACGCCCGACAGCATCGTGCTAGTTGAATGGGGCGACAAGTTCCCCAGCGTAGCCAAGCGCAGCAATGGCGAGATCGTGATGAAAACCACCGGCGGGGACTCGCGCAGAATCACGCTGACGCTCAAGGATTAGCCCGTATCAGGCACAAAATTGCGCATTACGAAACAGGATTGCCGTTATCGTCGGTAGTCCATGACTCCGTTTGAAACGCAATAAAGATCGCAGCCCGCGTGCTGCTTGCCGGGAGCTCGAAGACCAGCATGCCATCCTGCCAGATACCGTTGTCCTTTTCAAAGCTCCCGGGCGGATTCCCCTGGTTCATGTGAATGTCGTGAATCCCGGTGCCGTCCGTGTACTGGCTGCCGAAGGCGTAGATCGTGCCGTTATCATCGGCAATTGCCTGGTTCAAAAATTGAATCACCGCATTCTGCAGATTGGAAGATGCCGTCTGTCCCGGAAGCGGCAGCAGCTGCATCCGGTCCAGCGTGACAATCGGCTGCCCGCTCGCCGTGCTGCGCACAAAGTCCACGGCGGGATTGCTCTTCATGGCGAGCTGCGTCATGCCTGTGGCAAGGCCGTCGAGAAGGGAAGCGTCCGGTGGCGTGTAGTTGTCGTTGATGAAATAAAGAACCTGCGAGCCGTCCGTCGATTCAATATTGACGGCAATCTGGTAGGTCTTTCCGTTCGCCTCCACATCGATCAGATAATGCGGAGGCGAATCGGAAGATAAACTGCCGGAAGTGGGATCGCCCTTCAGCACGCTGTACTTGTAAACAGGCATTTGGAAAACTCCGAAGCTGTAACCTTACGCGTCAGGCATTGCAGGGCGATAAAAAATCAGAAGCCCATAATGTTGTAACCGCAATCGACATACACCGTTTCTCCGGTAATGCCGCTTGCTAAATCGGATGCAAGAAACAGCGCCGTGCCGCCTACTTCCGCCTGCTCTACATTGCGGTTCAACGGAGCGCGGTCAGCATGCGCCTTCAACATATCGCTCAGTCCGCCAATGCCGCGTGCGGCCAGCGTCTTGATCGGCCCGGCAGAAATGGCGTTTACGCGAATATTCAGCCTGCCCAGGTCTGCCGCAAGATAACGCACCGTAGCCTCCAGCGCTGCTTTTGCCACACCCATCACGTTATAGTGAGGCACAACTTTCTCGGCCCCGTAGTAGGTCAGCGTCATAATGCTGCCGCCGTCCGTCATCAGCGGAGCAGCCGCGCGGCTCAGTGCAATCAGCGAATACACACTCACATCGTGGGCTATGCGGAAACCTTCCCGCGAGGTCTGCAAAAAGTCATTCTTCAATTCATCGGCAGGCGCAAAAGCCACGGAATGCACCAGCACGTGCAGCTTGCCATAGCGCTCCTTCAGCTGCTCAAAGACCTGCGCAATCTCCGCATCATTCGACACGTCGCACTGGAAAGCTTCCGCTCCCGGCAGCTCCGCAATCAGACTATCGGCCTCAGCCTTCAACCGTTCATTCTGGTAACCGATCGCGAGCTTCGCCCCCGCCTCATGCAGCTTCTGCACAATAGCCCAGGCAATGCTGCGCTTATTGGCCACTCCAAAAACAACGGCAACCCGTCCTTCAAGATTCAACATGGAATTCCTTTCCTCCAAACACGTAAGAATATCAGCCGCCGAGATCGACCAGTCCCACCGCATCGATCGGCTCGCCAAGAAAGCGGGTTCCCAGCCGGCGAAATTTCTCGACAGAATCGGTGGCATAAAACCTGCGATGGCCGGAGCCTCGCTGTGCATGCTCCGGCAGCGCGCGCGCCACCTGCGTCGCCGTTACCTCTGCCGAATCGATCACTCGCAGCGCAGGCGTTGTGCGTTCAATCTGCGCTCGCAGCAGCGGATAGTGCGTGCACCCCAGCACCAGCGTATCCGGCTTCAGCTCTGCCAGCTGCGATTGCTCCTGCAATTCTGAAAGATAAATCCGCAATACTTCCAGCGTCACGGGATGCTCGATCCATCCCTCTTCCACCAGCGGAACTAGCAAGGGGCAGGCTTTTTCCCACGCGCGTAAGCCGCGCTCGCGGCAGGCCGCTTCATACGCGTGGCTCTGCACTGTCGCATCTGTGGCAATCACCAGCACATCGCCGCTCTGCGAAGACGCCTGCGCCGCATTCGCTCCGGTTTCGATCACGCCCAATACCGGCACGCGCACCGCATTTTTAATCGTATCCAGCGCCAGTGCGCTCGCCGTATTGCAGGCAATCACCAGGAACTCTGCGCCCTCTTCCACCAGGAACCGAGCGCTTGAAACCGCATATCGCGCAATCGTTGCCTGCGACTTCGACCCGTAAGGCAGTCGAGCGGTATCACCCAGATACACATAGTCCGCTGCCGGGATTTGTTTCAGAAGCGCCGCCAGCACCGTTAGCCCGCCAACGCCGGAATCGAATACCCCAATCTTCACTGGCGCACCGCCGCCTGTGTGTCCGACGCAAGATAAGTGCGCGTCAGATCGGCATGTCCGGCCAGTGTATCTTTCTGCTGGCCATCCACCAGAAAGCGCACTTCTGTAATCTGCGGCAGATTCGCATGCAGTGTCGCAATCATGGAAAGCAGCGTCAGCGTCTCCGGCTCGATGCCCGAAGGCTGCGCCTGCACAAACGCAGCGTTCAGATTCACCACTGCCATCTGCCCCTGTGCGCCTTTTTGCGTCACCGGCATCAGGAAAACCTCATCCACGCCCGAAGCATTCGCAATCGGATGCGTCGATTTCGGCATCGCATATTCTTCCAGCAATTTTTGCATCAGCACGCGTGCCCGCGCATTCGGATCCTTCGGCATGGGAAAACTGCGCTCCACCGGAATCAGCGAGCCATCCAGGTCATTCGCCACCAGCAGTGTAATTTTCTCGACCGGAGCATTCGTCGGATTTGTCAGCGGCAGGCTATTCGCTGCCATCATTAGCCGATCATGCGCTCGCTCGCGCATGCGGATGAGCACCACCGCCATGATGACTGCCGCAAGCAGCATTACCCAGAAGAGAACTCGTTGATGCCGGGGAATCATGGCTGCTGCCTCCAGTCATTCCTCCACTGCGTAACGGCAGACGTCAGCGCATCCAGAATTTTGTTCTGATAAGCAACATCGGTCAGCGGCGCGGCTTTCGTCGTATTACCGCCCGCCAGCGGAGCAATCTCCACCGCCACCGCCGGGCATGCAAAACTGTCCATCGGCTGCAGCGAAGTGCGCCCCTGCGTCACCGGAACTGCCGCATGCCCCAATGCGGTGCTGATCTCGGAAGATAATCGCAGGCTTTGCGATACATACGCAGCCTGCGCGCTCTGCCAAGGCAGAAATTTCGTCGCAGCCATAGGCGCCAGCGATGAAGTAAACAGGTGCACGCCGCTTCCCGTTGCCGTTGCATGCAGCGTAATGCAGGCTGCGGCCAGCGCGCGATTCGCTGTTTCTCCTCGCGCCGTGATTGGAACCGGCACATCTGTCTCCCGCGTCATCACCACCTGAATCCCATGCGAAGACAGCGCCTGCCGCAGCCGCACGGCAAAGCCCAACGCCAAATCTTTTTCCAGCAGCGTATCGCTAAAGCGCGCGCCCGTATCGTTGCCGCCATGCGCCGCATCCAGTACGACGACATACTGTGGATGCACCTGCGCTCGCGGCGCAGACGGCACCGCCGGCAGCTTGCTCGTATCCGGCAGGTTCGTTGGCGGCGGAGCCTCTTGCGCTGCCGCCAGTATCGTCAGCGACAAGCACAGGCTCCCCAACAGAAGTCTCATCCGAAAATCAGTCCAGTGGATAAATCGCAAGGCCACTCAATAGTTTAGGAAAAAAGTCTGTAGATTTCTGCGGCATCACCTCACCGGCAAATGCCACCTCGCGCAATTGCTCCAGCGTTACCGGATTCATCAAAAATGCAATCTGCGCATGACCGCTCGCCACCTGTTCGATCGCTTCATTGGCGTCGCGCAAATATCGCAGATTCGTCTGCTCGCGAATTGCCTCCGGTGTAATACTCAGCAGCTTTTCCAGCACCATCCCATGCAACTGCACTACATCCAGCTGCCGCTGCCGATCCGATATGTCCGCCAGTGCCTTCGCCATCGCATCCGGCTTCGCCTTCAGCAAATAGCTGCCGTCCTTCATCACCGCCAGCAAAGCCGTTTTCACAGCGCCCGCGCTCGCAAGCTTCGCCTGTAATCCCGAAACATCCGAAGCCGCTACCGCTTCTACATCGAAATAAGCCTTGGCCTTCTCCGCAAATGAAGCAGCGTCAAAATCCTTCAGCCCAAACACTACACGATGCGTCGGCAGAATCACCAGTCCCTCCGCATCCATATTCACAAACGTCATCATTACCGCTGCTTCCGAATACGGCGGTTGCGGCAGCGCATAGCTGTTGCGCTCGCTCGTTACTTCCTGCGCAGGCGCGTGCTCTTTCGCATAATGCAGCGCTGTCTCATAGCGATGATGCCCGTCAGCGATAATCAGTTTCTTGTCATCCAGCGCGCTCACCAGCAAATTGATCGTGTTCGGATCGCTGATCTTCCATACCCGATGCAGCACGCCGTATTCATCGGTGACTTCAATCTCCGGCACTGCATCTTCGTTGAAAAGCAGCCTCTCCGCCGTCATCCCCGGATCGGAATACAGCATGAAAATCTGTCCGAAATGCGCGCGCGTAGCCCGCAGCAGGTTCAGGCGGTCCGACTTGGGCTTCGAAAGCGTCTGCTCATGCCGGAAGACGACGCCTTCGCTATAGTCGTGCAGCTTGCCCAGCGCAATAAAGCCGCGGCGCTCCGCAACCTTGCCATTCGAGCCCGGCACAACAAACTTCTGCGCATACGCAAAGACGCTGGGCTCTTGTTCCTGTGCCAGGATGCCGCTTTCGCGCCAATCTGCAAAATCCCGCGCGGCTCGCCTGTACACGTCCCCCGTTTCGTTCCCATCAAAAAGTTCGGGCAGGCCAAGAATAATGCGAACCAGGTTATACGGGCTTTTCTTGTAATACCCTTCCTGCATCGCGGGCGTGATCTTGTCATAAGGCTGCGTAACGCAGTCCTCCACGCGTACCAGGGAAGGGTTGTATCGTAATGCGCGAAAGGGATAGATACGGGCCATGCGGCGGTCTTGGTTTCCAGCTCTCTGGATTCTCTGTGCTTCTCAGCATTGTATCCCACGTATTCCCGAAGGTTTCTGCCGGGCGGTGGTTCGCATCTGCGGCAAAAACACTTCGCCTGCCGCAAGCCAACGTCCCGTAGAAACAATTCTCATGGCATGGAAAAGTGATAGGCCAGCTCTTGCTGCCCCGTGCTACGATTCTGGCAAGAAGGACGAGGGTACTCACGCATGGCGCTCTGGCTTGGGCGCAAACTCGCTCGTTTGACCACCGGAACTGCATACACGCCTCTTGCAGTTCTTCTATTCCTGCTGTTGCCCGCGCTTCTCGTCATCCCTGCATCTCCGGCAATCGCGCAGGAAGATCAGCTCAACCGTGTGCATGTTCCGCCGCCCGCACCGCCGCCGCCGAAACCGGACCCGAACGGGCCGCCGCTTCTCCAGGGCGATGCCGCCATGAGCGCCCGCCACAGCGAACGCATTCGCGTGGATGTCAACCTTGTGCTCGTCCCCCTCATCGTCACCGATCCTATGGATCGCCTCGTCACCGGCCTGGAAAAGGAAAATTTCTTCGTCTACGAAAATAACAAGCTGCAGACCATCCGCAGCTTTTCGCAGGAAGACGCTCCTGTCTCCATCGGCATCATCTTTGATCTCAGCGGCAGCATGGCCAATAAGGTCATCCGCGCGCGCGATTCCATCCTGCGGTTCATGCATACCGCCAACCCGCAAGACGAATTCTTCGTCATCGGATTCAACGACCGCCCCGAATTGATCGAGGACTTTACCTCGTCGCCGCAGGATATTGAAGCCCGCCTCGCCCTCATCCATGCCGAGCACCGCACCGCTCTGCTCGACGCCATCTACTTCGGCCTGAACAAAATGAAGCAGGCAAAATATGAACGCCGTGCCCTGCTCATTGTCTCCGACGGCGGCGACAACCGCAGCCGCTATACCGAAGGCGAAGTCCGCGCCACCGTGCGCGAATCCAATGTGCAGATTTATTCCATCGGCATCTTCGACCCCTATGCCGCAACCACCGAGGAGCGTCTGGGTCCCATGCTGCTCAACGATATCTCTTCTGAAACCGGTGGCCGCCTCTTCCGTGTCGACGACATTTCCGAGATGGGCGACATCGCCGAAAAAATCAGTGCCGAATTACGCAATGAGTATGTGCTTGGTTATAAGCCGGATGATGCCCGCAAAGACGGCAAGTGGCGTAAATTGAAAGTAAAGCTGGTTCCGCCCCCTGGGCTGCCCCTGCTTACTGTTCATGCTCGCACCGGATACTATGCGCCTTTGCAATAAGCGGCCTGTTTTTTTATTTGTTCTCCTCGCGTCGTCCCTCGCTGTTGGCGCGCAAACAGCTGCTCCGCAGACCCAAACGCCATCGAGGCCGGAACAACAACCTTCGCTGACCGTCGACCGTGACCCCATCGTTTCACCCGATGCGGCAGACAACCAGCCCGTCAGTCCGTCGAATCCCGGCACTCCCCGTCCCGGCGAGTCTCTGGAACATAACAAAAAGGGTGAATTTACCTTCCGTCGCGATGTCGATGAGGTCGTGCTCAACGCCACCGTTCTCGACGATCATGGCCATCTCGTCAACGATCTCAAGCAGGACGACTTCCATGTCTTTGAAGATGGTGTGCAGCAGACCATCGCCTCTTTCCAGCACCAGGACATTCCCGTATCGATGGGCATCATCATCGATAACTCCGGCTCCATGCGCGACAAGCGCCTTGCCGTGAACTCAGCCGCCCTGGATCTGGTAAAAGCATCCAACCCGCAGGACGAAGCCTTCATCGTCAACTTTTCCGACGAAGCCTTCATCGATCAGGACTTTACCTCCGACATCAACAAGCTGCGCGACGGCCTTGCGCACATCGATTCCAAAGGCGGAACTGCGCTCTATGACGCCGTCGTCGCTTCCGCCGATCAGCTCGCCAAAAACGCGAAACGACCTAAACAGGTTCTGCTGATCGTGACCGATGGCGAAGACAACGCCTCCAGCCTCGATCTCGAGCAAACCATCCGCCGCGTGCAGGATTTGCAGGGCCCGGTCGTCTACTCCATCGGCCTGCTCTTCGGCGACAATGGCGGAGGCCGCGAAGCCCGCCGCGCCAAGCGCGCCCTCCAGATGCTCTCCAACGAAACCGGTGGCATCGCCTATTTTCCCCATTCACTGAATGAAGTGGATGAAATCTGCTCCGAAGTCGCGCACGATATCCGCAACCAGTACACCATCGGATACCACTCGACCAAGCCCGCAAGCCAGGGCGGCTATCGCATAGTCAAAGTCGTGGCGGCAGCCTCAGGCCACGGCAAGCTCAACGTGCGCACCCGCAGCGGCTACTACCCCAAGTCTGACAAGACCGGCAAAGGTAGCGAAGCACAAAACTCAAACTCCAAAAAATAGGAATATTGCAGCTCAGTCTTTATAAGTGGGGTCGCGTGAGTAATGGCCGCGCGCGCCCGCTAAGGAAAAAACTTGTCATCCCGACCGAAGTGGAGGGATCAGCAGTTCTGTCCGTGCCGGCATGCACCGCAGGCCCAATCTTTAAAGCAAACCATGTTGAAGTGCGGGTTTCGCAGCAACAGAGTACATTCCATTTCCCGGCCTTCTCAAAAATTCTTGTCAAGCTCCCTGGTCACTCTTGAAATCTATAAATTACACATAAAAAAGGCCTTATTTGCAAAGAAAGTTGGCATGGAATTATGCCCAAATCAGCTATTCTGGATATAGGGAAGAAACAATTAAGGAATCGGAGGTAATCTCGGAGTCGATTACCCCGTAAGTGATTGAAAATACTAGAAACTATCTAAATATTGAAGAATCAATAAGATAGCGGGGGATCATCCCCCGCTATCTTATTGAAAAATAAAGAAACTAAAAAATCAAAGGGGGGAGGGGGGTCACGGCTCGGTAGCGGGAGCCTCCTGCATCTTCACCCCTGAAAGCGTCTCCCATCCGCGCCGTGATAAATCCCACCAGATGAGATATCCGGCAATGGCTGCGATCACAATGAGCACCGTTCCACTGATCCACTCGCCAAAAACAAACTTGCCCAGGCCGAAAAGAGTGCCGTAGACCAGCACGCAACCCATTGCAGTATCGAACGCATTCGCGCCAAAATCGCGCACCTGCGGCAGCTCCGGAGCCTGCGCGGCAATGTGCTTCCAGCCGTACACCGCCGGATGCACACGCCGATAGAACGCCAGCAGCGTCGATTCTTTTTCCGCAGGCGTGACAAACGTCGCAACAATCCAGGCAATGGTCGTAATTCCTGCCGTAATCAGCGTCGATTTTGCAAAAACAACTGCATTATTGCCACTAAAAGCGACGTGGGAGAGCCCCAGGGCAACGACCGCCGCCACAATCATGGCCGAGATTTCGCTCCACGCATTCACGCGCCACCAGAACCAGCGCAGGATATAAACCGCGCCCGTTCCCGCACCAAGATTAAGCACCAGCTCCCATCCCGCGCTGATTGAAGTCAGCTGGCTGGCAACATAACCGCTCGCGAGCACCAGAATGACGGTAATGATCTTGCTGATGAAGACATAGTGTCGTTCGCTGCCGTCGCGCACCCAGAATCGCCGATAGAAGTCGTTGACAAGGTACGAGGTTCCCCAGTTCAGCTGCGTGCCGATCGTCGACATATAGGCTGCCAGGAAAGCCGCAACCATCAACCCGCGCAATGCAGGAGGCAGATAGTCGCGCAGCACCATCACATAGCCTTGTTGCGGATTGGCGGCAAAGGCCGCGCTCGGATGCAATCCGCCATGCGGCGAATAGACCGCCAGCGCAACCAGGCCGGTCACAATCCACGGCCACGGACGAAGCGCATAGTGCGCAATGTTGAACCACAGCGTCGCGCCCAGCGAGTGCTGCTCGTTCTTGGCGCTGAACATACGCTGTGCCACATAGCCGCCGCCTCCGGGCTCCGCGCCCGGATACCACGCCGCCCACCACTGCACGCCGATGTACATCAGGAACGTCAACAGCGGCAGCGTCCAGATATTCGACGTGGTGAGCCCTGCGTGAAAGTCGGGCAGGAACGACATGACATCGGAAGTGGGCTGCCCCGCAGCGCGGGTCGCCTCGCCCACCACCGCAAGCTGAACTTTGAGGGCATGCATGCCGCCCAGATCGACCACCGCCAGCCAGGCCAGCACGATGATCATCGCCATCTTCAGCGCAAACTGGAAGAGGTCGGTAACAAGAACGCCCCACAACCCGCCAATGAAGGTATAGAGGCCAGTGAAAGGAACCAGGATGAAGATGCAGATAGCCAGCGCCGTATGCCGCGGATCGCCCAGCGTATAGTGCAGCAGCGCATGGCCACCGATGCTGAGCTGCAGCACCCGGCCCTGCGCAATCACCGGACCAAGCACCACGGCAATGATATCGACCATAGCCCGGGTGACCCAACCCAGGATAAAGCAGTTCATCAGCAACCCAAGATATATGGCCTTGAAACCGCGGAGGAAGGCAGCCGGCTTGCCGCCATAACGAATCTCCACCAGCTCCACGTCGGTCAGAATCTCAGCCCGCCGCCAGTAGCGCGCGAAGAAAAAGACGGTGGTCATGCCGCTCAGGCAAAGGCTCCACCATATCCAGTTTCCCGAAATACCCTGGGTAGCCACCAGTCCGCAAACCAGCAAAGGAGTATCCGCAGCAAATGTCGTTGCCACCATGGACGTTCCGGCGAGCCACCAGGAGACGTCGCGCCCGGAAACGAAAAAGTCTTCAGTCGAACCGCTGGATTTGCTCCGGTAGTAAATGCCGATCAGCAGGTTAAAGAGCAGATAGCCGGCTATGACGAGCCAGTCCGCAAGGGTCAGTGACATGCGCTTCTCTCTGGTAGAGGAATAGTGACGGTGAAAGCAGTATATACAGGTTTACAGCAGTTAGGGAACAGGCTTAATTCGCCTGGCATGTCGGGCACCAGTACACGGTGCGGGTGGCTAATTCGGCGCGCTGAATTTTTGTGCCGCAAACAAAGCAGGGCTTGCCATGCCTGCGATAGACATATCGTTCCTCATCTTCGCGCACGGGGCCGCGCGGATGAGGTCTGTCTTTGGCGCGCGTTGTGATGTAACGTGTGTCCTTAACGCCCTCGGACATCAGCTTTTGCGCGTCTTTCCAGATCGATTTCAGCGCGGAAAGCGCAACATCTTTACCGGGGCGCAAGGGATGTATCTGCGCTCGAAAGAGAAGTTCGGCACGGTAGATATTGCCGATACCCGCGATGACGGATTGATCCATCAATAGCGCACCGATAGGAGTGCTGCGCTTGGCAATTTTTGCAAATGCCGGCTTAGGGTCGGAATGGGGAATCAGCGGATCGGGGCCCAGGCGCTTTAGCAGCGACTGCCATTTCGCTTCCCTGAAGATGGACGTGTCGGTGCCGCCGCGCAGTTCGATCCAGTCAGTTTTGGTGTAGATGCGCAGTCGCAGCGCGCCTTTTACTTCAGGAAGGGGTAATTTACCTTGCTTGAAATCTCCATACATTCCCAGATGCACATGGAGAATCAGATCGCGCCCGAAGTTATACCCGAGATGCTTTCCGATGGCATCGACATGCTGCAGTTTTCGCCCATCAAGAATTTCCGCATCAGGAAATCCACCGTTTGGCGAATCAACATGTACCTGCTTGCCTGCAAATGCGGCGTTATGTTCGTTCGCAAAACGATGGATCTCATTTCCTTCAGGCATAGATCATCAATTAGTTCCAGACCATTTGTACCGGAACCGCTTCGATGCGGCAAAACATATCGGGTTCCATACGGTTCAGCTGCACTTTAAATTTTTCTGCTTCTTCGCGCGTATTGAACATTAAGGTGTTATACACCTGCCCGGCTCGCAATTGTTCGCATTTCCAGAGGGTCTCAGTCATTTCAGTGCTCCAATCTACCGCTACTTCTATAAACACAAGGGGCGCGTCAACGTTTCGTTTGAGCGCGCCCTTTGTGTCACCGAGTTCTATCGCACTCGTTATTTTTTCTCGTCAACGTCTACATACTCCGCATCGATGACGCCTTCATCTTTCTTCTCTTCCGTGGCCCCGGCTGCTGCCTGCGCTCCATCTGTCGGCGGAACGCCTGCTGCGCCTGCCGCATTGGCTTTGTACATTGCCTCAGCCAATTTGTGCGATGCCGCGGTCAGCTTTTCCCGCTCTGCATTTAATTCAGATGCAGAAGGAGTGCCTTCGAGCGTCTTTTTTGCATCGGCCAGAGCGTTTTCCACATCGGTTTTATCGCTGCCGGAAACCTTATCGCCGTTTTCTTTCAACATCTTGTCGATGTTGTAGACCAGGCTATCGAGCTGATTGCGCGCCTCGATTTCCTCGCGCTTTGCCTTATCTTCAGCCGAGTGCGCTTCCGCGTCCTTGGCCATACGCTCAACTTCTTCCTTGCTTAGACCCGAAGATGATGTAATCGTCACCTTCTGATCTTTGCTGGTCGCATTGTCCTTTGCCGTAACATTCAGGATGCCGTTGGCATCAATATCGAACGTCACTTCAATCTGCGGAACACCACGTGGCGCCGGAGGAATGCCGCTCAGTTTAAACTTCGCCAGTGTACGGTTCTGGGCCGCCATCGGACGCTCACCCTGCAGCACATGAACTTCGACTTCCGTCTGCGAATCCGCTGCCGTCGAGAACGTTTCCGTTTTCTTTGTCGGAATCGTTGTGTTGCGTGGAATCATCGGAGTCGCTACGCCGCCCAGTGTTTCGATTGAGAGCGTCAGCGGCGTTACATCAAGCAGGAGCAGATCTTTTACTTCACCCGAGAGCACGCCCGCCTGCACCGCGGCACCGATCGCAACGACTTCATCCGGATTGACGCCCTTGTGCGGTTCCTTGCCGAAGAGCTCTTTCACCACCTGTTGAATGCGCGGCATGCGTGTCTGTCCGCCGACGAGCACAACTTCATCGATCTTGCTGGCGTCGACACCGGCATCAGCCAGGGCCTTCTTGCAAGGCTCCAGAGAACGCTGAATCAGATCTTCGACAAGCTGTTCCAGCTTGGCGCGCGTCAGCTTCTTTACCAGGTGCTTCGGACCACTTGCGTCTGCCGTAATGAACGGCAGGTTGATCTCTGTTTCGAGCGCGGTCGAAAGCTCAATTTTGGCGCGTTCAGCCGCGTCTTTTAAGCGCTGCAGAGCCATTTCATTGCCCTTCGCGCGCAGATCGAGCCCTTCATCCTTCTTGAATTCATCGATCAGCCAATCCACGATCTTCTGGTCGATGTTGTCGCCGCCTAGGTGGGTATCGCCATTGGTTGACTTTACTTCAATCACACCTTCGCCCACTTCGAGGATCGAGATGTCGAACGTACCGCCGCCAAAGTCATAAACGGCAATGGTTTCGTCCTTTTTCTTATCGAGACCATAGGCTAAAGCTGCTGCAGTCGGCTCGTTAACAATTCGCTTTACATCGAGTCCGGCGATCTTACCGGCGTCTTTTGTAGCCTGGCGCTGAGCGTCATTAAAATATGCAGGCACGGTGATAACAGCTTCGGTCACGGATGTGCCGAGATAATCTTCTGCGGCCTTTTTCAGCTTCTGCAGAATCATCGCCGAAATCTCGGGCGGCGTGTATAGCTTGCCTTGCGCTTCCACAGCTACATGGTCGCCCTGCTGGACCACCTTGTAGGGAACCATCTTCATTTCGTCGTTAACTTCGTTAAAACGACGGCCCATGAAACGCTTGATGGAATAAATCGTGTTTTCAGGGTTGGTAATGGCCTGGCGCTTCGCCACCTGGCCCACTAGGCGCTCACCGCTCTTGGTAAAGCCCACAACAGAAGGCGTTGTACGGCCTCCCTCTTCGTTGGCGATTACCTTAGGCTCGCCGCCTTCCATGACGGCAACGACGGAGTTCGTCGTGCCGAGGTCAATTCCAATAATTTTTGCCATAATCTTATGCCCCACTGCCTTGTGCTTCAGCTAATGCTAGCTTCGCACTTGAGTCATTTATTGTCAACTTATCTGATGTTGATAACTGAAAGGAGGATGCATTACTTATATCTTTTCTAAGTTATTGATTCAATTAGTGCATCCATCGACATAGCTGGTGTATCCAACGAGAGTATTTGATCAGCATTTCCCTAATATGGCTGAAAACACGACTCAAAGTGCTTCTGGCGGAGAAAATCCCTGGCTTATTGCTATTGCAGTGATGCTGGCTACTTTTATGGAGGTGCTGGATACTGCGATTGCTTCCGTAGCCTTGCCGTATATTGCCGGCTCACTTTCGGCTTCCAATGATGAGGCGACATGGGTTTTAACCAGTTATCTGGTCGCAAATGCGGTCATTTTGCCGGCCAGCAACTGGTTTTCGCTGCGTTTTGGGCGCAAGCGCTTCCTGATCATCTGCGTCATTATCTTTACCATTGCGTCGTTTTTCTGCGGAGCCGCTCCCTCACTGGGGTTTATTTTGATTGCGCGCATTGTCCAGGGTGCGGGGGGCGGAGCGCTGCAGCCACTGTCGCAGGCCATTCTGCTGGAGAGTTTCCCGCCGCAAAAGCGCTCTGCGGCTATGGCGCTCTTTGCCTTTGGAGTCGTAGTAGCTCCAGTGCTGGGGCCGACCCTTGGCGGTTGGCTCACGGATACGTATAGCTGGCGGTACGCCTTCTATATCAATATCCCGGTAGGCGTAATTGCGGTGCTCATGATCAGCCGATTCGTGCATGATCCGCCGTACATCAAGAATGCGAAGGCGGGCCCATTTGACAACTTAGGCTTCGGACTTCTGGCGGTATGGACCGGCTGTCTGCAAATCATTCTGGATAAAGGGCAGGAAGACGACTGGTTCGGCGCCGTCTGGATACGGTGGGCCTTCGCGGCTCTGGTGATCGCGTTTGTGTGGTTTATCGTTCACTCGTGGCGTAAGAAGAACCCGTTGGTCAACCTGCGGACGTTGAAGGATTGGAACTTTGCCATCGGCTGCACACTTATGATTATGTTCGGCCTTTGTGTTTACTCCACTATTACGGTTTTGCCGTTGTTTTATCAGGAGTTGCTTGGATATACGGCCTTTACCGCTGGGTGGGTAGTGGGGCCGCGAGGCATTGGGGCTATAGTAGCCATGCCAATCATTGGCTTTCTGGGCAATAAGATCGATGCCCGTTACCTGCTGACCTTCGGTTTTGTTGTTTTCGGTATTACATCGCTCGTATTTGGAAGCGTCGATCTGGAAATCAGCCCAACTACGCTCTTATGGCCGATCGTGATTACGGGTTTTGCTCTCAGTTTTGTATTTGTGCCGATCACGACCCAGGCATACGGCACGCTGAAGAATGAGCAGATTGGAAATGCCAGCGGTATTTTTAACCTGGTGCGAAATATCGGCGGCTCTATCGGCATTTCGCTGGCGCAGACCCTTCTGGTTCGCCGCGCCGATCACCATCAGAACGAGATTATCAATTATGTCAGCCAGTCGAGCTACTGGTTTCAGCAGAGAGTGAACTCTCTGAGCCATTTCCTGGGGCGGGCGCTGAATCCGGCAAGCAGTACCCTGGCGGGGCAGAGCGAGTTGTACCGCCAACTTGGGCAGCAGGCGACGCTCTGGGCTTTCGTGGATGTTTTTCGCTATACATCGCTGATCTGTTTTGTTTCCGTCGCTGTGGTCTGGCTCTTCCGGAAGGTCAAGCCGGGCAGGAAGGCTCCGGCAGGCGCGCACTGAACTCATCCGCTTCCGGCACCCGGAAATACCGCCTACAATGATCCCGATATCTTTTTAATGAGGCATCCTGCACGTGGCGATTGCTCCTTCTTCCTACGATATTGTTGAGTATCCAGGGTTTGCCTACGGCAATACCCATCCCGATCAGCTTGCCGTGATGGCTACGTTATACGGGCTTGACCCGGCGCCTGTGGCAAGCTGCCGCGTGCTGGAAATTGCTTGCAATGAGGGCGCAAACCTCATTCCGATGGCGTATGCAATTCCCGGCGGCACTTTTACCGGCTTCGATCTTGCCGCTGAATGCGTAGTTCGCGGGCAGCACCGTATCGAGGCGCTGGGATTGAAGAATATTCGCCTTTTTCAGGCTGATTTGCTCGAAATTGGCGACGATTTGGGGGAGTTTGATTACATAATCGCGCACGGTTTGTATGCCTGGGTGCCCGGAGCCGTAAGCGACCGCTTACTCTCCTTCTGCGGGAAGCACCTGGCGGAGGACGGGGTGGCATTTATCAGCTACAACGCGCTGCCGGGGAGCTATCAACGGCAGATGATCCGCGAAATGATGCTTACGGGCGCACAGGGTGTGGATGATCCTGATGCCAAGGTGCGGGCGGGAATCGAGTTTCTAGGCGCGGTGGCAGCAGCGCGTCCGGAAGGCGATGTGTTCCGGGCATTGCTGCAGGAGCAGCATAAGCGCCTGCAGGACAAGCGTCCGCATGTGCTGTACCACGACGACTTCAGTCCGGCATATCATCCGGTTTCGTTCTCCCAATTCGTCGCGCACGCGGCCAGGCATGGACTGCAGTATCTTTCCGAATCGGTGTTGCCGCCTCCGAATGACCCCTGCTTCAAGCCCGAGTTCATGAAGACGGTGCAGGGGATATCGAGCGATCTGATAGCGCAGGAGCAGATGCTGGATTACGCGCGCATGCGCATGTATCGAGAGACGCTGCTTTGCCGGGCACACCACAAATTACAGAGGCGATTCCCTCCGCAGTCCTTTGACCGACTGTGTTTCGCTTCGACGGCGTTATCGGAGCCTGCCGAAAACGATGCGGCCCGATTTTATCGATTGCAGGGCGAAACGAAGCTGCACTGTATTCAACCCGCAACGATTGGAGTCATGGAGCGTCTGATTGCGGCCTGGCCGCACACGGTCCCGTATGGCGAGGTGGCGAGTCTTTTAGCCGGTTATGGCCTTACAGAGCGGGACAAAATCGCGATGCTGCTTCTGCAAATGGCAGTAGCGCACATGATCGAGCTGCACACTTGGAGCCCTCCGCTGGCTCAAAGTATCGCGGAGAAGCCGAAGGCGCCGGCGACGAGCCGTCTCGACGCCCGTACCCATGATTACACTCCGACGCTATGGCATACGCAGGTGGATCTTACGGATGCGGTGGGCCGTTTCTGTTTGCAGTTGTTGGATGGCACACGCGATCGCAAGGCCCTATTGGAAGCCCTCGAAGCTCAATTTCCGGATAAAACCCATGAAGAGCTGGAGACGAACATGGAGCCCAACCTGCGGTTTCTTTATCGGGCCGGCCTTTTAGAGGCTTAGACTACCCTCCTCCTCATGCTGTATGAGTTTTGTGATTTTTTACCACTGGTCGTCAGGGTGATGGCTTATGAAAGAGACCTGGCTTGGAAAGGAAAACCAGGTCCATCCGCTACGCGTCAGATGACAACTTGGGTAAGTGAGAGGTAGGACCATCTTTCATCGTTGCGGTCCTTCCCCAGCGTCAGCGTACTTGTGCCATCGAGGTTTTTATCCGGTACATCTCTTCGGGAATGGTGGCGAGAGTGGAAGGCTGGAGGCGCGGGCTGAGCCCGTAGAATTGCTGAAAGCTCATGATGAGCGGGCGCCATTTATCGGGATCAATACGATTCGGCGATCCTTCCATCTGGATGCTGCTGTCGACGTGGACCCGGGTGATCTGCACTTCGAGAGCTACGAGGGAGCCGCGCCGCTGCTCATTTTCCTCTTCGAGCGGGTGCACCTGGGCCAGCCTGGCTTCGAGTTGGACCGGACATTCGAGGGCGCGCGGTGGGGTGACGGTTTCTGACGGACCGATGGTGAAGCCGGAGATGCCGAATTTATCTTTTTCGTGCCGGTAACCTTTCTCTAATTTGTGCTGAGGCACGGGATGGGAGCCGGTGGTGAGGGCGAGCCGGTCGACCATAGAGGCCAAGTGCTCGGATGGAAGATTTAAAACACACTCGCCGGTGCGAATAATGTTCTGTGGCGTCTTGGAGCGTGCGCCGAGCCCGAGAAGACAGCGGCGTCCAAGCCACCACGCGGATGACATGGGCGCAAGATTGGGTGAGCCGTCTTCATTCAATGTGCTGATGAGCACGACCGGAGTGCCGAAGTACAGGATTGCAGGATCGATAGTTTGCAACATGGTTTCTCTCTTCTGCAATCCACGTTAGAGGAAGTGGCATTGAGGAACTATCCGTATCTTGCTTTCAAAGTTGAATTTCCATCGTTGATGGTTTTCCCTCCTTTAGTTTTCAGCAACCGGGGCGAAAGGTTAGTAATTGGACCCTACGGGTTGCGCGGTAACGGTCATGCCGAATGCTGGAGCCAGTGCGCTGAGATCGGCCTGCACCTTGGACCATGAGGGCACTACAGAAGATTGCGGACCAAACTGGCGAACTATGGCGTCGAGTTGCTCGTATGTGTTGTTGACCGAACGGAAGGCATTGTCGCCTTTCTTTGTATGCCTGAAGGTAGAGAGCATGTCGCCTGTTTGTTTTTCAAACTGCCTGGCGAGATTCTTCGCATCTTTTTCCTGGCTTGTTTTGCGGATAGGGCTTTTCTTAAGCGCGGCTTCAAACGGGCTGCGGAAGGCTTTCACGTCACTGTGGAGGTTTTCCATGAGGTGCTCTACATCTTTATCGCTTATGCGGGATTGAGCGTGAGCTATGGAAGCAATTCCCAGAAACATAAAGCCCAGGGTTAAAACGGCGAAGCACTTTTTCAGGTGAGCTGTGAATTGCATGTATCGTCTCCTCGAAAAGTTGAGAGTACACAATTAGATGCATATCCAGCTAACAATTTTTGGTTTCAGAGCTGATAGAAATGGGCTATTTCGCCAAGAGAATATGTTTCAGCCGCGAAGGTAAAGGTTCCTTTTTGTTTAATTTCGCGGGCGGCGTTGATGAAAGCAGTTATAGCGGCGCGGCTGAAGGCTGAACCTAAACTGATACGACGAGCGCCGAAGGAGGCGAGATCGGAGATGCTGAGATGGGGCGCGCTTTTCAAGCCGGCAAGCACATTGACAGGCTTGCTGACGGCGGCGCAGACGGCCTGAATGTCTTCAGGACGAATAATTCCAGGAGCGTAGAGGACTTCGGCTCCAGCTTTCTCAAAGGCTTGCAGGCGGCGGATGGTGTCGTCGAGATCAGGACGGTTGTGGAGATAGTTTTCTGCCCGGGCCACGAACATGAAAGGGAAGGGCAGAGAGCGTGCTGCTTCAGCGGCTGCAGCCACACGTTCGACGGCGTGATTGAAATCGTAGATGGGGTTGGCGTCGTCCCCGGTGGCGTCTTCGATGGAGCCGCCGACGAGGCCGGCTTCGGCAGCAAGGCGGATGGTTTCGGCGGCGGCTCGGGGCGAGTGGCCATATCCGTTTTCGAGATCGGCGGCGGTGGGAAGATCGGTTG
>DASZUU010000036.1:0-157856 GCA_035547425.1 Alloacidobacterium sp. | reverse complement strand
TTGCTTGATGGGCGAGAACGGCTCACAACCAAATCACTGAGCGTAAATACATGATAGCACATGTGGGTTTTTAAACCCACATCTCGTAGAGATGTGGGTTGCCCATGTGAATTCACTCTGCATGGAGCGATGGCCGAGCCCGGCGTGGTTGAATTTTTACCTGATGCTGATGCATCGCACTGAATCTCCATCCCATGTCTCAAAAGCGAGACATGGGGCACCCCTGTTCATCTGCACCGAAGGCCCAGCGCATTCGATCTCCTGTCTCGTATACACGAGGCCGCGGAAATTTTATAGTGGGATGGATTTTCTGAGAGGGTTCTTCATCGTGCGAAAGGCTGTGTTGTTTTTTCTATCCTTTGTTCTCTTCTTTTCTGCTGCTGCGCCGAGACTGCGCGCGCAGGCCGATCCGGATTGGCGCGAAAAAGTGCAGCAGGAGCTGCCGCTGATGGGGCATCGCAACTGGATCATGATTGTGGATTCGGCCTATCCGCTGCAGGTTTCGCCGGGTGTGGAGACGATTGAGACGGGCATGGATCAGCTTGCGGTGACGCGCTTTGTGCTGGGGGCGCTCGATCACTCGATTCATGTGACGCCGAATGTGTATCTGGATGCGGAGCTTTCGCACCTGAATGATGAGCTTGCGCCGGGGATTCGCGTGTACCGCGAGCATTTGAACGATCTGATTAAGGATCGTCCGGTGAAATCGCTGCCGCATGAAGCGTTGATCAAACAGATCAATGATGCGGGGCAGACGTTTCATGTTCTGGTGCTGAAGACGACGATGACCTTGCCTTATACGTCGGTGTTTTTGCAGCTTGATTGCCGTTATTGGCCTCCGCAGAATGAGCAGATGTTGCGGCAGATGATGCGTGATGGGCGGTAGATTGGGTTTCCTACCCCTTCGTGTTGCTGAAGATGGGTACTAATCTTCTGCGATAGAGATAAGGACAGATGGGCCGACTTTCAGTCGGCTTCGCGCGAAACTTTGTTCGCGCCGGTCCGTTCGACTTCGCTTCGCTTAGCCACTTAGGGATACATGACAGTTAAGTTTTATGTCCCTTTATCCAGTTTAGCGAATCGGGGCATAATTCTATGCCAACTTGTCTTGATTTTTATATTTAAAATGAATAACTTAAAAACCATTGTTGAAAGCTGAGCTTGATAGGTTTATTTCCAGCTTACGGCGAGCTGCCAGCGCAGGCTTCGCACAGCGGTTTTCTGCAGGACACGCTCATATTCTTCAAGCTCGCTGAGGACTGGAATGGTATCTGAGCCGAGCGCGGACGGATTATCTCGCAGGAAATCCATCAGAGTGCCGATGGTGATGAGGCCGTCATCGGGTGAAAACCACTGCGGCGGAGGCAGAGTTTTTGCCCATTCCGGGTCGCCGGCTCCCTCTTCCAGGAGGAGAGCCATGGAGTTTTCGTCGGCTGAGAAGAATTCGAGGAGAGGCTTCACGCCGAGGCGCAGCGCGAGCTTTTCCAGAGCATCCTCATTACGGGCAAGAGCATGGCCATTGACGAAAATATCAAAGCCGGGGTCTTCTCCCTCGACGACGATGTACATGGAAGCGCTCATGCGTGCCTAGTCTACCTTACGTTTGACGGTGGAATTTTGTTTCAGAAAGCGGTGTTACCTTTGGGGTTAACACCGCAGAACACAACCGAAATTTCATCTTGTACGCCAGCGCTGCTTTTTAGACGTTTCGATAATCTTTTTTGCCGCAGGCAAAAATTCACTATCCCGGCGTTTCGCCTGCAGGTATGGTAGAAGCTCACGCAGAGTCTCAGGAGAATGGAATGGGCTTTCCCAGGCGCCAATTCCTGCAAATTTTGTCCTATGTTTTCGGCTCCCGGCTTGTGCCGGAACGGAACGCATTCTCTGGGACTGCGCAGAAATCCGCACAGTCAACCAATGCTGTTCCGCCCAAATATGAATCAGGAGACGCAAAAATGGAAAAGGTAGCTGGAATCGGAGGGCTCTTCTTCCGAGCTCATGATCCCAAGGCGCTGGGGCAATGGTACTTGCAGCACCTTGGAATCGCGCTCACACCAACAAGCAATGACTCGCCTGTTTGGGAGCAGGAGGCCGGGCAGACCATCTTCAGCCCCTTTCCCGAGACGAGCAGCTACTTCGGCGATGCGCAGAAGGTGTGGATGGTCAACTTTCGCGTGCATAACCTGGATAAAATGGCGGACCAGCTACGGGCGGCAGGTATAGAGGTGAAGATCGATCCGCAAACCTATCCCAATGGACGCTTCGCTCGTCTGCATGATCCTGAGGGAAATCCTATTGAGCTGTGGCAACCTGCATAATTCTGCGCGTTTATGTGAATTGCCTGCCGATCAGTCTTCCTGTCGGAGACGAATCTGCAGTTACACTCCCAATTCTCTGGCTGCGAGCGCTGTGCCTTCAACCCGTGCGGTAATCTTTTGAAATGCTGTTTCCCGCGCGGTTGACGTGTCGTCGGCGAAAGGCGAAAAGCCGCAATCATCGGTAGTGCCGAGCTGGTCGAGCGGCAAAATGGATGCAGCTTCCAGAACGCGATCGCGGACCTGTAAGGCGCTTTCGACTTTCGGATGAATGGGATCAATCACACCGATGAAGACGATTTGTTTTGGTTTCAGAAGGTCCTTCACGATGCGCAGCGTCTCTGTCCGGTTCCCTTCACTGGACATTTGCAGATAGAACCGGCCGACGTTGAGTTGGAAAAGATCGGGCAGTAAAGCGGCATAGCTGACGTCGGCGCTATGCGTGGAATCGCGATCTCCACCGGGGCAGACGTGGACTCCGATGTTTTGACGTTCTTGCGCAGAAAAGCGATCGAGCACCTGGTTATTAAGAGCTATGAAGCTACGGAGCAGGCTGCCGGAGGGATCAAGCTTGAGCGAGAGCCTGGCCTCGGTGAAATCGATTTGTACAACGGCTGCTCCGGCATGGAGAGCGCCTCGGATGTCGGACTCGGCTTCGTGGATGAGGTCTTGAAGAAATTCTTCCCGTGAATAGTTTGAGATGCCGCTGTCTGGATAGAGCAGGCTCAATGCAGAGGCTGAAATGACGGCCTGCTTTAATGGTAAGCGCGTATAATCTCGCGCGGCGCGACAATAGCTTTCCGCATGAACTGCATAGCGAAAGGGACCGGCTGTGAGCCGCGGCAACTGGCGAGTATGGCCGTCCGCAAAGGGGATGACGACTCCATCGGGAGCGAGCGAAGTCAATCCTGCTAAAGGATAGGTGGCAAAGCCAGGCTTGGTTTGTTCTCCATCGGAGATGATGGGTGAACCTGTCTGCTCGAATCGCCGCATGGTATCACGAAGAGCCTCTGCATAAAGACTCTGCAGCTCAGTCTCTGTGATTCGTCCCGATTGAGAATCCGCAATCGATTGGATCAATGAAGGCGGACGAGGAATGCTGCCGATGGGCTCGGTTGGGATTGCCATGGTCGGCAGTCTACCGTTGCCTTATGGAACAAACATCCACCGAAAGGTGGATGGGTTGAGAAAAACAAAGGGCTGTGCGTAAGCACAGCCCTACCATCATGAATGTTCCTGTTTACTGAGGTCCGCGATTGCTACCCGGACCGCGTCCCGGACCACGGCGTCCGCGTCCGCGACGGCGGCGGTTATTGCCTGCTCCGCCACCGGGGCGACGCTCGCCGCTGCCTGCCTGGGCAGGCGTTCCGTCGGCGCGGTTGTAGTTGATCTCTTCGCCTTCCTCGTCGCCTTCTTCATCGTCGAAGTCGTCTCCGCCTTCGATGGTGATGGTGCTGGCGTTCGATGAGGGCTGGCGCTCTTCGTTATTCGCGTGGCGTTTGCCGCCTTCTTCGGGATCGCTGGATGCAGTCAGGTCGCTGACCTGTCCTGCCTGCGGTTCAGTGAGGCCGAGCTTTGCGCGCTGTTCCTTCAAGAGAGCTTTGCGCGAAAGCTTGATGCGATTGCCTTCGATACCGAGAACCTTGACGAGAACCTGATCGCCTTCGCGCAGCTCGTCTTTTACGTCCTTGACGCGATGCTCGGCGATTTCGCTGATGTGCAGCAAACCGTCGGTGCCGGGGAAGATTTCGACAAAGGCTCCGAACTCGGCCAGGCGAACGACTTTGCCGAGGTAGGTCTTGCCAACTTCCGGAACGGCGGTGAGGTCGTTGATCATCGCCAAGGCCTTGTCCAGGCCTTCCGCGTCGGATGAGGCAACGTTCACGCGGCCCGTGTCGTCTACATCGATCTTGACCTGTGTGGCCTCGATGATGCCGCGGATGGTCTTGCCACCGGGCCCGATGAGGTCGCGGATCTTATCGGTGGGAATCTGTAGGGTGCGGATTTGCGGCGCGAACTTCGACTTCTCGGTGCGAGGACCGCTGAGGGCTGCGTCCATTTTGTCGAGAATGAAGAGACGGCCACGGCGAGCCTGCTCGAGTGCTTCGCGCATGATCTGACCCGTGATGCCGCCGATCTTGATGTCCATCTGCAGGGCAGTGATGCCGTCGCGGGTTCCGGCTACTTTGAAGTCCATGTCGCCGTAGTGGTCTTCGGCTCCGGCAATGTCGGTGAGGATGGCGTAATCATCGCCTTCCTTGACAAGACCCATGGCGATGCCGGCGACAGCGGACTTGAGCGGAATACCTGCGTCCATGAGCGCGAGGCTGCCGCCGCAGACCGAGGCCATGGAGGATGAGCCGTTGGATTCGAGAATGTCGGAGACAACGCGCAGTGCGTAGGGAGATTCCTCTTCAGGAGGAAGCACGGCAGCAATGGCACGCTCGGCGAGGGCGCCGTGGCCGATTTCGCGGCGGCCTGTGCCGGTCATGCGGCCAACTTCACCGACGGAGAACGGCGGGAAGTTGTAGTGCAGCATGAAGCGCTTCTTCTGCTCTCCCTCGAAGGTTTCGAGGCGCTGCGAGTCGTCGCCGGTGCCCAGAGTTGCGGTGACGAGGGCCTGCGTCTCGCCGCGGGTGAAGAGGGCGGAGCCGTGGGTGCGAGGCAGCACGCCGGTTTCAATGGTGATGGGACGAATCTCGTCGAAGGCGCGACGGTCGGGACGGATGCGCTCCTTGGTGACCTGTTCGCGGAAGATGCGCTCGCGCAGAGTTTCGTAATAAGAAGCGAGCTTCTTTTTGGCTGCGGCCTGCTCTGCTTCGGGCAGATCTTTCAACTCAGCCGCGAGCTCGTCCTTGATCTGCTTGATGAGTGCGTAGCTCTCGGTCTTGGGGTGAGTTTTGGTGTCGAGCGCATCCTTCAGGCGATCGCCAACCTTGGCGAAGAGCGCGTCGTAGTAGGCCTGATCGAATTCCGGAGCGGGGACTGCACGCTTGGGCTTGCCAGCCTTGGCGACCAACTCTTCAATGGAAGCGACGATTTTCTTGATTTCGGCATGGCCGAAGTCAATAGCGTTGACGACAACGTCTTCGGTGACACCGTCGGAGCCGCTCTCGATCATCACGATGCCGTCTTTGGTGCCGACGACGGTGATATTGATGGAGCTTTCGCGGCGCTCGGAATAGGACGGATTCACGATGTACTCGCCGTTGACATAACCGACGCGTACGGCGCCTACAGGGCCGGCGAAAGGAATGTCAGAGAGTGCAAGCGCGGCGCTGGCAGCATTGATGGCGACGATATCGGGATCGTTTTCCTTGTCGGCGGAGAAGACCAGGGCGATGACCTGAGTTTCGTTGCGGAAGCCTTCAGGGAAGAGCGGGCGGATGGGACGGTCGATCTGGCGGCTGGTGAGAATTTCACGCTCACTGGGACGGCCTTCACGCTTGATGAATCCGCCGGGGATACGTCCGCCAGCGTAGGCGTACTCACGGTAATCGACGGTGAGGGGGAAGAAATCGATTCCCTCTTTCTGGTCAGGGGCGGCGACGGCGGTTGCGAGCACCACGCTGTCTCCCTGGGAGACCAGGGCAGCGCCGGAAGCCTGCTTGGCCATGCGGCCGGTTTCAAAAGTGAGCCGCTTGCCACCTGCAAGTTCAACTGTCACTTCCTGTTTCATATTTTCCTCGTTTCTTGAAGCTTGGTAGGAGGGGCCGCAAATACGGGTGCGAGCACACTGCGCTCCCACATCTTTTCAAGATGTGGGGCACCCCTGCGGGAGCACGCGCGGGCGGCGGGAAGATACACGACGGATAGACAGGCTTCGCGAGGTGCGGAAATAGCCATCGTCATGGATACACGCCAGCCGTAGACCCGGCTGACGCTTTCCAATCCTTTACGAAGTTCTCGTCGCGTGCGCGTAGGAGACAAAGGTCGCTATGAGCTTGCTGCTACTTGCGGATGCCCAGTTTTCCGATGACGTCGCGGTAGCGGTCAGAATCGTTCGTCTTGAGGTAGTCGAGCAGGCGGCGGCGCTTGCTTACCAGCATCAACAGACCGCGGCGCGAAGCATGATCTTTCGCGTGGGTTTTGAAGTGCTCGGTGAGCTCGCCGATGCGCTCGCTCAGGATCGCAATCTGTACTTCAGGACTGCCGGTGTCGGAGTCGTGAGTGCGAAAGCGAGAGATAATGTCGGTTTTCTTTGCAGGTGCCAGCACGGTGTGTGCGTTACTCCTATTGCTAATTTGCTATTCGTTACACTTCCTAAGTGTCTGCAACAAGAGTAACATAGATTGCTTTTTCCGGCTAGTATTTCCGGTTTGTGTAATTCCTGTCCCACCCTTCGCTTCACTCAGGATGGGGCACCCGTGTTTAGCTTGGTAAAAAGAACGGAGTGCGAAGGATCGCACTCCGGCGGAGGCACTACACCTCTGTTACTTCGAGGTCTTCAGCACCAAAACTGTGGCAATCGGGTCGAGTGCCTTGGATGGGAGCTGCACGTCGAGGCTGGTGCCTGACTGGTTCAGCTTGAGTGATTTATGGCTGGAATCTGCCAGCAGGTAGGCACCGGTGACCTTGCGCGGCAGCTTATCCAGATGGAAGGTGCCGCTGCTTGGCCAGTTGAAGATTTCGATGTAGATTTTGTCGGCCTTGGTGGTCGAACGCCAGTTCCATGCAGGAATGAACTTCGGGTTGCCTTTCTTGTCTTTTTCCGTCGGGCTGAAGCTGCCTGCCTCAGGCCCGAAAAGTGTAGAGCTGGTGCCGTAGATAGCCTCGCCATTTACGGAGAGCCATTTGCCGACTTCGTGCAGACGCTCGACTTCAGCAGGTGGCACAACTCCATGGGAATCGGGACCGATATTCAGCAGATAATTGCCGCCTTTGCTGGCAATGTCGATGAGATTGCGCAGGAGGGTTTCGGTTGATTTGAAGTTGGTGTCATAGGATTTGTAGCCCCAGGTATCATTCATGGTCATGCAGGATTCCCAATCGCGTCCGGGATAACCCTGTGCCGGGATGTACTGTTCGGGAGTTTCAGTGTCTCCCTGATAGGTGCCACCAAGACGGTTGTTCCAGATGAGCTTCGGATATTGATTCAGCAGCTTGACGATCTCGGCAGCGCGCGCCGGAGTCATGTCCTTCGTTGGCGTATCGAACCAGATGACAGCGGGGTAATCGCCGTAGTTGGTCAATAATTCTTTCAGCTGCGGGATGGCCTTCTTGTGGAGATAGGTGTCGAAACTGCCGTCCTGTGCTTTATCCCAGTGATAGGTGGGCGGCTGGTGATCGCCGGTCTTCAGGGCTGCGCCGCCGGGCGCGGTCCAGTCCTGATCCTGCGAGTAATAGAAGCCGAGCTTGATGCCCTGCTTTTTGCATTCGTCGGCCAGCTCGCGGAGAGGATCACGCTTGAACGGGGTTGCATCGACAATGTTGAAGGGGTCAGCCTTGGAATCGAACATGGCGAAGCCGTCGTGATGCTTGGCGGTGATGACGATGTACTTCATGCCGGCGGATTTGGCGAGGGCTACGATGTCGTGGGCGCTGAAGCCGGTGGGATTGAATTTAGGCGCGAGCCCCTTGTAATCGGCGACAGGGATGGACGCTGTATTCATGATCCATTCGCCGATGCCGGGAATCTGCTTGCCGTTCCAGGTGCCAGCCGGAATGGAATACAGCCCCCAGTGAATAAACATGCCAAACCGGGCTTCGCGCCACCACTCCATGCGCGCGTTTTTCTGGACCGGGGTTTCCGTATCCTGGATAGATGGGACAGGATGGTCTGTTTTTTGCGTCTGGGCCTTGCTGCCTTCCAGTTGCGCATAGCTGCATGGAGCGGCGGCCACGGCGGAGAGAACAGCGGTAGTGACGGTGCGACGGAATAAATTCAAGGCATTCCCTCAGGTTGAAATATTGACTGTGGAATTGTATGTGAAAAAATATTCTCGTGGGTGAAATTTTTAAATGTAACGAAAAATGCGCCAAATTTATGACTTTGGGGCAATTCGGGGCTCAATTTCTGCCAGGCTGGACGAAACGCTATTCAGCTGTGGGGCGCTTTGGCGGCTGCAGGCCTAATTCGGCCATGGCAATCTGCAGGTCCTTCCAGGTTTCTTTCTTTTGGCGTGGATCCCGCAATAGATAGGCCGGATGATAGGTGATGATCAGCCTGGAATCACGGAAATTATGAATCCGTCCACGTAACGCGCTGAGAGGCGCTTTGGCTCCGAGCAGATACGTCGCGGCGGTTGAGCCAAGGGCAACGATGATTTCAGGACGGATGATCTCAATCTGCTTGAAAAGAAATTGCGAGCAGGTGTTGGCTTCTTCCGGCTCAGGAGTGCGGTTTTGCGGGGGGCGGCATTTGACGATGTTGGCGATGTAGACTTCTTCGCGCTTGAGGCCCATAGCCGAAATCATGTTATTGAGCAACTGCCCTGCCCGGCCTACAAAGGGGCGTCCCTGCGTGTCTTCGTCGGCTCCGGGGCCTTCGCCTACAAACATAAGGCGAGTATTCGGATTACCTTCACCGAAAACGATGGTATGACGACCGGCAAAGGCCAAGGGGCAGCGCTTGCAATCGCCGATTTCTTCGCGAACAGCCTGAAGCGCAGCCGGACGGTCATGAGGAGCAATAAGGGTAGTGACAGGGAATATTTCTGGCGTACGAACTGCTGGCTGTTTTTTCGGCATGTCTTCTTCTGCAACTGCAACGGCTACAGTTGCGGTTTCTGTAATGGAGGAGGCTGTTTCCAGCAAAAGCTCAGGCTCCGGCGCGGCTTCGCCTCGGCGATATAAATCGAAGACACCGAGGTCGCGGTAGTAACGGACCCGCGCTGCCAGCGCCTGCTGCTGTTCTGTGTCGAGACGAGGCATTACCGTTCCGCGAGCACCTTTTGCGGACGGCGCAGCGTCATCACTTCTTCGAGGATGCGGTCGGCGAGATCGCGCTTGCTCATCTCCGGCAGATCGATGGCGGTTTGCCGCGTGAGAAAGGTGGCGGCATTGCGGTCGGAATCGAAGCCGATGCCGGCGCGGGACACGTCGTTGAGCACAATTGCATCCGCGCCTTTGCGGAGGAGCTTGTCGCGGCCATGGACGATGGCGTTTTCGGTTTCGGCGGCGAAGCCGATGACCAGCATACCGTCGCGACGACGTTGCACGACTTCTGCGAGGATATCGTCTGTGGGCTGCAATTCGAGCACCAGCGGGCCGCTGCGCTTCAGCTTCTGCTCCGCCTGGATGACGGGCTTGTAGTCGGCTACTGCCGCGGCCTTGATGACGATGGTCGCTTCGTCGAGACGGCTTAGAACTGCGCTGCGCATCTCTTCGGTTGTGATCACGGGGACAACTTCGCAGTTTGCGGGTGCACGCAATGCCGTGGGAGCGGATACCAGGATTACTTTTGCGCCGCGTTTTGCGGCAGCTTCGGCTAATGCATATCCCATTTTGCCGCTGGAGCGGTTGCCGAGGAAGCGCACCGGATCGATGGACTCGCGGGTGCCTCCGGCGGTAATCAGGATGGTTTCTCCGGCGAGGTCATTGCGGTGGTTCAGGATATCGAGGGCGGCCTGCACGATGGCGTCGTTCTCGGCGAGGCGTCCGCTGCCGATCATGCCGCAGGCAAGATAGCCGCTCTCAGGCGAAACGATGCGCACGCCGCGCTCTTCCAATACAGAAAGATTTGCCTGCGTGGCGGGATGATTCCACATGTTCACGTTCATGGCCGGCGCAACGATGACGGGTGCGGTTGTGGCCAGATACATGGTGGTCAGAAAATCGTCGGCGATGCCCTGCGCAAATTTTGCCAGGATATTTGCCGTGGCTGGAGCGACGATCAACGCATCGGTGGTCTGCGCGGCGTCGATGTGCTCGATTGCGGATGACAGGTTGCTTTCGTCGGAGTCAGTTGCCCACAGGCTGGTGATGACTTTATGGCCGGTGAGCGAGGCGAAGGTCAGCGGCTGAATAAATTGACGCGCCGCTTTGGTCATCACAACATGGACATCGAGCGCTTGCCGTTGCAGGGCGCGGACAAGCTCGGCTGCCTTGTAGGCAGCAACGCCTCCGGAAACTCCGACGGTTACCTTCATGCTTTAAATTTTACGCTGGATTCATGATTGGTTGGCTTTGATTGTAGTCTGAGGAAATCGCGGTACGAAATTGTGGTGTCTTCCGCACCCTTCTCTTGGTTCAGGATGGGACGCCCTTGGTTCCGGGCTGCGGTAGATTGATTGCAGGATGAGGATTGGGGTCATTTCCGATACGCATGGGTTGCTGCGGCCCGAAGCTATTGCGGCTCTCCGCGGGGTTGAACATATTCTGCATGCCGGGGACGTGGGGGATGCGACGATTCTTGAAGAGTTGGGCCGTATTGCTCCGGTGACGGCGATTCGCGGGAACATTGACCGCGGTGGCGCTTGCGCGCGGCTGCCTGCGATTGAGTTGGTTGAGCTTGGCGGGTGCAGCATTTATATGCTGCATGATGTACATGCGCTGGATCTCGATCCGTTGGCTGCGGGGATACAGGTTGTGATCAGCGGGCATTCGCATAAGCCGCTGATCGAGCACAAAAAGGGCGTTTTTTATTTCAATCCCGGTAGCGCTGGGCCGCGGCGGTTTTCTTTGCCGATTTCACTGGGATTTTTGGAAATTGATGGTGTGACTCTTACACCTACTGTGCAAACAATCGTCTAGTTGCGGATGCGCGGGTTGACCACCATATAGAGAATGTCGGTGAGCAGGTTCACGAGGACGTATGTAAGCCCTACGGCGAGAATGCAGCCCTGCACCAGCGCGTAGTCTCGATTGGAAATGGCGGAAACGGTGAGGCGCCCGATGCCGGGCCAGCTGAAGATGGTTTCGGTGACGATGGCACCGGCTAATAGTGCTCCGAATTGCAAGCCGACCAGCGTGAGTATGGGGATCATGGCGTTGCGGAGGGCGTGCTTGTAGACCACGGCACGTTCGGAAAGGCCCTTGGCACGGGCGGTGCGGATGTAGTCCTGGCCTAACTCTTCGAGCATGGCGGTGCGCACCATGCGAGTGAGGATGGCGGCGAGCGCGCTACCCATGGTGATGGCGGGCAGAATGAGATGGTCGATGCTACCTGCTCCGCTTACAGGGAGCCAGCCCAGCTTGATGGATACGAGCAGAATGAGAATAGGGCCGAGGGCAAAGCCGGGGAACGATAATCCGAGCAGGCTGACGACGCCTACGACGTTGTCTCGCGTACGGCCTCGATGCAATGCGGCGGTGATGCCGGCGGGGATCGACATCAGCAAGGCGACGATGAGCGCGGCGGCGGTCAATTCCAGTGTGTAGGGATATCGCGTAAGAACGAGATGCGTGACGGAATCGTTGAGGCGGACGGAACGTCCGAGATCGCCATGCAGAGCGCCTTGCCAATAGCGGATGTATTGCCGGCCGAGCGGGATATCGAGGCCGTAGGCGTGGCGGAGCGCGGCGATGTCCTGAGCGCGGGCGCCTTCACCGAGCATCTGCTCGACGGGATCGCCGGGAACAATGTGGATGAGGAGAAAGACCAGCGACACAACCAGCCAGATGACCGGAATGGTATACACCAATCGCATGAGCAGCGATCGCAAAATTCGCATCAGGAGGCTTTCTCCGGCTGCACAGGCTCAGGCTGCAGATTCTGGACGACTACTTTGCTGATGCGATTGCCGCTCATCTCTGCGATGGTAAGTTTGCGGCCTTCAAATTCAACCGCTTCCCCACCCTTCGGAATTTTGCCAAGACGCGACAGTAGGAAGCCTGCCAGGGTTTCTACGCCACCGTCGCGGGGAAGCCGCCAGTTCATTTGCGTTTCAAGATCACGCAGGTTTACGCTGCCGTCGAGGATTACGCTGCCGCTGGCGGAGGTAAGCGCTGTTTTTGCCGCGATATCGAATTCATCTTCTACTTCCCCGACAAGCTGCTCGATGGCATCTTCCACGGTAACCAGGCCGACTGTGGTGCCGAACTCGTCGACGACAATGGCCAGATGGCGGCGGCGCTGCTGAAATTCCTGCAAAAGGTCGAGGACGGGCTTGGTTTCAGGCACGACCAGCACTTCGCGCATGACCTGCTGCAGGCGCAGTTCAGTAAATGGGGCTTCGGCAAAACGCGTGCGGGCCGAAGCGCGGAAGTGCATGAGCCGGGAAATATCCTTTGAGTAGACGACGCCGACGATATAGTCGGGGCCACGCGACGGGTCGTATACGGGAACGCGGGAGTGCAGTTCTTCGACGATGCGGGCGCTGGCGGCCTCGATCAGCATGTTGGATGGCAGGGAAAAAATACGCTGACGAGGCGTCATGATTTCGCGCGCTGTGATCTGGTTTAATTCGACGGCGCGATGGATGAGGGCTTCCTGAAATTCAGGAAGCATGCCGCCATGTCGCGCCGCGGTTGCAATCAGCTTCAGCTCTTCTGGGGAGTGTACGGTGCTCTCATGCACCATGGGCGCGCGAAAAAGCTTGAGGACGAGCGCGGCAGAACGATTGAGCAGGCGCACAGCGGGACGAGTGATGCGGATGAAGGCATCCATAGGCCCGGAGACGCCAAGGGCAACCTGATCGACTTTACGAAGCGTCAGGGACTTCGGAACGAGTTCCCCGAGCAAAACATGGAAATAGGTAATGAGCGCGAAAGCTACGGGCACAGCAATGAGATGGGCATATACGGTCGCGTGCGGAATCTCAGCCAGCCATTCCTCAAAAATAGCGGCGACGACAGGCTCGCCGATCCAGCCGAGAGCCAAGCTGCATAAAGTGACGCCGAACTGGACGGCAGGAAGGAAGTCATCGAGGTTTTCCTGGAGGCGGCGGACGGTGCGCGCTCCCGGCCTGCGCTGCGCGATCAGTTGTTCTACCCGGGTTTTGCGGACGCTGACAATCGCGAACTCCGCCGCAACAAAGAATCCGTTGGCGAGAATCAGCACAGCGATGGAAACAAACCGGAAGAGTAGCAATCCAGACATTTTTTCCTGAGTTTAACAGTTCACAGTATGGAACTAACGGCTCACGGTCTTCGTATACCACGCTGACAAGTGCCTAATGGATAAAGGCGGAGTTTCAACGGCGGGGAGCGTGATGCGTGACAACGCAACGTAAACGAAAGAAAAGATGGTGGCTCTGGACTATCCCGGCAGTCATTGTGGTGTTGATTGCTGTTGTCGCAGTAGCTCGCGGCAGCGGAAGCAAGATCGATCCGGGCAAGCTGGCGAAGGCGACACGGAGCGATATTGCCAAAAGTGTTGTCGCTACGGGGAAAATTCAACCGATTACCAAGGTTGAATTGAAATCGAAGGCCAGCGGCATTGTCGAAAAGCTTTTTGTCGACATTAATCAGCATGTTCATAAAGGACAGGTACTTGCGCAGCTGGACCAGCAGGAAATCCTGGCACAGGTAGCGGCGCAAAAGGCGCAACTAGCAGCTGCCGAAGCAAATGTCATCACCTATAAGGCGAATATCGATCAGGATAAGGTCAACGCTGCTGCTCCCGACCTGCCTATGTACAAATCGACATATGATCGTAACCGCGCCATGCAGAGCGACGGCATTGTGTCGCAACAGGCGCTTGACGACGCGCAACGCAACTATGTTGCGGCTGCCAATAAGCGGGATGCCTCGGTTGCGCAGATCAGCGTAGACCAGGCAAAGCTGAAGCAAGCGGTGGCGCAGGTGCAACAAGCGCAGGCAAGCCTGGACCAGTTGAACGAGCAGCTCAGCTACACGACGCTGGTTTCCCCCATGGATGGCGTTGTGCTCTCGAGGGACGTAGAAATTGGCGATGCGGTCAGCTCGATTCTGGTGCTGGGCTCGACAGCTACGCTGGTGATGACACTGGGCGATACCACACAGGTCTATGTACAGGGCAAGGTCGATGAGGCCGATATCGGAAGCGTTTACCTGGGGCAGCCGGCGCGCATTCGCGTGGAGTCTTTCCCGAACAAGACTTTCAACGGTAAAGTCACCAAAATTGCGCCTTTAGGCGTGGAAAAAGACAACGTGACCACCTTTGAGGTCCGGGTATCGATCGATAACCCTACGGGCGAATTGAAGGCTAATATGACGGCCAATGCCGAGGTTTTAATTACCGAGCATAAGAATGCGCTTACGGTTCCGGAACAGGCATTGGTGTATGACAACCAGAAAAATGCCTTCGTTTTCGTTCCCGACCCCAAACAAAAAGAAGGCCAACGTAAAATTCCGGTCAAAGTAGGAATTTCCAACGGCAGCAAGACGGAAATTCTGGATGGATTAAAAGAGGGAGACACGGTCGTCTTACAGTCGTAAAGTAGGTGTGCCCAATATTTACCTGAAATAACAGCTTCCGTTTCAGCAAAGGAATCGCATATGCATCTTCGTAAAGCAATCGCAGTTACAGCTCTGCTGCTCTCTCCTGCAGCTCTTCTGGCAGCGGACGGGACTTTTGACAAAACGCTCCAAACCAACGGCAATGTAACGCTGAATGTCAGCACGGGCTCGGGTTACATCCGTGTTACGCCCGGCTCGGGTTCGAGTGTCCATATCATCGGCCATGTCCATGCAGCGAAATGGAACAGCTGGATCGATATGGGCTCGCCGGAAGAGCGGGTGCACCAGGTTGTTGCCAATCCTCCGATTGAACAATCGGGAAACATCATCAATGTGGGCAAGCACTCGGATGAGTACAAAAATATTTCCATTGACTACGACATCTCGGTGCCGAAAGGTACGATTTTGGCGGCTAGCAGCGGATCGGGCGATGTTCATGTCTCTGATTTAAGCGGTCCGGCTAAACTGAACAGCGGCTCCGGATCGATCGATGCTTCCGGTTTAAGTGGACGAACGATGCTTCAAACCGGCTCTGGCGATATTCGCGCCCAGTTGCAATCGCCGACCAGCGTGAAAGCGCAAACCGGCAGCGGAACGATTCAGCTCAACGGAGTTCAGGGCGATTTATATGCTGAAACCGGCTCGGGCGATATTGAGGTTCAAGGCCAGCCCACGCAAAACTGGAAGCTGCAGACCGGCTCCGGATCGGTTACTTTAAACACCGGCAACGCTCGTTTTTCGCTGGACGCGGAAACCGGCTCCGGCTCCATTCATAGCGATCCACCGATCACCATGCACGGCAGCCTGGAGCGCCACCACATCACGGGCGATGTGAATGGCGGCGGGCCAACCGTGCGTGTCGAAACCGGTTCCGGCGATATCCGAATCCACTGATTAGGGTGTGGCTCCGGTTTCATAATTAAGCGTTGCCAGTGCCAGACGGTACTGGTAACGCGCATTTGTATTCCCGATCGCAGCGTCTGTCTGCTGCAATTCCGCCTGACTTAACTCAACGATTGAACTTAGTCCCAGCTTGTAGCGTGTTTGCGCTAACTGAAGCGCGAGATTTGCCTGTTTCATCAGCTCTTCTGTTACAGCCACACGTTGAAATGCAGCATTGGCGGCAAGCCACGACGTACGAATATCTCGCACGATGGTATTGCGAAGATCGCGGCTTTGCTCGCCGGCAGCTTCTTCACGAATCGATGCTTCCTTTGCCTGCGCATTGTAGAGAAATCCATTGAAGATCGGAATGTTGACGTTGATACCGACTGCTCCCCACCAATTATTGGTGTAGTACTGATCGGAGCGGACAGGCACAGTGCCCACTGTTCCCCTGGCGCTGATCGCAGGAAGCAGTTGATCGCGTTGCGCATTCTTATATTTAAGAGCCGCTTCCTGGTTATAACTCAGAGCCTGCAGATCGGGGCGCTGCTGCAGCCCTGTCCGGATGAGCTGCTCGACATCGGTTGGGGGAGGCTGTAGCGGCGCTGGATTATCGTAGAGCTCATAAATGAGCTGGTGATCGAGGCCCATCACGGCATCGAGAGCTGCCATGGTGGCGGCAGCGTTATTCTGCGCATCGAGAAGCAACAGCTTTGCCTGCGACAGATTGACATCGGCAAAGCTGAGATCGAGCGTTGATTTGAGGTTGTTTTTTGTCAGCTGATTGACCTGTGTTTCCGTGGTCTGACGAGTGGATACGGTCTGTTGCGCAACCCCAAGCAAGGCCTGCGCCTGCAGCGCGTTGTAAAAAGCCTGATCGGTGGCGAGGACGATGTCTTCCGTAGTGGCCAGAGCATTTGCGTTCTGTGCCTTTTCCTGCAATTTGGCAGAGGCTATGAGGTTTTTCGTTCTGCCAAAGTCAGTAATGAGTTGGCTGAAGTTGCCACCCACGCCCGCATGCTCCACCAGACGCGACGCCGTAAGTGAGCCTGCCGAGATGCGGCTTCCGTCTTCTGCATCTACCGCTGTGATATTGCCCTCTGCCGTGGGCAGCGTAGCTGCTTTTGCCTGACGGACTACCTGGTGCTGCGCCAGCGCGAGCAAGCGGCCCACGCTGATGTGCGGATTGTTTTTGATGGCCATCTGCTCGGCCTCGACGCGCGTCAGCCGCTGGAGAGGCGCATCTACTCCATTTGCCTGAACCGGGGCTTTCGGCATTTGCGATTCTGCGATCAGGCGCGCCGGCGGGACGTCGGGTAACAGCGGAGCTTTCGTTTGCGCGAAAGCTCCGCATGACAGGAGAATGCCACTGACGGCGGGATAAAGGATTCGCTTGAAGCTGAGTGTCATCACTATGCCTCCTCTCCCATAGCTCTGTTTTCTTTTCTGCCGTGAACAAGCAAATACACAGCAGGTACAAGGAAGACAGTCACTACGACCGAGACGGCAAGCCCTCCTATGATGGCACGGGCCAGCGGCGCATATTGCTCGCTTCCGGCTTCGAGGCCGAGCGCCATTGGAATCATGCCAAGCAACGTTGCGAGCGATGTCATGAGAATCGGGCGCAGACGGAGCTTACATGATTCGACGACTGCATCAGCAATGGAACGCCCTTCGTGATGCAGATGCCCGGCGAATTCAACGATGAGAATGCTATTGGAGACGACGATACCGGTCATCATGATGACACCCATCAGCGACATGATGTTCAGAGTGCTCTGAGTGAGCAACAGAATGATGAGCACACCGGACAATCCCGGAGGGATTGCCATGAGGATAATGAATGGATCGATAAATGAGGCAAACTGCGCCATCAGGATGAGATAGACCAGCACAATGGCTAATATGAGACCAATGCCAAAGCGCAGGAAGGACTCATTCATACTGACAACGGTGCCGCGTACCGTGATACGAGTATTTTTCGGTTTCTGAATTTGCGAGACAATTTTTTCTACTTCACGGTTGACCCCCTGCAGTGCCTCTGTCGAAGGCATTACATACACATCGACGACGCGACGTATCTGGTAGTGATCTACCTCAGTCGGTGTATTGATTTGGTGGATATCGGCAACAGACTGCAGTGGGGTGTAGCTCGTTCCATCAGGTGCACGGAGAGGAATCTGCTTAAAGTCTTCCATGCTCATGCCTGCAATTTTCTTTTCGTTGTATTGCACGGCGAGCATGTAATTGTTGCCGGTCTTGGGATCTATCCAGTAACTTGGCGCGATCATGCCGTTCGACGTCATGGCTGTAATTACGTTGTCGACGACTTCTTTCGGCGAGAGCCCGATGAGACTGGCGCGCTGACGATCAATGTTCAGCTCCAAGCCCGGATAGCGCAGATTCTGCGGAATAAGGACGTCGCTGACATTTTTCAAACCCTTGACCTGCCGGGCAATCTGCGTGGCAATGGCATAGGACTGCTGCATGTCATTGCCGCTTACCTGGATGTCAAGAGGCGCGGGTAGACCACCATTGATGACGGAATCGATGAGCCCACCTGCCTGAAAATAAGTTCCCAATTCAGGCAAGTCGTCGGCCAATTTTTGACGAACGCGAAGCATATATTCATAGCTTCCGGTTTTGTGATCTTCCGAGAGACTGACTTGTACGAAGGCAGTGTCCATGGAAGAGTTGCTGGTATAAATTGCGGAAAGATCGGGCGTGATGCCGATGTTTGAGACAATCATGCCGAGATCGTGCGCAGGGATTACGTCTCGTATTTCCTGCTCAACGCGCGCGATATATTTATCGCTCAACTCAATGCGCGTTCCGCTTGGGCACTTGATGTTGATGACAAACTGGCCGGGATCGGTGCGGGGGAAATAGGACCTGCCGAGCAATGGAAAGAGCGTGAAGCTCAGTAAGACGATTCCGAGAATGGCGAAGGTGGTTGCCAACGGCCGCAAGAGTGAACGATTGACGGTGACAACATATTTTTCCAACATGCGTTGGAAGTGGTGGTTGAAGCCGCTGACAATCTTTTGAAAGAGCGACTTCTTCTGTACCGCTTCATCATGCACATCGAGTACCGCGGCACCCGCTGATTTGATGAACTTAGCGCAATAGAGCGGTACTACCGTCATCGCCACCATGTATGAGGCAAAGAGGGCGAAGACTACGCTCAGGGCGAGCGCGGTGAAAAGGTACTTGCTGACGCCACTGAGCAGAGCTACCGGAAAAAACACAATCGCCGTAGTAAAAGTGGCAGCAAGTACGGCAAGCTGCACTTCCCTGCCGCCTGCTTCCGCGGCCACTTCCGGCAACTCGCCGTTTTCGAGGTGACGGAAGATGTTTTCGAGGACGATCACCGAGTTATCGATAAGACGTGAAAATGCGAGCGCCAGCCCTGCCAGCACCATCGTATTGATGGAACCGCCACCGGCCTTAATGCAGATGAATGCGGCCAGCGCAGAAAGTGGAATGGAGAGCAACACGGCAAAAGTGGCACGCAGGCTTCCGAGAAAAAGCAGGATCATCAGCGCAGTCAATATCAAGCCGATGCCGCCTTCATTCATCAGGTTTTTCAATGCTGATTTCACGAAGAGCGACTGATCGAAGACAACAGCAGTCTTGAGGGAGGCAGGGATGTCCACAAGATCCTTGATTGCCGCTTTCATGCCATTGACGATGGTGATGGTGTTGCTGTCGCCGCCCTGCTTGAGAACAGGGATGTAAACAGAACGTTGACCATCGATACGAACTATGTTGGTCTGCAGAGTGCCGGAGTCTTCGGCATGACCGATGTCGCGCACCATAACCGATGCATTGCCTACGGACTTCAATGGGAGATCATTGATCTCTTCAGGCGTCGGTACCTGGCTGTTTGCGTAGATATTGAAATCTTTCGGGCCGATGCGCACGTCGCCTGCGGGCAGAATCAGATTCGATTGATTCACGCCATGGACTACATCCATCAGGCTCATGTTGTGTGCTTCCAGCTTTACTGGATCGACGTAGACCATGATCTGGCGATAGCGACCACCGAAAGGCTGCGGCACGGAGGCGCCGGGAACGTTGGCAATCTGATTGCGGACCTGGAACTGTGCGAGGTCTTTGAGGTTTGTCTCGCTCAGACCTTTTCCCTTTAAGGTAACGAGGCATACGGGCTGGCTGGACGCGCTCATGCCAAGCACGACGGGAGGCAATGTTCCGGGTGGCAGGCGCCGCAAGTCTGCCATGGCAAGGTTTGAGATGTTACTGAGCGCGGCGTTCCTGTCGGTGCCGGGCTTGAAGTAAATCTTGATAAGGCTGACGCCGGTTAAAGAGCGGGATTCTATGTGATCGATATTGCTGCCCAGAGTGAAAAAGCGCTCAAAGGTGTCAGTGATGTCTGCTTCAATTTGTTGCGGCGGCATTCCGGAGTAAAACGTAGCCACGACAACGACCGGGATATCGATCTGGGGAAAGAGATCAACCGGCATACTGATGATGCTGGTGACACCGACAACGGCAATCACCAGACAGATCATGATGATGAAGAATGGATATTTCAGAGCGAAAGATGGCATTACTCTCCACCTCCCGCTTGTTCCTGATTCACATCGGTTGTGGGCAATTGCTGGAGTTTCGGCGTCACCGTTTCACCCTGTTGATAGTTGGACTGGCCGCCGATAATGACCCGATCCCCTTCTGCCAAACCGCTCTTTACTTCTGCCAGGGCCGAGCCTTGCAGCCCCAGATCGACATCCCTCGATTCGACCTTATTCTGTGTGTTCACAACCAATACAGAATCATGCGAACCATTGCGTATTACTGCCTGCACGGGAATTGTGAGCACGTTATCCCTCCGTTCCAATTCGAGGCGGGCATTTGCATACATGCCCGGCGTCAATGAGAGGTCTTTATTCTCCACGTCGATTTCGGTTTCCATGGTTCGTGTGGCCATACTGATATTGCGAGTGAACCGTACTACTTTGCCTACAAACGAGCGATTCACGGCATCCACACGCACATTTACCAACGACCCGTCATGAATGAACTGCACGGCATCTTCCGGGACGGGAAAACGAAGTCGAAGAAGGCCGCTTTGAGACAACTTCACGACAGGAAGCGTTTGTACATCGGACGAAGTACCGGCCTGAATCAATGCTCCGGTGTCGGCATAACGCCAAATAACGACGCCATCGATAGGAGCAATGACTTTGGTGTAATCGGCGAGAGCGCTGACACGCTCGTTGTCAGCTCCGGCAACATCCGATTGCTGCTTCGCCGCAGCTAAAGCGGCTTTCGCGGCGTCGACCTGCGCTTCTGATGCGAGATCCTTGGATTGCGCATTGTCCAGTTCCTGTTGAGCGACAAGGCCGGGCTGGGCGGCTGCCGCTTGTTTCAGACGCAGATAGTCGGAGTGCAAGGCAGTGTGTTCGGCCTGCGCGCGGAGCACTTCATGCTGCGCGCGTGTGATTTCGTCTTTGCTGTGCGCCACTTCAGCGACGGTGCCCTTCAACTGCGCGCTCAGTTCCGGAACCTCAAGCACAGCAAGCACCTGTCCCTGCCGCACCTTGTCGCCAATATCGACATAAATATGGCGAATGTAACCGGAAACCTTGGCATGCACATCGATCACCTGATAAGGCTGGAACTGGCCTGCCAAGTTCAAGGTGTGCCTGATGGTTCCTCGCGTTACCGCGGCAACGGATGCCGAAGGCGCTTGGGCTGCGTTTGCCTCAACCGTTTTGGATCCGGAACTGCATCCTGCAAAAAAGGAAATTACGGGCAGCGACAGAGCCGCTGCGAAACTCATGCAAATACGTCTTCCCATGGCGTGAATAGACCTATACATGCTGTAGCTGGACGAATTGCCTATTCAAGACAATTCGAATCAGCTGGATTTAGGTTGTATGTGGAAAGATGAAATCAGGCGAGGGCCGGAGGAGGCCGAAAGAAGAAAGCATCCATGCAGGCAAAAAGACGTACCCGCAAAGGCATTTGATGGAAATGGACGAGCGTACGATCACTGGCAGCGCCCAGCAGATTGAGCGCTAGTGATATAAGGAGAAAAATGCTCGATAAAACAATATGTATGTTTTTCAGCGCGGCGCCGGAATCATCGAGCAATGGGCTTTCCGTCCTGGTGACCTGCTCTTCCTTCGTGAGCAGCTTTGCCTCCGGCATAGAATGAGAAATCGCCTGAGGCGGATCATAAAGCGAAAGTTTATATTGCAGGCCCCAGGCAAAGACGGCTACAGCCAACCCAAAAAGCACCAATGCTAATTGGGGAAGATAGCTCTCTCTTGTTCTAAGCCAATTCACGCTGTAGTTTGCTCAGGCGGGATTATGAATACCATAGCCGCTATTTATTTGATAGCACAACATGACGATCGGTAGCGAATCTCGCTGGATATTCCTAGCGAATCTCTTCTACCGTATCGCCTTCTCCCGGTGCAAGGAACAGGTTTGCCTCCAATCCATGCTGGCGAGTGTAGAGATCGAAGTACCGGCCTCCAAGCGCATACAGTATCTCGTGAGTTCCGCGTTCGACAATGGAGCCGGCCTCAACGACGAGAATCTGGTCGGCACGACGAATGGTTGAGAGCCGGTGAGCGATGACAAAGGTTGTGCGTCCCTGCATCAGGTAGCTCAGGCCGTGCTGAATCATCTGTTCCGATTCTGAATCGAGGGACGAGGTCGCCTCATCCAGTATCAAAATGCGCGGGTCAGCCAAGATGGCACGAGCAATGGAAAGGCGCTGGCGCTGTCCGCCGGAGAGTTTTACACCGCGCTCGCCAACGATCGTGTCATATCCTTCCGGAAAGCGTTCTGCAAATTCATCCACGCGAGCAATGCGGCACGCTTCCAGAAACTGCTCCTCGGTAGCATCAGGATAAGAAAAGACGACGTTTTCACGTATGGTGCCGTCGAAGAGGAATGATTCCTGAAGAACTACGCCAAGCTGATTGCGACACGTATCGAGCTTAACCGTAGAAAGATCGATGCCATCCACGAGCACACGGCCTGAATCCGGATTATGAAACCCGCAGACAAGACTGATGATGGTGGACTTACCGGATCCTGAGGAACCGACCAGAGCGGTTACCGTTCCCGGACGCGATTCAAACGAAATGCCGTGCAGCACCGGCTTGTCCGTCTCGTAGCTGAATCGAACATCCTGGAAAGCTACCTCGCCGCGAATTTCGCCGAGCTTCACGGTACGCTTGGGATCGCTGAACTCATCCATTTCACTCAGGATTTCCAGCGTGCGGTCCAGTCCTGCCACAGCTTCGGTGAGTTGCGTGCCGATATTCACGATCTGGAAAACGGGGGCGATCATAAAGGCGAGGAACATGTTGTACTGGAAGTAATCGCCGAGGGTGAGCCTATGCGCGAGCACATCACGACCGCCTAACAGCATGACAAGACCGCCAACGATACCCAGGACCGTCGTTGCCGCGAAAGACAACGCGCTGGTAGCAGTGAGCGAACGCATGACGTTATCGAGCAGGCGCTGCACACCCTGTCCAAAGACTCCGGCTTCGCGCTGCTCTGCGTGATATCCCTTTACGACACGCACTCCACCGAGCGATTCTGTGAGGCGTCCGGTTACCTCAGCATTGATTTTGCCGCGCTCACGAAAAATAGGGCGGATGGTTTTAAAAGCGCGCTGCAGAATTATGACAAAGATTGCGATTACGGCAAAAACGATCAGAGTGATCTTACGACTTGTGTGCAGAAGAATTCCGAAGGCAAGCACGGCCGTCATAATGCCGCCGAGAAATTCCACCAGGCCTGTGCCGATGAGATTGCGCACGCCTTCGACATCCGTCATGATGCGCGAAACCAGGGTGCCGGTTCGATTGCTGTCGTAGAAGCTGACGGGTAACAAACCAATATGCTGCTGCACCTGTTTGCGCAGGTCGGCGATCATGCGTTGAGCGGCTTTTGACAACAACTGAGTAAGCGAAAAGGACGTGATGGCCTGAATTGCGGTCGCTGCGAAGACTACACCAACCAACGGCAATAGCTTATCTGCGCGATGCTGGCGGAGAACCGTATCGATAAGAAACTTTGTAGAAGCGGGCAGCACCAAACCGGCGATACGGTTAATAGCCATCAGTCCAAGGCCGAACAGCAACAGCCAACGGCGAGGACGGATGAGTTTCCATATCTCTGGAAGGACCTTTTTGAAATCCGTCTTCTTTTTTGGCTGGTCGCCGGCCGCGGCGCGTATGGCGCTGCGGTGGCCACCGCTGCGCTCTGCCCTCATCGACATTCCTCCGCCGGCTCGGACCATTGTTAAGCCCTTGCTCTGCGTGCTGCGATAAAGGATCGAACACAGAGAATAACAAAGATAAGAAGAAGGGCGGCCATGGCGGCTTTTTCTTCAACAGCTGCCGGTCGCAGGAACTGATGCCCCTGCAAGAGCTGAATATAGTCAAAGATGCTCTTTACTGTGCCGAGAAAGCCGAGCAGCCCGATGGTGACCGCGATGTGCATGAAAAGCATGCGTTTCTTTGCATCGTCGGTAATCGCCAGGAAACCGAGAACTGCAAGGATAAGACCGATAATTGCAGGGATAAGCGCCGTGGGCGCGTGACTGCCGGTAGCTACGAAACCGAAGATGCCTAAAAGAATAAGTATTACGCCAAAACTAATGGTAGTTTTTGCCATGTATGAAAGCGCCTCCGCTGCATCCAGAATAGAGCATACGAGGACTGCTTTCTAAAAGACTCTGCAGAAATCTGCCGGATTCAATTTGTGTTGGCAGCAGACGCAATCATTCCAATGGCCCGCAGAACTTTTTGGACGGACACCTCGACAGGCTGCTGAGATGAAACATGGATAGCATGGGATGGCGGCTCAAGTGTTGCAAGTTGACTATCGAGCAGAGCGGCGGGCATGAAGTGGTCATGGCGCGCCTGCATGCGCTCAGAGATGAGCTCTTTGGGCGCCTCCGTGAGCACAAAGCGGTAAGACTCCGGCGACAAGCCGTCCGTCAGAAGCCGACGATATGTCTCTTTCAGGGCGGAACAGGTGAGGATGCCGTTTTCGTTGCGCTGAAACCAACCCACCATAAGGTTATGCAAAGTTGTTAGCCAGGGAGTGCGGTCTTCATCTGTCAGCGGAATGCCGGAATGCATTTTCGCCTTATTCGCCGCGCTGTGGTAATCGTCGCCTTCTGCAAACTGCCAGCCGGTGGCTTTCGACAATGCCTGCGCCAGTGTTGTTTTCCCCGAACCGCTCACTCCCATCACGATAAGAATCATGCCTTCCCCTGTTGTGCAATCAATTGCTTTACATCGCTGACGATCTGGTCAGGCGTCCAGTCGTTGGTTGGATACCATTTGAAGACCTTGCCGTCAGGGCCGATGACAATCGTCGAAAGCGAATGGGTGATAGTATGATCCTTTTCCGGCGTGGCGCCCACGTCGAAGAAACGCAATACAGCGGGAAGATCGTTCTTGCTGGGGGCGGCGAAATCCCAGTGCTGAAAGGTTTCCTGTGTATATCTTCCGGTATACGAACTGCCATAGCTGCGAAGAACCTGCGGCGTATCGTATTCGGGATCGAAGCTGACACTTAGCAGATGCGTTTTCTTATAGAGCTCAGGATCGGCTGCCAGTGTTTTGTCGATGGCTGCAAAATTGCGGCTCATGCGCGGGCAGAAATCAGCCAATGGGCAACGCGTATAGATAAAGGTTAGCAACAGCACCTTGCCGCGAAACTGCGATAGATGAATCTGCTTATCACTCTGGTTAAGCAAATGAAAATCGGGGACTTTATCGCCCGGCTTAATGGGATTATAGAAATAGCTTGGTTTGTAATCGGGTTTAGCCTGCGCAATGATGACGATTTCGTCGAGAAGATCGGAAGTATCGGTTGCGATAAGCGTAGCGGTAATGCTGTCCCCCGGATGAAGCTCGCCGATGATGGTCGGATTTTTTAACTTGTAGGGCATCGTCATCGCTTCCATAAAACCGGGAATGGCAGCGGCATCAAGCACAATTTCGCCTTTCCCGGCATCCACGCCAACAATCTTGCCACGCACGGGATAGTGCTTTGCGTAAGCATCCGATGCGGCTTTGGGCGGCTCGCCGGATTTCTGACGGCAACCTCCGATGATACCGATACAACCGAGCGATACAAGCAAGCAGATTTGAAAAGCAAAACGGATCACAGCTCAGTTTACACTTTCTATGTGCTCCCGCTTTTCGATTCGCAACCTACGGTACCGCTGGCAGAAATGGCGTGCCGGGCCCTGGAAAATGGCTCAGTCATTGTGACTGCGAATGCTCGATCTGCGCGCGCTCTGACATTTTTATATGCCGAGGAACAGCGTGCGAAGGGCATAGAGATGTGGCCTTCTCCACAGATTTTCGATTGGGAGAACTGGCTAAACCATTTGTGGCAACAGATATCTACGAGCGATCCTGCTGCGCCTTTGCTACTGACTCCGTGGCAGGAGCGGATGCTTTGGAAAATGGTGCAGCAAGCAGATGCCGCGCTGGTTGTATCCACGGATGGCATTGCGGCTATGGCACAAAGCGCGTATGCGCTGCTTAGCGACTATCGTCGACATGGCGAACGCAATACAACATGGCTGGAAACAGATGCGGAGCATTTTCGCCAATGGGCAAAGGCGTTCGATCAGCGATGTCGTGAACGCAATTGGACAAGCCGCAGCGAATTGGCTTCGCTGTTGAGCCGCGCCATTCGGGCCGGAAGGATAGCCCTGCCCGCGCAGATTTTGCTAATTGGATTCGATCGCTTCACCCCCGCGCAGCAGATTCTTTTACAAAGCCTGCGTGAAGCAGGAGTGATTGCGGAGGACAGTCCGGCGGCGCCTCCTGAGGCGAAATCCCGGACACAAATTGTTGCAGATGATTTGCAGCAGGAGCTAGCCGCATGCGCATGGTGGTGCAGGAAGCAGATTGAAGAAAAGGGGCCGATTCGCATTGGAGTGATTGCGCCCGACGTGAGCGAGATACGCGCAGAAGCAGAGCGTGTGTTTCGGTCTGTTTTGATGCCGGAATCTCTCGATCTGAGCATCGACAGCGCGCCTATGCCGTTTGAGTTTTCCCTGGGCGTACCGCTTAAGACGGTTCCGGCGATTCGAGCCGCGCTATTGTTGCTGAAATGGACGACATCGCCGCTCACGGAAGAGGAAATTTCATGGCTGCTGCTTTCCGGATTTCTTCACCGATATCCAGCAGAGGCAACGACTTTGGCACGATTCGATTTTAGACAACGAGCCGCTGGGGCACTTTCTCCAGAGGCAACGTTAAAGACCTTCTTGTCGAATCACGTGCCTTCTTTTTTTGCGACGCGCATGAAACAGGTGCTGGAAGCAGTAAAACCCGGCAGCAGCACATATTCACAATGGGCAGATTTGGCGGACACACTGTTACAAATCGCCGCTTGGCCTGGATACTTTACGCCCGACAGCATTCAGTTTCAGGCTGTGCAACGCTGGAATCGATTGCTGGACGAAGTTACTCTGCTGGACTTTGCGGGACGCAACGTTACCCTGGCTGCTTTTGTGCAAGTGCTGGAAAAGCAAGCACAGGAAACGATCTTCACAGCGGAGTCGCATCATGGGCCTATTCAAATTCTTGGCGCTCTGGAATCGTCCGGCCAGATATTTGATGCAATGTGGTTTTTAGGCGCTGACGATTCGCATTGGCCCTTATCCGGAAAGCCCCATCCACTGCTTCCTAAATGGCTACAGCGCAGCGCAGGGATGCCGCATAGTAGTACAGGCATAGATACGGATCTCGCTCGTGTTGTCACACAGCGTCTTGCTGAGAGCTCACCAGAGTGTGTTTTCAGCTATGCGCGGCAGAATAAAGAAGGTGAGCTGCGAGTCTCGCCCCTGCTTAGTTCGCTGTTTCCTCGGGAAACGGAGATTGTGCCGGCAAGCACACTGTTGAGCAAACAGCCCGACAATGAACAAACAGAAGCTTTGGAGACTCTGCAACGGTCTTCACAGGTTGTTGCATGGCCGGCTGAGCTCAGCGCCGGCGGATCCGAAGTGTTGAAGAGGCAGGCTGCATGCCCATTCCAGTCATTTGCTGCACGACGGCTGCAGGCGCGGCCATTGCTCCGTACGGAATGGGGTCTGGATGCCAGGCAGCGCGGAAGCCTGCTGCATGCTGTATTGGAAAATATCTGGTCGCCGAAGACACCCGAACCCTGGTGTATGACTACGCTTGATGATCTAAAGCGTGTTGTGAGTGAGCAGCGGTTGGATGAGGCTTTGCGCTTTCACATCGAGAATGTTTTTCGGGAGTATGTGGAAGAACACGCCGACGATATGTGGATGTCTGCCTATTTGGAATCGGAGCAGTTACGATTGCTCACGCGGCTTCGTGAATGGATGCTGTATGAAGCAAAGCGCCAGCCATTTCAGGTAGCAGAACGCGAGATTTGCCTTCAGGATGTAAGCGTTGGAAACCTGAAGCTGAACCTGCGCGCCGACCGTGTCGATACGCTTATCGACGGCTCGCATCTCCTTATTGATTACAAAACAGGAGACGTATCCGTATCGCAATGGCAAGGCTCGCGTCCTGACGAACCGCAGCTGCCGCTTTATGCGGCTTACGGCAACATTGCCGATGTAAGCGGACTACTGTTTGCGCGGATTCGCGCAGGCGAAACGGAGTTTATAGGACGAGTGGCACATGCGGAACAGAATCTATTCAGCGATACGCCGTCGTTGCGAATCCCGACAAATCAACCATATGACGAAAGCATGCTCGATCAGTGGGAAAATACTCTGCTGCAGCTTGCAGATGAGTTCTTGCTAGGCGAAGCATCTGTCGATCCGAAACATCGAACGAAAACCTGTCAGTATTGCGACTTCCCCGGCTTATGCCGTATTGCGGAAGAAAGCAGCAGCTTCAGCACAGGAGACGAGGGGAACGAAGATGAGTAAGCTGCATCCCACTCCTGTCGACCAGAAAGCGCGCGACGAAGCCCTGAACGTTCATGCGTCCTATATTGTGCAGGCGCCGGCAGGATCAGGAAAAACGGAACTGCTTACACATCGCTTTTTGAAATTGCTGGCATGCGTTGACGAGCCGGAAGAGGTTTTGGCTATTACCTTTACGCGCGCCGCTACTGCGGAAATGCGCACTCGTATTCTGCGCAAATTGGAAGAGGCACGCGAACATCCACGGCGGCACAGCGATGACGATGCCATGCTATTAGCTGCGCGCGCAGCACTGCTGCACGCTGAAGCGCGCAAGTGGAATCTGCTGGAGCAGCCGCAGCGACTGAATATTCAGACGATTGACTCGCTATGCATGAGCATTGCCCATGAGCAACCGCTGTTGGCACGCATGGGCGGCCATTTGCAGCCACAGGAAGATGCGCGACCACTCTATCTGCAGGCTGCTCGGAGAACGCTGGCGCATCTGGGAGGAAACAATCGCGAGCTGCATGCATCCTTGTTGCATCTACTACAGCTGCGCGACAACAATCTGGGAGATGCGCAGCGATTGATTGCCGGAATGCTGGCGACGCGCGATCAATGGGTGCATACGTTCCCTCTCGTGGGAAATATCAGCGAAGATCAGTGGCTGGAGATTCGCCTTTTATTGGAAGCACCGTTTCGGCAAACAATCAATCGCGCGCTTAAGACCGCTTACGAGCGATTTCCGGCCAAAGATATCCTTGCAGACGAACTGGTACAGTTAGCCAACTACGCTTCAGAAAATACAACAGAGATTGATCTTCGGGCTATTTCTCACCTGCGCAGTTTTCCTGAGCCCAACGATAAATTTCTCGATCAGTGGCAGTGCTTCTGCAATCTTCTGTTGACGGCTAAGGGAGATGCATGGAGAAAACAGGTCAATGTAGGCCAGGGGTTTCCCCCAACTGGCAAGCGCTACAAAGATCGCATGATGGAATTAATTCGTCGACTATCACAAGCGGATGGATTACTCGCTGCATTGTGTGATCTACGGCATTTGCCTCCTGCGCGTTATGACGATCCACAGTGGCAGATGCTGCGCGGTCTGTTCACAGTTTTGCGGCACGCCGTTGCTGAACTCAGAGTGCTCTTCGCAGAACAGAATGTGGTTGACTTTGTAGAGCTGGGATTATCTGCTCTGACGGTGCTTGAAGAGCAGCAACCGACTGAGCATGCTCTTGCTGTCAGTGAGCGCATCAAACATCTGTTGGTGGATGAGTTCCAGGACACATCGCGACGCCAGCATAAATTACTGGAAAGGCTTTTATTTGCCTGGGGGCCAGGCGAGGGTCGCACATGCTTTCTTGTAGGCGACCCGATGCAGTCCATCTATATGTTTCGGCAGGCAGAGGTTGAACTATTTGCACAGGTACAGGAACGCGGCATTGTGTCCGGAGAGCAGATTCACAGTTGTGTTCCGCTGCGGCTGTCGGCGAACTTCCGCTCCCATGCGGGCTTGACAGAGCCGCTGAATCAATACTTCGAAACTATATTTGAAAGCGGTTCTACAACTGGTGCTGCCGGTGTTTCTTTTACACCGTCTGTCGCGGTGGAAGCGGCTCTTCCGGATATTTCTGTATGTCTGCATCCTTATATAGTCGAGGGGGCCAATGGAAAAGCTACCCCTGATGCATTGGAGCGAGCCCGGAAGCAGGAAACAGACGATGCGCTTGCGATAATTGAAAAACACTTGCCAAACATTACGGAAGCGGAATCCGATCCCCGCCGTTCTTATACTGTCGCCGTGCTGGGACGGGCCAAAGAACATTTGACGTCCATCGCAGCAGCTTTGCGCAAGCGGAATATTCCATTTCGCGCAGTGGAATTGGAATCTTTGAGCGAACGGCAGGAGATTCGCGACCTGCTTTCGCTCATTCGGGCCCTCCTTCATCCTATGGATCGCATTGCATGGCTATCTGTTTTGCGTGCACCATGGTGCGGATTGCTGCTTGAAGACATGCACGTGCTCACTGGCGCCGATGACAAACAATTTTCATCGACTCCGGTTCGGCAACTTATCGAAGAGCGACTTCCTCTTCTAAGCGAAGATGGACAACAAAGGCTGCGCCGTGTCTTTACAATGCTCAATCGTGCGATGGAGATTCGGTATAACCAATCGCAATCGATGTCATTGTCCCTATGGATAGAGCGCACGTGGCATAGCCTGGGAGGCCCTTATGGCCTTGATGATCAGCAGAAAGAGAATGCTCGCGTTCTTTTCCGCATGCTCGATGATATTGCAATGGATGGAATTGATTGCTTCAGCGAGCAATTCGACCAACGGCTGAACGGCCTGTTTGCACAGCCTGATCCGCGAGCAAGCGAACGCTGCGGCGTACAACTGATGACGATCCACAAAGCGAAAGGCCTCGGTTTTGATGTAGTACTCGTGCCCGGTTTGGAACGCAGCGCGGGGCAGGATCGCCAACAACTCATTTGCATGCTGGAACGGGTGAGTATGGATCGTCCCGGAGAGGACGAGATACTTGTTGCGCCAATCGGCAGCCGTGGAGAAGATACGCATCCCTTGTATCAATGGGTACGAAAACAGCGAAGAGCGAGAGAAAGCGAGGAGCGCAAACGCGTTTTTTATGTAGCATGCACGCGTGCGCGGCGCGAGCTTCACCTGTTTGGCGCTCTTTCCAGAACGGCAACCGGAGAATTGAAGCCCGTTGCACCGGACAGTCTATTGGCAACGGCGTGGCCGGCTATTGCTGATGATTTCATGGCAGCCTATCAGGCACAGCAACAAAAAGAAGTTATCACTTTTCCCCTGCCCGCAGAGCCGGAAGTTGTCGATCTGGCTGCCGCAGCAAGCTCCGCGCATCCGCCACTTAGACTGCGCCGCCTGAAAACTGATATGTCATTCAAGCCGTATCTCAATAATGTAACTATTAATGACACAATTTCTCCGGTAGTGAAGAATTTGGTTGATTTTGAACGCCCCGAAGGATCCCGGCTGCAGCGTTTTACGGGAAGCGCTATTCATACATTGCTGGATCAAGTAAGCGGATATCTTATCCAGCAACCGGATGCAGATGCCGCAGATATTCACAAGCTTCTGCAATCACACGCTGCGGCCATCCTGAGAAATGCGGCTTTACCCTCCGACCAGGCGCCACGCGTGCTTCATGAAATTCTTACTGGGACTGAAGCTGCTGTTGAAGACCCAACTGGACGATGGCTGCTCAGTGCGCACCCGCAGGCACAATCTGAAGCATCATGGACGGGATGGCTAAACGGCAAGCTGCAAACAATGCGTGCCGATCGGATTTTCCGCGCCGGAAGCAAGCCTATAGAAGCAGGCGATGGATATTTTTGGATTATCGACTATAAGACATCGTTCTATACCGGCCATGATCTGAAAGGATTTATAGCCAAGCAGAAGGAAATTTATGAGCCACAACTTGCGACATATGCTAATGCGCTCCGTAAGATATACAAAGAAGCTACATCTCTTCGCCTAGGCCTATACTTTCCACGACTGAAAACATTTGAATACTGGGAAGCTTAAACTAATGTAAAAGTTGAGTTGTTGCTCCCTCGCAAATTTTTTTCGGATTATTACTTGAACTTACACGGGAAATGCTATAAAACATCGCTGTCAACAATTTATTGCAGAATGTTTGGAATTTGGTAGAATCGATTTAATTCGTCACAACATTTATTGTTGATCAACCGGTTCTTTACTCCTCATCGTTGCTGCCCTGTTGAGTTGTGAGCAACATAGATCCCGGATTATCGGTAAGACTCTATTCGTTTCATGCTCAAAGTCTAACCCTACAAATTAATAACAGCTGACTGCAGCCATAGCTTCCAGATTACAAATGGGACTGCAGATGCTCGCGGCCCGCAGCTTTTCTCTTTTTTTTATCTGCCGCTGAAAAGCATGTTCGTTTGCAGAGGTGAAGTTCGTGTTTTGTATAAGTGCTCTCCCCCGGGGCACGGAAGGTCAGACTTCCGAGGTCCACGCACACACACACGCACTCCTCACGGCGCTTGTACGCCGTAGGAGTTTTCGTACCAGTCCCAGTTCCGCATTTGTTTTGTATGGACTTTTTGTCCTGCTAAGCAGCGTGTTTTCGGCATGGCTTACAGGCTGCGGTTACAACGTCAATGGAACAACCGATGGGACATTGGTTGTGTCGCCCACTACGCTTGACTTTGGACAAGTTCCAGTAGGCAAGACGGTCAATGAGAAACTCACTCTGCTGAATCAGGGCACAAAAGCTGTTAACGTGGCCCAGATAACAGTCGCCGGTCAAACCTTCACCCTGAATACTTCGTCTCATCTTCCGATATCAATCAATCCGGGGCAGACATATGACGTCACTGTTGGATTCACGCCAGGAGCCAATACAACCTATACCGGTGACCTAACGGCAGTCGATTCTGCGGCACGACGTGTGGCGCATTGCCGATTTAACGGCAGTGGATATGCAGGCAACGCTGATACCCGCCAACTATCGGCGAGCACCGGCACATTGAACTTTGGGACTGTACCTCTCGGCTCATCTGCCACAGTATCGGTTACACTTACGTCCACCGGGAATTCTGCTGTCACTGTGCGTCAAGCTATCTTCGATAAAGCCGGCTTTGCGGTTTCCGGAGCAACATTTCCATTGAAACTCAATCCACAGGAATCAGCGACATTACAGGTGCAATTCAAGCCATCGGTTGCCGGTTCAGTGAGTGGACATCTTGCTCTCAGCAGCGACGATTCGACCAATAGTACCCTGGCAATCAATCTGCAAGGAACAGCTTCAGACACAGAAACTGCCTTGCTTACGGCGACGCCTACCAATCTCAACTTCAACGATGTGAGGGTGGGCTCATCAACGACACAGCCGATAACACTGACAGCCCGCGGTACGGAGCCTATTACGATCTCAGGCGCAACCTTTGCCGGCAGCGGCTTCACTCTATTCCAGCCGAAATTCCCGATTACGCTCAATCCAGGGCAGATCACCGAGCTTTATGTCGTATTTTCTCCCACAGACACCGGCACGACTACGGGGACGCTCACAGTTCAATCCAATGCAAGCAATGCCACTGCGATAAATCTAAGCGGCACTGGAACAACAGCACAGAGCCCTCAGCTCACGATAACACCGGCTGATTTGAACTTTAGAGATGTGACTGTCAATTCCACTTCGAGTCAGACTATTACGCTCGTTTCCACGGGAACAAAACCGGTGACCGTAGATAAAGCAACAATTGCCGGAGCAGGATTTTCCATATCAGGGGCAGCACTGCCTCTCACTTTGAACCCGCGACAGACCGCGACCTTCACTGTTCAGTTTGCACCTGCAACATCTGAGGTCTATAGCGGCAGCTTAACAATTCACTCAAACTCTGCAACCAAAAGCACATCTGTCATTACCCTCGCCGGCACTGGAACGCAGGAGTCTACGCCCCAGCTTACTGTGAGTCCATCCAGCATTAGTTTTGGCAATGTTACTGTGGGTTCGTCTTCAACACAGCCGTTGACGCTTACTTCAACAGGAACTGCTCCAGTAACGGTAAACTCTGTAACGATCAATGGCTCGGAATTCGATATCTCCAGGCGAACATTCCCTCTCACGTTAAATCCCAAACAGTCTGTAACTTTGCAAGTCAAATACATTCCCGTGGATGCTGGAGCCTCGACCGGCACAGTGACCATTGAGAGCAATTCCTCGGCAAATGCCAAGTCGACCATCAATCTAACCGGTAACGGGCAAGCTGCTACCAGCCCACAGCTCACAGCAAGCGCAGCAAGACTGAGCTTTGGCGATGTGACAGTGGAAACATCTTCATCACAGCCACTTACACTGACTTCAACCGGAACTGCGCCAGTCACAATTAGTGCAGTCAATATAGCCGGCTCTAACTTTACTCTCTCTGGTGCAACTTTCCCGGTTACACTTGATCCGCATCAATCGCTGACACTTCAGTTGCGGTTCACGCCTTCCATTACCGGCGCTATCTCCGGAACATTAACTTTAGCCAGTAATTCTGCTACGAATGCCAATATGTCGATTGCCCTGAGCGGCACAGGAACGCCGGCTACGGCTCCACAATTATCTGTCAGCACAGACAGTCTGAGCTTCTGGGATATTCCTGTCGGTTCATCTGCGACACAAAACCTGACGCTGACTTCTACAGGAACTGCACCGGTGACCATCAGCTCTGACACAATCAGAGGCGCGGGGTTCAGCGTTTCGGGGGCAAGCTTCCCACTTACGCTTAATCCTCAAGACACGGTAAGCCTGCAGGTTACATTCGATCCGGTAGATGTAGGCGAATCTACGGGGGTGCTGACAATCAACAGCGATTCTTCCACAAACTCCAGGGCCGCAGTCTATCTGAGCGGCATGGGCGAAGCTGCAACTACAACAGCAGAACTTACTGTACATCCAGGCAGTATTAATTTCGGAGATGTGACAGTCGGTTCATACTCCACTCAGCCCGTCACACTTGTGTCATCCGGTACTGCGCCAGTTACAGTCAATGCTGCAGCCATCAATGGTCCAGGCTTTACTGTCTCCGGTGCTAAGTTCCCGCTAACTTTAGCTCCGCAGCAGACAGCCACGCTACAGGTGAGGTTTGCTCCAGCGGCTACAGGAAGCGTATCCGGCTCCCTGGCAATTGCAAGCAACTCGTCCACAACTTCTGCCTCAAACGTCAATTTGAGCGGCACAGGCACAGAAGCAACGACGCCTCAGTTAACTATGAGTGCTGCCAGTCTCAATTTCGGCAATGTCACGGTTGGCTCGTCATCTACACAACCTTTGACACTGACTTCAACCGGCACGGATGCAGTCACTGTTAATTCTGCAACCATCAGCGGCACAGGCTTTACGATTTCGGGAGCAACTTTCCCGCTTCACCTGAATCCTGGCCAAACGGTAACGCTGCAGGTAAAGTTCGATCCTATAAACACCGGCGCCGTAACTGGCCATCTCACGATTGCAAGCAACTCGTCGACAAATCCGACCGCCGTTGTCGGCTTGAGTGGCACCGGCACTGCAGCTACAAGTCCTCAACTCTCAGTCAGTGCAGCCAGCCTGAATTTTGGAAATGTAACTGTTGGCTCGTCATCAACCCAACCGCTTACATTGAGCTCAACTGGCACAGCTCCCGTTACAATCAACTCGGCAAGTGTCACAGGAACAGGCTTCAGTATTTCCGGAGCAACTTTCCCACTTACACTGAAACCGCAACAGACGGTCACGCTTCAAGTGAAGTTTCAACCTGCAAATACAGGCACTATAACTGGACAGCTAACCGTTAGCAGCAACTCTTCAACTAATGCTATTGCCACTGTCGGCTTGAATGGCAAAGGGCAAGCGGCAATGAGCCCTCAGCTCTCAGTGAGCGCAGCCAGCCTGAGCTTTGGCGATGTGACAGTAGGATCACCATCAAAGCAACCGCTCACGCTCACTTCCACAGGAACGGCTGCGGTGACTATCAGCGCTCTCACTGTGAAGGGTGCCGGCTTCAGCATTTCCTCAGAATCACTTCCGTTGACATTGAATCCAAATCAGACTTTAACGATTGAAGTCCAATTTGATCCAACAACAGCAGGAGCGGTTTCAGGCACGCTGACCATTAGCAGTAATTCTTCCACCAATGCAACCGCAGCCGTGAGCTTACAAGGCACCGGCACAGCTGCAACCAGTCCTCAGTTGACGATCAGCGCAGCCAGCCTGAGTTTTGGCAGCGTATCCGTCGGCTCTTCCTCGACACAGACGCTTAAGCTCACTTCCTCCGGAACGGCTGCGGTTACAATTAACGCCGCAGACATATCGGGCGTGGACTTCAGCGTGTCGGGCGCGAGCTTCCCGCTAACACTTGATCCCAAAGAATCAGTGACACTCCAAGTGCAATTTGCTCCAACAGCTGCTGGAGCGGTCACAGGGCAATTAACGATCAGCAGCGACTCTTCCACCAATGCCAATGCCACCGTCAACCTTAGCGGCACTGGCGCTGCTGTACAACAATATGCGGTTAGCCTGACATGGGCAGCGCCTTCCACTTCTTCCGATCCAGTAATTGGATACCACGTCTATCGATCGACAGGCGGCACATCAACCTATCAGTTGCTGAATTCATCTGTCGAAACCAGCACCACTTATACGGACAGCACCGTTCAGAGTGGAACCACCTATAACTATGAGGTAAAGAGCGTTGATGCTGATGGAGTGGAGAGCATCCCTTCTAACGTGATCAGCGAAACTATTCCTTAGAACTCAGTTGTAATAAAAAGAGGGACGCGTGGAAACGCGTCCCTCTTTAGAAACAAGATTATCCATTCTAGTTTTGTGCCAGAGATCCTCCGTTGAACGAGAGAATTTTCACTGTTGGTCCGCCGAAGATTGCATCAGCAGTGCCAGGCTGCCCCATGGTATATGTGCCGTCTGTAACGGCCATCATCAATACGCCATTGAAGTAGACCTTGTGCGTTGCCCCTTGCGATTCCAATCGCAGGTGACGCGGCGCTGTTCCTATCGGAGCAGATACTGATCCTAAAGCTGTAAAGCTTAACCAGCCGATATCATCTGTGCGATACAGAATTATTTGTCCCGCATAGGCAATGGCGAGATAACCGCTTCCATTAGCGGCTCCTTGTACTCTCGTCATAACGCCCGGCCAGCTTGAGGATCCGGGGTCCTGATCAAAAGTGATTTCGGCATATTGATCTGCACTTAGCAGAGGTGTTACCAATCGAGCCGCGCTGGTGGTCTGTGTTGTGTATGCGCCATTGTTTTTCTTCAGCGGAGTCCACGAGCCGGGCTTATCCCACATGCCACTTTCCGATAAAGGATCTTCTACTCCACTGAATGTGCTGGCAACGGTGCTTCCATTGTTTCCAGATACGCTCGTATCTACAGAAAAGCTGATTATAAAATCGTCAGTGTTCGCATTCCCATTTACATCCTGACAACGCACATAGTAGCTATAAGTACCCCCGCCAACTAAACCCGTTACCAAGGTTGAGTGTGTAATCGCGCCCGTAGTAGTGAAAGAATTAGTCATCGCGCTGTATGCCACCCCGGCACTCGTTGCATAGCGGCAGGTTGCATTCTCATCAGTCGACAGACTTATCGATGTCTGTGTTGTGCTACCTGTCAGAGTGCCTGTAGGTTGACCATTCGAGCGCGCTGGAGGAGTTGTATCTCCTGCGCCTGAACCAGCATTGGATAGACTTCCGCCAGTAAAGGAGAGAATCTTCACGGTGGGCCCGCCAAAAATGGCATCTGCAATGCCGGGCTGCCCTGCTGTGTAGGTACTGTCGGTAATGGTCAACATCAACACGCCATTAAAGTAGACACGATGCATTGTTCCCTGTGATTCCAACCGCAAACGACGCGGAGCAGTGGCCACTGGCGCCGAGGCTGAAGCTAATGCTGTAAATCCCATCCAACCTGAATCAACTGCGCGATAAAGAACTACCTGCCCTGCGTATGCGATTGCGAGATAGCCGCTTCCGTTTGACGCTCCCTGGATGCGCGTCATCACTCCGGGCCAACTTGCTGACCCAGGGTCCTGATCATATGTGATTTCGGCGTATTGATCGGCTCCAACTTGCGGCGTAACTAATCGAGCCGCGCTTGTAGTCTGTGTTGTATATGCGCCATCATTCTTTTTAAGCGCTGTCCACGAGCCGGGCTTGTCCCACCGTCCATTTTCGGATAACGGATCTTCTGCGCCGGTGAAAGTGCTGCTGGCTGTGCTCCCGTGGCCTGCAGTACTTCCCGTAGAAAAGCTGATTGTGAAATCGTCAGCATTTGCATTGCCGCTTCCATCCTGACAACGCACATAGTAGCTATAGCTGTTGCCATCTGTTAATCCTGTCACCAAGGTTGCATGCGCGGTTCCTCCAGTGGTGCTGAAGGTATTTGTCATTGCACTATAGGCTACGCCGGCCGTGGTCGCATAGCGGCAGGTTGCATTCTCATCAGTCAACAGGCTTATCGTTGTCTGCGTTGTGCCCGCTGCTAAATTTCCGGCTGGCTGGCCATTGGAGCGCACCGGCGGAATTGTATCGACTGGTCCCGTTCCTGTAGTCGTTAAGATACCACCGGTAAAGGAAAGAATTTTTACAGTAGGACCGCCAAAAATAGCATCTGCAATGCCGGGCTGCCCTGTCGCATAAGTACTGTCAGTAAATGTCAGCATCAACACGCCATTAAAATAGACGCGATGCGTTGTCCCTTGCGATTCCAATCGCAAACGGCGAGGTGCCGTTGCCACCGGAGCAGTTGCCGATGCCAGTTGCGTGAAACTTATATAGCCAGTATCGACTGCGCGGTACAGAATGACTTGCCCTGCATAGGCAATTGCCAGATAGCCGCTTCCGTTTGCTGCGCCTTGCACCCGCGTCATAACTCCGGGCCAGCTCGATGATCCCGGGTCCTGATCATATGTGATCTCTGCATACTGATCAGCCCCTGTTAAAGGAGTTACAAGGCGAGCTGCGCTCGTAGTCTGCGTTGTGTATGCTCCATTGTTCTTCTTCAGCGCAGTCCATGAACCCGGTTTATCCCATAACCCGCTTTCCGATAGCGGATCCTCGACTCCGGAAAACGTGCTGCTCGCTATACCACCGTCTACCTGGCCTCCTGTTGTGTCTACCGAGTAGGAGATAACATAGTCAGCAAGATTGGCATTGCCACTACCATCGCGGCAGCGGACATAGTAGCTGTAGCGCCCGCCATCCACCAAGCCTGTTATCGGAGTTGTATGCACAGTCCCACCTGTACTGCTAAAGGTGTTCCCCATAATTTCAAATGCAACTCCAGGTGTATTCGCATATCGGCATGTAGCGCTTTCACTCGTTGCTACGCTCATGATCGTCTGCGTGCTTCCGGCAGCTAACACGCCGGTGGGCTGGCCGTTAGACAAAACGGGCGGCGCGACATCTCCTGCCTTAGCGACAGAAAATGAGATGAGGTAATCATCCTGATTCGCATTTCCCGAGGCATCTTCGCAACGCACGGAAAGATTGTAGTTGCCGCCATCAACTAACCCCGTCATGAGCGTCGAATGAGATGTGCCTCCTGTTGAGGTAAATGTATTCGTCATCGTCTGATAGGTAATACCTTCAACTGTCGCGAAACGACAAGTGGCGCTTCTGTCGGTAACCAAGCTGACTGTTGTTTGCGTAGTACCTGAAGGTAAAACACCGGAAGGTTGAGCATTACTGCGAACCACAGGTTTTGTGTAAGTGATACGGCGAATCGTTCCGCCATTCATATCTGCGTAGAACAGGTCCCCGTTGGGTCCGGTTTTAAGATCAGCAGGATCGGCTGCCCCAAGTAAGAAGGATGAAACATTGTTCGGATCAGGAAGACCATTGCTTCCTTTTAATATCGCCCAGATGTTGTTACGCGCAGAGTCTGAAAAGAAAAGCGCCCCCTGATATTGATCCGGATAATTACCTGCTTTGTAGAAGGTCAAGCCAGAAATAGAGCCATGGCCAATGCCGTTCTCATCGCTGCCGGATGCCACCTGGGCTTGATGATCGTATGAGAAATATGGAACCGTAGTCGTGCCTGTCTGGCTATAAAGCAGGCTGCAAATGCCGAACCCGGAATATGCGGTTGTTCCATTGCCCTCATAGCAAGGCCATCCAAAGTTTTCCATAGCTTCGCTGGTTGCATCAGGAATTCGATCGATCTCTTCCGTAGTATTCCAACCCTGATCGGCAATCCATATCTCCTGAGTATCCGGGCGAAAAGCTAGACGAGGATTCCTGAGGCCATAAGCAATAATGCGTTGTTCATTAATATCGACAGGCGCTGTAGAAGTTGCATTCGCATCAAGCGCCGTAACCGCGCCATCAAGCCAACCGCTATTCCAACTGTGCTCGCGCACGCCACCTTGTACCCACGTGTGCTGGATAGAAGCTGCAGTCATCTGATCGTGCAGCTGATCCATATCCGCAGTCCACGCTGCTTGATCTCCGCTAATCCAGATGCGATTCTGCGCCTGAAAAGGACGAGCATTGCTCGCCACCATAGCGGGAATATTGTAAAGATTGAAATTGGCTTGGGTGCCGAAATTTAACGGTAAACCATCGAATGCGGTTATGTCGCTAAGTTGCGCCGGAGCATCCCAGATAGCCGCGGCACTAAAGACGTTCGGATGACGGAGAAGCAAATATAAGGCGCCGTTTCCTGACTTACTGAAGCCAATCAGAAAACGTTGCGGCACACCAGTTCCCTGCGCGAATGTATCTCCGAATGGCACAAGGTCGTTCACGATAAAGCTTTCCATTCGATGAGTGGGGTCGGAAGTACTATCTCCATACCACGGCTCATAATTGAACGATGGCGCAATCAGCGTCATGTTAAAGCGATTTGGAACATCAAGAAGACGCAATTCTTCCAGACCATCGCTCCACATCGAAGAGGTATTTGTAACACCTGTGGCCACAGGTAATACGTACAAAAATCTCCTTGGCTTCCCCGCTACTGGACTTGTAGGCTCGAGCACTCTGATGATTTGCTGCTGTGAGCCCTGATAAACCGAGGTTACTGGATAGCTTTTAACTCCATTAGCATCAACTGTAGGAGTGCCAACGATCATGGAGTAGGTCTTCCGCAGCGGCAATGCAGTATTTGGATCGATGCGAATGACAGAGCCATCAAGCGTTACGGGATCTGCTGGAGTGCGCAAATCCTGACTCCGTAATGCTCCACCTTCATTCACAGGATCAGGACTGGTGCTATCGGTCTGGCCATAATCTACGAGTGTGGAATTGGCTCCATCACCCGCAGTTGCATACAGCAGGCCATCCGGGCCGAATGCCAGATTTCCTACCGATTGTCCTGGATACTGTTCGTACCAGTCATTGATGAGCACCTGCTCCGTGCCTGCCATGACATTGCCGTTTGCCTGAAGACGCGAAAGACGTCCGCTAACAACGCACGAACCGCTTGGCTGACTGCAGGTATCATCAGAGCTGCCAGCTGTTCCCCAAGTGGGTGCATTGCCTCCAATAGCTGCATCGTATGTGTAAAACACATAGACATACGGCACAGTTGGAAACTTGGGATCGAGCGCCATTCCAAGCAGGCCATCTTGCTGGTAGCTATATACATCCGTTCGTAAATCGGCAAAAATTGTCGGATTTGTATCGGTCAGACTCTGGTACAGAAAAATCTGTCCATCTTTTTGCGCGACAAAAATGCGGCCATCCGAAGCGAATTGAAAGGCAGTGGGATTGTGTAGCCCCTTGAAAACAATCGATTCTTGAAAACCGGGTAATCCCGTGGAAAATGACCACACCATGGGCTGGCTCATTGAATTACCGGCAGCGTCTTTTGCACCGGACACTGTTGCTGTATACGTGTGTAGCGGGAGTAACTCGGCAGTTGGAATGAGCGTCGCGATGTTTGTTGTCGAATTGTACTGAATCGTGGACGGCACAACAGCACTGGATGAATCGCGGATCACAAACGAGATAGAGCCTGCTTGTACATTTTCATTAAAGGTTACGGAGACTCGCGAGTTCACAGCCTGTGCAGTTGCCCCAGGCAAGGGTGCTTGCGCAATAATGGAAGGTCCTGAATTAGCCTGCGCATGAGCAACACTGCTCGCGCTGAAATGTAGTGCGGCTATTACGATCAGAACCGAAATAGTTCTACGCGATTTCCAATACTTACCTGCAACATCGCTCCTCAGAATGCTTGCAAATGACATTGATGTATTCATATGCTTCCAGGGCTTTCTTTTATCTCATTGCGTGAGAATGGAAATTCAGGGGGAGGGAAAGCTGATCCGATTCAGCTCTTTGATGAAATTTCTTAGGCGGGAACTACAAGTTGCTCTTCTGTTGTGGTCTTTCCCAGAAATCCTTTAATAATCTCGCCGTACAACTGCTTTTGTTGCATGACATAAATCAGCATCCAGACATAAACGCATGTCACCGCTACCACACCAGCTACTAGCCTCAGTAGAGGAGATAGAACTCCTCCCCATAACATCTGCAATCCGAAAGCAGTAGCTGCCGCTACAATTCCTGACAGAATGGGTCGGCCCATCGCCAGTAAAAGATCGCGAAGCACAACGGGAGTGCCACGCACTGCCCATGCGAGGATTGGAATCACAGATAGTGCCATGACGGAAGAATATGCGACAGCCACGCCTGCCGGCCCCCAGTGCAAGCCTATTGCATAACCGGCGATGAGCAACGGAGCAAGCATTAAGGATATTTTTAATCCCCGCCCAACCAGCCCACACGCAGAAAGCAACCATCCAATCGGTACAAGAATTGCCAGACCTACTGTGGTTGGCACCAGCAAGCGAAAGATGGGCACGGCGCTGCCCCACTTTGCGCCAAGAAATACATGGATCATGTCATTTGCGAACAAACCGCAAACAATCGCAATGGGCACTGTAAGAGATAGAACAAAAGAATAACCTTTGAGAAAATAGCTCCGCATTCTTTCCGGATCATGCTGAAGCCGGGAAAGAGCAGCAAATGCTACGCCTCCGGCTGCGGAATTCAGATTGTCAGTGGGAATATTGATAAGTTGATAAGCTCTTCCATAAATTCCGAGAGCTTCTACTCCGCAAAAACGCCCAATCAAAATTTTGTCAAGGTTCAAAGCAAGATACATTACCAGGCCATTGAGCGTGAGCGTGCCGCCAAAACGCATCATCGAAAGTATTCCCATACGCCTGTGCGGTCTCCCTGGAATCCATCTTGCAATGATCCATACTGAGATCGAGTAGATAAGCGGAGTAACGGTTGTAGTTGCCACGAGCGACCAGTAACCACAACCGTGAAGGGCCATGAGAATACCTGTAGATGTACTGATAAAAAGCGAAAGCATATCGATCACCGACAAGGTGACGAAGCGCATTTGCCTCTCAAGTAGCGATGTATGCTGCACTCCTGCTGCATTAAAGAAGAATGCCGTTGCTAAAACTGCAGTTACTTCTACCAGATGAGGTTGATGATAAAAATGTGCTACAAATGGCCCGAGTGACATCGTCAACAGGCTTAATGTAGCGCCCACCAGCAGATTGATCCAAAACAGAGTAGATGACTGCTCCGGCGTAATCGTTGCGCGCTGTACCGCAGCGGCGGATAGCCCGAAATCACGGAATACACTAAAAATCCCGATCATTGCGGTCACCATCCCTACCAAACCAAAATCTTTAGGATCCAGGAGGCGGGCCATGATCATTAAAGTGCATGTTCGCAATAAAAGAGTAACAATTTGTGAGATGACTTTTGCCAAGCCGCCGCGTAACGCCCTCTGTTTTAGATCCTGCATGGCGTCACCGTACTGACTGCAACTTTAATTCGTATTTTCAAGTGGGGCCCCTATAGCTCAATACACCAACTTACGGCAGTAAAAAGCTTCCGCATAATTACTTGGAGAAGCACATTCCATGCCGCGTAATCGCATAAGTGCCTGAAATGTAGATTCATCAAACCACTGCTTACTTTGTTGCGAAGCAAAAGCATTCATGAGATGGGAAACCTTTGCCCGATAGATATCTGCTGAGAGCGGCACAAAAAATGACGGCGACCCCAGATCGCCATCATACTTAGGAATTTCATACTCCATAATTAAGTGGTTTCGGAATGTATTCCACGTCAGTTCTGACAGAAGACGATGGTCCTGATGTGCATCTTTGCGATAATGCGTCAGAACTATATCTGGAGAAACGGGCTTTAATCCTTCAAATACTTTTTTTATTTCAGCGCCGGTGAACGGCATAAACCCGTCTTGAAATTCGTGCAGAGTCAGTGTCCCAAGCCGTGAGCCAGCGAATATGTGAGCCGCCTGCTCCGCTTCTGTTTTACGGATGCCGATAGCACTGAATACTACCCAATGAAATGTGCACTGTGGATATTCATCAGCAAGCCTGAGAATAGTCCCTCCACAACCGATTTCTATATCATCGGAATGTGCTCCCAGGCACAGCACCTTGAGTGGTTCATTACGTCCTCTATTCAGATTCAGGTTCATCATAATCCAGCTACTCTCTCATCTGTCCAAAGCACTATACCTCCTAGGTTGACGACACAACTGAAGACAATGCACGCTCGGCTGCCAGTTCCCCGCTTTTGAAGCTTTCGTCAGTCCACATATAACCCCAGTCGCCATAGCGTCCGCAGTAAGCAATTCCTAAATCGTCAAGATAGCCGTGTACAGTTTTAAGGGCATCCGCCCGTTCCAGATCGAAGATGATATTTGCATATTTCAGAAACATCGCTTTGCGATCTAAAATCCGGTCATCTTCCCGCAATAATCCACAACGATGGAGGTCTTGTATAACAGGCTCAATCCATTCTTCCGGCTTTCCAGAAAATGGCTTGTATTTATCAGAAAAGTAGACTTCTGCCTGAATATTGCCTGTTCCGGGAGGAGCATTCCGTGCTGAAAGCATGTGAGGAAATCCAAGACGTGTAAAACAAATATCATCGTCATAAAAGTAAGTCATATGAGCTGACGAAATATCTTCACGATTCACGCCAATATTCACAAGCACGCAAGTAGAGCAGGCCAGCCGCTTTGAAGCATCCAAAACATCTGCCGGCGCGCCCTCGATCATACGAATCACATCCGGTAATGGCATCGAAGAAACCAGCGAATCGTACTGTGTAATGACGCCATTTGAGAATTTCAATTCATGAGTGCGAGGGTTAATCGAAACCAACTCATGATTCAAGTGCAGATTACCCATAGGGACAAACTTATTCAGATAAAGCCGGAAACCGCCATCGCTGGGATAGCGAAAGTGTGTAATGTAATGCACTTGTGGAGCCGATGCCGACAATGCCCCACGCAATACTTCCTCCAGGCTGGGACGATAAATGCGCGGTCCCAGCCAGTCGGTGCTCATGTTTTCCGCTGTAGTTGTGTGATATTTTCGCGTGTACTGCATCGGAAATGTTTCAGCGAATGTTTTTCCAAAGCTGGAATAAAGCCAATCGGCATAATTATTGATAGGGCGTTCTGGAGCATATTGCTCGGCAACAAAATCAGTAATGACCTTCAATATGGTTTCTTCGGGCAATCCATGCAGATGCAGCTGTACGGGATGCTGTGGCCAATATCCCTGCCAATAATTATTCAGATTGATTGGAATTGTTTCATAGCGCTGTTCGACACTATCAGCAAAGAGCTCCTGAATACGACTGTCTTTTGTAAAAGAAATATGTGGTCCCACGTCAAACAGAAATCCGCTCTCGTAGCGAAATGACATAGTATGGCCGCCATAATAGGCATTCTTGTCGTACATTACAGGAGATACGCCCTCCTGGTGCAATCTATAAGCTGCGCCAAATCCTGCCATACCAGAGCCGATCACAACGATATTTGGCATCGACATTACTACGCTTCTCCAATCATCATTTCTTTTTGTGAATCACTGAATGCCGCTGAATCAGCCTCTGCTTTTTCAGCTAGGATTTCGTACTGTTCAATTTGTTTTTGCGTGATTGCCAATAGGTCGCCGTGTCTCTGGAACGTTTGATACCACTCAACGATCCACGACAGCGCCTGTTTTAAAGAAAGGACAGGACGCCATTGTAAGGAGGCAGCAGCTTTTGTTGCATCGAGTTTAAGCGCGTGAGCTTCCTCCGGATGTGCCTGCGAATCCAAACACCACCGGGCATCTTCACCCCACAACTGAACTAATTCGTCAGCTATCCACGACACGGGTTTTACATCCACATCGGCAGGGCCAAAGTTCCATCCAGATACAAATCGCGGACCATCATTCACGAGGCGTTCTGCGAGCATCAAGTAACCGCGCAGCGGTTCCAGAACAAACTGCCATGGCCGAAAAGCGGAGGGATTGCGAATCATGCAGGCTTTGCCGCTCAAAAATGCCCGCATTAAATCAGGAATAAGCTGATGGCTCGTCCAATCACCGCCGCCGATGGCATTCCCCGCGCGCGCGCTGGCCAGTGCAACGCCATGACTTGATATTGCTTCCGGAGGAAAAAACGATTTTTGATAGGCGCTTGTGACAAGCTCCGCGCATCCCTTTGAATTCGAATATGGGTCGCGTCCGCCCATGGGCTCATTTTCGCGGTAACCCCATACCCACTCTCGATTTTCGTAACATTTATCGCTTGTGACATTGACTACGGCACATGGTCGCTGCAACTGCCGTACAGCCTCCAAAATATGCACTGTGCCCATGACATTGGTCGAATAGTTCTCTATCGGATCCTCATACCCCCTACGCACCACGGACTGTGCAGCCATATGCAAAACAATATCCGGCGAGCATTCGGCAAGAGCACTCTTCAAGCGAGCGTAGTCACGAATATCGCCGTATATAGAATGCACAAATCTTCCAACTTGTGCCTGCTCAAATAAGCTCGGCTGCGTTGGAGGAGCCAGCGCATAAGCAGTAACGTCTGCTCCGAGCATATTGAGCCACAGCGTCAGCCAACTCCCCTTAAACCCAGTATGGCCCGTCAGAAATACACGGCGGCCCTTCCAAAAGGCGCTATCTACATTCATCGTGTTCCTGCCATCGATAGAGGCTCTTTCATCGAGATTCGGCCCGTTCCATGTGGCCACCGGGCATTTTGCTCCGCCCAAAGCCGTCCGGCAATTCCCTGGGCAGCAATTTCTACATCATCGAAAGAAATCACGGCATCTTTTTCTATATCCCTGATCAGCACGCAACCTTCCGACAGGCCGATCGGTAACGCATTGATGGCACGAGCCGCAGAGGCATTATCGATAAGACCGTATGTACAAAATCCGCCAATGCCATCTAGCCGCTCTCCCGCTTTTAAATTGCGCTTCGCAACACTGACTACTTCACAAACCGGGCCATCAATCGGCGATACCGTAGCATCGCGATGAATTACAGCGCGACCGATCGTAGACACTATTTGAAGATGCGGCAAATGAAACGGCGTGTAGAAGACATAGAATGGGCCATCGCCTAATTTGTAATAGGCTAATTGTGTCTTTTTAGCTTTCGAGTCTTCATGAACTACGACAAAAGCACCTGTATGCGGAGCTGCGCCCAGTGCAAAATCAATGAGGCCGGTTTCTAGCATTTCATCTGCCGGCAAATGATTAGCCACTTCGCGCACGTAATTGCACGCCGGCCCATACATGCCTCGCCGTCCAACTTTAAATCCAGTTGCATTGGCAAGAACAGTAGCCTCCATCGATAACTTTGTCGAATCAGCAAATGAAGTAACCTTTTTCACATCCTGATCGTTCTTTTCTGCAAAGGCTTTTTGTGTCTCCGGGTTGCGATAGTAATCCACCATGCCTTTGATGTTGCCTGCAGCAACGATACGCAAACCCAGCGTTCTGAGGTAACGCAATAGTGTCATGGCAACCCCAGGCTCATCTCCATCAGTATGCGTAAGAATCACGCCGGCTTCATCCGCTTTGGCTTTGAGAATCGGTCCGATCAACGAATCGAGCTCGGCGTTTACAAGAACAACATCCTTGCCATGGTTAAATGCATCCAGCACCACGCCGGCAGCGGCTTCTATCGTACCCGTTACCTCAATAAGCAAATCGATCGAACGGCAGCTGCTTAATACGAATGGATTATCAGTGATAACAGGGACATCCCGAGCGATAAAGTCTTCTGCCTGAAGAACTGTGTCAGCCTTTGCCCACTGCGCAAAACCGGCCTCACGGAATGCTCTTTCAGCACGATCAAACGTGCGATTTGCAATTGCTACAAGACGCATGCCGGGTACAGGCGTACCAAGTTGCAAGGCAATCGCTCTTCCAGTTGCCCCGGCGCCCACCATTCCTATGCGAATCGGCCTGCCTTCGGCTTCGCGAATTCGCAATTGGATATCTACGCTCATGAATTTCTCCTTACATCGTTTGGTGTCCAGGGTCAGTTGCGAACAGATCGGCTAGGTCCGTTTAAGGAATCAACGTATGAAACATGATGATCAAGAAAATCTCCGGCTGGAACTACCGCCCGAAATTTAGAATTCTCTGTTCCAGCAAGACCATTTCCTTTCCACACTTGCCATGGCGCTGAACCGCTGCTCCAGAGGCTCTCCAACTGTTGCTTATCTTTGAATGTGTCCATGCCTGCCCAAAAACCGTCGTGCTGATAACCAACTAGCTGCTGTTCTTGCATAAGCCTTTGGAAGGGTTCAAGAACAAGCTCCTCGCGGTCATGGATGTATTTGAATATTTCTTTTTTAAAGATGAAGTAGCCGCCGTTGATCCGAACACTTCCGTTATTGATGGCGTGAACACCGGATACTAAGCTGCTGCCCTTTTCAAGTGACACCATGTGATAGCTCAGATTCGGCAATACACATAGAAAACTGGCTATCTTTCCATGGCTGCGGAAATGATCGAGTTGCTGAGGAAGCGCCAGGTCGGTTAAGCCATCGCTATAATTAGCGAGAAACTCTTCCTCTCCTTCCAGATGTTTTTCAACTGCTTTCAAGCGCTGGCCAATATTGGAATCAACGCCTGTATCGGCAAATGTAATACGCCAGTCGTGAGTATCGCTATTAAACAACTCAACTTTTTTGCCGCCACAAGACAATACAAAATCGTTAGATACACACTCGCTGTAATCAAGAAAATATTTCTTGATCGCGTCTGCGCCATAGCCTAAACACAAGATGAAATCCTTATGTCCATAATGGGCGTAATACTTCATGACATGCCAAATGACCGGCCTGTATCCAATTTGCACTAGAGGCTTCGGAATATTTTCCGCATCGCGAATGCGCAGGCCTAGTCCACCACAAAACAGCACTACCTTCATGACAGGTCTCCTTGGAGTACCAACAGATTTTGCCAGGGGAGAAACGGGAGAGGTGGGGTGATTGGCCGAAATTACAGGAGTTATCCAGCAGCGGATGCAGCGCAATTTCCAGATAACTTATTGGCCAAAAGTGTATACCAATAATTGATCGGTATCTACATTTGTTTTTGTTCTGCTACGAGTTTGACTTGTGGCATCAATATATTGGCTGCCGCAGGAGGAAAAAGCATGTCGAACTCCTTTATCAGCTTAGATTTATAAAGGGAGGCACTGGCAGCCATACTGCTTTTGACGGCCTGAGTATTGGCCACCAGATCAGCAAATGCATCAGCCAATACATCCGGGTCGAATCCCTGTATATCGAAGCAGTATTTTCCCTGACCCAGAGCATGCATAAGATCTGTCACCTTTGGATGATGAGCGATTGCGAGAACAGGCTTATTTAAGAGATGGGCAAATACCACTCCATGAAATCTGCAAGTAACGACATAATCCATCTCGCACATTTGCAAAAGCAACTTATTTACAGAATCACGGGCTTTGTATGGCGGCGTTGAAATGTTGTAACGATGCTGAAGAACTTTCCGCATGTCCTCAATCGCCGAAGGATCGGCTCCCACATCACTGCCAAATAGCTCCAGTGAACAGGAATATCTGACAAGCGATGAAGCACACGCTGCAAGCTTTCCAATGTATTCCTCGTACATTGCCTGATGGCGATCTGCGGGATGCTCACGCGGATCGCAAAACGGATAAGGCATGGGAGCAATCCCAACAACCGGATCTTTTCTCTCCACGCTTGAAGCGCAGACCGATGTTACGTCAAGGTTGTACACATTATCCGGGTAAACATGGCTCTCACCTTTGAAACCTGCTGTGCGAGCCACTTTTTTCGAGGGCTCGTCGCGAAAAGAAACATAGTCGGCCATGTAAAGTGAGCGCGCGACGAGAAACTTACTTACTGGATGCCTCAATGGGCCCGCACCAACACTTAAAAATTTGCATTTCAGGCCCGCTAGCTTTGCCATCAATATCCAGATAAAAATCGCATAGGGAAACCCCCATGGCCCACTTCGCTCCGTTAGCTGACCGCCTCCGCTTACCAGGAGAAGATCAAATGGTTTGAGGATACGCCATGAAGAAAAGAGAAATGCAAGCTCGTAAAACAGTGTCCGCGGTATGCGAATTGCCGGATTGCTACTCGTCTTAAGCCTGCGAAAAAGCTTATTTTCATTTGCCGATACCGATTGCGAGGCTTCCTGTCTATATCCAACGCTCCATCGATGCCGTCTTATGGGATAGGAAGGAATTTCATATTTCTTTCCTGTATCTTCAGGATTCATAGAAAAAGCAACAATTTCTGCTTCAGGCCAGCGCTGACGAATATTACGGATAACAACGTCCATAGTGGCGTCGTCACCGAGATTCCCACCGCCTGTATGATGCAGAAGTGCAATCATTGTCTTTGTTTTTTTCATTCGTGCTCGATCCGGATGGAATGATGGTAGCGGTAGAGGTGAGTGCTACTGAATGCAGGGAACGTCAGCATCTGCTTCCACTTGCGAATTAGTATGAATAGGTAATGCCAGCTTGGCCAACTTCTGCAAAAATACTTTTCTTTCCGACAATTGCGGTAATGCTTCAAGCCCTGCCATTGCAAGCATTGTTTCCCACCGATAAGCCCAATCATGGCGCAGCAGGGTTTGTTCCACGTTCTTGCGCCGGGCTTTCTCCTGCCTCTCCGGGTCACGATTCAAAACCGCGATCACATCGTCTATATTTGGAGAATTGTATGGGACATCAATCATGGCATCCGGCCAATCAAAGTATTTTTCAAACTGGCCATTCCGCGGGCGCTCCCCCAACATGACGGTTCCCGCAGCAGCGCCTTCAAAGTACCTGTTTCCAAATTCAATCTGATCGCCCCTAACATCAGGCCGATCGATCAATCCTGGATTTACGATGAAATAACGGCTCCGCTTCACAATATTGGCAAAAAGGTTTCGATGTTCTATCGGATTAAGCACCTGGCTGGCTGATGTACTGTCGTGCAAATAAAACGCTCCCTCTTCTGCCGCCATTCTCAAAAGTGTGTGATGAGTACTGGCAGACCTGCGCCCTACGCTATACACATCGATGACGCGTTCATATGGATTTGGATATGGACAAAAACGAACAGCATCCACACCGGGAGGCATGAAAACACATTTTTGCCCAATTATCTTATTAAGAGGGTCAATACTTTGGCTGTAGTAAAGAATTACGGTATCGAACTCTTTTAACAGGCTTAAAAAACCTCGATAAGAGTTCATTTGTTTTACCCATACTTCATCAATCAGACATATGGCCTTTTTGCACTTTTTGCGCCAACCCTTGAGAGCATGGACCCGCAAAAGATCTGTTGGATCACCACAGATTGCCAGAAATAGATCGTACTCTCTTTCTATCTCCTCATGCGGCATCCCAGGATTCAAACGAAACGGCGTGTGATACGCAATCTTTTTAGCAATCGCCTGGCGCTGCGTGGAAGGATCAAAACGAGGCGTCAGAATATCCACAGCATCAATTTGCGAGATTACGTCTTCAAACTCGAAATGAGCGCAACGAAAAGGTTGAATTTGAGTAAGATTCCTTTGAGACAGGATCAATATGCGTGGAGTTTCGATTTTTTGCTTCATTCCGCGTACCATCCTCTTCAGATATAAGCTTCAACGCACTATATGTATGGAGGTATTCTTCTTAGCCTTAAGACTTAATTTTTATTACTGGATACAAGAGGCCAGTTGCGATCTTGTTCTGAAAGAACTGTCACACTTAGAGGCCATTCAATGCTAAAAGCTGGATCATCGAAGCGAACACCGTGTGCGGCTGTAGGTGTATAAGGTTGCGAAGCCATATAAAATATCTCAGTCTCATCCTTAAGAGTTTGATATCCATGCGCACACCCTTCCGGCACATATAACATCTTGCCATTTTCTTGGGTTAATTCTGCGCCAAACCATCTGCCATAACTCAGCGAGTCAGGTCTAAGATCGACTGCAACATCGAACACAGCGCCCTGTGTACATCGAATTAGCTTTGCTTCCAAAGCTGGAGCAATCTGAAAGTGCATTCCGCGAAGAGTACCTTTTTTTAAACTAAAGCCCATATTGGCCTGAACGGGGATGAAATGAATTCCATTTTTTGCAAATTCGTCCAGGCACCACGCACGAAAAAAGCGGCCTCGTTCATCTTCATGAACGTCAGGATCTACCAGCCAGACACCTTGTATGTCAGTTCTTGTAAATCGCATTTGATATCTCCCAGCGCTTATCCAACTGCGTTACTTAACTCATACGTTGCGTTTGATGCGCAGCCGCTAAGCTGAAACACTGTAGCGTAACGCATCTGCCAGTCCTGCCTCTGATCGTCAAAAGGCTCTAAGCCCCAATATTCCAATGGCCAGCCACGCTTAATGGAATCGTCTCCATCATGAATTTCTCGCATCAATTCCAATACAGGCTTCCAGTTCAATTCCCGCGCAACTCGCGTTCGTACATCCAGATCAATACCCGAAACAAAAAGATATCCATCGGCTTCAACTAAGCGTGCAATATTCCGCAAACAGTCCGCAGCGATATTTGGTTTCATATGGCAAAGAAAACGATTGGCCACAACAATGTCCTGCAGTCCAATAGTTGCTGGAAGAAAGGGGTCTCCGGCATCTCCACATAGCCAGTGGATTCCTTCTCGAAGTGCTGGCCTTACTGCCGCTTGATTACCATGTATCTCAAACATGGCATTCATCTCTTCTGCAGTCATCCGTTCAAACATCCAAGCATTTTGATCGCGTGAAGTATTCCACCTCACATCTCCTTTGCCTTGTGCAGCCTCATGGTCTAAAGAATCGAGAGCATCGGAAATATTTAACGAATATATTCCCCGTTCGGCGAAATCAACGATCTCCTGAGAGATATCGATCGCATAGATTTTCAGCTTCAGATCGGGCCGAGCCGAGCGTATGGCCCATGCCATCGAATACACTTCTGCGCCTTTGCTGCAAGCAAGGATGGCGATATTTACTCGCGAAGAAGCAGGCTTTTTTTCAAGCAGACGACGAAGCAACTCTAGCTCAGGACGGTTTCTTAGAAAGAATGTTGCAAAGTACTGCTTGCGATCAGCATACTGCCGCACGATGTGATCTATATGCCGACCGTAAGTACGTCCCAATGGGTTATTCCGCAAAGACAGTGGAAGACGATTCCATGTCCATCTTGCCTGACGAAGATAAAGGCCTGCGAATCGATGCAATAGCGACGTACGCTTCTGCTGCTTGCTCTCGCTTACATTGAATTTTGGCATTGTATTTGTGGAAAGAAAAGAATTCAGCACTGCCGGCTGGAATAATCGATGTGAACGCTGCCTCTAAACAACATTACGCCAACAGCAGTTCCAATCGTATTCATTAATAGGTCAGTCATGCTGGAGTTGCGAGTAGGAAGGAAGTATTGAGTAACTTCAATTACCACGCTAAGTGTTACTCCTAACAATAGGGCTAGTATCCGAGACCGTATCGATGTTCCCTGCCGCGACAAATGTGCTGTCAATATGAACCCTAAAGGAACAAAGCCCATAATGTTTAGCAGAACATCGGACCAATAGCTCCATGTTCGCCAGCCATCCCATCTACTGCGATACTGCTTCCATATCGGTTTTAGAAATGCAGGGCAAGCAACACGATAATGGGAGGAAATTTCCAAAGAATTTACACCAATGGTGTCATCAATCACTCCATCACTGCTCTTATCGAAAAGATATAGGGCTACTGCATCTTGATTCATCGCCGCCGACATCTTCCCTGACGCCCAAAGCAAAGAATGCTCATGCACCTGCGCGGCGCTGAGTGCAGAATGATAAATACCCAGCCCAAGAACTTGTCCGGACCATCCATCGGCTCTGGCGGAATTTCCAAGAATCAGCTTTCCAGTTAGATCATTGTCAATGAGAGCAAATCTCGAAGAAGTGTGAAGAAGAATTCCATTCACGTATAGAGCAGTTTTTCCTGACATGCTTGTAATTGTCAGAACTGTCTTCGAACCACCCTGAAAGACGCCGGCAATCTGCCACCAGAGCCTTCTAGTTATGAGATGAGAATCGACATCTCTTCGCTGAATGGCGAGGGCGTCACCAAATTGTCGTAGCGCAAAAATATAGTCCGGATCATCTGAGTCGTCAAAGGCGAGAATAGTACCTTCAATATTCTTATTTTTTGGTCGCAAAACAATTTCCAAACTGCATGGCCCGTCAGATGACGCTGCAGTAAAACTACGGGAACTAATCACGATTCCGCGACGATCAAATTCGATTCCACCATCTTTTAGCCACTGTACTTTATTCCGTGGCACATGAAATGGCCATAACCCTGCAATAAGAATTGCGACGATAACACCTATACAAAGGATCGTAGTATGGCGAAGAAATATTTCCTCTCGTCGATTCCAGCTCAATTTTTAAGAGTATAACGGAAAATTTGAAGAAAACTGAAGAGGGAGTTACTTCCCCTCTTCAGTTGTAGGTTGTAGATTGTAGGTTCTCTAGCGATGAATGCTAATTACCTGGGTATAACCGTTCCACTCAGTTTTTGCGGTGCAGCCGGAGCCGCGGCAGGTGTGCTGGGAGTACTCGTGCTTGCTCCATAGCATTTGCTTGCATTGAATTTCAATGGACTACCAGCTCCTCCGTCTGTACCTCCCATCACAGTCGTGTAACATACCTGTGCCGGATTCCCATAGCTGTGACCACCAGGCCCCTTACCTCCAGTAACATCAGGTCCTGTTGCCGGGAAAGGCGTAGATCCCCACCAAGTTGGTTTGCTGGAAAGGTAAAAGGATGCCGGCAAAGACTGTGTAAGGCCTGTCAGCCATCCGGTCAATCCACCTATGCTGTTGAAGTTTCCGTGAAGTAAATCCGTTGAAGAGGTTTTGGCTAAGTGGCAAGGTGCACTACCTCCCGAGCAACCATCTCCGCTACCATCATCGTTAACTTCTCCGTAACCGAAAGACCAACCGTAAGCAGTTGAGTCATAGCTTCTGCTAGCAGGATATTCAACGCTGGCGACCTGCGATAAAGGAGTGCCGGAAGCTGTAAGAGATTGCATTTGCGAGCTTCCTACAACATTTCCGACAAAGTTATTTTTAGTTGAGAGATAAGATATCTGCATGGCGCGAGCTGCCTGATATCCATATACGCCATTGGATCCAGAACAATTAACAGTGCCGCGTCCGCTCGATGGACTGCAGATGCGATTTGTGCCCACAACCCAGTTGCGATAAGCCGTCGTATGACTGGAAGATCCCCATATCGAATCCGGCTCAATCTCAGTTACAACGTTTCCTTCAAGCAAGTTATATTGTGGATGCGCGCCGTGAAAATCAATACCGCCAATAACAAAACTAGGAGCTCCGTTATCGAACTCACCCATTGTGTAGTTATAGGAAATGACATTCCCGGCAGCTCCCCATTCCAGCATGATTGCCTGATGGGTTCGCTCCACAATATTATTCTCGATTAAGGATGCGCTCGTCTTGAGAGCAATCTGAATGTCGGAATCGTGTTGTCCAGGTGAATGAAGATACGCATTGGAAAAATAACTGTCACGTATTTCATCACGGTAGCCCCAATACACCTCAACGTGATCCCCATCCGTATAGTTAGACTCAACGCCCTTCACCCAGCAATAAGCGCACGCAGAAAGCCCAAAATTTGAAGAGTAGCCAGTGTTATTCGCATACACCTGAAGATTCTCTACGCCGGCATGGTTCGCTGACATATTAAAAGGTACAGCTATAGGTGAATTCGTATAACCGCCATAAAGTCCCGGAGAAATTGTAACCGTCGACCCGCTTACTCCGGTTACCGCAACAATCTGCCCGCGAGCAAGGCTGCCTGTACTCGTCCATCCATCGCACCAGGTGCACTCTCCTTCGCTACCTGAAGAAGTTACATAGCTGGAGTTGTTTGTCTCAGCAATTACAAGATACATGCCTACTGAGACTCCGGATGCACTACTCAAAGTAATGCTGGTAGACCCTGCGCCTGTTCCACCGACAATATTGATTGGATTATAAGAAACGTACCCTGAACCGAGGCTAATAACATTCCCACCCGAACCCGTGGCATTCAGGATAGTAGAGTCGGCGCCTGCGCCTCGTAACGTCACATTCGAAGGAACATTAATTGTTCCGGTAATTGAATACGTGCCCGCAGATAAATACACTGTCTGGCCGCTTGGACAAGATGCCAGAGCTGAATTTATTTGCGAAACTGTGGCTGAGGAAGTAAGAGTGGCGCAATTTGTAGTACGAGCGGGAATGCCACCTACCCCGGAATTAGTCCAGGCGATTGCCTGACTGTTATTTAAAATGGGTGACCATGACTGAGCTTCACTGAAAACTGAAAATACAGCCAATAACAAGAAAAGCACTACAGTCGTGCTGTGTTTCATAAATCCTCATCCGTCTCCCTCCCCTCCTCGACCCTGTGCATTATTTGAACGGAGCGGGCCTTGTTCCAGGAAGCCGTGATTGAGTAAGCGATCCGGCGATAAAGATCGTCGGCAATTCTTATGGCGATAAATTCAGTATATTAGGTCTTCTAAATTCCGTACAATATTAATTTTTGTAGAAGAAGGCAGATTCAAAGCCTGTCTGCAAATGAATAACATTTACATCTTTACGGCTGGAATACTTTTTAATGGCCTTCTTTCTTGCTTGGTATTCCATAATCGATTGCGTCGAATTATATCCACCCATCTTCCGATTACACTTCTTTCCGACCAGGGATGAAGAAGCTGATGAATCAATTCCGGCTCTCCGTGAGGGACATCCTTATATATAGGTCCCGTTGCGTGCTCCTCTGGAAACGCAGATTGTGCAGTAAAAGCCGCCGGAAAATATGCAATCGTATTTTCTTCAATCGTTGCACAGCTATAAGCTGGCCGTTGACCTGTAAGCTGGCTCACGAAAGCGGAAACAAGATCGCGTTCATAATCCAGGTTTAGAGGACATGGCGGCGTGCAGCGTGGATTCATCTCGATAAGGTAAGTTGCGCCTGTAGTGTTATCGATCATAAAGTCCAGGCCAAAAAAACCAGAGAGATGGAAATGTTTAGCAATCTTGGCGGCAGCATCAAGCATTGCACTTCCAGGAACGATTTCAACCACCGTGGCGGGACCTTTGGCATCCTGCGTACTGATGACTTCGACTGCAACACCAGCCAGCAATTTACCTTCCCAGCAAACAACCGCACAATTTGCCGGAGATCCGGAAATAAATGCCTGCGCAATTACCGCGCGCCTCGGGCGCTTCCAATCCTGTAATATCCAATTGCGATTGCGGTTAAGCACAAGGCATTTAGCCAGGCTGACGACTCCCGGGGCCTGGGTCAGTTCAAGAAAAGAACGCTTCGCATCGTCCAATGTGTCAGCAACTCTGACACCTCGCCCACCCCATGTACCATCTGCCTTAATCACCCATGATCCATCCATCAGCTGATTCAAGTCTTCGAAAGTGTCGATACGAACTGTATCGGGAACTAATACACCTTCGCTCCGAGCGGCACACAGCAACTCATATCGACACGAAATAGGCTGGAAACTCGCGGCTGGGCCAAGTGAGTATTCAATCAATGACGTGAACTTTTCTCCAGCCTTGCCTTGCTTTTTCGACAAATGATGCAGTTCGTGTAAGTGCTGAACACTCCGATCACATGACGGAACAACAATATCCGGATTAAATTCTTGGATAGCTTTTTTTAAAGACAGAACGGGATAGCTTCCGCTGTATGGAAATACTTGCTGAATCCCGCGTACAGCTTCAACTGGATGCCCCGGCATAGGACACACTGCTGCAACTGAACAGCCCAGGCTACAAAACCTGATAGCCAGACGCGCGGTGACCGGCCAACGGTTTGTATCAACTAATAAAATTCTGAGAGCTTTGGAAAAAGGCCCCCTCAGATCGTAATTGCTTTTATTCATTATCGTGCAGAGCTTGCAGAAACAACTTAGCTGCGTTCAAATGCAGGTTTGGCTCCGGTAATTTGATACTGGATCGATGGATGGCGCGCGGCACTCGCAAGATGTTTGGAAAGACGTCTGGCCGTAAACCGAGCTCCATATGCAAAACGCATAAGCGGGCCGAACGTATTTGCGGCAGCAACTCCTACGAAGTAGAGCCCGGGGACTGAGGATTCAAAGTTGCTCGATAATGCCGGAGCCTTGTCAGTGACGCAAATATTCTGCGCTAGATCGCGGCTAAGCAAGCTTAGTTTCTGCACGTCGATACGATAGCCTGTAGCAGCAATCACGTGATCTGCTTCCAGGCATTGTCGATTTCCCTTTCCATCTGTCAGTTGAAGATTTACATAACCATTCCGGGTAGTTGCAAGAGTAACGGACGTATTCAGATGTAACGCCACTTTACCGACGACACGATCTTTAATAAACCATCCTGGAGCCGGTCCAAGTGTTTTACGAACAAGATCGATTCTCATTTCAGGAGGAAGCAGTCGAAATAACAGCGGAGCATGTGTGTAAAAGAAAAGCTTTCTACCTACACCCAGCCCGGTTACAGGATTAATAATTCTCTGTACCAAAGATCGAGGTTGCGGTGGATCATGAAAACGAATGGCGGAGCTGCGGACAATCACATCCACATGCGCTCCTGCTTCATGAAGTAATGCAGCAAGATCAAGAGCCGAGGCACCGCCACCGACTATTGCGACACGAAACCCGTTAAATTTCTCAAGATTATTGTGCGCTGAGCTATGGGTGATCAATTGCTCCGGAAGTCCGGAAAATACATTGGGAATCTGCTTGAACTGACTTATCCCAACTGCCATAACTACTTTGTGGGCCAGCATGGTTGTGCCATCATCCAGTTGCAGTCGAAATCCTTCCTGTACTTTCTGTACAGATAGCACTTTCTTATTTTCAAGGTTAGGTATATATCTCTTCTGAAAAGCAACGCCATAAGAAACGAACGTCTCTAACGGCACAGGTAAGCCGGTTTCCTGATAAGGCAATCCATTCTGTCGGCAATAGCTCGCCAGCGTAAATTGTGCTTTGGGATCTGACAATGATGATGCAAAGCCTTCTGATTTTAGGTGCATTCCTTTTGGCATCTGCTCGGACCACGCACTCATAGGCGCGCCGAAAATGCGAAACGATATGCCTGCGGCTTGCAGATGCGCTGCCAGAGAAAGACCATATGGACCTGCTCCGATAATAGCTACTTCATGAGGAGCATGTGATGAAGTGCTTGCTTGTGTCATAACCTTTTCGCTTATTTATGAATAATGCGTAGATTTCTGCTCGTGTAGTTATGGCTCTACAAGCTCAGGGATCAGCCGTTCACTTTTTATGTTTTTCGATAGCGGCGTCACTCGACGATCAAGCTTTTTTCTACTTCGATTTTTCTTAGGCTGCTCGAATCCGGGAGGAACATACGTGATGGCAAATAAAAAGCCAATCCAGATGGGGCTCATCATGCGAAATCCGGCCTCGGTTACGCTATAAATGATCCCGGCAGTAAAAAGTGCCAGACGAATCCTGCCGGCATCCGCATTACGACGATACACAGAAAAAACATTTCGATAGCCAGAGACAATCATCGACGCCAACAACGCTATCCCAACAAAACCAAGGTTTAAATAAACTTCCAGATAACCGTCATGAGCTTCCTGGATATGTTGAGCGGTGATATCCCAAATGCGTTCCATCCGTGATCCCAACCAGAAGTTTTCAAATCCTGTTCCAATGATCGGATTCGTATGCAAGGAAAGTACTGCCTGCCAAATGGCCGTGCGTCCTGTTAGTGTAGGATTTCTTCCTAAACTGTGAACCATCCCGCCTCCGGAATCGCCAAACAAGGCGAACAACGAAAGCGCTACAAAGCTCCAAACCAGAAGATGGATGATTTTATAATTTGAAGCGACCGCCTTCCTGGATGTGATCACGATCACTGTACCTGCCATAAGAAAACAGGTAAACGATGTCATCGAATCTGCGGTAATAAAGAGCCAAACCGACATGCAAACAATTGTGCCGGTAGCAATCATATGCAACATACGATGATCCATCTTACGATCGCCGAGAGCGCGCATAAACAACCATAGAGCTCCGAGCGCGCATACCAGGCATATCATGCCTAGCTCATTCTTAAATGTCGTCACTCCACAGTAAGTGGGCTCCCACGTCCATGGATTGTAAGCACGCCCAAGATCAGGATAGTACTTAATAAATAAGACTGAAACCGGAAGTAAGATATATCCTACGCGAGCAAGGTACCGTTTTATAGCAATGATCGGCTCCGGATCAGTAAGCACGATCACAATCATTATGAAATCAGCTACAGCCTTCACCCATCGTTTTGCAGCAACAACTGGATAATCGCACCACGCAATACTTAGACCGGCATAGATGAAATACAGTACGATTGGAATATTCCCGCGTACAAAGCTGACAACTTTTTCCCATCTCATTCCAATTGCGACGAGAGCTGCAACGATCAATATCGCAAATATCGCAGCATCCAGCGGACTTCCCTCCGTGCCAACAGGACCCTGCGAGATTGTAGGGCCCATATCAAACCATGTAGATATAGGGCGGGAACCCACAATCATCAGCCACAGTACTGAAATCCATAATGCTTTCGATGTCCGCACTTTAGTGTCGCGATCCATATAAAACAGACCAGCAATAAAGGCGACATAAACGATCGTAGCGAGTCGTTGGTTCATTATTATGCGTCGACAAATAGCCTGTGGGTGTGCTCCAACGTCAGGAGTTTATGTATTGCAGCCGTATAGTTTCTATCTCCTTTAAGATGCCCTTTCACCATAGCCTCCATATTTTTCCTTTGCACGTAGGGACGTGAAAGGCTCCTGGAATCAAGCAGCATCTCCCGTACATAGTTTGCGAGAGCATCGCGATACCAGACGCGAAAGTGATAGAACTTATGTCTTCCCAGAAACAATCGCTCTATATGTAGGCTGGATAGTGCATGATCAATACGGGCTAACGATTGAGGCATGCCGTAGTCATAGGCATACTCGGCTTTAAATGTGAATTCGAGATAAGCACGCTTCGCCATAGCAATAAATTCCGGAAGGTTCCCCCCGAGCCCACGGTCTGTCCTGATACGCCGAAGCGATTTATTGCCATCCTTGATTAATCTCAATGACACATCGTTACTTGAAAGAGCAGACGGCGGCGCCTGAAACACTGTCTGTACAAATTCATTGTCTAAATAAGGTGAACGTAGCGACAACTGGCTTTGCTCAAGGCTAAGTAAACTGTAGTGATGCCATGGGGCTTGACGAAATACAGAAAACGACAGCGGGTGTCCCTGAATAAGTGAGTGATACGTCTCTTTGGCTTTCTGTAAATGGGAACTGATATCTGCGTGAAATAGCCCAGGAAAATCGACGGGTTTGAACGCGCGTACGCGTCGGAGGACCTCGCCGCCATAATTGCCGCTCATGCGTACAGGCCCTATTTGTGCAGCTATTTTGTTCACATAAAGATCAGGCGTTTGTTTCACCTCTGCGCAACCATCTGTGAGAAAGACTGTGCGTTCTGCATGTTGCGGAAATTGTGCCAGGAATTCTTTTCCTACCGGAATGACCTGGTGCTTTTGCCCGCAGGCATGTGCTACCCGCTTGGCTATATTTACATCCTGGCAATCATGAAACATTCCACCGAAGGAATAACACGGAAGTGATCCAGAAGGAGCTTTATGCCACGACATAATCATTCTGGTGTCAAGCCCGCCAGTCAGTGAAACACCTATCTGCTCAGTGCCTGAGAAATAACGGGGCAGGTTACGTGAAAACACCTCACGCAGACGCGCATAATATGACTCATCATCAAGAACTGGTTGGCCTTCCCACTCAGAAGCTCGGAAATAAACATTCTTTTGTTTTATTGTTCCGCGTTGAAATGTCCATGCCGAAGCTGGCGGAAGCACATACACATCTTTAAAAATCGTTCTATTTTCCAACGTGCAACCGCAACTGATGAACTCTGCTAACCCTTGCGGATCAGTGGTTCTAAGTTCCGGCCTCACTTTTAAGATAGCCTTAGCCTCTGCTGCAAAATAAAACGCTTCCTCTGCCTCGTGGTAATAGATCCTGTGCATTCCATAACGATCATTAAAAAGTGTGCTCTCGCCAGTCGCAAAGTTTGAGAGAACCCCATGAAACCTGCCATTTAGCTTTTTTATAAATTCGGGGTCTTCTTCTGCTTGATGCACAAGGTAATCAGCTCTTCCACTACGAATAGAGTGACCTCGCTCTTTCAGTTGCGTCACCAACTCTGGCGCAGGAAAATCTTCTCCCGAGTAAACGAGAACGAGGTCCTCATTTTCATTGCTCACAGGCATTTTTTCCGCAAACGAGCCTTTTCGTGCTGTCCAGGCAACATAAACCCCGAGGCTTTCGTCTTCCCACGTACCTGCAATATGTGCGCAATCATGATGAATCGCCGATAGCATACTGACAAGTTCTGCGTGAGCACGTTCCCGCGGTAACTTAGTGATAAGCCCAACAATTCCTGGCATGTATTTACCTGGTTTTAATAGGTGATATTTTTTAATGGCGCTTCGTTCGCACTACACCTGAACAGCTTGTATGAGTGATTTACTGGACATTTCAGACATGTTTTCCACGTTTCTGCGAAACAGAAACTCTTCAATTACACGAGTAATCCGATCTGCAGTTTTTCCATCCCATAGTGGAGGAAGAATACGATCCTCTGTGTGATTCTGCTCTGTGCTCTGCAGAGCGGCGCGCGCGTGTATCAGCAAACTCTTGGGATCTGTTCCCACTAGGAAATTAGTTCCGCAAGATGCGGTAATCGGACGCTCAGTGTTATCTCGAAAGGTCAGGCACTTTACCCCAAGATAGGTCGTTTCTTCCTGCAGCCCTCCGGAATCAGTAATAACAAAGGCTGCATCATCCACCAAACCTATAAAGTCAAAATATGAAGCAGGCGGCATAGAAAAGATACCTGCTTCTATCGCTCCTTCATGCCAATCTCTCATTCCGTGAAAACCAGATGCTTGTATCTTGGCTTTAGTTCGAGGATGCATAGGAAAAATGACAGGAATCTCCCGCGCAATTTCAGAAATCGCTTCGAGGGTTTCGGCCAAACGAACAGGGTTATCAACATTGGCAGGACGATGTAGTGTCAACACTACATATTTTTTCGAGCGAAGATTCATTTGCCGTTTAACAGGGGATTGTCGAGCCATTTCTAGGGAACGCGCCAAAGAATCGATCATGGTGTTTCCGACAAAATGCACCTTATCATCCGGAATACCCTCGCGCTTCAAATTCTCATTTGCAGCCTCTTCGGTAGTAAAAAGCAGCTCAGAAATGGAATCTGTCATGACCCTATTGATCTCTTCTGGCATAGAACGATCGAAGCTGCGAAGACCTGACTCCACATGAGCGACAGGAATCATTTCTTTTGCTCCCACCAGAGCGCAGGCCAAAGTTGAATTAACATCTCCTGCAACTACGATCAAATCCGGACGCCTGTAGGTAACTAGCTCCCCGAATCGTTCCATTACGGCAGCCGTTTGGCTATGATGTGTGCCGGAACCAACTTCGAGATTGTAGTCCGGTGCTCGCATGCCTAATTGCTCAAAAAAAACATCGGATAGCGCATAATCATAATGTTGGCCAGTATGAACAAGTATTGTTTTGATATACGGGCTTGCTGACATCGATGCCATCAGTGGCGCTATCTTCATCATGTTTGGCCGCGTGCCAACAATATTCATAACTTGAAATGAGCCATCTCGCATTGACAATATTCCCTTTTATTTAACTGAGGGGGATAGAACAGAATTTGGCGTGAGAAATGCTTTAGGGAAGATATCTGGAAGAAAATGTGACTATGAGCAGGAAGGGCTATCTGCCACTGCATTCATCTTACGGTTGTACCAATTGGTACGAAATTGCCTAAGTTTTAATGCCAATGATTTTGGTAGCTGATCTATAAGACTATGGTGCAGACCGAACTTTAGAGCGGCATGTCCCAGGCTTGTTAGCGGAATGTAGTATCTCGGCAAATCCACTCTCTCAAAACCATTAATTTCTTTGAATACTGTTAGGCTGTCTGCGCCCTTGTTTCCATAAACAAAGTTTTGATACATAAGATACGGTATGTTTCTAGCAGAGCATGCGCGAACTGCATATGCAATCAATGCATTGGTCGGAGCCTTGTCTCGATGACGCACCATCGCAACTATATTCATAAGGCTGGCTTGTGTCTTTGTGGTATCGACGACAATTTTCACAAAGCCAATCAGTTTGTTTTCAAAAAAAGCTCCGATAAAGATACTTTGATCCAGAAACGTTGCTGATTCTCTTCGTACGGTTGCAACATCCTTGCCATAGTGAACATTTGGCTTTCCTTGCCGAACCTTGGTTTCGTTATAGACCTCCGTCATGCCTTCAACCAGACAATCGTCAAAAGGGACCTCGCGAAGTGTTACTCCTCGTTTTTCTGCTTGTCGCGCTCTGTTTCTTGGATAAGACCGTATTTGGCTATTCCACCAATAATCAAAAGTTGATACAGGCAAAACGGCCAAATTATCCATCTCTGAATAAAAATTAAACCTGCGGTCCCTATCTGGCATGATTTGCATAAATGTAAATAAATCAGCTTTAGCAGTACTGCTACGCAAATCATCAGCAATCAACTCTGGAGATGTAATTGGTTCGTATTTATCGCTAGCCAAATGCGCAATCTTTACAAGCCTTCCCTGAATAAAGACATCGTTGCTTCCAATCTTAATCATATGAATATTCCTACTCAGTAACGTATTCGCCGCGCACAGGGTTAATGCCTGAAAGTATCAACAGTTTGCCTGCATGATCGCACATCTTCACCATGAGAGTCATAAAGATGTGATGACCTAAAATCACAGAAACTGGTAGCGCGATAAAATAAAGTGGGATAGCAATAAGAGACTTCATCACGCTTATGAGCCCACAACTAGGCTGCAATCCGGCAGTGGCTCCACGCAGCAATGCTTTTCTCATAAGATAGATTCGTTTCCAACGCGTAGGTGGTACTACTTCAAATGCTTCTGCCTCAGCGCACCACACAAACTTATATCCAGACTCAATCTTTCTTCGGAAAAAGTCCTGGTCCTCTCCAGCTCTGAATTCCGGACGAAACGGCATTGGATCATTGTCAAGCACTCTTCTTCGCAACAATACATTTCCAGTTCGTGCTTCCTGCCACTCTACTTGCATTCCAGTCGGATTCACTCGACGATTATAAAATTTGCTCTTTAACATCCATTTAGGCGGAGTTTGATCAAAGTGCCGTTTTACTGGGCCTAGAACACCATCCACATCAAATGCATTGCACGCTTTAAAAAGAGTAAGAAGCCAGGTAGTAATAGGAAATTCGTCATCATCAATAAAGGCGAGATAATCGCCACGTGCATTCTCAACAACTTTATTTCTTGCGAGCGCTATGTTTTGGCGCGACTCCACACAGTACTCAATTGGAATCTTTAGCACTTGTTGCATCTCTTTAATTAAAGATTCTGCCGACTTCGCTTCGTCGTTGTCAGCAATAACAATGGAGTAGGTAAATAGGCCTTCGGTGATCTGTCGATCAAGCTCTAACAGTAAGCGTTTTAACAGTGCACTTCTTTTATAGGTACAGACACAAACGCTGATATGACTCGGTTTTTCTTGGGTTGAATCAGTCACGCCTGCCTCGTACACATATTGCTTTGTTACTTAATCGGAATAAGAGCATCTTTCACAATTGGTGCGAACTGTACTGGCGTGCAATCTCAACTTGCCCTGCCCTGTCCTGCAAACACCCACTCATTAAAAATTGATATTCGTTATCGTTTGCCGGATGCGTTTCAATCTCTACCCGAAATATTTTCGCGAAGTTTATTTTTTTTTGTAGATAACTCTCAGGCTCTAAAGGAAGTAAAGAGAAAAGGAAATCTGTTAAATAATAATGTTGCGCAAGCCTTTTATCTTGTTGGCGCCTAAACCAACGATTCCAATAACTCTTCTCCCCGCGCTGAAATGAAAAGTTCCTCCGAACGATCACACCAGCAGGCAAGAGCTTCTGTGCAAGAACATTCGCACATAGATGCATATGATGATGCCCATCGATACGCTGAACCGGCGTACCATAAAGTCTGACAAATTCATCTAATTGCGCTTTAACAACATAGTCAAAAGATTCTCTTAGGAGTGGATGAAAGATTGACTTTGTTAATAGACCCGGCTTAACTGCTCTGCGTATTTTCTGCTGATGCGCAGTTAGCTTCAAATTGCAATTTGGCAATGTAAATGGAGAGCTAAGATTTAAATGTAACCCGCAGTCTACTTTTTCCGTTCGAGCAATTTCCGCCGCCCGTTCAGAATCCTTCATAAAGACCATCGCGCTTGCGGAAGATACATATCCAGCAAGTACACACTTCAATATCCGATCCGTTGTATCAATATCCTGCCCCCAGTCATCAGCATTTACTATGAGGCAACCATTGAGAACATGATCTTCGACTGAGTATTCCTTTTTCTCTATATCCAACGCCATTTCGGATGGGTGATTCATTTTGCTAAAACCAACGGAAAGCAATTGCTAAAGCTGTTCACGATTCACAGATTGCTGGCGTGGACACATAATGTTGGTTAGAGGAATCGTAGCTCTGGAGAATGCTTTTGCTAAACGCTGCATCTGTTCTCTACGATGAAATCTCATTAACTCTTGAGATACCGCCCTGTCTCTGCGCCGAACGAAGGAGAATACATACCCGGCAGCGAGCGCCAGCCCCCCTATAATAAAGGGCTTTTTCCTTATCTGATATAAGACTCTAAATGCTTCCCATGCGGCATTATTTCCAATTGCATAGTCCTTTTCTCCGGACTTAAACTTTGCGCGAATCTCTCCGCCTTGTGCTGTTCCCATGATTCGATGATGCTGACAAGCTTTATCTACGAATGTACGTGTTTTCCACCCCTTCATGCGAGCAGTGATGACAGCTATTCGATCGATTAGACCTCCTTTCACAGGAACATAGCCGCCTATATCTTCAAAACATTGATGTCGAAACACCTGGCAAGCGCCGGAAACGTGCTCAATACTCGTATAGCGATAATCATAGAGTTGCTTCGAGCCTTCAAGAAATGGAGTTCCTACCAATCCGAGTTGCGTATCAGAAGCTAATTTTGAAAGTAAATATGCAAAGTAATCTGGATCAAACGAGATGTCAGCATCCAAACTAACGACCACATCGTAATCCATATTTTTTACTTGAGCATACCCTGCATTAAATGCGTAGACCTTTCCGGCAAAATCTCTCGGCTGCCCCTGCGGTATCTGAACAAGCTCTATCCAGGGATATTCCGCTATATATCTCTGAACAATCTCATCAGTGCCATCCGTCGAACCATCACTTACAATAATCCATCGAATGGGCTTAATTGTCTGAGATATGACTGATTGAATGGTCAGTTCAATATAATCGCTCTCATTTTTGGCCGGTGTGATTACGATATAGGTAGGAAGATTTAGCATGTAGCAGCAATCTCCTTGTTGCTACATTTTGGAAATGCCCTCTTTTTAGCAAACATATACGTAGCAAGCGCTAAAAGCATCCATGCTTGTCCCCACCTCATATATGAGGTCCTTATTTTTAAGTATCGAAGAACCCTGTAATAGAAGAATCCGCCCTTATCCCACATGTGATTCATGGCCCAGGACAATACAGCAGCAGCTGTGTTTATGCTTCCTGGGTAATCCTCTTCAAAAGTGCTCAAGGTAATAATGCTTTGGGCTACGCAATGAATATCGATCGGATATGTCGCATCGTGAAAATATCTTGGAGCTCCATCTTCGCGTATGAATTTCTTCCGATAAAACTCATAACCTCTTTCTATATGAGGTTTGAACTCATGAGTACCTGTTCGGTGCGTAATTGCTTTCAATGCACACAGATTAAAGCCAGTATGAAAGTTATCGATCCACTGCTGCGACTTTCCTTTGCCATAGACCCAGGAGCCTTCATTCCGTTGTTCCTTGGATGATGCACGTGCGCTTCTCATGCACGCGTTTAGAAATTGCTCTCTCCGAGTGTGAGCATATACTCTACATAGCAAGGCAGCCGCAATATAGTTCGCATTGTGAACCTGATTGCGTATCGAACTTGTAGGATAACTAAAACCGGCATCGACACTACTTTCCCAATACAACTCGTCCACTATGTATTCAGCGGCACTAATAGCCATCTCTAAATACTGGGAATTGCCGCAGTACTCATAAAGGTCAATCAGCGATTCGGCTACAAACACTGTCGAAACAAGATTTGGCGAATTGCGAGGAACGATTACCGATCTTCCTTGCCATGGAAAACTGTATCCCCAGCACCAATATTTAATATTTGCAGAGCGTAACGCGATTATCCCTTGAATTAAAGGATCTATTAGATGTCGGGATTGGCCGATATTTTCACGCCCAAATGCTTTTAATACCGCGGACAGTCCGAGTGCTAAACCTTTGGCATTGGGTGTTGGTGCGACATTCAATAGCTTCCGTAGATTAACAGGGCTTCTCTTTACAATTTGCGTTAAAGCCACGCCTGCTATTTTAGACCGAGATAATGGCAATGCAGCAAACACTTTGCTATTAAGTGCATCATATGGATCATACCCAGACCAATTGCGGATCCGGCAATATTCTAGTAACAATCGAAATATTTCTTCAGGTTGGTATTCCATCTGGGCAAAGGCGCTCAGTTTAACAACGGCGCTGGCTTGCGCAACTCAACCATGGACACAATATTTTCCACTATGGCGGTTAGCGTTTTACTTGGAGCTCCTGACTGTTGCTCTACTTCTCTTTTACGACTGGCTATTTTAAGTTTCTGTCGAACGTCGGTGACAGTTTCTAGCAGAACCAACCTTCCCTCGTTCACTAAATAACGATCAACGGCGCCAGTCTTACCTCTAAAGATGCTGTATACGGGCACTCCCATCGCAGCCGCTTCCCGATTCATTGTCCCGCCGCCGCTAATGACCAGGTCCGCGTTCCAGATTAGATTCAGCCCGTCTTCTACACATTTAGGAATTATGACTCGCTTACCTGCTATTTCTTGTGCGCATTCTTGACGAATAACCGCGGCCTGTCTTTCATTGCGAGGTAAAATAACTGTCTTCACCGCTACATTTTCATTAAGGTATGCAAGAACTTCTCTGAGCAGTAGTTCGCTTTCTGGATTATGGTAATGCGCTTCAGTAGCAGGAGGCCTCAACATCACTAAGATGTCTTCCTCCTGAACTCCAAGCCTCTGTCGTAATGATGAATCGGGCTTGAATTTTGAAAGATACACATCTTCCTTAATACCGGGATACTTCAACATGGTGCAATTGGTATATTCGACTGATGAAATGGGAACTACTTCCGGAACCATGGCCCATGTAGGATTGATAAAGCGTGTAGTCGTAATGAATTCATAGTCGAACATTGTTAGATTTGGAACGCGCAGCAACGCACACGCTAGTAACTGAGATCGAGATCCGTGCGAAACTCCAATGTCCGGACGCATTGTAATCATATGAATTGCAAGTTCAATTGATCTTAAGCATGCGCCGAGTATTTTGAATGCCTTGTTCTTACCGTAGTGGCGCCCTATCATCTTGCATTGAACCTGATAAAACTCAATTAGCTCGCGAACTTGATAAGCGTCTCTTGCTGTAAGAATCACTTTATATCCACGCGCCTGCAGCTCGGCAATAATAGGCAGAAAAAATGGAACGTGAGGAGAATTATCAAGATCAATCCATATTTTTGATGGTTTGCCATTAGCTATTGTTCGTGCTGAAGTTTTGCTCGTGAGGCTAAATGGCGCATTATGCCCTTCGACAGCAGCGACATTAGATGTTGTCATATTGCTATTAAGTGCCATAGAAGTAGCTGACCTTATATCGCCATTGGCGCATTCTGTACGACTTTATTCAAATCGACTGCAGGAACGAAATTCGATGTATATGCGTGCACTTCTCTTGCCACAGATGCTTGCTGCTCATCGGTCAACTGCGGAAACATGGGTAGAGAGACTATTTCCGCGGAAATCTTCGTAGCCACCGGAAAATCCTCTGGTTGATACTGTAATGCGTAATACGCTTTTTGAAGATGGAGAGGCACCGGATAGTGTATGGCCGTTCCTATCCCCACCGACTTCAAATAACTCATTAAGCCGCTACGATCGCGCGTGCGAATTACATACAAATGATAGACAGATTGTGACCAGGACGGTTCATATGGAAGAATCACTGCATCATTGCCTGCAAATAAGCGTGAATATTCGGCGGCTCGTTCTCTGCGCTGTATATTCCATCTCGGCAAGTGCTTAAGCTTTGTATGTAACAGGCCCGCTTGAATCGCATCGAGTCTTCCGTTGTAGCCTTCGATAGTATGATGATATTTAGTTTCTTGGCCATGATCGCGCAATGCCTTTATCGCGTTTGCTACATTAAGATCATTTGTAGTGACCGCTCCAGCTTCACCGCATGCACCAAGATTTTTGCCGGGATAAAAGCTAAACGCTGCTGCCCTTCCAAGGCTGCCTGCTTTTACCCAGCGTTTATACCTGTTAGAAAAATACTCAGCACCATGAGCCTGGCAGGCATCTTCAATAACAACTAATCCATATTGTTCAGCCAGGCTAAGTAGAGGATCCATATTTGCCATCTGACCATATAAATGAACTGGCACAATCGCAGTCACCGGGTGGCCGCTTCTACGGCTAATCAATTTTCCGCCTGCACCCCGCGTGCACTGGCTCTCAAGATATTGCTGTAATTTTTCAATCGAAATGTTATAAGTTCGTTCGTCTATATCAATAAACTCAGGTAGTGCTCCAGATTGCGAGATCGCCTCTGTTGTCGCAATAAATGTATTAGGAACTGTAAGCACAACATCTCCTGGCTGAACACCACAGGCCATAATCGCAAAGCGCAACGCATCCGTTCCACTGCTTACTGCAATCGAATGATCGCACTCGCAAAAACCGGCAAATGCCTTCTCAAACTCTTCCACTACAGGACCGCCAATAAACCCGGCAGTGTGCAAAGCGTTGCTGAAGACTTTTGTAAGCTCCGCCTCAAGTTCGATATGCGGAGTAATCAAATCCAGAAAAGGAATATTGTTGGACATATGACTATGAGTTGACATGAGCTATTGCACCTTCATTTATATATCGGAGTATCTTAGCCGGGTTTCCTGCGACCACAGCATTTTGGGGCACATCTTTAGTAACGACGCTCCCGGCGCCCACGATTGCATTTTCGCCAACGCAAGTGTTTGACAAAATAGTTGCGCCCGAACCTATCGATGCGCCTCGTTTAATAATTGTTCGTTCTACCTTCCAATCATTTTCTGTTTGCAACTTTCCATTAGCGGTAGCGCGGGGATAAGTATCGTTGATGAACATAACTCCATGGCCGATAAAAACTTCATCTTCTATTTCAACGCCTTCACATATAAATGTGTGGCTGGAAACTTTACACCGGCAGCCAACCCGCGTATTTTTTTGAACTTCTACGAATGCGCCAAGCTTTGTTTCGTCGCCAATTTCACATCCATATAAATTGATGAATTTTGATAACTTAACATCTCTGCCTAACTTCACATCATCTGCGATGCAATTAAAGTCACTCATAGATAAACTAATGATCCTTTCTTACTTAATGACTCGCTGGCAGCTTCGAGCATCTTAACCACTCGTAACCCGGCACGTCCATCATTGAATGGAGTGCTGTTCGAAGATACACAATCAACAAAATACGATAACTCCTGGCGCAAAGCTTCAACTTGTTCAAGATGTGGCGCCCACATATCTCCAGAACGATAACTTACTAATAGGTCGTAGACCCCTTCTCGTGTGGTAATGTTCACGCCCTTGTCATAGACTCTTATCTTTTCGTCTGCCTCTAGGTCATTCCACACAACCATGCGTTTTTCCCCTCCGAGAAGAGTTGTTCTTATCTTCACAGGAGATAACCAATTCACATTAATATGTGCTATCAGCTTTTCGGGAAAATAAAGTGTCATATAAGCTACATCTTCATGGCTATTCAGATGCTTTTGTCCTGAAGCTACAATCGCCTCTGGGCTTGCTTGTATCAAGTAGTCCATAATCGATAGATCATGAGGGGCAAGGTCCCATAGCACATTGATGTCATGCTGAAAAAGCCCAAGGTTCACGCGGGTGGAGTCGTAATAATAGAGCTTCCCCAATGTTCCTTCATCAAGAAGTTGATGGATTTTTTTTACCGCTCCTGTAAAAAGAAACGTATGATCCACCATAATTTTCAAGTTTTTCTTTTGGGCAAGGCAGATCAATTCTTCACCCTGTGCAGAATTGCTGGTGAATGGCTTTTCTACGAATACATGTTTTCCATTTTCGAGTGCCGTCTTGGCTAACTCGTAATGCGTCCACACAGGAGTGACAATCGCGATGGCATCTATCTTGGGAGATCGGATGACTTCCATTGCATCGGGAGTCACATGGATATCTGGATAGCTTCGTTGAGCTCGCTGCCTTGCAGTCGCGCTCATTTCCGCGATTGATATGACTTGCGATTCTTCAAGAGTTGCTAAATTTCTAACAACATTTGGGCCCCAATATCCAAATCCTATAACGCCAAAGTTCACGATTTATTACCGCCTTTATAGTTTTTCTGATTGTTGGGGCACATCAGGAATTGTTTGGGAGGGTACGACTACTAACTTAGTTGCTAATAAGCGCCTTTAACTATGGCTGCAGGAGTACGCATCATAATTTTGAGATCCAGCCACGGAGAGTGCAGCTTAGCATATTGAATATCCAGCCGAACCATATCATCAAATTTAATTCGGTTTCTTCCATTAACTTGCCAAAGTCCCGTAATTCCAGGCTTTACATTCAACACGCGGCGACGGTGCCAGGTTTTATAGGCGGCAACCTCATATGGAATTGCAGGACGGGGACCAACTAACGACATATCTCCGCGCAAAACATTTATAAACTGTGGAATCTCATCAAGGCTGGTTTTTCTTATGATTCTTCCGATACGCGTTATTCGCTTATCGCCAATGAGTTTAAATACAGTCGCACCGCTTTGAGATGATGTATTTGCTTCAGCATGGCCGGCAATCAGCCGGGCAACATATTCTCTATGTTCAGCTGGATTGTTATCTACATACATCGATCTAAATTTTAAAAATGAAAAACACTTCCCGTATTGGCCTACTCTTTGTTGTCTAAAGAGTATCGGGCCTTTTGATGTCAACTTGATAACGAGAGCAATTATGACGAACAACGGCAAACATGAAAGTATAGCTATAATACTTCCGACGATATCCATAACCCGCTTAGTAATCACATATCGCCTGGAGCTATTTATTGTACTAGAGTCTTCTGGATATAAGGTCTCATCACTAGGTCTACCAGGTTTTTCGTGATCCCATTCGTCGGGAAAAAAGTGAAATGAGATACTAAGTTGATTGAACTGATCCAGCGATAGAGCATTTTTTAACGATCTGCTTACCCTTACAAGGATGGTATTAAGTATTTCATTCCTGTCATCGCCAATCAGGCCTGTAAACAATATTCCGATAACAACTTGATCCTGGTACCAACCGATGACATCTGTTTCTCGAATATTGGAAACAAGCGTTGTCATAATTTTCTCCAGAATACGCTCGTTTCGGCTGAGATTATGCTGCCTTCCAACATCTAAAAGCAATAGTAAAAATGGACTTCCAGAACGTTCCGTACGCTTGCGTTCGACAGCGAGCATTTTGCGAAATGCCTCTTCACTTATTGAACTATGATCGCGTTTCTTGTCGGAAAGAAGCGAGCGCATTGTGGCTTCATCGATAGAGTCCAGTAAAGTCACTTTACCTTCTCCTGTTCGTGTATTCAGTAGTTACAATGGCCCACTTGCAGACAGATTGGCCTGTCAAACATTGATAACCCAAACTTTTTACAAGGGCTATTTATAAGTCGCTGGCAAAACAAATCAGAATTGCGATGAACTCTCAATCCGCTCTATCATCTACGCCGTCTTGCTTGTAATAGTAATAATGCGAAGCATGGATAGACTCTTGAGATGCATTCAGCAAAGTGCCTATTATTTTTTCTGAATCAATAGCATCGATGCCGCGTTGCAGCTCCGCTTTCTGGGTCACACCCTGGCGCACTACCAAGAGAACGCCATCAGCCATGCGCATCCATACACTTGTATCCGCCAGTGGCAGCACCGGAGGTGAATCAATAATGATCCAATCAAAGATAACTGACAATTGCTCCATTAAGATTGCGAGCCTTGGAGATTGCAATAGCTCTGTAGGGTTACCTGAAGGCTTGCCCGCCGGCAAGACCCATAGATCTGTTCCTTCGATACGATAAACATTGCCGGCCTTACGCTGTCGTCCTTCCAGCCATTCGCACAAGCCTGGATGCCTGTCGATGCCGAACATTGAAAATACAGACGGGCGCCTGACATCTCCCTCTAGCAACAAGGTCTTTTGTTGACCTCTTTTAGCCAGCACGCCGGCTAAGTTTGTAGCTACAGTGCTTTTCCCCTCGCCCGGTATTGTGCTTGTAATCAGTAGCTTCTTCAGAGGTCTTTCACGGCGTAAATGCCTGAGTTTCACCCCAAGGAAGCGAAAATTTTCTACTGCCAGACTTTCATCATTCTTAAAACAAACTAAATGACTTTCTGAAGAGATCTTGGGCTCTACCGATACAGCAGCATTTAAAAAGTTGAGTTTGACGTCAGACTCTTGCTGTACATCCTCGATAACACGGTTCGTAGCAGTCTCTTTAGGAGAGTAGGCTTTGCCTGATTCATCTAAACAGGCTCTACTCTCTACGTCTCTCAACAACTCGGTAGCCTCCCAAACATCTTTGTCTGGGTGCAAGCCTTGCGATCGTTGTAATGCTTCGAATATTAGGCTCACAGTTTATTCACCTTGTAGTGCTTCAAGCATGCCGTTTGCAGCATCTCCTGAGTACAGCTCGAGAAGTGCATGTGTTGATCTCTGAGAATCAGCTTCGCAATCATCGTGTGGCATCAATAACATCATGTCATTTGACCCAGTCATGCGTAGATCCCGCGCTACAGCTTCGACCATATATGAGGTAATAACGCGCGTTTCCTTCGCATAGGCATGAATAAGCGCGCCTTCGCAAAGAGTGTTGACGATACGCGGCAAGCCATTAGAATATCGATAGATCGCAGTTATCGTTTGATCCGGAAATAGTGATTCAAACTCTTGATCATTTCCCGCTACTTGTAACCGGCGCCGAATATAACCACCCACTTCATTTTCACTTAATGGCTCGAGCCTGGCTCGTAATGCAATTCGCTGTTTAAGCTGACGCAGCCCAACAGAATCCAACTTTTCATCCAGTTCCGGCTGCCCTAATAAAACTACTTGCAATAGCTTTTCGTTAGCAGTTTCCAGATTTGTAAGAAGACGTATCTCTTCCAGCACCTCTGCTGAAAGATGATGCGCTTCGTCTACGATGAGAATAGAAGTATGTTTTTCGGCGTTACGAGAAATCAAAAACCTGCTCAACTCAAGTAACAATTCGCTCTTATTTTTGCCGGAAGACTGCAGACCAAGGTCCGCGACAGCATATTGTAAAAACTCGGACGGCGATAATAAGCTATTGAAAATATATGCGTAAGTAACATCGCTGCTATGCTGAAAAAGTTGAAGCAAACAGCGTAACAACAGGGTCTTTCCCGTGCCCACTTCACCCGTGACAACCACAAATCCTTTGCGATACCTGATTCCATAGTAGAGCGCAGATAGCGCCTCGTTATGCTTTTTAGTAGCGAAGAGAAACGTTGGGTCCGGCGTTAGATCAAAAGGATTCTGCGTAAGATTGAAATAGGCCCTATACATAGGATTGCTATTGTTTAGCTGTGAAGATAGTTAAAAGCAGAACCAGCAAGAAGAATCATCAGCACAACAACAGCTGTTCCCCATCCAAGAATAATTCTTCTTTTTTCCCCTAATTGATCGGCAGGAGTCGTAATCGCCGGAATCTCTGCAATCATCAGCGCAGGCAGCATTTTCTTAATTTCCTTATCGCTGTACATGCGATCATCCATAAATTCAAATGCACCGGCTACTACAATCCCGAAAATCAGTCCCAGACCAACCCCCATTACGCAAAACTTAGTACGGTTGGGAAAGTCAGGCTTCAGCGGAAGGCTCGGAGGGTCAAGAACGCTGAAACGTTCGCCTTGCTGCAACAATTCCATACTGGTCGCCATCTGCGACTGATTTTTTTTCTTCAAGAGATCGTCGAAGTTTGCTTTCGATTGATCATAGCCGCGAGTCAAGTCAGCCATTTGCTGTTCTGTTACAGGCTCCTGGTTAAGACGACTTTGATAGTCTCCAATTTTGGCCTTTAAGCTCGCTACCGACTGCTCTCGATTTTTAATTTCAGATTGATTTGCCTGCAATTGACTCTGCAATTGTAGCAACGATGAGTTCTGCGTTAGATCACCCGCATTGTGTAGGACCGATGCCTCATCAATTGGACCATTCTCTTTAGAACGGTTGGATATATCGGCGATCAGATCGCTTCTTATTTTTTCCATCTTTGCGATCTCTATCTTAAGGTTACGAATGTCCGGATAGCTATCCGTATAATGCGAGCTAAGTTCAGCAAGCTGAGCCTTCAGCTTATCGAGTTGCTGTTCTACAGTCTGCAACCTGGCCGGAGATCCATCAGAATTTTTACCGGTCGATTGAAATGATCGATATTGGTTTATTAACGTTTGTAAATATACTTTTTGCTGATGTGCAGTGTTGAGGGCATCTTGCTCGTTCACCAATTGCGATTGCAAGCCCGATAAAATCTGCAGATTGCTTGCCTGTTGAGAAGGCAGTTCTCCGATATGTTCGCCTTTGAATGCACGAATTTTTGATTCCTGCTCAGCCAGGCTTTGACGTGCGTTTTCCAACTGCCCCTCTAAAAACTTAGTTGTACCTTCAGACTCTTGCTGCCGCACTTCAAGGTTGGCGTTAATAAATAGCTTGCTAAGTTCTCCAGTAACTTGCTGGGCCACCTTTGGATTTAAGGCCGAATAATAAATATTGAAAGCAGTAATTTCGTTTTCTCGCGTGTCCCTAACCAGCTCGATGTCTATGTCCTTACGCATTCGCGCAACTTTTTCTTCGTCTGACATCTTTTTATGGCCATCGTTATACAAATTGAGCTGATTAATAATCAACATCAGACGAGTTCTACTTAGAATTTGCTGGGATATACTTTGCAACCGATCCTGAAGATTGTCGTTTACATTAGGAACAACATAGTCCTTAGGCATTGTTGGCTGTTGTACAAGAATTAAGGTGCCGGATTTATATCGCACCGGCAACAGCCAACTCGCTCCCCACACCAGAAGCCATCCCACAAGCAAAGGGATTAAAAACTGCATATGGCGACGATGAACAATCCCTATGTAGCGATGAATATCGAACGAAGCCTGTTTCTCTTCTTCAACAATTTCGGACATAGCTATCTTCCTAGCGGCCTGGTAAATCGATACGATATCGACATGACGACACGGTTTGTATTTGGTGCTATAGCCACTACTGGAATATTGTTGTAGCTCTGGTGTAAATAGACGTACGTCAGATCCATACTTAGACGCGTGCTTACAAAATGAGACAACTTAACTGTGCCGGAAATTAAATTGCCGCCTGGATATGTCTGGGAAACAGAGCGATTTACATTCTCCATATTCGCGTAATTTATGCCAGAGCCTAATAACCAATTGCGCGCTAATGCCCATTGCACCGTTCCATTCGCATTATCAGCGTGATAGGCTCCCACAAGTCCTCCTCCGCCCGACACGATGCGTGAATAGCTACCCGCTACACTCACTCGCTGCGCCTGCCAACCCATGCTTGCTGATATCGCCGGCTTCCAGGCAGAGATATCGGGATAGGATGACTGCGAAACGTTATAATGTTGCGGCCCGCCCGATACCGAAAAAGATACTGACGGTCCTAAATAAACCGTATAGAAGAGCAGAAGCCCATGTGTCTGCGTTTCGCTGTTCACCGCAAGCTGCATCAGGCTTGGAACATTCGGCAATGCGCTGGAATTAAACGAATATTGGTAGGTCGCTCCTATATATTGATTCAGCGACATGCGTTGGCTATAAAACACCGACCCGCCTCTGGTATCCGAGTTTGATAAACCAGACACTTCGCTAGGTTTAGGATAGTGCAGATTATTAAATGTTCCCGATCCGCCTACCATGCTGTTTCTGGCAAACTGATATGTCAATTCAGTATTTGCGTTATTGCTTAATTGATCTGCTATAGGCGCTATGACAGAAACAAACGGCGATTGTGCAGAGCCCGACACGCTCCCATTCATAAAAACTCCGGACTGGTTAAACACATTTGAGCTTTTACGAAAGTTATCTTCCAGCGTCATCTTGATATGGGGGCTTAGTCTATACTGCAAATCCCAGCCGAAAGCCTGATCTTCCTCATTTCGTTCACCGGTGCGCTGATAGAAGGTAAATCCAGGACTATACATAAGTGTTTGGTGTAAGCGTGGGGTCGTTTGGTCGAATGAAATCGTAGGGAAAATAGAATAGCTAACGTCACCCACAGGCTGAGTGTCTGTTCCCGCTAAAACATTGTCGTCATATGCAGTGCTGAATCCAACTCCAGCGTGCAAATAATTAGAGCGCACATCACTGCCAATCGTGACCGGATAAGCAGCATTGCTCACAGGCGGTGGTGTCCGCATCATCAATTCATCGACAGCACTATGCGGCGCATATTCCTGTCCCCAGAACGGGGTTGTCACCATGAGCACGGTAAGGCTAAAGCAAATTTGCGCAAGCATGACTGATTCTCAAGGTACAACTACCGTGTCTCGGGGCTTTAAAGCAATATTTTCTTCCGCATGTTTGCCCTTAATAACATCGCTATAGTTAAAGGCCAGGCGCGATACTTCTCCATTCGGTCCTTGCCGCAGCACATAGATGTCCTTTTTTTTGGCAAAATCCCGAAAGCCGCCGGAAGTGGCAATTGCGTCCAGAACAGTAGTACCGCTTGTCAACGAATAAGCTCCCGGCTTTACAACCTGACCTAGAATATTGAACTTTTCGCTGTTAATTTGTTGCACCATAACCGTGACCTCAGGTGCAGCAATATAAGCGCGTAATCTGGCCGTGATCTCAGTTTCAAGCTGTAAAGGAGTACGCCCTGCCGCCTGTACTTCGCCTACCAATGGAAGCGATATCTTTCCATCCGAGCGCACAGGAATAGAGCGCGTAATATCCGGCTCCTTCCAGACATTGATAGACAACATATCGTCATTGCCGATAACAAAGCTATCGTTATGCGGTTTATTGCCCGCGCCTAAAGGTTGCGCGGCTGCATCTACCCCTTTGGCTAACTGACTGTTTCCATGTGTCACGCTTGGAGCCTGCCCATATACCGTTCCTGCAAATATCAGGGCTGCGAAACTCGCTACTAAGAATGATTGGAAAACTTTTTTCATAACCACATACCCATGGCCATGTGCGTGCAGGCCTGTTGCTTGCGAAAAAAACGTTACAGCGTCCTACTCTGCAGCAGTAATTAACTTTTAAGCTCCATATGATTTGCCGGTACGGCATTCGGCGCCTTCATCTGGTACTGCTCAATCTTGTATAAGAGAGTCCGGTAGCTTACCTTGAGTAATCGCGCTGCGGCTTTTCTGTTCCATCCCGTCTTTTCAAGCGCCGCCGCAATAGCATTCTGTTCAGCAAGCTTTACGCTTTGGCCAAGCGTGTTGAGTGCGCTTTGCTTATTCCCATTGCGCGAGAGATTCTCGCCTTCAGCAAAATGCCCGCTACGATATCCCGCCACATGTGCGTTCTGGCCATGAATCTCAGGCCGAATATTTTCAAACGCGAGCGCTTGCTCCCCCACCACCAGATAGCGTTTTACAAAGCCCTCCAGTTCTCGCAGATTACCGGGCCATGAATGCGCCTGGCATGCAGCGACAACCGCGGCAGAAAAATCGCGCGATGAAAGACCGTAGTAGCGTGCAAGCTGATGCATGAAATATCGCAGCAGTAATGGCAGCTCCTCTTTACGTTCGCGCAGTGGTGGCACATGAATGGTATACGCGCTCAAGCGATAGTAAAGATCCTCGCGCAGTTTTTTCTCGCTGACTGCGCGCTCCAGATTCGCAGTGCTCGAAGCCAATACGCGCACATCGACACTTACCGGAACAGAGGTTCCAGGACGCATGAAGTGCTTGCTCTGCAATACCTGTACGAGATTCACTTGCAGTTCCATAGGAAGTTCTGTAATCTCGCTCAGCAGCACCGTGCCTTTTTCGCATATCTCCAGCTTCCCTGCTCTTTCGTGCAGTCCATTCTGATTGCGCCCGCAGCCAAAAAGCTCGCGTTCCAGCAGATCAGGAGGAAGCGCAGCGCAGTTTACTTTCGCAAACTCAAATCCGGAGCGGACCGATGACTGATGCATCAGCCGCGCCACAGTTTGCTTACCGCTTCCGCGCTCGCCAAGAATCAGAACCGGAACCCCCGCCTGCGCCAGCAACGCAACTTGTCCTCGTATCTTGCGCATTACCGGGCTGATGCCGATAAAAAAACTTTCTTCGCTTACAGGTTCAATATCTTCACTTGTTATGTACGCTTCGTCGATTTCACCTTGCTGCGACAGATGATGATGGATTGCCTGCGCCAGCTGATGCTCGGCAAACGGCCTCACAAGGTAATCCCACGCCCCCATGCAGATAGCTTCTTCTCTCTTGCCGCTATCTTCCGGATAACCGACAAGAACGATCGGCAAACCGGGTCGAAATCGCCTTAGCCAGCGAACAGAATGCAATCCATCGGAATCTCCCGCAGGCATGTCCAGCAAAAGCATTGTTGGCGCAACCGCATACTGAACACGCTCCATCGCTTCCCAAATGCTCGAGACATGTTCCAATTGCCAGGAGCTTTCCTGCTCCAAAGATGCAATCTGACGCAAAAGAATTGCGTCTCGGCTCACCACCAGCAGCCTTGCGGTTTCCCGCGTTGTGCCCACAGATTGATCCATTTAAATGTGAAGCTTCTGAAAGATAGGTTGTTTCTAAATAGGTTCCAGATCGTATCCATCGATCTGTACAGAAAGGGATCTCTGCATCGCTTCGATAGAGATAATCAACTTACTATCTCCCCGGCGGGATAAAAGAATGCCTTCCACTCCTTGCAAGGCTCCATTGCGAATCCGCACGCGCTGACCAACCTGAAGAAATGGATGATGACTGTAAGGCAGGCTTTTCTGCACCAGAATGCGAACGGAATCTATCTGCTCCTCAGGAATAGGCGTCCCCGTTCCAACTGCTCCCACAAATCCCAGAACACTGTCCGTCCGTAATACCCTTTGGCGCTCTTCATTGCCGGGCATCAACTTAACGAACAAATAGCAGCTGAATAATGGAACCTCCACGGCCTTTTTGCGATCACGCCAGCGATGCACTTCCGTTACGACCGGAAAAAAAGTTTGCAATCCCTTATCGAGAAACCTCTGGGCCACAACTTTTTCATGTCGTGCTTTTGTCAGCACCGCGAACCAGCTATCCGCCGTTCTTTCGCTGTTTATATCTGGACATGGAGCTACATATCTCTGCATATCAGCGCTCATCGTCACTTGACTTTGCTCATACATAGCTTCGCCCTCTGAATCACATTGCTTGTGACCCTTTTGTGATACAGGACGCCAGCCCGGCTCTGTCGCTACTTAGGCAGAGAACCACTTCGGCAGTGAAACTTGCCGGCAACTGAAAAGCTGCAAACGCGTCCAAAAATTTACCATGGGGGACTTTGGGCAGGGGGTACAGCTCTTTGCCCTAAGTGGAACCAAGCGTACTTTCAGCTGCAAACACCTGCAAGAGGTATTGCGTCTCCGCGAAGAACTTCCCTATTGCACCCGGTACTTTTTGCTCACGAATAGAGAGGAACTACTCCTGGAAACTATGCCTACATCTGCATGAAACCTGACTGAAACGCAGGCAAAGCATCTGTCACTATCTGTCGAACAAAATTATGCGCAGGCCGCGTTTTTTACCGTATTATCTTCAGCTTTTTAAATATGATTTTTTTTGCAGTCTGAGAATAGACTTTCACGCCGTACCGTGGGATGATGGTCAATCATGCAGCACTTGATGCTGCATTGCAAAACCTTGCACACAATGCTGGAAATAGCAGTCACCCCCTGGGCCCCTTATATTACCGGCTGCACGATTCAGAAGTAGTTTCAGTCACGCTGTAATTCCCCCGAAATCGTAATATTTACCGAGGTCCCATGAGCAGGGTCACGCGCGGAAATCCTTTAAAGGCCGATCCGTTAATTCGTATCTTGGTAGTCGACGATAATCGTCTTCACACCCAGTTGCTTGCAAACGCTCTTAAGCAGGACGATGAGCTCGAAGTTCTCAGTTCCGACCTTGAGGAACTGAAATCCAATCCTGCCCTTTCCCAGATCGATGTACTACTTCTCAGCTCTGACTCCCATGAGCTTCCGGCAAGCGGATTCGAGGTGCTGCGAGCCGTCAAAGCCAGTCATCCCGCCATCAAGGCCGTCATGCTCATCGATTCATCTAAGGCCGAATCGATTCTCGAAGCTTTTCGCGCCGGCGCTCGCGGCGTACTTAGCCGCCATGACTCCCTTGAGACTCTCAGTAAATGCATCAAGCGCGTGTATCAAGGCCAAATATGGGCAAACAGCCAGCAGATGGGGTTAGTCGTCGAAGCATTGTCCAGTTCGCCGGGTCACTCTACAGACTTCGGCCAGGCAGTCCAGCACCTATCCAGGCGTGAAATGGAAGTTGTCAGCTGCGTGGCGCAGGGCCTCACCAATCGAGAAATTGCCCGACAGCTCGCCCTCAGCGAGCACACCGTCAAAAACTATTTATTTCGCGTCTACGATAAGCTCGGTGTTTCCAGCCGTGTGGAATTGCTTTTCATGACATTGAACAACACCGTCGCAGCAGAAACGGCGCCTTCCAATCCATTCGCCGAACAAGACCTGCGGAACACTTCGATCCTGGCCGGCTATCAAAGGGCCGCAGAGCAAGGCGTTCCCGCCGCCCAGCTTGAGCTCGCTCGCTATTACTGGGCCCGTAGAGCAGACGCCAATGACCTGATGGAAGCCTATAAGTGGTACCTCATCATTGGACACCATATTTCACGCGCCAGCAAAAATATCGGTAAGGCGCTCAATATGGACCAGGTTCTCCAGGCCGAACAGCTGGCATCGGAGTGGCTGAAGTCCACACATAAGCCTCCCGCTCCTGCAAATCAGAATGAAAGCAGCCGTCCCCGGCTCGCCACGCAACGTGCATCGACCTAAGCAGGAAAATCCAGCAGAATACACCCCTTTATAAATCAAAGCCTGCCCCCCAAAAATCCCCTGCAAACCTTGGCGTTCTTCGCGCCCTTGTCGGTAGAACTTCCCCCGAGAGCGCCCAGCCAGGCCATTCTGTAAGCGAACCCCCGAAACGGTATAAACTGAATTGTTAAGCAGAATTTGAGTTGCGCGAACACAGCGTCAGCGCAGCATTTTTGAGAGGAACATCATGTCAGACCTGCACGCCAACAACGGCATCCCGAACAATACATCCACCGGCCTCCGCCTCAAAGTCGGCCTCGCCGAAATGCTCAAAGGCGGCGTCATCATGGACGTTATGAACGTCGAGCAGGCCCGCATTGCCGAAGAAGCCGGAGCCGTTTCCGTCATGGCCCTCGAGCGCGTGCCCGCCATGATCCGCGCCGAAGGTGGCGTCGCCCGCATGGCCAACCCCAAGCTCATCAAGGAAATCATGGCCGCCGTCTCCATCCCGGTCATGGCCAAGGCCCGCATCGGCCACTTCGTTGAAGCACAGATCCTGCAGGATATCGGCGTCGACTTCATCGACGAGTCTGAAGTTCTCACCCCCGCCGACGAAGCTAATCATATAGATAAGCACGCCTTCACCACGCCCTTCGTCTGCGGAGCGCGTGACCTCGGCGAAGCACTCCGCCGCATCGCCGAAGGCGCAGCCATGATCCGCACCAAGGGAGAAGCCGGAACCGGCGACGTCGTGCACGCCGTCAAGCACATGCGCCAGATCACCAGCGACATCCGCCAGCTCACCGCCCGCCGCGAAGACGAGCTCTACGTCGCCGCCAAAGAGCTCCGCGCACCGTATGAACTCGTCCGCATGGTGGCAAAATCCGGCAAACTGCCCGTCCCCAACTTCTCCGCCGGAGGCATCGCCACTCCCGCCGACGCAGCCCTCATGATGCAGCTCGGCGCCGAAACCGTCTTCGTAGGCTCCGGGATATTTATGAAGGAGCGCGCCACCCCGCTCGACGTCGAGAACAATGCAGAAGAGCGCGCCGAAGCCGTTTCCCGCGCCCGCGCCATCGTCATCGCCACTACCCACTACAACGACCCAAAGATCTTAGCCGAAGCCTCCGAACAGGTCACCGGAACCATGAAGGGTCTAGCCGTCGCCGCCCTGGAAGAACAACAACTCCTCCAAACCCGCGGCTGGTGAACTGGCCGTTCAGGCACACGCGCTCCGCGCAAGGGCTCAGCTTTTCAAAGCTGAGCCCTTTACATTTCTTCGTTAGTGTTGACAGGGTAGAAGCATCGGCCCGATCAGGGTAGAAGCACCGGCCTTTAGGCCGGTGAGCCTCAGCGCCACGAGCAAGGGCTTTAGCCGCGGCGCTTCTCCTTCTATTCTCTGCGATAAAGCTGGATGGACTTTATGGATTTGCTTTTGGCGATGCAATAGGGATTGGTGTAGCCATTTTGATGTTTATAGGCACACTAATTTGGCTGATTATCAGAACAGCAGTCAAAGACAGACCGGGTGCCCCACATCTCGAAGAGATGTGGGTTCGCATAATGATCCTTCCTGAATTCCCCCTCATTTTCTGTAGCCCATAAGCTACAATACTCCTGTGATCGAAATCAGGGAAACCGAGACATTCTCTGTCTGGCTGCGGAAGCTTAGAGATTCGCAGGCAAGAGCGAAGATCGCCGCGCGCGTGAGGCGCTTGGCTTTCGGAAATCCCGGCGATGTACAACCGGTCGGAGAAGGTATCAGCGAATTGCGCATCCATCATGGACCGGGCTATCGCGTGTACTACATGCACCGCGGTGCAATTCTAATCATCCTGCTCTGTGGCGGAGATAAAAGCACCCAGAGCAAAGACATTGAAACAGCAAAAAGGCTTGCAAAGGAGGCAGAATGACCAAAGCAAAAACGAAACCATTCGATCCGGCTGAGTATCTGGACGACAGCGAATCCATCGCCGCATACCTGACCGACGCGCTGGAAAGCGAAGACCCGGCATTTGTAGCGGATGCGCTCGGCGTCATAGCCCGCGCTCGCGGCATGAGCGAAATTGCGCGCGAGGCGGGCGTATCGCGGGAAAGCCTCTACCGCTCTCTCAGCACCGACGGCAACCCTGAATTTGCTACCGTTCTGCGCGTTCTGCACGCAATGGGACTCCAACTATCCGCGACACCCATAGAGCGCAAAAAGCTTGCATAAAGATGAGTACGGGTGCCCCATCCTGAGCGCAGCGAAGGTGGGGAAGCAGAATCTCTACATCCGCAAAATGATCGTAACGAAGAAACCGCCCTCCAAATGCCTCCACAACCAGACACAAAACCTTCGCCGCCGACTCTAAATTGGAGATCATCACCCTCACACCCACGACAGGCTGACATGCGCCGGAGCCTTCAAAGCTATCGAATGCGTCGCAGCACTGTGACGGGAACGGAGCCATCCGGTCGAGCAGTCACCTTCCACGAAAGCTCATCCCCATGCATCTCGTAAGGACGAACCTGCGTCGTGTTGTCCTGATTCGGAAACGACGAGCGGTCTATGTGAAAGGTGATCGTGTGCTTCACCGGGTCCACCGTATATGTTCCGAAATGAACGCTCGTGCTGAGAGAGGCTTCTTTGTATTCTTCCGCCGTTCCCTTCAGCTTGTCTCCAGAGGAAAACATCAGGCGATCGGCGCGATAAATCTGAACAGAGTAATGGCCATCGGCAGTGAAGATGACCAGCCCATGTGGGTTGGCCCCGTAGTCAGAGGCGCGCGTGCCATCCGGTAGTATCTTTTCTGCCGCCGTCAAAGCCCATGACCCAACGATAGAAGCCGATTGCGCAGTTGCCGCGAGAGCACCCATCCACAAAGTTGCGAGAAGCACAAAATATCTGATCTTCATGCGGCAAATGTAGCAACCGGCCCCCGCCTGCACAATTTGATTGTTCTCAACCGATAGTGAAGTACTATTTATGTTTTCTTATCTGGCCGGAAGAAATCTCAATAATGTGGCTGCGCTGCCTGTGCCTCCCGTCCGCCCCCGACACAAGCGCCAGCCTGACGGATTCAGAAAGCAGCAAAGCCATGCGGTCCATGGCCATATTGTCGGAATGCGCATTCCGATGCAGCGCTACAGGCAGCTTCCCCAGAAAAGGCAAGCCATAGAGCGAGTTAGCCGACATCAACCCTTCAGGAAGGTTCAGCGCAGTGCGAGCCGTAATCCCCAGATTTCCGAGCAGCGCAGCCCATAGACCGTCCAGGCTCGGGCTGATGGCAGCAATGCGATACGGCATCTTTTTTGATTCGAGCTGCTCAATGACCCGTTTACGAAAGGCGCATTGCGGGCCAAGTACAGCCAGCGGCAATGGCTGCCCCTGCGGCAGAGCAAAGCTCGAAGATGCGATCCACACAAGATCGAGCTGGCCGATCGTCTGTGCTGCAGCGCGGCTTTCGTGACCGATGATAACCGCAAGGTCAATCTGAGATGCCTCAATCGCATCAGCAAGCACCCCATTGCCTTCAATACGGAGCTCTACCTGCATACGTGGATAGAGCGAAGAAAAATGCGACAGAACGGAAGGCAGAATCGAAGCGAAATCCTGCGTGCAGCCAACGCGAATGTTGCCTGCAACCTTCGCCCCCTGCATCGTATCCAGCAGTTCGTCATGAAGTGCAAGGATACGCCGTGCATAATCCAAAGCAACAATGCCGGCTTCCGTCAGAGCCAGGCCTCGCCCGTGTTTCCGAAAAATGGAAATCCCAAGATCATCCTGCAGGCGCTTCATCTGCAGGCTCACGGCAGAAGGCGTGCGACCAAGCTGTTCTGCCGCCCGCCCAAGACTGCCAAGCTCGTGGGCTACGGAGAATGTTCGCAAAGTATCCAAATCGAGATTGATGCGCATGGACATATCGAATGCCTAGTGTAAACGGTGCAATGCCAGCAGCGTCGTAACAGCATCTTCCGCATATCAAACCTTCTGCACAACGACATCCTCGGGCCTGAGAAGACTCCCCCGCCGTGAATGAAGTTCCAGCGGCTGGACTACTTTGCCCGAGGCTCGTTCCACCAGGATCGAATGCTCCTCATGCGGCGCAAAGAGAAAAACCTCTCCCCATTGCCTGAATCCCACTATCACATGGAACAAGCCGCGTCCTTTTTCGGTCAGCGCGTATTCCTGATATGCGCTGCCGTTTGCCCCAGCCTCCACGCGCAGAATCCCATAAAACGATAAAACTAAAAATCTCTCGTTACCGAACATTCGCTAAACATGGGTGCTCCACATCTCGAAGAGATGTGGGTCAAACCTCACAATTATTAAGTTGACATCCAACCACAATCCACTACCATATGGTTGTGGATAGGTTAGATACAACCTTTGCGGCTTTGTCCGATCCGACCCGCAGGGCCATGATTGAGCGCCTCTCTCACGGTCCCGCCTCTGTGCGTGGATTGACCGAACCGTTTGCTCTGTCGCAGCAGATGATTTCAAAACATATTGCCTATCTGGTGCGGGCGCGGATTGTCATCAAGACGAAGCGCGGACGGGAGAGCATATGCACCCTTCGCCCCGAGGCCATCAAGACCGTCAGCGACTGGGCAACCCGTTACCGGCGGTTCTGGGAAGAGAGCTTCGACAAACTGGAAGTCGTTGTTAATCAAATGAAAAAAGAGGAGGAAAGAGATGGCACAAAAAACGGCAAGAGAAGTTGAGCGCATGACGATTACGAGAGTGTTCGATGCCCCACGCGAGCTGGTGTGGAAGGCGTGGACCGAGCCGAAATACGTAATGCAGTGGTGGGGACCGAAGGGCTTTACTGCGCCGGTTTGCCGCATGGATTTTCGCGTTGGAGGAAAATCTCTCTACTGCATGAAGTCACCCGATGGGCAGGAATTCTGGAATGCGATTGAATACCACGAGATTGTTCCGCACGAGAAGATCGTGTCCTCCATGTACTTTGCCGATTCGGCGGGAAACAAGATCGAGCCGTCCGAGCTGGGAATAGAACATGAGGCCATTGAGGGCGCATACGATGTGACCCTCTTTGAAGATCTCGGAGACGGCCGGACAAAGCTCACCTTCATCGGAAATGAGCCGATGGAAAGCGCGAAAGACAGCGGTCAGCTCGAGGGCTGGAACCAGATACTCGATAAAGTGGCTGCGGTGGTTGCAGAACTGGCGAAGGAAAAGTAAACACGAAGTATTTGAGCATCAAGTGAAAGCTGGCGAGAGGCCGGTGCGACCGGCTTCCCGCCGCCGAAAATGATTTTACCTTTCCGAAAATCCGCTGGATACGGACGCCGTGTGCCCCACATCTCGAAGAGATGTGGGGCACCCAACCGCCAAACAAGTTGTCATCCGGGAAATCAGGATGACTCTCTATAACTCCAGAAGTAGAAAGAAGACAGCAGCTCGGCCTTCACAACAAGAAATTGCAGCGCCATTAAAGAGTTTGAGGGGATTCGACATGGTAAGCGCCAAGCAAGAAAGTAAAACGCAGCAACCATCACTTCCTTTGAGCCGACTTATCAGTATCTGTCGGGTTCTTTGTCCCTCGCAGCAGAGGTTTTGGGGATGTCCTACGGACTTTCTTCGATTTCAGGTGCTTTGAAAGGGAATCTATGTACTTATATGTGCTAGGCCCATCCTTCGAAATGGACGGTCACTCAGCAACTAAGATTATTCTGTGCTTTGAACTCTGGAAACCGAAATGGATGTGAGATGCAAACTCTAACCATCAGCGCCAGTGTGCGGCCACGCAGGGTGGCAATACTTTGCGACATAGCAGATCCAGAATGGATGCGTTCTTGCCGCCACATTCTCGAAATTTTTTCTACTCTGTGGGGCGGGCACGGCAACATCATCATCCCCACAGATGGCTGCACAATCCAGCCTATTTTCTGGAGGATTCTTGAAGCATTCGATCCAGACCATATCTATAAATATCGGCCCTCTTTTCGTGACCTTGAAGAACGTGATCCTCAGGCATTCGAACAGATTGTGGCCGAGAAGATCAGGGGTTTGTCGCGTGGGAATCAGCCGACAAGCCGAGAGATAGACAGAGTCCGCAAGGCCCTGCGCAACGAAGATAATTCTAAGTTCGCCGTGACGTCAGAGCTAGCACAAGAGCTTAAAGCCCGCATCGCTCCATTCTTTTTTGAGGACTACATCGTTGGGCCAGACACATGGAAGGCTGGCGAAGTTCCTGGATTTCCGCATACACGGATTCTCGACATAATCTCCAAAACGGATCAGGCTGATCGAATCATTCTACCGGCGCGATTGCTGCCGCCAGCCGAGTCACTCTGGTATTCGGCAACGCTCGGAACCTGTGAGGTTGAGTTCGAACACCAACTTAGGGAGAGTGGTATTACGCCATTGCCTTTCGGCGATGGATCAAGGACGCAAGATGCAATGTACGAGCAGAGAAATCTCGTTTCGTATGCTGTAGAGCGCGATTCTCTCGAGTGGTACTCTACGTTAAACGTCGCCAAGCCGAATACCACCCCTTCCGATACGCTTCGTCTAACTCCGGCCGATCTTTCTCTCACAAATCTCGGTTGGTTTAGGCAGAAGCAATCCAAGCTCTGGGCGCCGAAAGCCATAGCAATTGCAGGCAATACGATCAGTGATTTTTGTTTGTACCTAGCCCTCTAACGAATGCGTGAGAGAGTGTTTTGGATATTCCCGCCTATTACAGAGGCTGCATTGGCCGGGGCAAGTGTGAACTATCAGAATAGCCCCTCCGGCGCTTTTGCGCATTCGCTGCGAAGGGTAGCGCTATACGTTCAGCAGCACCCCGTAGGAGTAGATTTCCTAAGCGCATCGCTGAGTCAGAGTCAAGTGAATGGCGTAAAGAACGAGATTGCTCGTGCCACAGAGGATCCTACATTTGGAGGTGTTTTTGGACTATTGGCCAACGCAATCCCGGGACATCCGCTCAGGTATCTTGAAAAATCGAACGCTTCGAAGCTCAGTGTTGAGCAGGTTTCTGACACGCGAATTATCGAGCTTTTCGAAACACCTAAACCGACATCGTTTCGGCACATTAATCCTTCGAAACACCGCTGGATAACTGAGCTCGAACTGAAGGCGCAGCAGCCTCCCAGACATCCAGCTTTAGGTAACTGGTATCTCACCGGAGCCAACCAAGGTACGGATGAGGTTCGAACGTCAGGGCGTGGGCTCGCCTACACGTGTCCAAGTTCTATTATCTTCAATGGGCAGGACGTCGATGCAGTTACAGTCCGGCCCAATATTCGCGTGCCGGAAGCACTGGAGATATTTGAAAAGCTTGCTGAATGGGGAGGCCTGACTTGCTCCATATCTGACAAAGGTTTGTACGCGCAGGATGCGAATGCGAAGTTGGGCGGGCTGGACAAGGCGGGACAATTTTTTAGGTCAGAGCCTGGATGCGCGCTCGTCGCGGCCTACTTGGATAAAGCTCCCAACAAAAAGGGACAGTACAGCAGAGGCGTCTATATCGAGAGCGACGAACGGCGCTATCTGAGCGCTGCTGATCTTGTGAGGGCGCTAAAAACGGTGAAGCAAGCCGTGTCTTTCATAGATGATTTCGCTGCGAAAGGCATTCTCTATCGGGGATACATCTTTCACTGTGAATTCTGTCGAAACTCTGCATGGTATCCGCTCAAAGATATCAGCGACAGGTTCTCTTGTCCGCGATGTCACCGTGAGCAGGTCTACACCTCAAAGCATTGGAAGAAACCTCGTGCGCAGCCATCTGTCTACTATCAGCTCGACGAGATTGTGTATCAGGGTTTTTTCAACGATATGCATGTGCCCACTTTGGCGCTCGATTCATTGCGCCGTTCGGCGGAAGGTTCCTTTCTCTATGTAGAGGAGCTTGAGTTCCGAAAAAAGAGGAAGCAAAGCCGTTGATTGAATGCGATATAAATTGCGTGATGGATGGAGTTCTGACGATCGGAGAAGCTAAGAAGGCCGCCAAGCTCAATAATAAGCGCGCGGAAGAGATCAGAACGATTGAAAAATATAAGGACTTGGCCACAAAACTTGGTGCTCGCAGAATTGTGTTCGCCACGCTGGCCGAGCAATGGGACGCTGCAACACAGCAAGAGATTCTCAAAAGACTTGATGGATCATTTGATCTGTGGCTTCTGACGGGTGCAAATCTCATGAAAGCTTAAACTCGGGCTATCAAGATGAGTCCGATCAAAAAGTAATCATATAAGTATTGATAAACGCCGCTCTCTGCGCTAAAGAACAGAATCATCGTTGCAACAACCATCACCACAAAACTTGACTCCATCCTGTATCCTAGATACAGAGAGATACAAGCCGGAATCGACATTCCACCGGAAAAGCAGAAATAACGCGAACCATTTATTTTCAATCACTTAGAAGAAAACAAGCTAAACTATTGAAAATAAACGATCCCCGTACAGAATCTTTCTTGTAAACTACTGAAAACAAACATTCTCCGTACAGAATAAGGGGAGGGGTACTCTGACCACAGAATCACAAAATCCGCGCATCGGAGTCCTCGCCATTCAGGGCGATTTCGACGCTCACGCCGCCGCCCTCCGCGACACCGGAGCCGAAGCCGTCCTCATCCGCAAGCCGGAAGAATTGGCAAACATCGACGGCCTCATCATTCCCGGCGGCGAATCGACCACCTTCCTCAGATTCCTCGCCCGCGACGGTTTCCTCGACACCCTCCAGAGCTTCGTCCGCCAGAAGCCGACCTTCGGCACCTGCGCCGGATGCATCCTTCTGGCCAAAGAAGTCCGCAATCCCGCGCAGGAAAGCCTCGCCGTCCTCGACGCAACCGTCGAGCGCAACGCCTACGGACGCCAGAACGACAGCGCCATCACCACCGCGCCCACGCAGCTCGAAGGCGGCCCGCTCGAAATGGTCTACATCCGCGCCCCGCGCATCATCCGCACCGGCTCCGAAGTCGAAGTCCTCGCCGAGCGCGACGGCTTTCCTACCCTCGTCCGCCAGCAGAATATCCTCGCCGCCACCTTCCACCCGGAGCTATCGACCGACCGCCGCGTCCATCGCCTTTTCGTCGATCTCGTCCGCGGCACCCAAAAATAACTCTCCCCACGAGACAATGTATCTATGACCGATCATGTCTGGTGGATGCCGCCCAACGGAGCGCTGCACGGCGCAGCCATCGACCGCCTGATGTGGTGGAACCTGGTAGCCCTCGCCACATTATTCGTGCTCGCCCACATCTTCCTCTTCATCGCCCTCATACGCAGAAAGAGCACCGGACACGATCTCTCGCCCATGCGCTGGGAATATCTCCCGCTCATCGCCCTCACCGTCCTCTACGCATGGATGGCCGTCAGCGCCCAGAAGCTCTGGGCTACTATCCGTTATCAGGGCGCCGCGCCGCACGCCTTGCAGGTAGAAGTCACCGGCCAGCAGTTCCAGTGGTACTTCCGCTATCCCGGCCCAGACCACACCTTTGGCCGGACACGCCCGGAGCTCGTCAGCGCCCCGGCTGGAAACCCGCTCGGCCTCGACCCCGCCGACCCCCATAGCGCCGACGACATCGTATCCAGTGTCCTCACCCTCCCGGCCGGACACGAAGCCGACCTCGGCATCCGCAGCATTGACGTCATCCACGGCTTCTTTATCCCCGGCATGAGGGTCAAGCAGAACGCCGTCCCCGGCATGGAGATGCACATCCACTTCACCCCTGCCACCCCCGGCGATTACCCCATCCTCTGCTCCCAAATCTGCGGCCTCGGCCACGCGCGCATGCAAGCGCATCTGAATGTCGTCTCAAACAGCGAATTTGAGGCCTGGATTGCTGCAAAAGGACGAAAAAAATGAGCCTGTCCGTACAACAAAAAGCGCCATCCCATAGGCTCCTTACCACCGATCACCGATCCATCGGGATCAACTATCTCCTGCTCTCGCTGGTTGCGGTCACCATCGGAACCATCCTCTCCATCTTTATGCGAATTCACATCGTCTCACCGATGTTGAAGCTGCCGATCTGGGGAGTCGTCCCGCCTGAAGGCTATCTCGCGCTCGTCACCATGCACGGCACGCTAATGGTTTTCTTCGTGCTCACAACCGCGCCGGTCAACGGGTTTGCCAGCCTCGTTCTTCCATCACAAATCGGAGCCGAGCGCATGGCCTTCCCGCTGCTCAACGCCATCTCCTTCTGGCTCACGACCATCTCACTGGCCGTCCTGCTCACCGCCTTCTTCGTGCCCGGTGGAGCGCCCATCTCCGGCTGGACAAATTACCCGCCGCTGAGCGCCATCCCCGCAGCAGGCCCGGGTCAAGCCACCGGCATGGACCTCTGGCTTCTCAGCATCGGCATCTTCTGCCTCGCGTCCATCCTCGGAGCCGTCAACCAGCTCGTTACGATCATCAGCAAGCGATGCCCGGGAATGACGCTGATGCGCATGCCGCTCACCGTCTGGTCATGGCTGGTAACCGCAATCCTCATCCTCTTCGCCTTCAGCATTCTGCTGGCCGCTGTGGTGCTGCTGCTCAGCGACCGCCACTTCGCCACCAGTTTCTTCATCCCTCCCGGAGAAGTCATCAACGGCTTCGCCGTCGATCCGCACGCCAACGGTTCACCCATGCTCTGGCTGCATCTCTTCTGGTTCTTCGGTCATCCCGAGGTCTACATCGCCATCCTGCCGGCAATGGGCCTCACGTCATCGTTGCTGGCCAACTTCACCCGCAAGCCGGTCTTCGGCTACCGTTTCATGGTCGTCACCACGCTGCTCATCGGCTTCTTTGGATTGCTCGTCTGGGGCCATCACATGTTCGTCAGCGGCATGAATCCCTACGCCGGAACCGCCTTTGCCCTGACCACCATGGCCATTGCCATCCCTAGTTCCGGTAAAGTCCTCGGCTGGATGGCCATGCTCTGGCGCGGACGCGACAGCCGCGTGCATCCGTTGCCCACGCCTATGCTCTTCACGCTGGGCTTTCTCTCCTTCTTCATCACCGGGGGGCTTACCGGCCCGATCCTGGCGCAACCGGTACTCGACGCATACCTGCACAATACCTACTTTGTCGTCGCACACTTCCACCTCATCATGGCCATGGCGGGAGTCTTCTCGCTCTTCGCCGCCGTGTATTACTGGTTTCCGCTCATCACGGGTCGCTTGATGAATGAACGACTCGGCAAATGGCATTTCTGGCTTTCACTCCTCGGAGCCTACGGCACATTCTTCCCCATGCATTTTGCCGGGCTTGCCGGCATGCCCCGTCATTACGCGCAGCTGGGCGGCAGCACATCTACCTTGACTTCCCTGATGCCGCTGCAAACCGGCATCTCTCATTCCGCCTTTTTACTCGCCGCCACGCAGCTGCTTTTCCTCGTCAATCTCGCCTGGAGTGCTCGTCGCGGCCAGCCATCCGGAGACAATCCATGGCGCGCCACCACAGCGGAATGGACACCGGTTACAAAAGGTTGTATCGCACGCTATGGACCGTATGAATATCGTCACAGCATAAATTCTGCGGATTTTTTCCAGCAGTGTGCCGAACGCCCTGAACAGGAGTAATCTGTTAGCCGAGAGGGATTCGCGCATGCCCGCTACCTTCACTCGGATACCCGCCGACGTCGAACGAAAAGACACAGGTATAGGCGGAAAACCGCCGGTCGACAGGCGACCCACCGGTGGCGGAGGCGGTGATGATAACTGGGAGAATCACCCGAATGGGCGGCGCGGCCCACGAGAGCTTCTTACCCGTTACAGAATGGGTCTTTTTTGCGCACTAGCAGGCGATTTAATGTTCTTTATCGCCCTGGTAAGCGCCTTTTTTGTACACCAGAATGCAGGTCATTTCGATCCCCGGGATGCTTACATCTCCGACTGGCACCCTCTCGTGGTTCCTCCCATTCTCTGGATCAACACTGCAATTCTGCTGCTAAGCAGCCTCACCATCGAAATCGCCCGGCGCCATCTCTTTCATGAAGTCGATGTCATGGAAGAGTGGCTGGGGCTTGGCCGTCCAGCCGTGCGGCGCGCTTCTCCCTGGATGATCGGAACTGTCATTCTCGGAGTGCTCTTCCTCATCGGCCAATGGATTGCCTGGAAACAGCTGGCATCCCAGGGCTTATTTTTTACCACAACGCAGAACAGCCATTTCTTCTATCTCGTGACCGCTACGCACGGTTTGCATCTGGTCCTCGGCATTGCGGCTTTGCTCTTTGCGCTTGGCGCGCTGTTTCTCCTGCGTCGCGTTGAGATGCGCCAGATCACCGTCGACTGCACCGCCTGGTATTGGCACACGATGGGAATTTTCTGGATATTTCTTTTCGTGCTCCTCACCTGCTTTCAATAAAATTCCGGGATAATTCGAACCGATTTTATTGCCGTAATTGGAATCGCTACCACCGACTTCCAGCCTTTTCTACCTAATAAAATCAGCAACTTAAAAGATATATTTGGAATCGTTACCAAGTTTTGCTACTATTGGCGCCCGAAGTACAAAACCCATTGTTCGTTGTAAGTTGAGGCCGATACATGTCATCCCACACCTGCACTTCCCCCTGGCATGGTAGCGTTTCCATTAAACAACTACTAAGGACTTCGCTACAGCTCTGTTTTGTATTCCTGATCATTCACCCACTTTCCCTATTCGCACAGGAATATCGCGGCACCATCACAGGTCGCGTGACTGACCCGAAAGCAGCTGTTATTCCCGGAACCATCATTACCGCTGTTGGCCCGCAACAGCGATACAGCGTGAAAACCGGGAATAACGGCGATTACATTATTCCCTTCGTCCAGCCCGGAACCTATGAGATTTCAGCCGAGGCTCCCGGCTTCAAGAAAAGCGTTCAACAGAACGTCATCATCGACGTTGCCAGCAAAATCAGCCTGAATTTCACCCTCGAACTCGGCTCTGTTTCAGAAACCGTCTCGGTTCAGTCGAACCAGGTCGGGTTGAACCTGGCCGATGCCTCCGTGGGCACGGTCATGGACCCGGAAAAAGTGCAAAACCTTCCGCTGAATGGCCGTCAGGTATACATGCTTCTGGCGCTCACGCCGGGAGCGCGTTTCACGCAAACCCAATTCGGAGCCAGCGGTTATTCCGGCACGCGCGGATGGGATGAATCGAATGCATACTCCATCAGTGGTCAGCCTGGAACCTACAACCAGTTCATGCTGAACGGCGCGCCGATTACCCAACAAGGCGGCGGCGGCGCGGGCACATGGAACATCTCCCCGACCATCGATGCCGTGCAGGAATTCAAAGTCATGACCATCACCTTCGACGCGCAGTATGGACGTGTCGGGGGCGGCGGAGTCAACATCATCGTGAAAAGCGGCACGCCGAAATTTCACGGAACTCTTTATGACTATTGGCGCAATTCCGTACTCGATGCCAATACTTATCAATTGAATCAGGTCGATACGCCGAAGCCATACCACAACCAGCATCAGTTTGGCGGAACCATTGGCGGTCCCTTCATAAGGAACAAAGGCTATTTCTTCTTCAGCTATGAAGGCTGGAGAGAAGTTCTGGCAGGCGGCGTTGTGACTACCGTTCCCACGGCAGATCAGTTCCCGGACTCCACCGGCAACGTCAACTTGAACAACTATCTTGCGGCAATTAGCCGATCCGCAATTTATGATCCATTAACCACAACGTGCGCCGTCCAAGGCCCCGATGGCTGCAGCACTTACACGCGCGCTCAATTTGCCAATAACATCATCCCGGCAAGCCGCATCAGCCCGATTGGCCTGAATATCTTAAAACTCTTCCCTGCGCCAAACCGGCCTGGATACATCAACAACTACGTCTACAACGGCAGCAACCCATACCGTTACAACATGCCCATCGCGCGCGTCGATTACAACTTTACCGACGCGACGCGCCTCTATGGGCTCTTTGCCTGGTGGGCAGGCCATGAAAATCGCAATTCCAGCGGTCTCACGGGCCCGGCGATTCGCGGCGATATCAATAATTATCGCTCGAGCATTACCCAGGTGCTCGATCTCACCCACGTCTTCAGCCCCAAGCTTGTAGGAGACATCCGCGTTTCCTTCAACCGCATGTACAACCTCGATCCCGACGGTTCCATCGCCGCAGGCGAAAACAAATTAAGCGCCGGTGACTTAGGTATCACAATGCCGCAGATTCCGACCACGAGTCATGACTACGCGCCGGAGATGAACCTCGGCGATAACCTGCCAAGCATCATCGGCAATCAGGCCAATCCGAGTATTTACGAAACCTACGATGTCACGCCTTCACTGACGCAAACCATCGGAGATCACAATCTCCACTACGGCTTCGACTTCATGCTCATGCATGACGTCACTGGAGGAGCCGGACAGCCGAATGGCAACTTCTCATTCAGTACCGGCTTTACGCAACAGAATCCTTTCAAAGGCAACAACGACGGTTCTGTCGTAGCCAGTTTGCTGCTCGGCTATCCCAGCGGCGGCAGCGTAGAGTGGAAAGAGCCTCCCTACGAATCCTATAAATTCTATGCCGCCTATATTCAGGACGATTGGCGCGCCAAGAAAAATCTCACTTTCAACATGGGTGTTCGCTGGGATACAGAAACATCTCCGGTGGAGCGCCATAACCACCTGCTCGCAGGTTTGTGCCTCACCTGCGTGAATCCGATCACGAACCAGATCACTTATCCGACAAACAACACTCTGCCCAATGGAGCCACCATGGTGAATCCCATTCTCGGCGGCGTGCAGTTTGCCAGCGATAAATTATCTGCTTACGAAAACACCTGGGGAATGTTCCAGCCCAAATTCGGCTTCTCGTACGCGATGAATCGATACATGGTTCTTCGCGGCGGATATACCTTGGGCAAGGCTCTTGGTATCGAGTTGGGCGGCGCATCCGCATGGGATCAAAGCACCCCCTACAACTCCTCGCCCGATGGTGGGCTACATCCATCCACCGACTTCCAGAACGGCAATCCTTTCCCCAGCGGTGCTGCTGCGCCTCCGGGAAATTCGCAGGGACTGGAAACACTCGTTGGCCAGGGATTCGGTATCGACCTGCGTGATCGCAAAATTCCTTACGTGCAGCAATACACTTTGGGAATTCAAGCACAGCTGCCCTGGCAGACCACCGCTGAAGTTGCATTCCTCGGCGTCCACACCAACGATCTCCGCACTTCGAGGCAGTACAACGGCTTGAGCGCAGCGGACTTCGCCAAAGGGCATGCCGATCCCGGATACCTCGATCAGCAGGTCACCAATCCGTTCTATGGCGTGCTTCCCGGCAATGTTGCCATGGGACAGAACCCCACCATCCAGGCAAAATACCTGATGGTTCCCTATCCGCAATACGACGGCAATTTGTACATCTACACCCACGCCGACGGCTTCAGCAATTACAACTCGATGATTGCGAAACTTGACAAGCGCTTTAACGGCACAGGACTTTTATCCAAAGGCCTGAGCTTCCTCACATCTTTCACATGGTCCAAGCTGATGGACGCTACCGGCTATCTGAATAACAGCGGCGCCGGCCTTGTGGATCCTAAGCCGTACTATGCCATCGATGGCAACGACCGTCCGTGGGACCTCGCATTCAGTGGTCTTTATGGACTTCCCTTCGGCAGAGGCGCGGCCTTCGCCGCCAATGTGCATGGCTTCCTGAGCGAGGCTATCAGCGATTGGCAGTTTGGATGGATATTCCAGAACGATGGCGGCACGCCTGTCGGCTATCCCAATGGAAACATCTACAATTGCGGCAACTACAACATTCAACCCAGTCACAAGAGCTGGAGCAGCTATCTCAACAACTCCAACCCCTCGTGCTGGACCACCTTCCCCGAGTACACGGCTGTAACGCAATTACCCAGGACTACGGTCATCCGGAATCCCTGGGCCCAGCAAACACAGCTCAATCTGCAGAAAAGGTTCCAGATTCGCGAGGGTCTCAATCTGCAATTCGAAGCCGATGCTTTCAATGTTACGAACACGCCGATCTTCGGCGGCCCCAACACAGGCAGCCCGAATGTGGCTTTGTCTCGCAACACCAGCGTGGCAGATCCAAATCAGCCCGGAGCCTGGTCAGGCTATGGCACGATTGGCTCAACCCAGCAGAACTTCCCGCGTCAGCTTCAGCTTTCGCTTAAGGTCCTGTTCTAGCCCTTCACTTTGATTGACTTGCCTCCCGGGTGCCGTTGTTGACGGCACCTTTTTTTTTTGCCGGTATACTCACGACAAGATGATGCTCACCTGTTCGCAACTGGGACGCACGCTTCCTCCGCCCGACTCCCGCTCACTCTTAGAGAATGTTAGCTTTGCCCTGGAGCAGGGCGAGGTGCTCGGCGTGATCGGGCCGAGCGGCTCAGGCAAAAGCACCTTGCTTCGTTTATTGAATCGACTGGACGAGCCAACCAGCGGCACGGTGCAATTGCAGGGCGTAGACACGCACACATTCTCACCGCGAGAGCTTCGCCGCAGGATCGGAATGGTCATGCAGCGCGCCTATCTCTTTCCCGGAACTGTTGCCGAAAACATTGCTTTCGGCCCAAAGCAATGGGGACAAAACATTTCCAACGATGAGCTGGAATCATTGCTCACTCAGGTCGGTCTTGCAGGATATGCTTCGCGCAATGCTCTCACGCTGTCGGGAGGCGAAGCTCAAAGGGTTGCCATCACCCGCGCACTGGCCAACAACCCTGACGTTCTCCTCCTGGATGAGCCCACATCGGCACTCGACGAAACATCGCGCCAGGGCGTCGAGGCTTTATTGGAATCGCTCATCCGCCGGCGGCACCTTACCTGCGTATGGGTGACGCACAGCATCGAGCAGGCCCGCGCAATGGCGGACAAAATTCTCGTGTTAGCATCCGGCCGGGTCGCCGCATACGGGCCAGCCAAGGAGATATTGCGTGCTTAACTATTTTTTCCATTCGCAATTGGCTCTTGGCCTTGCCGAAAGCGCCGTAGCCGCTCTGCTCGCGCTTACGGCAATGCTGGTGGCGCGCAAACGTGCCCCCGGACTGCTGCGGGAACTGCCCCTGGCAGAGCTTCGCGGCATTCTGCAGATTGTAGCCGTCGGCGCCGTGCTGGCTTTCATGCTCCACGGCCCGCAGTGGACATCGCTGATCGTGCTCACCGCCATGATGCTTGCCGCCGCCGGCATCGTTCGCAAGCGCGCCAGGCGAATTCCTCGCGCATTTGCATTAGCATTGGCCTCTATATGCGCGGGAGCCGGAATCGTGCTGGCAATCATGATTGTGTCTGGAGTGATTCCACTGAAGATCACGATGCTCGTACCGGTTGGCAGCATGGTGATTGCAAATACCATGAACACGCTATCATTATTTCTTGACCGCCTTCATGGCGAAGTCACATCGCACGTCGGGGAAATTGAATCCGCACTGGCCCTCGGAGCTTCGACCGAAGCAGCCCTTCTACCTTACATTCAAGCCTCTCTTCGAGCCTCGCTGATTCCCTCGATCGACAACATTCGCTCGCTTGGAATTGTCTGGATTCCCGGCATTATGGCGGGCATGGTGTTGTCGGGCGCGTCGCCGCTCTTCGCCGCCTTATACCAGTTCGTTGTGCTTACAACCATCTTCTCAGCCGCGGTGCTCACCTGCTTTGTATCCAGCCATCTTGTCATGCGGCGGCTGTTTTCCCGATACGATCAGCTGTTGCTGCGTCCGGCTTAGTCCGGCACCTGCCAACCCACGCCGGCATTGGCCAGCGTGTTTTCACCCGTAGCATTTCCTGAAAGCGCATTCGCCATGTCGGGAAAAGCTTTCAGCATCTGGTCGGTTCTCGCCCACACCGGAACTTCCATCATCTTGTAGTGATAGGTAACGTGCGTCTGCAACATGCCGTTCACCTTCTCCGGCGGAGTAAAGCTATCGATGCTCGTCACCTCGCGATGCCCGTAGCAGAATCGTCCGCCCGCGCGCTCTCCCGCCGGTGTTAAGGCATAAAAATTGATCGAAGCGTTCAAGTCATTCGAGTGCTTCAACAAGCCTGCATCGGTCAGCGCATCCATACGCTGCTTATCTGCTTTGGCATGCGGCCCCGGGCTTACCTCATAAGGAAAACTCAGTGCGTTGGGGAAAAGGCAATCGCTCCGGTTTGCATAATAAGCATTTAAGCCTTTCATAAAATTTTCATTCGTAGGCTTGGTTGCTTTGGATGAGCACCCGGTCGCAAGCAGGGCTGCCCCTGTCAGAATCGCCAAACTCTTCGTACGCATCGTACCTTTCATCGTTCTCCTTGTTACGGAACTAAGAAGCATCTCTCAAAGAAAAGGCAGTCCGCTTTTCGCAGAAAATCAGTTGCGCCTAGAATGGAAATTGATGCGACATAGATCTCCCCTTACTCTCCATGCCTGCAAGTGCGTGCTTTTGTCGATGTTTTTTCTATTTCCTTTGAGCCTGGCGACAAGCCATGCCCAGGACGAAAAAGCAGACACAACACAGCTGGACGAAAAGCAGATCCTGCATCACCTGAATACTGTGATTACGTGGTACCGCAATACGCGAACACAGATTCAGCCGGTAGGGCTGCCGTCCGACGCAATCTATCAGGCAAACGCCAGCCGGATCGCCATTGAGGTCGTCAATAAGGCGTTTCAATCAGCGGAGAGCGCCGGCCCGCTGCTTCCGCAGGACACAAGTCCATCGACCTCATCATCGCATCAGAATCTGGTGAAGTTGCTTGGGGACACAACGAACCACAACAAGCAGTTGCAGGCCCAGATCGATCAGCTCAACGCAAAGATCAACTCTGCGCCGAAGCGCCAGGTGGCAGCCCTGACAGATCAGCGAGACAGGCTGCAGGGAGAACTGGATCTCGGAAACGCCATGGTTAGCTCGCTCACCCAGCTCACCACGGCAGAAAATCAGAAAGCACAGAAGAAAAGCCCCAAGGACCAAAAGGATCAGAAAGACCAAAGCGATACCAACACATTCCAGGCAAGCATCGCACAGCTGAAAAGCTCTATCCCGGAAATATTCGACGCCAAGGGGCAGGAGCCTGCAATTTCGCCCGCCAAATCCGTCAGCACTTCCTCCGGACTTTTCAGTCAGCTTCACCGGCTTTACGAGCAGGCGATGAGCCGCCGCCAGATCACGAACCTTCTGGCAGCCACAAATCAGCTGGAAGACCTGGTAAATAAAATTCGCACTCCCCTGCGCGCGCAAATGAAGGCCACGCTTCAACAGGGACGCGATTTATCCGCGCGCGCCGACAATCTCCAGCCGGGGCAAACACCGCCGACAAAGCAGGACTTCGACACGCTTGCAAACAGTTTCAATCAGATTGCAGTCGTCGAAATCCCCCTCAGCCAGGAGGCCAACACGCTCAACGAAGCCGAAGCCAATCTCACTGAATGGCGAGCATCCATCGAGCGCGAATCCAGCTCTGTTTTCTGGAGCGTATTCATTCGCGTCCTCATCATCCTCGGGCTGCTCGGCCTCCTCTTCCTCGTCTCTGACCTCTGGAAGAGGATGAGCTTCAAATATGTCACCGATATGCGGAGACGGCGCCAGCTCCTGATCGTGCGGCGATTTGTCATGGGCTTCCTGATGGGCCTGGTCTTTATCTTTGGCTTTGTCAGCGAATTCAGCGCTCTGGCCACGTTTGCCGGATTCATCACCGCCGGCCTGGCCGTCGGCCTGCAAACTATTCTTCTCTCCGTAGCTGCATACTTCTTTCTTATCGGAAAGTACGGGCTCCGCACCGGCGACCGCATCTCCATAGCAGGTGTAACCGGCGACGTAGTCGAAGTGGGCATCGTGCGCTTTTACCTCATGGAGTTGGCAGGCACGGGCATCGATCTCCAGCCAACCGGGCGTATCGTCGCATTCTCCAATGCGGTGCTCTTCCAGGCAACGTCGCCCATGTTCCGTCAGCTTCCCGGAACCGGCTATGCGTGGCACGAAATCGCCATCATGCTCAGCCCCACCGCCGACCATCAGCTTGTTGAGCAAAGCCTGATGCAGGTGATCGCGGATGTATATGAAAAATACAAATCAATCCTGGAGCGTCAGCAACGCAGCATCGAACAGAGATTCGAGGTTTCCTTTACGCCTCTCGTTCCCAAAACGCTGCTGCAGCTCACCGACACCGGCCTTGAGGCAGTCGTTCGCTACCCGGTGAGCCTGCGCCACAACGCCGAAGCCGACGATGAGGTTACGCGCAAGCTCATCGAATTAATTACAAAGGATGAAAAGCTGAAGGCTTCCGTCGTGGGGCTGCCAAAGATTCGCGCCGCAATTCGCGGATAGAGCAGCCCACATCATTTCGTGGTGTGGGCTGTTATAAGTCTACTTGGAAGCAACCGGCTCGGCAGCAGGCGGCAATACTACGGCGCGGCCCGAACGTCGCGCCCATGCCATCAGCGCGATACCCGCCACAATAGATCCCAGGCTGGCCATCTGCGCATTGCTCATGCCCCAGTAAATTTTTGGATTGATCCGGATAAACTCCACCAGGAAACGGGCAATGCCGCTCAACACCAGGTATTCCCCGGTAATTTCCCCCGCCGCGCGCTTCGCCCGCGGGCTGCTCCTGCGCCACAAGATCCACGCAATGATGAGCGCGGCAATCAGCTCATAAATCGGTGTCGGATGAACCCTCTGCGTCGTGGGTACAAGCCCATTCGGAAAGCTCATCCCCCATGGCAGGTTCGTAGGAATACCATAATCGCCATCGCCCGATGTCAGGCAGCCCAGTCGTCCCACGCCATACCCTACCGCCGCGGCGGGAGCAGCCAGGTCGAGCATTCCGAGCTTGGTCAGCCTCGCGCCCTTGCTCTGCCACAGCAGCGCCAGAATACCCGCAATCAGCCCGCCGAACCACGCGAAACCGGCGCGATCGAGCAGGATTCCGGCTGGGTCCTGCATGAGCAGTTGGGGAGTTTCAAGCACATGCCACAGCTTGGCCCCTGCCACCCCGGCAACCGTAGCAATCGCGACGATCCCAATAGCATCGGCCTCTACAGCCCAGCGACGGAAATTGCGATAAAGAACCCAACAGGCGCAAACAGCCGCCAGCCACAACATGATGCCGAACGTACCGACGGAAAAACGGCCAATATGAATAAAGGGATACATGAACAGCTTACCTTTTTGAGTATAGAGCCTATGGAAGTTCCCATGAAGCGAGCGGCAATTTTAAAGGTATCCTATAGCTGATGAGCACATCCATTGTCAGTCCTTCCCTGAAAGTACTTTTCAGCCGTCGGCAAATCGCCGACCGTGTCGCCGAATTGGGCAAGCAGATCGACCGCGACTATGCCGGCCAGAGCATCGTCCTGCTCGGCGTATTGAAGGGCGCGGCCATTTTTCTCGCTGATCTGGCGCGCAACATCAGCATCGATTGCACCTTCGACTTCGTTGCCGTCTCCAGTTACGGCAAGGGCCAGAAAACCAGCGGCGCCGTGAAGCTCATCAAAGATATCGACCAGCCGATCGAAGGCAAACACGTCATCGTTGTGGAAGATATTCTCGATACCGGACTCACGCTTGAATTTCTGCAAAAACTCTTCCAACAGCACAATCCCCGTTCTCTCCGCATTGCCACCCTGCTCGACAAACCTTCGCGAAGACTGGTAAAGATTGAAGCCGATTATGTAGGTTTTAAAATTCCCAATCAATTTGTTCTGGGCTACGGCATGGATTATGCCGAACGCTTCCGCAACTTGCCTGATATTTGCCTCATGCCTCCCGATTATCCGGAGTAAGCATGAGTTGGAGTGAGTACCTCAATGAGTAAAGCAGCGATTCTCGACCAGGAAATAGAAAAGGACAACGGAACATTCGATTCCGCAGCATTCACCAAACAGGCTCTTTCTTCCCGACGTGAGCTTGCCGCAGTCTTCGATCACACACTTCTAAAACCTGAAGCGACACGCGAACAGGTCGTTCGCCTTTGCGAAGAAGCGGCACACCATGGTTTCGCCTGTGCCATGGTCAATCCCGCCTGGGTCAGCACCGCGCATACCGTGCTTGCCGGCACCGGAATTCCGGTCGGAACCGTTCTTGGATTTCCCCTGGGGGCATCGCTTTCCGTCACCAAGCGCGAAGAGGCCGTGGAACTGGTCAAGCTCGGCGCTCACGATCTCGATATGGTTCTGAACATCGGCATGCTGAAATCCGGACTGAACGATCGTGTTCAGCAGGATATCCGCGGCGTAGTGGAAATCGCCCATGATGCCGGAGCCATCGTGAAAGTCATTCTTGAGACATGCCTGCTCACGGTGGAGGAAAAACTACGCGCCTCGGAGCTGGCCATCGCCGCCGGGGTCGATTTTCTCAAGACCAGCACCGGCTTTTCCACCGGCGGAGCAACCCCGGAAGACGTGGCGCTTCTGCGGGGCGTTGCCGGATCCCGCTGCGGAGTAAAAGCCTCCGGAGGCATTCGCACCTTGAAGGATGCGCACGCCATGCTCGACGCCGGAGCCAATCGCATCGGGGCAAGCGCATCGGTTAGCATTCTCCATGAACTGACAAGCGCCGGTTAAGGGGTATCAGCTTCGCTACCGCATACGAACGCCGGAGGTCATCAGGCCGCGATATCATGACTCGTCTACACTTCGTGTATCCATTGAGCCATCCAGGAGCTGCGTGACCAAAGAGCAACAGCGATCCACGGGAAAAGAGCGGAATGATGCAACCGAGGTCTATCCTTCGGTGAATGATCCCGGCTACGAGGGAGATTACCGCCCTGTCTCTCAGGCTGCATCGCCTCAGTCGCAGGTGCGCGTGGAGCCCCTGCAGACGGAATTTCTCGTCCGCCTGGCCGACGCCCTGAATACCACCCTGGATTTGCAGACGCTGCTTCAGCGTACCGCCGACCTCGTTCGCGCCGTCATCGATTACCGCATCTTTGCCATTCTGCTCATCAATGACCGTACCAACGATCTGCGCATGCGCTTCCAGATCGGCCATACGCCGGAAGCGGAGCGGATGCGCATCCGCGTCGGCAAAGGAATTGTCGGCCAGGTAGCCCAGACGCGCGAAGCCCTGCTCATCAACGATGTGAGCCAGATGCCCAACTACATCAACGTAAATCCCGATGTGCGCTCTGAGCTGGCCGTCCCCCTGATCGTCAAGAATCGCGTCATCGGCGTCATCGACATTCAATCCGAGCAGATCGGCTATTTCCAGCCCGAGCACTTGCACCTGCTCAAGCTCACGGCTTCGCGCATCGGCCAGGCCATCGAAAATGCCCGCCTTTACACCCGCGTTTCCCGTCAGGCGCAAACGCTCCAGGTAATGAATGAGATCAGCCGCGAGCTCACCTCGATTCTCGATCTCGAATCGCTCTTCGAGCGCATCGGTACTCTTCTGCGGCGCATCATCGATTACCAGATGTTCTCCATCTGGATCGTCAACGAGCGGGAGCACATTCTGGACAACCGCTTCGCCATTCGCTTCGGCGAGCGCTTCTATCCGGAGGAGAAGCTGCCTCTCGATCGCGGCCTCGTAGGCGCTGCCATCTCCGAGCGCCGCCTGATTCATGCTCCGGATGTGCGCAAGGATCCTCGCTATCACATGTTCAATGCCGAGACGCGCTCCGAGATGGCCATGCCGCTGATCTACAAAGGCAAGGTCATCGGCATCCTCGACATCGAGCACACCCGCGCCCACTTCTTTAACGAAGACCATGAGCGCGCCTTGGCAACCTTAGCCGCCCAGATTGCCATTTCCATCGAGAATGCGCGGCTCTATCAGCGTGTCGCGCAACAGGAGCAGCGGCTGGAAAGCGATCTGGCCATGGCTCGCGAAGTCCAGCTGCGCCTGCTCCCGCCCGTAAAACCGAAGCACCAGCGGGCCGAGTTCTCGGCGCGCTTCCTGCCCGCGCGCACGCTCGGCGGCGACCTCTACGACTTCATCCCCTATGATCCGAACCGTACTGCAATCATGCTGGGCGACGTCAGCGGCAAGGCAGCTCCGGCAGCGTTGTATGCGGCACTGGTTAGCGGCATCATGCGCTCCGAGGCGACCCAGCATCTGTCGCCGTCCGAGATGCTGAAGGCCCTCAACGATGCGCTACAGGAGCGGCGCGTCGATTCGCAGTATGTGACCATGCTGTATTCGGTCTGGAACGACGAGAACCAAACCCTGCAGATCGCCAATGCCGGCGCCGTGCAACCGCTTTTCTGCCGCGAAGGCGAAGTCGAAACCATCAAAGCCGAGGGCTTCCCCCTGGGCATGTTCCCAAATGTGAAGTATGAGGAGTTCACTCTTTCCACGCAGCCCGGCGACTCCCTGATCTTCTTCTCCGACGGCATTGTCGACGCGCAGAATGCCGCCGGTGACTTATTCGGAGATGAGCGCCTCATCTCTGTCGTAAAAAAGAACCAGCATAAATCCGCCTCCAAGCTCGCCGAAGCCATCTTCAACGAAGTAGGCCGCTTCCAAAAAGGCAAAGACCGCTTCGACGACGAAACCGTAGTCGTCCTGAAAGTTCTGTAGAAACTCGGTAATAAATTCAAGTTCCGTAGAAGCTCGGTAATGAATTTATGGAGTCACCCTGAGCGAAGCGGAACGAAGTGGAGCGCAGCAAAGTGCGTTACGATAAGAAGAAATGCTTGCCACCAAAACTGAACGCATCATTATGCCTGCACGCAACATTCTCGGCAGCCTCCGCCTTCCCGGAGACAAGAGCATCTCCCACCGTTATGCGCTATTAAGCGCGCTCGCTACCGGAACCACGAAGCTCACCAATTTCTCTACCGGGGCAGATTGCGCCAGCAGCCTCGGCTGCGCCGCCGCTCTGGGCGCCGCCGTCACCCGCAAAGACGATGGCAGCATCGAAATCGTCGGCAGCGGCAGCCTGCAAGGCTCCGCCTCCCCACTCGATTGCGGCAACTCCGGCTCGACCATGCGCATGCTCACCGGCCTCCTCGCCGCCACGCCGCACGCCTACACTCTGATCGGCGATGAATCCCTGAGCCGCCGCCCCATGGAGCGCGTCCGCAAGCCAATCTCGCAAATGGGCGCAGAGATCATGCTTACCGAAGGCCATGCCCCTGTCACCATTCGCGGCGGCCGGCTCAAAGGCATCGATTACACCACGCCGGTTCCCAGCGCCCAGGTAAAAACCGCGCTGCTCTTTGCCGGACTGCAGGCCGAAGGCACCACCACCGTGCGCGAATCCGTCCGCACCCGCGACCACGGTGAGCTTTCTCTACGGGCCTTTGGCGCCGAAGTCGAGCGCACCAACGATGCCGTCAGCATCGTTGGCGGCCAAAAATTACACGCAATTGAAGCCGCTGTCCCCGGCGACATCTCCTCCGCGGCATTCTTCCTTTGCGCTGCCGCGCTCTTCCCCGGCTCTAACCTTATCTTCGACGCGCTCGGGCTCAACCCAACCCGCGCCACGCTGCTCGATGTGCTGACCGCGCTCGGCGCGCACATCGGTGTGCTCAACCTCGAAGAGAAAAACGGCGAGCTCGTAGGCACCGTGCAGGTCAATGCTCCAGCAAACGGCTTAACCGGAACCACCGTCTCCGGCGCGCTTGCTGCACAGCTCATCGACGAGCTCCCCGTGCTCGCAGCCATCGCCCCCTTCACCCAGAACGGCATCCGCATCCGCGATGCCAGGGAGCTCCGCGTCAAGGAATCCGACCGCATCGCCCTGGTTGCGCAAAACCTGCGCGCCATGGGAGCCGAAGTCGAAGAGTTCGAGGACGGCCTCGATGTCCCCGGCGGCCAGGCCTTGCACGGAGCCGAAATCAACTCTGGTGGCGATCACCGCATCGCCATGGCCTTCTCCGTCGCCGCCCTCCGGGCATCCGGCGATACCGTCATCCACGGCGCAGAATCAGCCGCCATCTCCTTCCCCGAGTTCTATGAGCTTCTGGACAAGGTAGCCGAACGGTAAAGATCATCTCCTGAAACCAGAGCAGAGAACCGGGGTAGAAGCACCGGTCTTTTAGGCCGGTGAAAACAGCGATACGGAATGGGCGCTCTTCTCCCACAATAAAAAAGCCCGATCAAATGATCGGGCCTTTTTATGTCCTGCAGCAACCTACTGCGGCTGCTGTGGAGCTGTCGGTTGCGGCGGCAGCGGCTGATTCGGCTGTGGCCGGTTCTGCGGCTCCGGCGTAGGCTGCTGCTGTTGCTTCTGCAGATTCTCCTGCTGCCCCGGCAGATTCACTTCAGGCAGCTTCTTCGCCGGCTCCAGGCCCGGAATCGTAGGCTGCTGCGTGATCGTTCCCGTTGCCGCCTCGGCAATGCTGATGCCGTAACGGTCCAGCGTACTGGCCAGAATCTGCGAAAGCGCCGCGCGGTCAATGGCATACTTCGCCGTCGACGAGATCACCGTGTTTTCCGCGATTGCCAGCGCGCGCTGCTGTTGCAGTACCAGCGCCGTGGTCGAAGCTCCCAAGTGCAGTTTCTTCAACTCGGCATCCAGGCTCTGCTGGTCATAATCGCGCGTAGCAATGGCCGATTGCAGAGCAGCGCGATCGTTTGTGAGCGCAAACTGCTGGTTCACCACGTTCATGCGCGTCTGCACGTAAAGCTGCTGCAAACGCATCTGCGCCTGGCGATATTCCAGCTCCGAGCGCGCCTGCACCGACTGCGCAAAGCGGTTGCGGATCGGAATGCTGATATTGAAGCCTACGCCCTTATCCGGCCCGCTGCTGTTGAACAGGTTCTGGAACGTGTTGGAGTAGTTGACGGTTGGATATGTACCCGGGCTGCAGGGCGTCTCTCCCGTCAAGCCGAAGTTAACGCATCCCGGATTCTGCGATCCGCCCAAAGCCGCGGCTCCATAAAACGCATACACATCCACCACCGGCAGAAGGCCGTTCTTCGCGCCTTTCAGCGTGAGCTCATCATTCTTTAGCGTAATGATCGACTGCTCGATTGCCGGGCTGTTCGCATCCGCCTGGCGTACCAGGTCATCCGCCGACGCGGTCTCTTCCGGCATCGGAATCAGGCTCACACGGTCCGTAGGAATCACCGGCGCATTTGCCAGCGTCGGATCATCGAGACTGCGCGAGATAGCCTGCTTCATCAGCAGCTGCTGGTACTCAAGATTGCTCTGCGAAGAAATGAGCGCCTGCTTGTCCGTCTCGACTGCGCTGTTCGCGCTCACCACGTCAAGCGGAGCCAGTGTTCCAATTTCCAGTTGTTTCTTATCATCGGAGAGCAGTTGCGAAGACTGCTCCAGCGCGCGCTGCTTTGCCTGCAAATCCTCATACGCGCTGACCAGGCCCCAGTAGATGTTCTCCACCTGGTTAATGGTGTACAGCAGCTGTGCCCTGAACGCTGAATCCGCAATACGCCGGTCGTTTTTCGCCTGTGCGATAAAGCGCCCGTTAATGCCCCATCCAAAGCCCTGCAGCAGATGCTGCGTCAGCTGCGCATTGAACGTCGACTGCAGCTGCGGGCTGTAGGCGGTAAAAATATTATTGGTCGTGGTGCGGCTGTTGTTGAAGGTCAGGCTCAAAGACGTGCCGGTGAGGAATCCCTGGTTATAGCCGAAATTGTATGAGTCATTGTTCTGCGTCAACGCAGGCGTTCCCGTAAATGCCGGGCTGGACTGCGGAATCGTCTGCCGCTGAAGCTGAATAGCGCCGGTCAGCGTGGGATCGAGCGCCTCCGGAACAGGTCCCGTGCCATTCGTGGTCAAAGCCTGGCCGCCCGTGCCGGTGCCCGCGCCGCCGGATGCCGCGCTGGTTCCGCCGGGACCGCCGCCGCCCGTAACTGTCTGTCCCGCGCCGCCCAGAGTGTTCGTTACCAGGCCGCTGCCAACGCCCAGCAGAAGATTCGTTCCCGAATGAGCGCGCAGAATGTCGGTATCGGCAATATCCAGGTTGATGCGTTGGATCGCGATATCATAGTTATTCTCAAGCGCCAGTAGAACAGCATCGCTCAGGCTCAGATAAATCTTGCCGTTCTTCACCAGGTCCGTCAGCCGGATCGAATTCGTAAACCGTGAAACGGGAACATCTGTCGGCGTATAGGGCTTCAAAGGATTCGGCCAGTAACCGCGCGGACTGGTAAAATTTCGCTCCGTCGGACGCATATACAGCGGCTGCGTGTAATTAGGAGCCGGTTCCGGCGGCAAACCCTGAAGCGCCGGATCCGTAGCCGCTGCATTCGCCGGAACTGTGGCCTGCGCTGCGGCAGGCGCCTGTTGCAGCGCCCAGGAAGGCGCAGTGCTGGCCAGAATCATGGCAATCGCGGCCGTAGCCCGCAATTTTAAAAAGAACGCGCCTTTCGGCTTCAATATTTCACGGCGTTCGCTGACAAATTCCATTCGCCTCTCCATCGAAAAACTCTTGAGCGAACCGTCCAAAGACGCATAATGCTCTTTGAGACGCGCTTGCCCTTTCTCTTGCGCGACCCGACGATGCCAGGCACACAGGTTGACTGTTGCGTAACTTCTTTGAGAGTTACTCTCTGTCTATACGTGCTCCATCCGGTCTTCGTTCCGTGGATTCGACAGACATGTCGTAGAAAACAGACGCAAAAAATTCCACCCTGACAGGAAAAGCTGAGTATATCGCAGCCTTTTGATGTTTTATCCTCAGCGTTGGACGCTCCAAATGATTGAGAAATTTCAACCGGCTGGCCGCCCGCCCCTCTCTGGCTGGAAACTGGTGCTCTCCTACGATGGAACCGACTTTCACGGGTGGCAGGTGCAGCCCGACCGGGTCACGATTCAGGGCACTCTGGCCGATGCCGTCGAGCGCATTACCGGCGAGCGCGTATTGCCGCAAGGCAGCGGACGCACCGACGCCGGGGTTCATGCCCTGGGACAGGTAGCCAGCTTCGCCCTTTCGGCAAATATTCCTCCGGAAAATTTCCACAGAGCCTTGAATCGCGCCCTTCCCGGCTCGATCCGCGTGCTTCAGGCCGCGCGAGCTCCCATTGACTTCCATGCGCGACATTCTGCCGTTGGCAAACGCTACGAATACCGCATCTTTCGCGACGAAATTTGCCCGCCCTGGCTTTCCCGATATGTATACGCATGCAACTGGCCCCTGAATATCGATGCCATTCGCGAAGCCGCCTCATCCGTCATCGGCGAGCACGACTTTGCCTCATTTGCCGCTAGTGACCCGGATAGGACGCAGCGCTCCTCCCCCGAAGAAGCCGTCTCGACAGTGAAGACAATTTTTTCATCCTCATGGGACACCGAGGACGATCTGCTCATCTATCGCGTCCATGGCTCAGGATTTCTACACCACATGGTGCGAAACCTGGTGGGCACTTTTCTGGATATAGGCCGTGGCCATATCCCAATAAACGCCATCCCTCAAATTCTGGCATCCCACGCCCGCTCCGAAGCCGGCCCCACCGCCCCCGCCCGAGGCCTGTTCCTGGTCTCCGTGGACTACGGAAAAATAGAACATCCATGAGGTGTAAAGGTTATAAACGATGAACGCCAAACAAAATCATGTCAATCCCCGCAATCATCTAAAGCAAACAATCTAAACAGATATATACGCAAGGAATTACCGCTGAATTTGATAAACTATAAAAAAAGACAGAAATCACCCACCTTCACCTAAGCGGTTGAAAATAAACAATCTCCGTACAAAATCAATTTCGCAAGTATTTGAAAATAAACAATCCCAGTACAGAATGGGGGAGGGGGACTATTTAACCTTGAAAACGTTCTTCCGGCAATCCCGGCAACAGATGCTAGGCTGAATCTTAATGTCCGCCACAGGTTTGCCCTCGTCTCCAGCCACCGCATTTGCGCGCATCGGGCAGATTGCCGCCTTTCGCCGCGTGCACGAGGCCTTTCGATGGCTCCATCTGCACGAGCAGCAGATCATGGGCTGGCAGCGCGAATTAGTCACCGTGGCCGCGCCTCCATTCGGAGAAAAAGCGAGAGCCGCATGGCTGAATGGCAAATTTCGCGAGCTTGGCCTTCAGGATGTGCAGACAGACGCTATCGGTAACGCCATCGCCATATGCCGGGGCGGCGAAGGCCCGAAAGAGCGATGCGTGCTGCTCTCGGCTCACATCGATACCGTCTTCCCCGCCGACACCCCCATCCAGCCGCAGTTAACCGGATCGCGTTTGTCCGCCCCCGGAGCCTGCGACAACGGCGCGGGCGTGGTCGCCCTGCTGGCCATTGCGGCAGCCTTGCGCCATGCCGAAATTCAGCCGGCCTGCGATCTGATCTTCATCGGCAATGTGGGCGAGGAGGGTGAAGGCAATCTCCGCGGTATGCGGCATCTGTACCAGCACGCCCCGTGGCGGGAGCGTGTCGCCGCGCACGTTGTGCTCGATGGTGCAGGCCATGAAGTGGCCGTCACCCACGCCCTCGGAAGCCGCCGTTACCTGGTGATCCTCCAGGGCCCCGGCGGCCATTCATGGACCGACGCGGCTCGACCGAACCCCGTGGTGGTACTCAGCCGGGCCATTGCCCGACTGAGCGAAATTCCACTGCCCACCAAGCCGCGCACGACGCTCAACGTAGGGACGATAGAAGGCGGCACTTCGGTGAATGCCATACCCGAACGCGCTGCCGCCCGCTTCGACGCCCGCTCAACCGACACAGAGCAGCTAATACGGCTGGAAGTCGAAATTCATCGCGCCGTCGAAGACGCAGTGATCGAAGCCAATCGCGATGCAAAGCGAGAACATGCGCTGCGCTTCTCGATCGAGACAATCGGCGACCGCCCCGCCGGAGCCTTGCCCGAACAGGCAATGGTCTTTGAAAACCTGCGCGCAGTCGACAGGCATTTGGGTATTCGTACCGAGCCTCGCGTCGCCTCGACCGATGCCAACATTCCCCTCTCCATGGGAGTGCCCGCGCTTTCCGTGGGCGCCGGCGGAGATGGCGGCGGCATCCATACCCGGGGTGAATGGTATGACGCTCGCGGGCGAGATTTGGGCCTGCGGCGGATTTTGTTGTTGCTGCTCGCCTGCTCTTCCGTCGCGCAGTAAAGTCAGCGACCCAGTGCGCGTTATTTCTTCGTATACGGCGATTTCATATATTTACGTGCCTCTTCCGCCTGCGCCGAATCGCTGCCGGCATCGATGACGGCCTGGTACTGCTGCTTCGCCTTGTCCCGGTCGTGCATGAGGTCGTAAATCTCCCCGGCGGCCAGCAGGCAGCGTCGCTTCAGCTCTGGGCTGGTCGTCGGTTGATACGCGCCGGTGCGGAAGGCTTCAACCGAATCGGCATACATTTTCTGCCCCCGGAGGCTATCGCCCAGCCCAAAATAGACCAGCTCGAGATGCGTGGTCACAAAAAAGCCCGGCTTCCTGGCGGAGTTGATTACTTCGCGATAACTTGAAATCGCCGTCAAACCCTGCCCGGCATCTTTCTGCAGATTGGCCACCTCAAGATGAAAAAGAAAATCGCGCGGATATTCAGCGACGAGGCCCTGTGCGATCTGTGTTGCCTCCTGGTACTTCGCTTCGCGGCGCAAAAAGAGCATGAGGCAGACGCGCGCCTCGACCGAGCTGATGACGCCGCGTGAGGCTGCATCGTGCAACATCTCAAGGCCTGTAGCCTTCGATCCATGAATGCCGACGAAGCCGAACAAAATTTTGAAAGGAAGCGGCAGCGCGCCGATGACATATTCATAGTTGCCGACCACCAGCTTGGCATCGACATAGTTTGGATCGAGCTTCAGAACCTGTGCATGATCATTCCGCCCCTGGGTGGCCAGCTTCAGCGCTGCACTGAAACTCCGCTCCACCATAGCGAGATATGTGGCCTGCAGGCTTTTCGCCCACCCCCGCGCAAACAGCGCATTCACATCGTTCCCATTGGATTTCAGCCGGACGCTGGCTTGATCGACGGCCTTGTCGGTAAGGGCTTTAATCTGATCACGTACATGCTGATCTTCAACTACGGTGTGTCTGCCGGTCAGAAAGCCATCGTTGGCATAAAAGGTGGTGTCCAGCAGATCGAGCCGGTAGAGCTCCTTGAAAAGGGTGGTGTATAGCAAATAGTCCGTAGCGATAGGATCGTCCGGATGCGCGCGCTGCACCTTATCGAAGATGGTAAGCGCGCCGTCATAATCCATGATGTAAAAGCGAGCGAAACCATCGCGTACCTGCGGATCGCGGTTGAGTGGATCGGTATCGACTGTGGCGGCAAAAGAATTGCCACAGAAAAAAAATAAAAGCCCGGTCAGCAGGGCAGCAAGCAGGGGCGTCCGTTTCCGCATCATTCGTCTGTCATCTTAGACGATGATTACCTGTAAATTAGTCGACTTCTGCACAAAACATGGATTATGCGGCTATTCATATCGCAATGCTTCTATCGGCAAAAAAGCCGTCATCCCGGCACTGAGGAATGAAGGGCATGGACCCTGTCTTTGGCGCTGCGCCAGGTGACGACACCTTGGATTAACCAACCTTGGCGGCGAAACGTTCGCGGCGACGGTCCCATTCTTCGGTGGAGAAGACACGGGGGCCTACGTCGATCAAGCGCGGCAGCATGTTAAAGACGCTCACCGGGCTCCAGAGTTTCCGGTCACGGGTGCGATAGCCTTTTTCATTCAGGTCGCTGGCTACGCTCGAGAAAGGAAAGTCCTGTACCAGCAATTCCATCATCTGCATCAGCACCTGATTCTCCTCCGAATCGACTTCCAGCCGCAGGCAATCATCGGAGAGTCGCAGGCCGTATGGGACGTCTTCCGTATCGACAGTGCCCTCCGGGGCATTTCCCGGCAGTTCGCGCCGCCACTCGATGGAAACTACCTGCCAGCCAGCATCCGTGCGCTGGCGCAGCATGTCCTGACTCAAAGGCCCATGAATCACATCCCGAATCCGCTCAAAGTACGCCATTCCGTCCTCCTCAAAGACACAACATCGGGTTTAGAAGAGGCAATTTCAGGGCCGCGGCAACAGGTGTTTTGTGTTTCGTAAGTCTTTGATAAACTTCATTGATCTTAAAACCGTCTGCGCGCCATCGTCCGTTTTTACAAATTCATTGTTCAAAGCCGAACACTGTGTCATGAGTACCGTTGCGATTAACAGCCGACAATTAAGGTCAGCAGGGCGCATCCTATAATCATCGTTTGAGCGAGACAACTTCACACAAAAACCTTTCTGCGCGCGCCTCGGCTGTGGCCGTGGCGGCGGGTATTCTCAGCAGCCGGCTGGTAGGGCTGATCCGCGAGCGCGCTTTTGCGCATTATTTCGGCAATTCTGCTGCTGCGGATGCCTTTCGCGCCGCCTTTCGCATTCCCAATTTCCTGCAAAATCTCTTCGGAGAAGGCGTACTTTCCGCCTCGTTCATTCCTGTTTATGCCCGGCTCCGGGCCGAGGCTAGGCATGAGGACGCGGCCAAGCTGGCGGAAGCGATTTTTGCGCTGCTGTTTCTGGTAACGTCGGTGCTGGTGGTGGCCGGGGTATTTGCCGCCCCGTGGCTGCTGGATGCGATTGCTCCGGGCTTCCATGGCGATACTCGCCTGCTTACGATCCGGCTGATCCGCATTCTCTTTCCGGGGGCGGCGCTGCTGGTCTTTTCCGCGTGGTGCCTGGGGGTTTTGAACAGCCACCGGAAGTTTTTCCTTTCGTATGCCGCCCCGGTCATCTGGAATGTGGCCATTATCGCTGCCCTGATATGGAAGGGTGGTCATCAGGATGAGGGGCAGCTAGCGGTCACTGCTTCGATTGCGTCTGTCATCGGCAGCGGATTGCAGTTTGCCGTGCAGTTGCCGACGGTTTTGCGCCTTTTATGGCCGCTGCGCTTCAAGCTGCACCTTGCCACGGATCACGTCCGCAGCGTGGTGCGTAATTTTTTTCCCGTTTTCATCAGCCGAGGGGTGGTGCAGATCAGCGCTTACGTTGACTCGATGCTTTCGAGCTACCTGCCGGTCGGTGCTTTTGCGGCGCTGGGCTACGCGCAGACCCTCAATTCCCTGCCGGTAAGTTTGTTCGGTATGGCAATTTCGGCGGCGGAGCTTCCGGCCATGTCGAGCGAGCTGGGGACGCATGAGGAAGTATCGGCTGCGCTTCGGCAGAGGCTGGCTGCGGGGCTACAAAACATTGCGTTCTTTGTGATTCCTTCGGCGGTGGCATTTGTTGTTCTGGGCGACATGATTGTCTCGACCATCTACCGCTCAGGACGCTTCGGCGGGGGCGATGTGGTTTTTGTCTGGCGTGTGCTGGCGGGGTCGGGCGTAGGGTTGCTGGCTTCTACCTCGGGGCGGCTTTATTCTTCGGCCTTTTATGCGTTGCGGAATACACGCACTCCGCTCAATTTTGCGCTGATTCGCGTGGCTCTCACGCTGGGTTTGGGCTACTTTTTCGCGTTGCCGCTGCCTCGGCTGCTGGGAATCGATCATCGCTGGGGGGTGGCAGGGTTGACGCTGTCGGCGGGCATGGCGGGATGGGTCGAGTTCATGCTGCTGCGTCGCGCCCTGCAGCAACGCATTGGAATCGTGCCGTCCTCCGCATCTCGGACAGCGCGGCTTTGGATCGCGGCGCTGATAGCTGCGGCGATTGGTTACGGGGTAAAGCTGGTCTTTCCTATTAAGAAAGCGCTGGTTCTGGGACCGAGCATCCTGATTCTTTTCGCGGTTTGCTACTTGCTGTTGGCCGTGTTGATGGGAATTTCGTTGCCGACCAGAATACAGCGTTTGTTGCGCCGCTGACCCATCCCCCATTCTGTACGGCAGAATGTAACGATTGATTCCGAGGGCGGCGCTCAGGCTACCGGCGGCAGCAATAAATATGTTGCTCCACTTGTGCTGGGGCTTTTTGCGGCATCGGCATCTCTCGGAGACGACGATAATGTGGTGAAGAACGGCGTTGTTGGAAACGGATTTGGCATCATGGCTCGCTTAGCAACCATGGCCACGGCAAACCGCGGTGTCGCTATAGGGTTTTCTTATTACTCACTGAGCAAGTCGGTCTTTAAGCGCTGGATTGCCAAAGGAAACGAACTTATCTTCCCGAAAATATGCGTATCCAGATTGAGCTTTCCGAACAGTGATCTAGTTATTCCCGCGAAAGAAAATCGGTGATGACAACCAAGGTAATGACCTGTGATGCAATTAACTTGACAACTTGCCATTCCACACATATATCGGTGGTTCTAACAGGAGCCTCTCTTATGCTGAAGAACAAACTACTTTATATGCTTTCTAGTTTGACACTGGTATTCGTTTCGGGTGTTCCAGTTTCTCGAGGTGCCCAATCGAGTACAAACCCATCGACAGTGCAGCGAACTAGATATGCTTATCTAGCTAGCTAGCTACGATCAAAAAGACTCCGGGGCATTATCTGAACAATGGTACTCGAATGGACAGCCGTTAACGGACCACACCGGATTCACGGTAAATAATTCAATCGGAGGTTCTTACATATTCAAACAAGATCTTTCCAGCGATGCTCATCAATATGAAGTTGCTGCAACCCTAAATCTAGCAGCCTCAGGTGGGGTCTACGTCCTTTATCTGGAAGCATCCCCAGATGCATTGCTCGGTGCTTCCAGCAGTGGTTCTTTCTATGCATTTGCAATTCAGAATCCAACGTTTTCTGCCTATGGTTGTTCTGCGAGCGCCACTCTTTATAAAGCGGTAATGGGTTTTGTTTCAAGCGTTGCTTCAACTAGCATTCCCTGCTCCAAGGAAATGACCTATCACGCGGCATTTGGCAAGGACAAATCGCTTCGGCTATGGCTCGGTAATACCGAATACCTAAAATGGTCAGATACAATCCCCCTTTATGGCGCGGTTGGGATTGGCGGAGAAAGCATACCCGCTGGAAATTCAATTTCTTTCGTGCAGATCGGTCGTTGCGCACAACACGCACCTGTACCGGCTCAACCATTAAATGCAAACGTAACTCAATCGCCAGACGGATTTGGATTAAGTGTAGGGTCCTTTATAGATGATTCCGGACCTGGAGTTGCCCACTATTACTGGTACCGGAATGGCACACTCCTAACAACTACGTTATTACCAAGAATAATGGATTTGAATGCCCCGAGTGGCGGCGAGTACACCTATACGGTGCAAGCGGAAGATTTCCATGGAAACGTATCGCCCCTGATAAAGCTCAATAATCCCACCAGTGAAGCCTCTTTGGCGATACTACCAGACTACACAGGGCCCTGTCCGTTGGGTCCAATCTATGATGAAGATAACTTTTCTCCCGTTGACGGAAGCGGACCCATTGTCCCTCCTCAGTATTGTATACTTCCCGGTGATTTCGACCCGCCTTTGCTTCCACCAAGCTCCGACACCCCGCCCTTACCAGTGTGTACAATCTGGGCGCACTTCCGGAGCATAAATACTACAGGGGGAAGTCTTGCCGGACATGGTTATCTAACCACTTACAGGACCGACACGCATGAAACTCGAATACTTGAAGGCTACATGGATGACACCAATTACCTAAAGGCTTGGAATAGTGGCTTAGGCTTACCAGCAGACGATCCACAAGCAGATAAAGTAGTTGGCGCTGTTCCGACTTCGACTAAGGCTTGTGCATACGAAGGAACAATACTCGGACCTGCACTTACTAAGATCAATAATGCTCACATCACGTACCATTTACTTGGCCCCAACAGTAACTCCGTGTGGCGATACCTAATTTCTCTGCTTCCGGGATTCCAGGGTTATGCGGGGTTTCCCCCTCTTGCGGCCGTAGGCTACACGTCTAAACTTCCTGGCGTTGAGTGATGGAAGTGGCCAGCCAGGAAAAGTTACCCTACCTAAACTGGCCAGCCATCCGATACCATCCGTGCTCAGCAACAAGAAACAATAGGAAACCACCACCCATTGAACAAAGTACCGATCCTAATAATGCTATTGGAATCTGCAGGGGGCCTCGATAAGCTAACAGGACGCGCAATACGAGCCATACAATCGGAATTTGAATCAACCCGAAACTAAACCAAAGCAAATCTCTTGCTGTGCACATTCGCACGTATTGTTCATGCGTCAATACGCTTTCGCTAGCCAAGGTAGTGGTCGCTATAGAAAGCGCTACCAGTGCTGCCGCAATCAGAACCAATACCAGAAGCACGAGTCGTGTCCGTATTATCATATATCTTTTATCTTTGATGATAAAACCAATTTCGATGATGTACGTATTGTATTATTGTAGGATTTCTTAGCCGCGAAGTTCCTTGCCAGTAGTCTTTCGTTACCCGCTCGTCGGCTCGTATTCCGGACATGGCGTGGATATCGGATTGGGTGGCTAGCCAATATGTGATGGAGGTCATGGAATTATTTTCTTTCAAGCGCATAGAGATGATGCATCGGTCCGTGGCCGCGACCCAGCGGATAGGCGGCTTTTAGCGCGGCTGTTACATAGTCTTTTGCTGCTTGCGCTGCTTCCCTGCCGGTTTGCCCGGTAAGCAGCCGGCTGAGCAGGGCGGACGAGAAGGCGCACCCGGTTCCGTGGGTCGAGGTCGTCTCTACGCGCTCGCCTTCCAGCCAGTGGCGCTCGCCTGTTGAGGTGAGTAGAAAGTCGCTGGGGCGCTCCAGGTGGCCGCCGGTAACCAGCACATGCAGCTTTGGATGGCCCGCCTGCAGCTTTGCTGCCAATTCCGGAATCGCTTCCGGGCCGAATAATTCTTCGCCTGTAAGCGCAGCCAGTTCATCCGTGTTCGGGGTAATCCAGCCGACATGTGGCAGAAGGCCGGTGCGAAGCCGTTCCAAGCCTTCCCTGCTGAGCAGTTCCCTGCCGGAGCTGGAGCGAATGACCGGATCGAGCACGACCCGTTCGGGACCGATCTTTGTTTCCAGAAGAAAACGCGAGACTTCGCTGACGGCTGCGGCGGTTGCCAGCATGCCGATCTTCACCCCTGACGGCTGGACGTCTTCGCGGAGGCAATCGAGCGTCTCGCGGAGGGTTGCCGCCGCTACCGGCTCGACGCGGCGTACTCCCAGGGTCGACTGGACGGTCAAAGCCGTGATGCAGGCCATGCCGTAGACGCCGTGGGCGGCGAAAACCTTGAGATCCGCGGTGATTCCCGCGCCGGACGAGGGATCAAATCCTGCGATCGTAAGCGCAACCGGGGGTGTAGAATCCGTGTTTGCAGTGGACAAGGCAGGTTTTGTCATCGTCATTTCATATTAGCGATAGTGAAATATCCGGGGCGACGCGGGCAACATTTGCTACCACAAAAGATACAAATATACAAGAGAGAAATTCATACAAACTCTTACTTTCGTTTGACTTACCCTTTCTGCCTCCCTACAATTTCATAAGGAGGACTATGTTCGCTATCGCAACTGAGACAACCACGAATAAGTTCATTCCCAAGCTCTCGATTTATGCCGGAGTCGTCCTCGCAGCCGCGATGGGCTTCTTCGGATTGAAGGCGCATGTTCCCGCATCCGCTTCTACCCCTAACTCCACCCCGCCCGCAGTCCCGGATCAGGCAGCCGGTAAAAAGCTGAACGCCAAATCCGACGCCGAGAAGAAGCGCCACTGGTACCAGATTGGCCGCGCTTCCTGGTATGGCGAAGATTTCCAGGGACAGCAGACAGCCAGCGGTGAGGACTATGACATGAATCAGTTGACTTGCGCTCACCGAAGCCTTCCGCTCGGATCCCTGATTCGTGTGACAAACCTGCGCAATCATAAAACGGTAGTGGTGCGCGTGAATGACCGCGGCCCCATGCCGGAAAGCCGTGTTGTAGATCTTTCTTACGCCGCCGCGCGCTTCCTTGGTTTCAGTAAAAGAGGGACGGCTCCAGTACGCCTGGACCTGATTGGCCCGAAGGCAGAATTGGCACAGTTGAGTTATCCGCTGACGCCTGCGGTTGCCAAGCCTTAATATTGTCTTTGAGATGATCCCCTCTGAACGTGTACCGCAGGAGGCCCCTGCGCGCCAAGCCGCGCAGGGACGCCCTGACCCCAATCGCTTACCAGCCGAAAAACTCATCGTTGCCCTGGACTTTCCAGACGCCGCAAAGGCGCTTGCCCTGGTGGACCGCCTTGACGGACAGTGCCGCTGGTTCAAGGTGGGGCTGGAACTGTATCTGGCGGCAGGAAATGTAGTTGTAGAAGCGCTGAAAAAGCGCGGATTTTCTGTTTTTTTAGACCTGAAATTGCACGATATTCCGAATACCGTGGCCGGGGCGGTGCGCTCGGTTGCCGGGCTGGGAGCCGACATGCTGACGGTACATGCCGGGGGCGGGCCGGTGATGCTGGCTGCCGCCGCCGATGCCGCGGCTGGATCGCAGCAACCGCCGCGACTGCTGGCGGTTACGGTTTTGACCAGTATGGATGCCGCGCAACTGGAGGCTGTCGGCGTTTCGGCATCTCCGGGCGAACAGGCAGTGCGGCTGGCCAAAGTTGCCGCGGGCGCGGGGATTTCCGGATTGGTGTGCAGCCCGGAAGAAGCTGGGCAGATGCGACAGAGCCTTCCCGGCTCGACGCTGGTGACGCCGGGGATTCGTCCTGCGGGAGCCGAGATCGGCGACCAGAAACGGATTGCCACGCCCTTTACGGCGCTTGCTGCGGGGGCAGATTATCTTGTTGTGGGGCGTCCGATTACGCAAGCTGCCGATCCTGCGGCGGCGGCGGGGGAGATTCTGCGGGAGATGGCTCGCTGACTGCGGGCACTGAGCCGGCGGCTCAGTGCCATTGCTTCAGGTTGGGCCAGAATGTTTGCAGGTTCCATTTGAAGTCCCGGCAATGGTAGATGGGCATCCACTCATCGGGCCGCGAGAGTGGGTATTTTGTGGTCCCGATGATCGAGTAGCTGGCGCAGTCATTCTGCATGTTGCTTTCGTCGCCTTCACCGAGAACGATGATGCTTTCGCCGGTGTAATTGCGCGGGCCCCATATCCAGTAAGTCTGATGGCCGCCGATGGATTTCGGCAGGCCGTATTTTGGGCCGAAGAAGTCGATGGCTCCAGCTTCGCCGTAATTGTTGGCAAAGATGGCGGTCTTCTGCTGCTCTTGCGGTGAGAGCGTGTGGTAGTACGCGGCTACACGCTGCACGATCTCTTCCCATCCGAACATGTCGGCATAGAGCTGCGGGAGCACGCCTTGCGTGGAGTGCTCGAATTTTTGCTGCTCTACGCCCATTTTGTGCTCGTATGCGAGAAAATGCGGGACGCTCAGGACGGGCAGAATAGTGGGCAGATAGATGCCGCTGACAATAACGATGCCCAGCGCAAGCGCCGGTTTTGCCCATATCCAGGCTTTGCGCGTGGTGGCGTGTTCCAGCCAGACGGCTCCCGCGGCGAACATCATGGGATACACGGGCGCGAGATAGTACATTTTGCCGTGCAGGAACATCATTTCGCCGAGGAATACGAGGTAGGCCCATCCAAGAGCGCGAAATGCTCGTCCCGGCCTGGAGAAGGCGAACAACAGCGCAAAGATGACGAGAACAGCGGCGACGAAACCGAGCATCTGCGCCTGCGCCTGCAGATATGGCAGCGGCGGAAGGGAGATGTCGCGGCCACCGGCGCGGATATTGTGCATCAGTTGCAGGAATGGAAACTGGTAGCGCCACTGCCATAGGAAGTTTGGCAGCGAAAGGATGGTTGTGAGCGCGCAACCGATCCAGAACCAGCGATGCCGCAGGCTTTCACGCAGTGTTGTGAGGCACAGGCCGAGGATGACTCCGGAGAGCCAGAAGATGACTCCATATTTATTGAGGATGGCGATGCCGGCAAGGATTCCGACGGTGAGCCAGAGGCGTTCGTTTCCGGTTTTCGCGATGCGGACGAGAAGCCAGGCCATTGCCGTCCACAGCAGCGGGTCGAAGGCGTTCATGGTGAAGAGGTGCGAGAGCGCCAATCCGACTGGAGCCATCAAGGCAGCGAGAGCGGCGAGGAACATGGCCCAGCGGCGGCCTCCCAGCTCACAGGCAAGCCGTCCTGCGAGGACGACGGTTCCTGCTCCGGCAAGAGCGGGCAAGAGGCGCAGCCCCCATAAGGATGTGCCGATGGAGTGCTCGAGCAGCCATGCAAGCCACGCGATGAGTGGAGGCTGATCGACGTATCCCCATGCCGGGTGTTCGCCGCAGGCGAGGTAATACAGCTCGTCGCGGAAGTAGCCGTAATTCGGGCCGGCAAAGAAGTAAAGAATGATGCGGGCAAAGGCGACGTAAAGAACGATGGCGGTTCCGGACAGCAGGAAAAAAGGCTGGCGCTCTTCCCGGATGGAGACAGGCACAGGCATGCTTGCGTTCATTACCGATGTTTACGCGCTGCGCGGCTATTCAGTTCCGGAAATGAAAAGGCCCAACCCTATGGGCTGAGCCGTGTGAATCCAGAGCTGCGATTAGAGCTTTTCGTAGAAATCGCAGGCGGAGCAGGAGATGTAGACACCGCCGGGGATGCCGCGCTCGCGGTCCTTGACCCGCTTGACGATGCGGGTGGGCTTGCTGCACTTGGGACAATCGGTGCTCTTGGACGTGTCCATTACCTTCTTGCGGTCTGCTGTTTTGGCGATTTTAGCCATGGAACTCTGTCTCCTCATCAATATCGTTGCAATGTTTTGGGGCTTTCACATCCAGGGTGACACTGGGAAGCTCGCCAACAAAGCTCGGCGGCCGGACTCCTCGGGAACGATACAGAAGAACGTCGGACTCGCTTTTTCCATTTTACAACATCCTGCAATCAAGACAATGGGCGGAGTGCAGCAGACAGCAATGCTATTCAATTTACTGAACTGCGCGATCGAACCAGAGAACGGCGAAGAGCATCATCTATGCAATGGAGACTGTACGCTGTTTCTGTTGCGACGGCTCTTTCGATGGAATATTGAGGGCGACGACCCAGGCACCGACTGCAATCGCCCATGAGATGAGAAATGCAGTCCATGAGAATCTGTCGCGGGGCGCTGCCAATACCTTCGGGGCCCATACGAGGACGGCAAAGAGCGTGATCATGGCTGCTTCAATTGCCGCCGCCAGACGGGGCAAGATTTTCAACAATACGCCCAAGGCACAGGCGATTTGCCCGAGGCCGGTCAGCAATGCCCATCCGGTGCGATAAGGAAGCCATGCGGGCACCAGGGCAACGGTTTCTTTTACATAAAAAAGGTGGCCAAGACCAATCGGGATGACGGATAGCGCGAAAAATATCCGGGCTGCCCGGATTCCCTGCTCTCCCGCGAGAAAACGGAAGGGCGATCTTTCGTCGAGGTTTGCAAGGTGAGCAAAAATCGTCCATCCACCGGAAAGAAGTACACCGATTTCACCGAAGCCGAGCCATACGCCTTCTATTTGCGGAGCAACAACGAGGGTGGGCACTTTCAAAAACAGCCATATGATCAGATAGGCGAATAAAATACGAACCGACCAGTGGGCGGCATTTTCTATGAGCAGCCCTAGGCCGCCCGCCAGCATGATGATTCCCGATAGATAGGCGAGAAGGGCACGGCCCGGAACCCAGGAGGCCACGGGCTGCCAAACCAGCGCAAAATCGCCATAAATCAGCGCCAGAATCCCCATAAAGATCATTCCGGAGGCAAAGATGGCCGTTCCCGGCTGTCGCATCAGCTTCATGATTGGCTCCTCCCAAATACCTAAGTTCTTTGCGTCCGCGAGTTTAGTGAAATTCCGGGCTTCTTTTTCCATGGATTCCCCGGCACGATAGGATTGTGAGGGTGAACAGGTGGAAAAAGATGGTGAATCGAGAATGATCGTGGCGGATGGCCCTTGACTTGCTCAATTAGCGAGTCAAGCTCCATATGACCGTGTTACAAACGAAGAAGTCCCCCCAAAGCGAGGTTGTACGCCAGAACGAATGCCCATTCACGAAAAAGTCTTGATCGTCGAAGATGAAGAAAACGCTCTAACGGGACTTGCAGAACTGGTTTCCGGCTGGGGATACCGCACAGATACAGCCCGCGACGGCCTTGAGGGGCTGGAGCGGGCCCAGGCCTGGCAACCAGGCATTGTGTTGACTGACCTGAAAATGCCCCGCATGGACGGCCTGGAACTGCTGGAACGCCTGGGAGAACTCAAGCAGCAGGACCAGGCGGTGATTGTGATTACGGCGCAGGGGAGCATTGAACAGGCCGTCGAAGCGATGAAAATCGGCGCTTATGATTTTATTCAGAAGCCGATCGATCCCAATCGCCTGCGCACGATTCTTGCCAATGCCAGCCGCCAGCGCGAAACCCAGCAGGAGCTGGAAGTCACGCGCCGCAAGCTGCGCGATACCGGCGTGCTGGGGCCTCTGGTTGGGTCCTCGAAAAAGATGCAGGAGCTGTTTGGCCTGATCGAGCGCGTAGCCGGAAGCAACGTTTCGGTGCTGATTACCGGGGAGAGCGGAACAGGCAAAGAGCTGGTTGCGCGCACGCTGCACGACCTAAGCCCGCGCAAGAACAAGCCCTTTGTTGCCGTAAACTGCGCGGCCATTCCGGAAACCTTGATCGAGAGTGAAATTTTCGGCCATGAGAAAGGCGCATTTACCGGCGCATTGGAGCGCCGCGCCGGCTGCTTTGAGCTGGCGGAGGAAGGCACGCTGCTGCTGGATGAAATTGGCGAAATGCCGGTAGGAACCCAGGCCAAGCTGCTGCGCGTACTGGAAGACCGCAAATTGCGTCGCTTGGGCAGCAAAATTGAGTCTCCGGTGGACGTACGCGTGCTTGCAGCCACAAACAAAATTCCGGAAGACGCGGTAGCTGCCGGCGAATTGCGGGGCGATCTTTATTATCGGCTGAACGTTTTTAACATTCACATGCCTCCATTGCGCGAACATAAGGAAGATATTCCGGCCATTGTCGATTCGATGCTGCGGGATATGAACGAAAAACACGAACGGCAGATCGTAGGGGTGAATGAAGAGATTATGGCCCGGTTGATGACCTATGACTGGCCGGGAAATGTTCGAGAGCTGCGAAATACCATCGAACGCGCCGTTATTCTATGCGGCGAGGGCTATCTGGACGCCCGGCATTTGCCTCCGGGCTTTGGCAACAGGCCGACCAGGCAGATTGTCGAAAGCGATGCGAATGTAGTGCAGGTTGAAGTCGGGACAACGGTGGATGAGGCGGAACGGAGGCTCATCATGAAGACGCTTGAATCGACGCATAACAATAAAACCAAGGCTGCGGAGATTCTTGGTATCAGCCTTAAGACTCTGCACAACAAGCTGAAGGAATACGGAAGCGCAGGCGCGGACATGGTGAACGAGTAACCGTGCTCCCCTTTGCAATATTGCATGAGGCTTAAGACCAAACTCGTAATGGCGAGCACCGCCCTGGTGTTTGTGGCGGTTACGGTGCTTTCGTGGCTTTATTTCAGCCAACTGCTTCGGGAGCACATCGAGCAATCGTATAACGCGACCGATATCATCGCGCACCAGTTGCAGTTTGCGACGCGCCAGGCAATTGAAAACGGCACGCGCAATATGGTTATCAATGCGGATGATCCGGCACAGCTACGCGCGGCGGTAGCGACGGCGCTGCGCCATGACGAAGGCCTGAATGCTCTGCTCAATTCGGTCATCAGCTATTCGCCAACGGTTTTTGATATCTCGATCGTAGACGGCGATAACCGCGCTTATATCAGTACGGACCCAACGCAGCCGGATCAGGTTCTGCCGGCGCGTCCGGATTACGCCACATTGCGCCATTTGAATGTTGTTCAGACATTGAAGATCATGTTTGGCCCGGCGCGGGTTTATAACGTTGCCTTAGGATTGGAGCGCCAGGGAAAAACGCTTGCCAATGTGCAGATCGGCATCCGCACCACATTCCTCAGCAATACATTTCGTCCATGGTTGTTCGAGACGATCAGCCTGATCGGCTTTACGATTCTGATCACGATTATTATTTCAGCGTTCGTGTCGAATGTGGCGCTGCGCCCGATCACCGTTATCAGCCAACGCCTTGACGCGCTGGCGGCGGCAGCGGGAGCCGAGGCAGTGGGCGAACTGGAGGCGGAAACCGAATCACACGATACGGTCGTCCAGGTTTCGCATAAGATCGAACGGCTGGGACGGCGCATTCGCAACGTGGAAGAGGTCTTTGCCACGTTGAAAGGAAACCTGGACCAGATACTGACGAATCTGCAGGACGGCATGATGCTGTTTACGCACGATGCGCGGGCAGTGCTGGTCAGCAGCTCCATCGAGCGCTATCTCAACGTGGAACGCGACCATATTCTCGGCGCCAGCGTGCATGAGATTTTTGACCGCACGACCGTTCTGGGTAATATTGTGCGCGAGGCCTTTGATCGCGGCATTTCCCTGGTACAGGAGGAAATCATTACGGAAACAGGCCGCCGGGTGGAAGTCTCTCTCGATTTTATTCATGATGAGCGCGCCAGCGAACAGCGCCATGGCCTGGGGGCGCTGCTTACTCTGCACGATATCGAATCTGTGCAGGAGATCGAGTCGGAGCTGGAGCTTTCCCGTCGTATGGCGGCTATCGGGCAGCTGACTTCGGGCGTGGGCCATGAAGTCAAGAATCCCATCAACGCCATTGTTGTCCATCTGGAATTGCTGAGGAACAAGATGAATGCGCCGGATTCTCCCGCTATCCGGCACTTGGATGTGATTCAGAATGAAATCCAGCGATTGGATCGCGTGGTGCAGACGCTGGTAGATTTCTCCCGCCCGGTAGAACTACGCCTGCACGACCAGGATTTGCGCACGATTGTGAACTCGGTGCTGGCTCTGGCGTCGGTAGAGCTGGAAACGAGAAATGTACGTGTTATCAATGAGTTACCGGCGCATCCGATTGTCGCGAAGATTGACGCGGACCTGATGCGCCAGGCGCTGCTTAATGTGGTTCTGAATGGAGCCCAGGCGATGGGGCAGGGCGGGAATTTACACGTAAGCCTGACGGAAGACACTCGCTGGGCACTGCTGAGCATCGCGGATCAGGGAGAAGGCATCCCAGACGATATTCGATCCAAAATATTCAATTTGTATTTCACGACCAAAAAAGACGGTAGCGGCATTGGACTTGCAATGACGTATCGTATTGTGCAGCTGCATAACGGGCAGCTTGACGTAAAATCACAAATGGGCCAGGGAACGACATTCATACTAAAAATTCCAGTCGTTAACCCTTCTGATGCAAAATTGCGTGGATATCTGGACACTGGGACCACGCCTGGCAACACCGTGATTTCTAAGGAGCCTTGGGCATGAAAACCGCAAGCAAAGCTGCGGTGATATCGCTATTCCTTTTGTTTATACCGGGATGCCGGCATAAGACAAAGGCTGCGCCTCCGCAACAGGCACAGGCACCTGCTCCCCCTCCGTCGACGATGGCTCACGTGCCGGAGCTGCCGGCATTGCCTCCGCCTTCTCCTCCAGATGTGACAGTTGCCGCAAATACGACGTCGGAAACCGAAGAGAAGCCGCGTCCTCACAAGGCGAATCACCATCGTACTGCCTCAGCGAAGCCGGCGGCAGAAACGACCAATCCGCAACCGGCAGAGAAACCCCAGACCACGGTGGCGGCTGGCATTACGCCGGACGCCTCACCCATCGGCCAGCTATCGGCAACCGGGGAAAGCGCAGTCAACGGCAGGCGAGATGTTGAGTTGCTAATTAACAATACGGAAACCGGGCTGACGGGCATCAAGCGCACGCTGAACAACGATGAGCAGACGATCGCCACGCAGATCAAAACTTTCCTGACCAAAGCGAAGCAAGCACTTGCCGATAATGATCTCGATGGCGCTCAGACGCTGGCTACCAAGGCGAAAGTTTTGCTTGAGGAGCTGACCAAGAAGTAGCTATCGATATTTCTGTATTTCGCTGTAATTGCGCCGAAGCAGAGGGCTCTGCCGTAGCGAAAGGACTCGCAAGATTGGCCCCTGTGATCGCGATACCAGCACATGTTCTTTCGATGAATCGATCTGAAGGCCGGGTGAGACTTAGCGTTCTCCCCACTTCAACTTTGAGCGCAGGACATCGAAGAAGCCCGCCGTACCCAGCCTGACCAGTCGCACGCCATGTTGCGAACGGCGACAGCGCAGTTCATCGCCCAGGTTTAAAGGGATCGCTTCCTGCCCGTCTACGGTGAGATAAGTCTGGTCGGGAATGCCTTCCACGCTGACGCTGAGATTTGCACTTCCGCGCATGACCATAGGCCGCAAAGTCAGCAGATGCGGACAGACGGGAGACACGATCAGGGCATCCACGTCCGGCACGACGATGGGGCCATTTGCGGCAAGAGAATAGGCTGTGGAACCTGTCGGCGTCGAGACAATGACGCCATCGGCGCGGAAGGATGCAACCAGCTGGCCTTCGAGCCTGATAGTGAAATTGACCATGCGGGCGATGGCGCCTTTGGCCAGGACGACATCGTTCAGCGCTTCATGCTCGGCAAAGATTTTGCCGTCGCGCCATAGCTCGCTGTGCAGCATGGCGCGAGTGTCAATGGTGCAACAGTTATCGCACCAGCCCTCCAGCGTGGAGTAGATATCGGCAAGGCGCACTTCTGTGAGGAAACCGAGCGAGCCCAGGTTCACGCTCATAATGGGTGTGTTGGTTTTGGAGAAGACGCGCGCTGCCGCCAGGAGCGTGCCGTCGCCGCCGAGCACAATGACCAGTTCGGGATTGTACGAAGGCATTTCTCCGCGCGGCACTACATTTTTTTCAAGAGCGTAATTTCCGCTGACAGGATCGAGGACCGGCTCATAGCCGCGCGCGCGAAGCCAGAGAATCAGCTCCGGCAGGAGCGTCAGCAGCTCTTCTTTCTGCGGCTTGGAAATAATGGCTATGCGTCGCATCAGTTATCTAGTGTAACTGCAACAGGAAGAATTGCTGAGAGAGAAAGCAGGGCTGCATCTTTATAAATGCCTGTTTTCGTGAAAAAGGGCGTGCAAAAGGAATTCCCGGTTGCCTTCTGCGCCGAGAATGGGTGAGTCTGTCACTTCTATCGATCTGCCGCCGAGTTCTTCGACGCAAGCGCGTACTTTACTGATTGCGAATTGATGCGCTGCGGGGTCGCGCACGATACCGCCCTTGCCCACATGTTCCCTTCCCGCTTCAAATTGAGGTTTCACCAGCACGACGCATTCGCCGGAATTGCCTGCAAAGGCCGCGGGGATCACGGCAGGGAGAATTAGCGTTGCCGAGATGAACGACACATCCATTCCCAGAAATGTGATTTCCGGAGGCAGTTCACCGGGCTGAAGATGGCGCGCGTTGGTGCGCTCCATCAGAGTCACGCGAGGATCGCTGCGCAACTTTTGCGCAATTTGTCCATAGCCGGTATCGACGGCCAATACACGCGACGCGCCATGTTGCAGCATGCAATCGGTAAAGCCGCCGGTAGAAGCGCCGACATCGAGGCAGAAGCGATTGGTAAGATCAATTTTCCAGTGCTGCAGAGCGGCTTCGAGCTTGAATCCGCCGCGGCTCACATAACGCAGATCATCGCCCAGAATGCGTATCGCAGAATCTTCCGGAATGCTGATTCCCGACTTGTCGATTTTCTGCTCATTGACAAGTACGCGGCCCGCCAGAATCAGCGCTTGCGCTTTTTCCCTGGTTGGGGCCAGCTGCCGTTCCAGCAGTAATTTATCCAGACGTACTTTCATGGCGTGTCTTTATGAACTATAGGGCATACACCGATGAGAGCCAATTTTGTTACGGCATTCGCAGGCTCTGCTATCATCGTCGCATTTCAGAGTTGCTACCGACAGACATGACAAAGCGCCGCTCTCTACTATCTCAATTTTTGCTATTGCTGACTCTTTGTCTTTGGGCCTCCGGTTCACTTGTTCTCGGTCAAGGCGGTTCGGGTTCGCCGGTCATTCTGGACGGAAAGACAGTTATCACGATTCAGTGGGGTTATGGCAACTTTACGCCCGCTGTACGTGCCGGCGGGGTCTCAACCCGCCTGAAATCCGTTGCAGAAAACTCTGCCGAGCCGCTCACATTGACGCAGCAGGTTTCACCTTTAGGCATCAATATTCGATGCGGTGATGTGATTCTGGCCTCCGTTTTCGCCGGCGATGCGCAAGAGGCAAATACTACCCAGGCTGCGCTCGCACAGCAATGGTCGAACAGTTTTCTTTCGGCGATGGAGTCCTATCGAGCAAAGTACAACCGGAAGCAGATTGTTCTTCATACGTTGCTTGCTCTTCTGACAATTGCTTTATGTATCTGGCTTCTTCTGGCAGTTCAGCGTGGCACGAAGCGTATTGCAACGAAAACAAGCGCAGTGCTGGAGAAAAGAATGAAAGGGACGCAATCACGGATTGCGCCCCTCGTATCTGGCACTCTGCTCCATACCATGGTGATGCGGGCCTTTACAGTTGTCCGCCTGTTGCTATTGCTGGTAATTGCAACCTTCACGCTCCACGCGCTTCTGGGGATCTTTCCGCAAACACGCCCGCTGGCTACGCAGATATACGAAGGAATTGCGCAACCGGCCCGCTCGTTCTTTCATTCATTCTGGGTGAATTTGCCCTCGCTTCTCTTCATTATCCTGCTTGGGCTTGTCACCTGGTATCTCATCCGGCTGGTGCGCTACTTCTTTGCGAAAGTTGCTGAAGGCTCGATTACCGTGGAAGGCTTTCGACCGGCATGGTCTACGGTAACTGAACGCCTGGTGAGCATTGCAATCTTAGTGCTGGCGGCGCTGGTTGCTTATCCGTATATTCCGGGATCGCAATCGGCGGCGTTTAAGAGCATTTCGCTATTTCTTGGAGTGCTGGTTTCTCTCGGATCGACGGGTCTTGTGGCAAACATTATTACGGGGATCATGCTCACATATATGGACGCTTTTGAAGTCGGCGACCTGGTACAAATTGGCGAGATTAACGCCTATGTGAAGCAAACTTCCCTTCTCACAACGCGGCTGATTACGCGCAAAAACGAAATTATTACTTTGCCCAACTCGTACATCATGGGAAAACACATCACAAACTTCACTGCGCACGGCGGGAAAGACAGCATTCTGATAAGCGCCACTGTGGGCATCGGGTACGAGGTTCCATGGCGACAGGTCGAGGCAATGCTGCTGGAGGCCGCCGCCAAAACAGAGTCCGTGCTGAAAGACCCAGCCCCTTTCGCGCTTACTCTTAGCCTCGAAAACTACAGCGTGAATTATGAAATCAACGCTTATCTGAAACCTGACGTGAGACGTTATGTCGGTATTGCCGAACTGAATCGAAATGTACTCGATGCGTTCAATAAATACGGAGTCGCAGTCATGACACCGTCTTATATGGCTGACCCCGCTGAACCGAAGGTGGTTGCCAAGGATAACTGGTTCGCTGCTCCGGCCAATCCGCAGCAAACTGCAATGCCTGAACCAAGGGACTATCCACCATCGCGCTCTTAGCTACAAGGCTTGCTACACTCAGAGAGCGAGGTTGTACCGACATAGAAGCGAGCTGCAGATTTTCTTAAGAACTGTCATCTCTACCGAAGCGTTAGTTATATCGATATGACCTGGCCTCATCTTTTCCGGAGTGAAAACAATGTCTGAAAACGAAGTGAAAATTACGGTCCGTCCGAATGGACCGTTTCGCGTAGAAGGCCCCTGCAAGCTTGTGGACGCCGACGGGAAGGAGTGGGATCTGACGGGCAAGCCCGCCTTTTCCCTCTGCCGTTGCGGCGGCTCTACCAACAAGCCGTTTTGCGATGGAACTCATTCCAAGATCGGCTTCCAGGCTGCTGAAGCTGCCGTAGCCGCGGCTGACGCGCAGAAGTAAGCCGGCAACCGGGCGTCTTCACGCATCGCGCGCATGCGCCGCGGCATCTCTTTTACAGGAGATTCCGTGGCACAGCGTCCTCCATTTCGTTTCATCTTCGACCTTATTGCCCGCGCCGCTTTCCAGCCCATGCAGGGCGAGCAGCATAAGCCGATTCTCGCTCATGCAAGCGAGCTGGGCGTCACCTTTATCGGGCATTCGACCTTTCTGATCCAGATAGGCGGCAAAAACATCATCGTCGATCCGGTCTTTGCCAACTGGCTGGTGGTTCTGCACAGATTGCGTAAGCCCGGAGTTGCCATCCATGATCTGCCTGCCATCGACGCTGTTCTGCTGACGCACGCGCACATGGACCACCTCAATTTGCCGTCACTGCGTCGCATCATTCGCCATACGCGACGGCTCACGGGGAGAGCACCTGCGGTTATCGTGCCCTGGAATGTCGGCGACCTGGTCGATGACCTCGGCTTTTCCAGCGTGACGCACCTGGGATGGTGGCAATCGACCGATCTTCAAGGGATAGAGATTACGCTGACACCGGCAAAGCACTGGGGCGCTCGGAAGATGACGGACACGCATCGCGGGTTTGGCGGGTATGGTCTGCGCAGCGGGCCCTATTCGATTTACCACTCGGGCGATACCGGTTACTTTGACGGATTTCATGAAATTGGCGAGAAATTAACGCCACAGGTGGCCTTGCTGCCGATCGGGGCCTATTCGCCGGATAGTTTTCGTTCGGTGCATACCAGCCCGGAAGACGCCTTGATGATCTTCAGGGATCTGGGCGCGCAGACCATGGTTCCCATGCATTACGGGACCTTTTGCCTTTCTGCCGAGCCGATGGAAGAGCCTTTGCCCCGGCTGCTAAAAAGCGCGGAAAAAGACGGGGTGCGCGACCGGCTGCTTCCTTTGCGGGAAGGCGAAACGAAGATTTTTTTACAGAATGATTTTTCCGATAACAACTCAAAGTTGTTGACAGCGACGGGGAGTGTCTGAAGACTGGTGCAAAGCTGAAAGAAACCGTACACTGGCACCTAAGTTCAGATGAGCAAAACAGGTTCGCACGCAACCCTCGCCGATGTCGCACGCAAAGCCGGAGTCGGCACTACTACTGTCTCGCGCGTCATCAACGGAGGCCACCGCGTCAGCCCGCGCACATTGAACCGTGTGCGCGCTGTGATTGAACAACTGGGCTATATGCCGAACCAGGCTGCCCGCATTCTCAAGGGCGAGCGCACCAAGACAATCGGCCTGGTGATTCCCAGCATTGCCGATTCTTTCTTTTCGAGCTGCGCTGAAGCGGCGCAGGAGATTTCCCGCGCCAACGATTCCCTGCTCATCGTCACGGTTACGAATAACGATCCTCATATCGAGATGGAAAATCTCAATGTGCTGATGCGGCATCGCACGGACGGCCTGCTTCTGGCGCCCGCCAATTATCAGAGTGATTCGCTGGCGGCATTTCTGGGTAAGATTTCTACGCCCATCGTCTCATTTGACCGTCCGATTTCGGGCACCAATATACCCAGTGTCGTTGCCGACAATTACAACGGCGCGCGCATTGCAATTGAGCACCTAATCGGCCACGGTTATAAGCGGATTCTCTGCCTGGGCGGCGAGACGACTCTCTACACCATTCGCGAACGTTTGCGCGGCTACCGCCATGCGGTGGAAGAAGCGGGCCTGGTGTCGCTCGTGGATATGTCGGTAAAGGACTATAAGTCGGCTGAATACGCGATTGAAAGCCATCTGGCGGCGTCTCAACCGCCGGATGCGATCTTCACAGTGAAGAACAGCACCACAATTTACGCCTTTGAAACATTGCAGAAGCTGAAGGTGAGTGTTCCAAAGTCGATTGCTCTGCTGGGCTTCGACGATTTTGAGCTTGCCTCGACGCTTCGCCCCTCGATCAGTGTTGTGCAGCAGCCTATCGAAGACCTGGGCCGCATTGCGGCAGAAATACTTTTTGAACAGCTGCTGCCTACCAAAAAGAAAAAACATTCCATTTCCAAAAAGCGGCAGGAACCGATCAAGCTGGAAACCAGGCTGGTATTGAGGAACTCCTGCGGCTGCAATGTAGCGAACTGAAATATTCCCGACAGTCTTCCGGGAACTATCCTTTCAGACCATACGTAGTATTCAGTTGCGGCTAAAGTGGAATCGTTTCCACCAGCATTTTTTTCGTGTATATTGCAAGGGACTGCGATTGGGAAACATCCCTTCGCCAAATTTAATTTTTCATCTGTGATGTTTTGGTATTGCCCTGCGGCGACCTTGACGGCACGAATACGTCATTCTTTTGTGAGACTTGGCTGCGTATGAATTCTTTTTCGATCGGGGTAGATTTAGGCGGGACAAACCTGCGCGTTGCTGCTTATACGCGCTCCTCAGGCTTACTGGAAACCATTCATCTTCCCACACGTCTCTCCGCCGGGCCGCTTGCAGTGATTCAGGACATGTGCCAGGCAATTCGCAGGCTGCAGGATTCGTATTCAAAAACAATGAAGCTTGCCGGAGTTGGCATTGGGACGCCCGGCCCGCTCGAGCTTCCTGCCGGACGCCTGCACAATCCGCCAAACTTACCGGGCTGGGATGGTTTTGGGCTTCGCTCCGAAATTGAAAATTGCCTGGGCATTTCTGTCAGGGTGGAGAGCGATGCAAATGTTGCCGCGCTCGCAGAGTGCATGCTTGGCAGCGGACGCACGTTAGGCATTGACTCGCTTTGCATGCTGACGCTCGGCACTGGGATCGGCAACGGCATTATTCTCAGCGGCCAGGTATGGGACGGCGCGAACGGTATGGGCGGAGAGGCAGGCCATATCAATATATGGCCGGATGGTCCCGCATGCGGTTGCGGCAGCAACGGATGTTTGGAGATGTATGCTTCAGCCACGGCGGTGCGCCGCATTGCAAAAGAAGCTGCGTCTTCCGGCAAGGCGCCGGCAATTGCCGCTCTCGCTGAAGAAAATCCTGAATTCACGACGCGCGATCTTTCCGACCTGGCGGAAAAGGGCGCTCCCGATGCGAAGAAGATATTTGACGACCTGGGATGGGTGCTGGGAATCGGGATTGGCGACCTCATCAATACGCTTAATTTGCAGCTTTATGTGGTGGGCGGCGGATTAGCGAATGCCTGGGACTTGTTTTCCCCCACATTGTTTGCAGAAGTGCGCAAGCGCAGTTATGTGTATCGCCTGACTGAGCCAGGCAGCCCGGTTCTGAATGGCGACACAAAGGCCGGCACGCGTATTATTGCCGCTGAGCTCGGAGCAGATTCAGGATTGCTGGGCGCCTGTATTCTTCCCTACTCCTCCGAGAGCGCAAGATAAAAAATCCATAAGAAAGAACCGTCACAGAATGCGACTGAATTATTACCTTTTTAAAAGCACGATTGTAGGCGCGCTTGGCGGCCTTCTTTTTGGGTTTGATACCGCGGTGATTGCCGGTACGACCCATCAGCTCACGGAAATCTTTCATCTCTCGCCCGGCGCACTGGGCTTTACCGTCTCGATTGCGTTATGGGGCACGGTGATCGGAGCGATGTCTGCCGGCGCTATCGGCCAGAAGATCGGCAGCCGTGAAACGCTGCGCATTATGGCGGTTCTCTATGTTATTTCCGCCGTGGGCTGCGCGTTCTCGTGGAACTGGCCATCCCTGGTTTTCTTTCGATTTATCGGAGGGCTTGGTATTGGCGGCTCCTCCGTATTAGGCCCGGTCTATATTGCGGAGCTGGCTCCGGCAAAGTGGCGCGGACGGCTTGTGGGCCTGTTCCAGATCAACATCGTTATCGGCATTCTGCTGGCCTATGCTTCCAACTACTTCATCGAGCGGATGGGCCTTGGAGTGATGCAATGGCGCTGGCAGCTGGGCGTTGCAGCGTTTCCGGCTGTTCTCTTCCTCATCATGCTGTACGGCATTCCGCGCAGTTCGCGCTGGCTGGTGACGCAAAACCGTATCGATGAGGCGCGCCAGGTGCTGCAGATGATGGGAACACCCGATTCAGAAGCAGAGTTGCGGGAGATTGTCGATTCCATTCACCTGGAACGCAGCGCGAAAACCGAGAAGCTCTTCCAGTTCAAGTATCGCCTGCCTATATTTCTGGCTATTTCGATTGGGATGTTCAACCAGCTGGGCGGCATCAACGCGATTCTTTACTACCTGAACGATATTTTCCGCGCCGGCGGTTTCAATGCCATGTCGGGCGATCTTCAAGCAGTGCTCGTTGGCGCAATGAACCTGGTGGCCACGCTGCTTGCGATGACTGTGATCGATAAGCTAGGCCGCAAGACGCTGCTGCTGATCGGCTCTATCGGCACTGCGATTTGTCTCGTCGGCATCGCGGCTGTTTTCTTCCTGCAGCAGCATCAGGCGTATCTTGTATGGCTGCTGGTCGGCTATATTTTCTTCTTCGCCATCTCGCAGGGATCGGTGATCTGGGTGTATATCAGCGAAGTCTTTCCGACGCGCGTGCGCTCCAAGGGACAGAGCCTGGGCAGCTCTTCGCACTGGGTGATGAACGCTATTATCTCCGGCACATTTCCGCTGCTTGCAAAGTACTCAGCGGGAGCGCCATTTGTTTTCTTTGCGGCCATGATGGTGGTGCAGTTCTTTGTTGTGCTGTTTGTTTACCCGGAGACGAAGGGCTATACGCTCGAACAGATGCAGCACCGGCTGGGGATTGAATAAGAAGCCCTTACTCCAAGGGCTTCAGGTCACCCAATACGGTTGGTATCAATTCCGAAACTGTGGGATGAATGTGGACCGCGCGTTGCAGCGTCGTATAAGGCGCGCGGGCATACATGATGTCGAGAATGCAATGGATTGCCTCGTCGCCGCTGGTGCCGAGGATCGACGCGCCCAGAATCTGCTTCGTCTCCGCATTCACCAGAATTTTCATAAAGCCTGCGGTTTCCCCTTTTTCTACTGCGCGGCCTACTTTTGTCATCGGGCGTGTGCCGATCAGAGCCCTTTTTCCTGATTCGCGCACCTGCTTTTCTGTAAGGCCAACACGGCCGAGAGGCGGATCGGTGTAGATGTTGTAGGCGGGGATGCGGTCGCTTACACGGCGCGGATCGTTGTCGAGCAGGTTAGCTGCGACGATTTCGAAGTCGTTATAGGAAGTATGAGTGAATGCGCCCCTGCCGTTGCAGTCGCCCATGGCCCAAATGCCTTCCACATTCGTGCGCAGCTGGTCGTCGGCTTTGATGTAGCCGCGCTCGTCTATCTCGATTCCGGCATGCTCGAGCCCCAGATCATCGGTATTCGGCTTGCGTCCTACAGCCAGCAGAATGTGTGAGCCTATGCTCGCCGATGCATCTGATTTGCAGTCAACGGCAACAGCCACATCGGAGCCGTGATGCTCCAGCCGAATACATTCGGCGTTGAGACGGACACGAATCCCCTCTTTTTCAAGAAATTCCTGGATGGCGGCAGAAACATCTTCATCCTCGTGCGCAACGAGGCGAGGACCTTTTTCAATAATCGTGACTTCACTGCCGAAACGCCGGAATATTTGTGAAAACTCGAGCCCGATGTAGCCGCCGCCCACGATGAGAAGGTGCCTGGGTAGCATATCGAGCGCGAGGATGCCGGTGTTTGTGAGAAACGGAACGGAATCGACGCCAGGAAAATCCGGCACGATTGCGCGCCCGCCTACGTTGAGAAAAATCTCCTTCGCGGAGATCAATTCTTCACCGACACGTATCTCGTGCGCGGATTCAAAGCGGGCGTGATCGTGATACACCGTGCAGTTCGGCATGCCGCGCAGCCAACCTTCCACTCCTGTACGGGACTGGCCGGAGACTTTATCTTTACGCGCCATGACGGCCTTCATATCTACAGACACATCCTTCGAGATCACGCCGTAGTCGGACGCGGTTCTGGCTTTATGGGCAACGTAGGCGCTGGCCACTAATGTCTTGGTGGGAATGCAGCCGGTATTGACGCAGGTCCCGCCGAAAAGGTTGCGCTCGATCATAGCGACCTTGCGGCCTGATTGCGTAAGCCTACCGGCAAGCGAGGGGCCGGCTTGCCCGGCACCGACGATGATGGAATCAAATTGAGTAGGCATATCAGAGATGGGTCACGATCAATATTCCGCCGACGATGGCGATAACGTCTTCGATGAGAGCTGCTGGAAAATCTTTGCCTATAGCCCTGGCAAGCATGCCGCGGAACGATGCGCCTCCCAGCGTACCGGCTACGGCGCCGAGCGCGCCGGCGATCAAGCCGCCTGCGAGTGAATGCTGCGAAGCACCGATTGTCGCTCCGGCGAGCGCGCCGGTCACGATGCGCGTGATGAATATCGGCGGAATTTTTCTGCTCGGTGTCTTCGGCAGCTTATCGTTGACCAGCTCCCCAACAGCTGCGAGAGCAAATATCCAGCGAGTCACTGGATGTGCCATAAAACTTAGAGGCGTGCCTTCAACGTGAATCCAGCCAAACCCGGCAGCCCAGCTCACCACCGCAGGAGCCATCATGGAGCGCAGGCCTGCAATGATGCCTATCAAGAAAGCGAATATCAGAAGCATGTGGTTTTCTTCCTCGCTAATTTCAGATAAAAAGCCGGACAGCAGAAGCAGTCTGCCTATTATGTGGTGAAGTGGCTCGCATCGCTCATATTTTTCAGGAAAATTTCTAAATTCTTACCCGGCGGCTGTAATGGTGCACATCGTTGCCCTGCTCATGTACATTGGTTGCGAACATTATTTCGCTGTAAAAATGCGTGTGTCTCGCCCTGCGAAATACATGGAATTACAGGCCTTGGCAGCCTGTTCAGCTGACACAAAAATTCGAAGGAGCATGGATGATTACTCGGCGTGAATTTCTCGACACGCTTGCTGTTGGAGCGGCAGGCATGGCGATCGGATCAACGGCAAAAAGCTATGCGCAGATTCTTGGATCGAATGACCGACTCAATTTTGCCGTTATTGGACTGAATAGCCGCGCGTACGCACATCTGTCATCACTGAAAGCAAACCAGAATGCGGCGCACATTGCATATGTATGCGATGTCGATAGCACCATTCTCGATAAGTTCGCCGGCAATACGCAGAAAACGATGGGCTATGCGCCTGCAAAGGAAAAAGATTTTCGCAAAGTGCTGGCCTCGAAAGATGTGGATGCGATCACCATCGCGACGCCGGATCACTGGCATGCGCCTTTGGCGATTGCAGGACTACAGGCAGGCAAGCATGTCTACGTGGAAAAGCCCTGCAGCCACAATCCTGCCGAAGGAGCGATGCTGGTCGAGGCGCAGAAGAAATACGGCAAGCTGGTACAGATGGGAACGCAGCAGCGCTCCTCCAAGCACACCATCGAAATTGTGCAGAAGATTCACGATGGCCTGATCGGACGTGCCTACTTTGCCAAGGCGTGGTACAGCAATACGCGCAAATCTATCGGCACCGGCAAAGTTGTTCCTGTTCCACCGACGCTCGATTGGGACCTGTGGCAGGGGCCCGCGCCGCGCCAGCAATACAAGGACAATCTGCACCCTTACAACTGGCATTGGTTCTTTATCTACGGCACCGGCGAGGCACTCAATAACGGCACGCATGAAGTGGATGTCTGCCGCTGGGCGCTCGGCGTTGACTTTCCGAACCGCGTCACTTCGTCCGGCGGGCGCTATCACTTCAAAGACGATTGGCAATACTACGACACGCTGGTGACCAGCTTTGAGTACGACGACAAGCTGCTTACCTGGGAAGGAAAAAGCTGCCAGGGTATGAAGTATTACGGACGCGATCGCGGCTCGACGATCCTGGGCACCACCGGCACTGTCCTGGTAGATCGCGATGGGTATGAGGTCTACGATCTGCACGGCAAAAAGACAGACGAGTATAAAGTTGGCAGCACGACCAGTTCGTCTGATCTCACGGGACGCGATTCGATGACGGACGATCACTTCGCCAACTTCATTGCCGGTATTCAAAAGGGAGAAAAGCTGCACGCTCCGATTGAAGTCGGCAATGTTGCCGTCACCATGCTGCAGCTCTCCAATGTTGCATGGCGAGTGAATCGCGAGCTGAAGCTCAATCCGAGTAATGGGCACATCGTCGGCGACGCGGAAGCGATGAAGTACTGGGGCCGCGAGTACGAAAAGGGCTGGGCGCCGCATCTCTAAATCACCGAATGGAAGGGAGTGCCATGCGCGCTCCCTTTTTGCTTCCTACAAAATGTGCGCAGATATTCTCCATCTCAGCGGTCGATCCGCGGTTGTCATCGGCGGAACTTCCGGCATCGGGCAAGCCATCGCCTTAGGATTGGTGGCGGCGGGTGCCGATGTGGTTCCGGTATCGCGCAAACGAGAATCCGTTGAAGAGACGGTCTGCAAAGTCGAGGCCCTCGGACGGCGTTCTCTTGCCGTTACGGCAGACGTGCTCGATCGCAATTCGCTGCAGGCCTTGCATGACAAGGTCATCGAATCTTTCGGTAGAGTCGATATCCTCATCAATTCCGCAGGCATCACGCAGCGCACGCCAACTCTTACTTGCTCAGAAGATGTGTGGAACAGGATCATCGAAACCAACCTGACAGGAACGCTGCGCGCCTGCCAGATTTTTGGACAGACCATGCTCCAGCAGAAATATGGACGCATCGTGAACATTGCTTCGCTGGCTACTTTCGTTGCATTTCATGAAGTAGCCGCGTATGGAGCCAGCAAGGCCGGAGTTGGCGCGCTTACAAAATCGTTGGCGGTGGAACTTGCGCCGCACGGTATCTGCGTGAATGCGATTGCGCCCGGCATTTTTCCTACCGCGCTCAATGAACATCTGCTGGATGGCACAGAGCGCGGACGCGAGCTGCGCATGCGCATCCCGATGCAAAGGTTCGGGCGTGCCAATGAGCTTGTCGGAGCGGCGGTGTTTCTTTCTTCTGAAGCTGCATCCTACATCACCGGGCAGATTCTTTCAGTCGACGGCGGCTTTCTCGCCAGCGGAGTCAATCAATGAAGATCACACATGCATCGGTGAATGTCTGCTCGCCCGGACGTAATTTTGTCACGCTGAAAATCGAGACCGACGAAGGCATTTACGGTCTTGGAGACGGCACGCTCAATGGGCGCGAGATGGCAGTCGTGAGCTATCTCACCGAGCACGTCATTCCCTGCCTCATCGGGCGCGATCCATTTCAAACAGAAGACATATGGCAATACCTCTACCGCGGAGCTTACTGGCGGCGCGGCCCCGTCACCATGGCTGCAATAGGCGCAGTGGATGTGGCGCTGTGGGATATCAAGGGCAAGGCGCTGCAGACACCGGTTTATAACCTGCTCGGCGGAAAAAGCCGCGAAGGCCTGCTTGTCTATGCGCATGCGCACGGTGCGGATGTAGAAGAAGCACTCGACGATGTGGCTCACCACATCGAGCTGGGCTATCAGGCTATCCGCGTGCAGAGCGGCATTCCCGGCCTCGCTTCCACATATGGAGTGCCCAAATCCGGCACGCGCTATGAGCCTGCCGAGAAGGGATTGCCTACGGAAAGCCGCTGGTCTACGGAGATGTATCTGCGGCACACGCCGAAATTATTTGAGCGCACTCGCAAGAAATTCGGCGATGACCTTCACCTGCTGCACGATTGTCATCATCGTCTTACGCCCATGGAAGCCGCACGCCTCGGCAAGGATCTCGAACCTTATCGTCTCTTCTGGATGGAAGACCCGACACCGGCTGAATTGCAGGAAGGCTTTCGTGTCATCCGCGAACACACCACGACGCCGATTGCTGTGGGCGAAGTCTTCAACACCATCTGGGACGCGCAGCAGCTTATCCAGAATCAATGGATCGACTATATCCGCATGGCCGTGGTTCATGGCGGAGGGCTGACCGCGATGAAAAAGATCGCGGATTTCGCCGCGCTCTATCACGTCCGCACCGGATGCCACGGAGCCACTGATCTTTCGCCGGTAACGATGGCAGCGGCGCTTCATTTCGGGATTGCCATCCATAATTTCGGCATCCAGGAGCACATGGCGCATGGCGCGGAAACCGACGAAGTTTTTCCGCATCATTACACCTTCCAATCCGGCTATATGTATCCCGGGGATGCTCCGGGCCTGGGCGTCGATCTTGATGAAAAGCTTGCGGCAAAATTCCCTTACCAACGCGCGTATCTGCCGGTAAATCGCAAGTTGGACGGCACCCTTACCGATTGGTAGCGGAAAGGGCCGCCGCGGGGTCTGCCATTTATAATCAAGAATGGGGAGTTTCGTATTTCTTTCCCCGGGGCGTACATACTTGACGGACCAGATCATTATCCGCGGCGCGCGGGTACATAACTTAAAAAATATCGACTGCGACATTCCGCACGGCCAGTTGACCGTGGTTTCGGGCGTCTCCGGCTCGGGTAAGTCCTCGCTCGCCTTCGATACGATCTACGCCGAAGGACAGCGTCGCTATGTCGAGTCGCTTTCTGCGTATGCGCGCCAATTCCTTGAGCGCATCGAAAAGCCGGATGTGGACCTGATCGACGGCCTTGCGCCGGCCATTGCCATCAAGCAGAAAAACTCGACGCGCAACCCACGCTCAACTGTCGCCACGGCGACCGAAATTTACGACTACATGCGCCTGTTGTATGCGCGCTGCGGCACGGTGCATTGCATCGTGTGCAACGGCATTGTGCGCCGCGATACGGTGGATGAGATTGCCGCCGCGATTCTCGCGCTGGGCGAAGGCACGCGGCTGCATGCGCTCTTTCCTGTCGTAAAACTGCAGGAGCAGCCCGTGTCGCCTGAGCCGGAAAAGCCGGCGAAGCGCGGGCGCAAAGCTGCGGCAAAGAAAGAGCCTGAATCGCCGCTTACCGACGCGCTCAAGGAGCGGCTGGGCGATCTGCGCAAGCGCGGCTTCAACCGTCTTTATCAGAACGGCACTATTTACGAGTTCTCCACGCCGGAATCGCTGCTCGAAATCAATTTCGCACTGCCTGTTTACGTGCTGGTGGACCGCATTGTGGTCAGCGCTGAGAACCGCGCGCGCATTGTGGACGCCGCCGAAATCGGCTATCTTGAAGCGGAAGAAATCGTCTTCGAGATCGTTCCGCGAGATTCTGACAGCATCGAGCGCGAGCGGTTGCGCTTCTCTGCCGCCTTTGAATGCAAGAACTGCCATCGACACTACCGCGAGCCGGAGCCGCGCCTGTTCTCGTTCAACAATCCATTCGGCGCATGTCCGCGCTGCCAGGGCTTCGGCAATACGATTGATTTCGATCTGGACCTCATCATTCCGGATAAATCGAAGACGCTGGAAGAGGGCGCGATCGATCCATGGAACCGGCCAAAATATCGCCCTTACTTCACCGAATTGAAGAAGGTGGCCAGGCAGCACGGCATTCCCATGGATGTGCCCTGGTATGACCTTCCGCTCGATCAGCAGGAGCTTGTTCTCGACGGACATGGTTCATTCCTCGGCGTGCATGGCTTCTTTGCATTTCTCGAGCGCAAAAAGTACAAGCTGCATGTCCGCGTCATGCTCAGTAAATATCGCGGTTATGCGCCGTGCCCGGAGTGCAAAGGGCAGAGGCTGCGCGCTGAAGCGCGCGCTGTTCGCATTGAGGGCAAAAATATCTGCGATGCCGCGGCGCTCACCATTGCCGATGCCGACCGCTTCTTCGGAGCGCTCACACTGACGCCGATGCAGGAAGAGATTGCGGGCAGCATTCTTACTGAGATTCAGCAGCGCCTGCATTTCCTCAACGCTGTCGGGCTCGACTATCTCACGCTCGATCGCCTGGCTTCGACGCTCTCCGGCGGCGAGTCGCAGCGCATTCAACTGGCTACTTCGCTTGGCTCGCGCCTGGTGGGCGCTCTGTATGTGCTCGATGAGCCGTCGATTGGGCTGCATACGCGCGATACGGCGAAGCTCATCCGCATTCTCGAAGACCTGCGCGATCTCGGCAATACGATTCTCGTCGTCGAGCATGATCCGGATGTGATTCGCTCTGCGGATTACCTGCTCGATCTTGGCCCGGGGGCGGGCGAGTTTGGCGGCCGGGTGCTTGCCGCAGGCTCGGTTGCTGAGGTCGAGAAGAATCCGGAGTCGATCACCGGGCGCTATCTCAATGGACAGCTGACAATTCCTGTTCCTACGCGGCGACGCGAGCCAGGCAAGGAGTGGATCAAGCTGCGTGGCGCGCGCTCGCACAACCTGAAAGGCATCGATGTCGAGATTCCGCTGAACATGCTGACCTGCATTACCGGCGTTTCGGGTTCGGGCAAATCGACGCTGGTGCACGATGTTCTGTATCGCGCCATCGCTCACCAACTTGGCAAGGGCGAGGGCGCAGACCCGACGAATCTTTATAAAGAGATTCAGGGCGTCGAACGTCTAAACGATATTGTGCTGGTGGATCAGAACCCGATCGGGCGCACGCCGCGCTCGAATCCAGTGACGTACATCAAGGCATTCGATGCCATCCGCGAGCTGTTTGCCTCGCAGCCGGAGGCGCAGCGGCGCGGCTATTCGGCTGGACACTTCTCGTTCAATGTTCCCGGCGGACGCTGCGATGTCTGCGAAGGCGACGGCACGGTAACGGTCGAGATGCAGTTCCTGGCGGATGTGGAATTGCCTTGTGAAGAGTGCAACGGCACGCGCTATAAGGCCAGCGTGCTGGAGGTCAAGTACAAGAATAAGAGCATTCATGAGGTCCTGAGCCTGACGGTGAAGGAGGCGCTCCGTTTTTTTGTGGGCCAGCAGAAGATTCTGGAAAAGCTGGCCGTGCTGGACGAAGTGGGCCTCGGTTATGTGCGGCTTGGGCAATCGGCCACCACGCTTTCCGGCGGCGAGGCGCAGCGCGTGAAGCTGGCGGCGCACCTGGCAACGGTGCGTTCCGGCAGCGCGGCGGCAAAGAAGGGCGGCAGCCGCGTGCTCTATGTGCTGGACGAGCCTACGACCGGGCTGCACTTCGATGACGTGAGCAAGCTGCTGACTGCCTTCCGCAAGCTGATCGATGGCGGAGGATCGCTGCTGGTGATCGAGCACAATCTCGACGTCATCAAATCGGCAGACTGGGTGATCGATCTGGGGCCGGAAGGCGGCTCCAAGGGCGGCCAGATTGTTGCGACCGGAACCCCGGAAGAGATCACGCAGAATGAGCTGTCACACACCGGCTTCTGGCTGGCCAAAGTATTGGCGCCGAAGCGGGAGTCCTTGTCTGAAACGGAAAATGAAGTAGCCGTATGAAGTTTTTGATTCGCACCTCCTTTTTCATCTTGCCCTTGTCCGGCGTACTCGCCGTGGGCGCCAGCGCTTATGGACAGTCGGCTCCGCTGCCTGCGGGAACCAGCCTGGACGGACCACCGACAGCTGCTACATCGGACAACACGCCGGTCGCGAAGGCCGAAGAGGATATCGAAGCCAAGAACTACGATCACGCCCGCACGTTGCTGGAAACCTATCTCTCTGTGCATGGCAACGATGCTCGCGCTCTCTTTGACCGCGGGTTTGTTGAGGACGCGCAGGGACATGATGATGCGGCTGCAGGCTACTACCGCAAGGCGATTGCGACGGATCCGAAACAGTTCGAGTCGCACATGGCCCTGGGGCTGATTCTGGCGCGGCAGGGCAAATCCCAGGAAGCGCATGAGCAGTTGGAAGCGGCCTCGAAGCTGGAGCCGAATCCGCCGAATCCCACGGCAAAGGCGCAGGCTTTCCGCACGCTGGCGCAGCTCGACCGCACCAGCAATCCGGATGCGGCCAAGCAGGAGCTGCTGCAGGCGCTTTCCCTGAGCCCGGAAAAACCCGGCGATACGCTGCTTACCGGCGAAATTGCCGAGGCCGAAGGCGATGAAATTTCCGCCGAGACGGCTTATCGGCGCGTTCTGAATCAGCAGCCGGATTCTTCGGCGGCAACCGCCGGGCTGGCGCATGTGCTGATTGCGGAGAAAAAGTATGCCGATGCCGAACCGCTCATCAAGGCCGCTTTAGTCCGCGATCCTGACGATCCGGCGCTGAATACGCAGCTGGCCATCGTTCTGAATGCGCAAGGCAGGCAGAGCGAGGCAGTCAGCGCTCTTGAAAAGCTGCACGCCAAACAGCCGCAGGATGCCATGATCAGCGCCATGCTGGCAGACGCGTATACGCAATCCGGCGCGGCGGCGAAGGCCGATCCTCTTTATGTGGAACTGCTGAAAACTGCTCCCGATAATGCCGCGCTGTTGACGGCGCGGGGCGAGAATCTGATTCGCCAGCAGCGGTATCCCGAAGCAGTTACGGTCTTGCAGAAGTCGGTTCAGTTAAAACCTGATGACGGCGATGCCTGGGGCAGCCTTGCCTTTGCGGCATCGGAGACGCACCAGTATCAGCTGGAGATCGATTCCCTTTCCGCACGATCAAAATATCTTCAAGATTCTCCAGCTACGTACTTTCTTTGGGCAACAGCTTACGATAATCTACATCACACAAAGGAAGCGGCCGATTATTACCACAAGTTTCTGGCCGCTGCTGATGGAAGGTTCCCCGACCAGGAGTGGCAGGCTAAACATCGGCTGGTCGCCCTTGGTAAATAAAAGCCGATAACGTTCCCGTGGCACCGAAGGAGGTGTCGCATGAGGTTCGTAGCAATCGCCGCCGCTGCCGTTTTGCTGGCTCCCTGCAGCCATGCTTTCGGCGCAACTGAAAAGATCCCCGACGCGCAGGCCCTACTCCTGCTTGAAACCAAAGCAGACCAAGCATCCCCGAAAGAGCAGTGCTTCCTCTACGCGGAAGTTGTGCATGACATGACCGAAATTGCCGGACAGGAGCTATCGTCCGGCGACTTTGCGCATGCATCGCAGACTTTGAAGGCCATGCAGGCCTACGCGCAGAAGATACACATGGGAGTTGCGGAGGACACACACAAGCTGAAGAATGCCGAGATTCTGCTGCGTCACACGGCCTTCCGCCTGAACGAGATTCTGCACAATGCCTCGGTCGATGACCAACCTACGCTGCAATCGACGCTGAAGCAGCTGAACCAGGTGCAGACCGAAGTGATGCTACAGGTCTTTAAGCATTAGAGTGGCGCTGATCCACGGTCCCAGGTCTTCTTCGCAGACGTGGGGCACACTTGTTCTTTTGCTGATCCCGGGCGCCTAGGAAATTGCGAACTTGGGGATTTCCGCGCCGGCAACTTCCGGTTTTAAAACCGGCACATCGGCCTTTACGTAGCTGACCTTGCCAGCAGCGATCTCATCCTGTGCGATGCGGCAGGCTTTGCGTGAGTGGGAATCGACCAGCGGCCGGGAGCCGTTTTGCAATTGACGGGCGCGGCGGGCGGCCACAAGGACGTAGCGGAAATTACTATCGAACGACTGCTCAAGACTCATTTGGTTCCTCCAAATCAAGCACTGCAACCGTAACCGATATTTCAGGCTCTTGCTTTTTCCGGATCAAGTAATCCGAAGGCGGCAAGCACCGGCTTGATGCGATCGCCGATGTGCTCTTGCCGGCAACTTTCAGCCAGGCGCATCAGGCGTTCCTCGTCCGGGGCGAGATGGGGATGCTCGCGCAGGACGCGTTCGCTGGTGACGATGGCTAGAAGTTCCTCTTCCGCTCGAGCCAGAATATCGTTGACGAGAATATAGCTGTATTCGCGGTAATTCTCAATCTCCTGTTTTGCGTTGGCCAGGCGCCGCTCGATAACTGCTTCTTCTACACCACCTTCGGCCCGGCTTCGATTGCGCAGGCGGGTGGCCAGAATGTCGGGGGCAGGGGGCATGACGAAGATGCTGACAGCCTCCGGCATCCGCTTGCGCACCTGCGAGGCTCCCTGCACGTCGATATCGAGCAAGAGGTCTTTGCCGCGAGAGGTCGCGTCCGTAAGAGAACGCCGCGCAGTGCCGTAGTAATTGCCGAAGACCTCGGCATACTCCAGAAACTCATCTGCCTGAATCATGCGCTCAAAGGCTTCCCGCGTGATGAAGTGATATTCACGTCCGTCTTCTTCGGAGCCGCGCGGCGCCCGGGTGGTGTAGGAGACGGAAAACTCCAGATTGTCGACGAGCGAACGAATCTGGTTTACCAGCGTGGATTTGCCCGAACCTGATGGCGCCGAGATGATGAAGAGTATGCCTGCCAAATGTTTTTCCTTGTGCGCTTTTCCTGCCCAGCCCACCCCCGCTGTTTTTCTAAAGTCTTCATAATACAAGACTTATGACGAAACTTCCGCTAAATTCCTGAAAATAAAAAACTTACGCGGAAAAGGAGGTTCAAACCGCCGGTGGGCGCAAATTTTTGCCCCTCTTTTCAGGATAGCAATTTCATTCATAATTCCCTGCACTTTTAAGTCGTTGCCTGTAATTGAGTTAAGAGCACAGGGGGCTTGACAGCTATTCGAGGTTTTGGACCTGCTCGCGCGCTTTTTCGATCTCCGACTTCATGCCCAGGCCAAGCTCGGTGATACGGGTTCCGTTGCCGGAGAGGCCGCTGGTTTTGGAAAGCAGGGTGTTGGCCTCGCGGTTCATTTCCTGCAGGAGAAAGTCGAGCTTCTTGCCGACTTCCCCGCCCTGGTCGAGCAGGGAGTGGAAATGCGTGATGTGGGTGCGCTGGCGGGCGATCTCTTCTTCCACATCGCTGCGGTCGGCGAGCAAAGCGGCTTCCTGCAGGAGGCGTTCGCTGTCGATGTTGCCGTTGAGCATCTCGGCCATGCGCTGGCTGATGCGCTCAAAGTAGATTTTCTGCACATCGTGGCGGAGGCCGGCGACTTGATCGACATAGGCGCTCAGGCGGTCGAGGCCGCGGCGCAGCTCGTCGGCCAGCGACTTGCCTTCCGCAGAGCGCATGGTGTTCAGCTCGGCGATCAGCAGCTCGATGCGCCCCATGACGGAGGCTTCGATGGCCTGGATGTCCTCTTCATTGTTGCGGGACTCGCCATTCCAGACGCCGGGCAGCCGAAAGATGGCATTGAGGTCGGGCTCGCCGCCCAGGTTGTGATGACGAGCGGCGCTGCGGAAGGCGGCGACGTATCCGGAAACCAGTTCGTCGTTGTACTGGGTGTCGCTGGCGGCGGTTCGATCGATGGAGAGGGAAACTTCGACATGGCCGCGTCCGATTTTCTCTTTGAGAACTTTGCGCAGGCGCATTTCGAGCGATTCGGTTCCGGAAGGCAGGCGAAGATGCAGGTCGAGGAAACGGTGGTTGACGCTCTTAAGGCTGAGGGTGTAGCCAAGAGTTTCGGACAGGCGCACGGAAATCCGGGCAAAGCCGGTCATTGAGTAAATTGGCATCACCGCATCTGTATTCTTGCTCATAGTTCCTGTTTTCCTGTCATGACCGGTTCGGGCAGGTCTGCCGCATCCATAAATTGCAGTTGATAGAGCTTCTGATAGGTCGGCGATTGCTGCATCAGCTGCTCATGCGAGCCGATGGCGGTAATGCGTCCACGCTCAAGCACAGCGATGCGCGTGGCGCGGCGCACGGTGGAGAGACGATGCGCGATGACCACGACTGTGCGACCGGCCATTAAATTACTGAGCGCGGCCTGGACGAGCGATTCGCTTTCGGTATCGAGGGCGGAGGTGGCTTCGTCCAGAATGAGGATCGGGGCATCTTTTACCAGAGCACGGGCGATGGCGAGGCGCTGGCGCTCGCCTCCGGAGAGGCGAAAGCCTTTTTCGCCGATGAGCGTGTCGTAGCCGTCGGGCAGGCGCATGATGAAGTCGTGGGCGAGCGCGGCTTTGGCGGCTTCCTGCACGCGGGCGATGGGCACGTCCGGCTGGCCGTAGGCAATGTTGTTGCGGACGGTATCGTTGAACAGGATGGTTTCCTGGGTAACCTTGCCGATCTGGTCGCGCAACGAGCGCAGGCTCACGTCGCGGAGGTCATGGCCATCGATGAGAATGCGGCCTGAAGTCACATCGAAGAAACGTGGAATGAGATTGACCAGGGTGGATTTGCCGGCGCCGCTGGGGCCGACAAGGGCGATGACTTCGCCACAGCGAATCTCAAGGTTGATGTCGTGGAGGACCTGCTTCTCGCCTTCGTCATCGCGATAGGCAAAGCCGACATTTTCCAGCCTGATGGAATTTTGAAAGCCTTTGAGATTGAGGGCGCGATGCTTTTCCACCAGCTCGTCCTGATCGTCCATGAAGGAGAAGATGGCGGAGGATGCTCCGAGGGCCTGCTGGAAATTGTTATAGAAGAGGGCGAAGCGGCGGACCGGATCGTAGAGCTTGAAGAGCGCTACGATGAAGGCGAAGAATGCGCCTTCGGTCATGGCTCCGCTTTTGATTTCGCCGCGACCGACCAACAACAGCAGCGCGATGGCGATAACGCCGATGGAATCCATCAAGGGGGAGCTGAGGGCCTGCGCGCGCACGGAACGCAGGTTTGCCTTGAAGAGGCGCCTGGCGGCATCGCGGAAGCGGAGCAGCTCCCAGAACTCCATGTTGAAGGCTTTTACGATGCGGTTGCCGGTGATGGTTTCGTGCAGGATGTTCTGAATTTCGGCGAGGCGGTCCTGGCCTTTGCGGGTGGTCTGCCGCACATCGCGCCCGATGCGGCGGATAGATCCGATGACGATGGGAACAAAAATCAGCAGCGCCCAGGCGAGCTTGCCGCCAAGGGCGACGACTACGCAAGTGGTAAAGATGAGCGTGAAGAATTGCTGCAGGAATTCCGAGAGCACCGACGACATGGCGTACTGCACGCGCTCGATATCGTTGATGAGCGTCGAGAGCAATGTGCCGGTGGCATGCTTCTGGAAGAAAGACACGGAACGGCGCAGGACGGCTTCGTAGAGATCGTCGCGCAGATCGGTGATCATGCCGAAGCCGGCATAGTTGACGAGATAGGTGCCGAGATAGTCGCAGACACTCTTGAGCAGGGTGGAAACGACGAGCGCGAAGGCGACGATGTTCCACTCATTATGGAAGTAATGCGGGACAAATTGCTGCAGGGTGAACTGGTAGTGCGTGCCCGGGATTTTATACAGGGCGATCGGCTGGTCCGGCGCGCCGGGGCTTAGTACGTGGTCGAAAATCGGCTTGACCAGAAGGACGCGGAAGGCTTCCAGCAGGCCGACCGCGGCCATAAAGAAGATAGATGCCAGCGCCTGCCACCAGTAGCGGCGCATGTAATAGAGCAGACGCAGAATACGCTTCATTTACCTGCCCTGCGGGTCTGCCATCGATACGTCATTCTTATATTTTACCGTTCAGCGGGGCATATCGCGGTGGGTGGTCTTTACGCGATAGCCTTCTTTTGCCAGACGCTTGCTGATTTCTTCGGCGATCATGACGGAGCGGTGCTGCCCGCCGGTGCAGCCGAAAGCGATGGTCAGGTAGCTTTTGCCCTCGTGAATGTAATGCGGCAGGAGAAAGAGCAAAAGGCTGGAGACACGGTCGAGAAACTCTTTGGTTTGATCAAACTTGTTGAGATAGGCGACCAGTTTCTGATGCTTGCCGGTCAGCGGGCGGAATTCCGGAATGAAATGCGGATTCGGCAGAAAACGCACATCGAAAACAAGATCGGCTTCGAGAGGCACGCCGTTCTTGTATCCGAAGCTCATGGCGGAGATGAGCAGGTCCTTGCCTTCGCCGTCGCCTGCGAACCGGTTCTGGATATGCGCGCGCAGCTCGTGAACGTTGAAGTTCGAGGTATCGATGATGATGTCGGCCACGTTGCGGATGGGATCGAGCAGCTTGCGCTCGGACTCGATGGCTCCGGCAACTCTTTCTTCCTTGCCGAGGGGGTGAGGGCGACGCGTCTCGGAGAAGCGGCGGAGAAGAGCGGCTTCGGAGGCTTCGAGATAGATGACGGTCGTGGGCAAGGTGCGGCGTATCTGCTTGAGCATTGCCGGGAAGCGCTCGAGGCCCTGGCCTTCCCGAACATCGACGACGAGCGCGGCCCGGCGGGTGTTGGCGGATTCGCCGATGAGCTCGGCGAAGCGCGGCACCAGCTCGATCGGCATGTTATCGACGGCATAGTAGCCGAGGTCTTCAAAGGCTTTCAGGGCAGAAAGCTTGCCCGATCCGGAAAGCCCGGTGATGATGACAAGCGAACGAATTTCATCGGATGCATGAGGAGCCGCAGATTTCTTTTTGAGCGCCTGCGATGCAGGCTTGGGCGCAGCTTTCGGGGCCATGCGCCCATCCTAGCATTTCAATGCGACAGAAGAACAAGTATCATTCGTTATGGAGCTTCGATGAGTTCCATTTTGCCATCGCGCTTGCGATGGAGCACGTTGACCCGGCCCTGGTGGTCGCGGAAAACAAAGACTTCGCGGTCGCGGAATTCGGCTTCCTTCACGGCTTCTTCGAGAGTCATGGGGCGTATGGCGACCGAATCCGCTGAGCGGACGACATGCGGCTCGGGAATCGGCGTCTTTGCCGGGAAAGAGTGGACCGTGACCGGCAATACCTGCCTGGAGCGGCCGTTGCCGTTCGATTTTTTCACGGGGGCTTCGGCTTCCGGCTCGGCTTTGGGGGCAGCGGTACGGGAGGTCCGTTTGGGGCGCACGAGCGCAGGCTCGGCTGTTAATTTCTCTTCTTTCGGCAGGCGCTTTTTGGATTGAAGTTTCTTCTTGCAGCGGATGGCCTGCGTTTCTGCTTTATCGAGCGCAGCGCGCAGCGCGGTTTCCATGTTGGTGGATTCAGATGTAGCCACGATATTGTGCAGACGCGTGATCACCGTGACTTCGGCAGTCTGCCTGTATTTTTCTGCGGTTAAAATAACGTGGGCGCCTGTAGTCTTACCCAAAATCTTGACGATGCGCTCAATGGCCTCATCGGCAATCGCGCGCAGCGCGCGGGTAACGGTCACCTGCCTGCCTGTGTACTCAACCTGCATGGTGAAAGCTCCCTTCCTGAAGAAGTTCCCCGCCAGTGCGCGGCGAGGAGTTGTGATTGTAACTCAACCGCGAACGCGGCGCTGATGGGTGCTGGGAATGCGCATGTCCTCCCGGTATTTAGCGACGGTCCTGCGGGTAACCTCGATGCCTTGCGCCTGCAGCATGGCGGCAATCTGATCGTCGGTTAAAGGCTTGCGCGGGTCTTCCTCCTCAATCAACTTCTTGACCTTACGCTTCAACAGCATCAATGGCGTTCCGGCGCCTTCCGGGCCATTGACGCCTTCGGAAAAGAAGAAGCGCAGCTCGTAAACCCCTTGAGGTGTATGCACGTACTTATTGGATACGGCGCGGCTGACGGTGGATGGATGCACCCCGATCTCTTCGGCCACCTCTTTGATCATCATCGGTTTCATCGCCTCGACGCCTTTTTCAAGAAATTCTGTCTGGCGGCGGATAATCGCCTCGCAGGTGCGAAGAATGGTATTTTTGCGCTGTTCGATATTCCGCATCAGCTGGATGGCGGAACGGTAGCGCTCCTTCACATAATCCTTGACCTCTTTTTCCGTCGTGTCCTGCGTAATCATGCGGCGGTAGCCCTGATTGAGCCGCAGGCTGGGAAGGTCTTCCTCATTCATGACGACCACAAACTCATCGCCGTTCTTTACAAAGGCGACATCGGGCTCGATCAGCCGCGCCTCGACCCGGTTATAACGCTGGCCGGGGCGTGGATCGAGGGCGCGAATCAGGTCGACGGCCTGTTGCGTTTCTTCCGGGGTTCGGGCCAAAACCTTGGAGAGCTCGCGCAGATCGCGCCGCTGCAGCAGTGTCAGGTGCTTATCAACAATTTGCTGCGCTGTCTCAAAGATCGCCGTCTTTTGCCCGGTTCCATTCGGATTCGGGAGGCTGGCTTCCACGCCTTCCTGGGCGAGGAGCTCTTCGGCTGCTTCCAGATGGCGGCTTCCATTCGCGGAGGCGTTGCGCTTCCGGCGCTCATAAATCAGCTCAAATTCCCGCTGCTGCGCCGCAATCTGCAACAAGAGGCATTCGCGGAGATCGCGCGCCGCGATGCCGATAGGATCGAGCTGATGCACCACTTTGATGGCCGCCGTCAGGTGGGAATGCGCGCGCTCCTTGAGAGCCGTCGAAATCTCTGTGGGATTCCCCTGTTTTGCGCCATTTTCCGGGGTCAGCTGTTCGCGGAGATATCCCTCAAGTAATTCTTCATCTGTTGCGGTTAAATATCCGTCTTCATTCAGGTTGCCGATGATAAATTCGGCGGCGTCGCGCACGGCGGGCGAGAGGCTCAGGGAGCCGAGCTGCCAGAAAAGATGGTCGGAAAGCGTGCCCGGCTGCGAGAGGAAGTTCTCAATCGAGGGCTTTTCTGTGATTTCAAAGCTGTTTGGGGTGCGGAAGCCGGGATCAAGATAGTCCTGAAAATACGATCCGAAGTCGATCTCATCGAAGGGATCGGTCTTATCCCGCTCCGCCTCGGCGTGCTGCACTTCGACGGGCCGGTCCAGCATCTCTTCCCGGCTGGCGACATCATCGAGCAGCGGAACATTCTCTTCCAGTTCTTCGAGGATCGGGTTTTCGGCAATCTCGGCCTGGATCATCTCCTTCAATTCGAGCTTATTGAGCGCCAGGACGCTGACCATCTGCATCAGGCCCGGCGTGAGTATCTGCCGCTGGGATACTTTCAAGCTCAATCTGGGTTGAAGAAGTGCCATTCTGCCTACTTACAAATCCATCAACAAATTTTCTGCGGAATTTCCCTAAGTCTACACGTTTCGATCGCCTTCAGCTTAAGGTAAAGCCCTCTCCGAGATATACGCGCCGCACCTCAGGATCGTTACCCAACTGCTCCGGAGTACCGGTCCGAAAGATGCGCCCCTCATTGATGATATAGGCGCGGTCGGTGACGGAAAGCGTCTCGCGAACGTTATGATCTGTTATTAACACGCCAATACCGCTCGCTTTCAGGTCGTAAATGATTTCCTGAAGGTCGAGTACCGCAATGGGATCGATTCCCGAAAAGGGCTCGTCCAGCAAAATAAAAGACGGCTGGATGCAGAGGCAGCGGGCAATTTCGACACGCCGCCGCTCGCCGCCGGAAAGGGCGTATCCGCGGGTCTTGCGGATTTTTTCGAGATTCAGCTGGTCGATCAGCTTTTCCGTGCGCGCCCGGCGCTGCTGCGGCGAGATGGACTGCACTTCGAGCACGGCGAGGATGTTTTCCTCGACGGTCAGCTTGCGGAATACGGACGGCTCCTGCGGGAGATAGCTGATGCCATATTGGCGCGCCCGGAGATACATGGGCACGCGGGTGATGTCGGCGCCGTCGGCGAGAATGCGCCCGGTATCCGGCGTTACCAGCCCGACAATCATGTAAAAGCTTGTGGTTTTTCCGGCACCGTTGGGGCCAAGGAGGCCGACAACCTCTCCCTGAGAAACTTCGAGGCTGACGCCCCGCACAACCTGGCGGCCTTTATAGGATTTACCGATCTCGTCGGTTGAAAGCTTCTGCATCTATTTCGGAGCCCGCGTTTTGGTGACCGCGGCCGACTGCCCCCCACTCACCTCGACGCTATCATCCTGATCGTTGAAAATCAACGCTGCTCCGGTGGTGGTGCCGTGGACGGCGTCGGAAATGCGGGGTGGCCAGGCGGATGTTCCGGTGAGCACATAGCGGCCATCGGACGAGGTGTAGACGAGCTGTTCCCCCTCGCCTTTTCTGCCGGGCTGGGCGAGAACGACGTTGCCCCTGGCGATAATTTTGTCGATCTGCGACTGCCCTGCCTTCTGCTGTGTCGAGGCAGGCTGCAGGAAGAACTGCGCAGTGTTCGATCGGATGGTGCCGTCGGGCGCGGCAGCGGTGACGTCGCCGTCAAAATCGCCGCGGCGGTCCTTGTCGGAATAG
>DASZUU010000035.1:0-103480 GCA_035547425.1 Alloacidobacterium sp. | reverse complement strand
GCGATCAGGAGCACAAGCTTTACGTGCAGGACAGAATGCTGGAACATGCGCCGGAGCTTTGGGCATGGCTGCAGGATGGAGCAAGCATCTATGTCTGCGGTGATGCTTCGCGCATGGCTAAAGATGTGGATACTATGCTGCACGCCATTGTTGAGCAGCAAGGCGGTATGAGCCACGACAATGCAAGAGAATATGTCAGCAATTTAAAAGACGATCATCGTTATCACCGCGACGTTTATTGATCGAAACCCGCTCCGAAGCGAGAGAGGAGGAAGCCTTCGTGTCTTTGCCGCTACATGAACGTATTGCTGCAGGAGATAGTTTGGTTCGTATCACTGTCGATGACCTGGATGAGATATCGACCGCCTCTTCTCTCATTCCCAATCGCCTGCCCGGGCTCGGCGAGCAGTATCGCTTTCACTTTGACATGAAAAAGTGTATTGGCTGCCGCTCTTGTGAAATCGCATGTAATGAACAAAACGGTAATCCCGCAGAAATTCAATGGCGACGGGTAGGCGAAATAGAAGGCGGCACATATCCCAATACACACCGGCACTATCTTTCGATGGGTTGCAACCATTGCCTTGATCCGGATTGTCTGCGAGGGTGTCCGGTCAATGCCTACACCAAAGATCCCGTGACTGGCATTGTTTTTCATTCTGCTGACGCCTGCATCGGCTGCCAATACTGCGTATGGAATTGCCCTTACAGCGTTCCGCAATTCAATCCAGAACGCGGCGTCGTCGGTAAATGCGATATGTGCCACGGGCGTTTGAGCGACGGCTTTGAACCTGCCTGTGTTAACGCCTGCCCCGAAGGGGCGATTGCAGTTGAGATCATAGACACAACTGCATGGCGCGCGGACTACTCAGCAGCTGAATCGCCGGGAATGCCTGCCGCTGGACAAACCATCTCTACAACGCGCATTACTCTACCAAAGTCAACAGCAACCTTGGAGCGTGTCGATACAGACCGCATCCGTCCTGAGCATGCACATCTTTCATTGGTCTTTATGACAGTACTCATGCAAGCCATTGTGGGATCGCTCATCTTTCTGCTTACTTTTTGCTCTATGACCCCAATGTTGCTTACAACGCTGCTGCTTGTAACTTGCATTGCGTTGAATATCTCTGTGTTCCATCTTGGACGGCCCGCCTACGCATGGCGTGCGCTTAAGATGTGGAAGCGCTCATGGTTGAGCCGTGAAGTATTGCTCTTCGGGCTATTCTTTGTGGCAACTGCGTCTACTACCACGGCAATTTGGATCCATGCTTTTAACCTTTTCTTCATACCGCAGATCATGCTTCATATCGCGGGTTGGATCGCAGAAGTATTTGGTATAGCCGGAATTCTTGCCAGCGCATTTATCTATCTGGTTCCAGCTCGGCCCGCATGGAACATGGTCCACACGCCTATCGATTTTCTGTTAAGCGCTGGTGTTTTGGGTGCCGCAACAATTTCGTTAGTTTCATACAGCTTCCCAACTTGGCCGGCAGAGGTCACGGCTGCACTTTGGATTGCGAATCAGAGTCTCAGGCTTATCCGTCTGCAGCGTGCGCAGCTCTTTGAAAAGCGCGCAACGCTATCGCTGTTGAATACGCCGCTGTTACGCGCTATCGTCATTGCCTCCTTCATATCAATCTTTACTTTTGCTGTCTCGTCTTATAACAAGCACCACATAGTCGCACTCGTGGCAGCATACATCGGCATTCTGCTCTCGCGTTATCTTTTCTTCGTTTCAGTCGTACCACTCAACATGGCTCTAACTTTCGTCCGTGGAGGTGGGGACCATTGAGAGCGCTCACTCGACTGCGTAGAGCGTTGGGCATGGATACCCTTGCCCGTAAATATTCCTACGGCTACGACGCGGAGTTCGGACTCGTGTCAACTTCACGCGTGGCTGACAGCTGGGTGAAAACCACATGCGGCTATTGCTCTGTTGGCTGCGGGATGCAGGTTGGTGTCAGGAATGGCAAAGCTGTTGCTGTGCGTGGGAATCCACATCACTCTGTGAATCGGGGAAAACTGTGCCCTAAAGGATTGAGCGAGCACCACATCCTTGCAGCCCCGGGCCGCGCGAAAACACCGTTGCTTCGCAAAAGAGGAGTGCTCACCCCAGTCTCATGGGATGAAGCGCTCGACACAATGGTTGAGCGAATTCAGGCTGTACAGGAAAAGCATGGCCACGATGCGCTTGGAGTCATCAGCACCGGTCAGCTGGTCACAGAAGAATTCTATACATTGGGCAAGCTTGTGCAGCTAGGCTTTCGCACTCGCAATTACGATGGCAATACTACGCTCTGCATGGCAAGCGCCGTGAGCGGATACAAGCTGTCCTTCGGCAGTGATGGCCCTCCCGGTTCTTATGCCGATATGGAGCACGCCGATGTCATACTCCTGATCGGCGCAAATATTGCAGATAATCATCCGATTCTCTGTCAGCGTCTTGACCGCAATCAAAACCGCAAGCTGATTGTTGTTGATCCGCGCGTGACGAAGACCGCCATGATGGCCGATGTGCATCTGCCTATTAAGCCGCGCAGCGATATTGCCCTTTTGAATGGCATCGCTCATGTGCTCATCCTGGAAAATCTGATCGACCGGAATTACATCGCGCGACATACAAAAGGATATGAGGAATTCGCTTCGTTCGTTTCTGGATACACGCCGGATTATGTAGCGGAAATCACCGGCCTTACCACAGAAACAATTGTCAGCACGGCTCTGCTTTACGGACGCGCTAAAGCTGCATTCATTGGCTGGACCATGGGAGTCAATCATTCCACGCAGGGAGCCGTTACTGTTGCCGCCATTAACAATCTTGCGCTTATTACCGGCAATATTGGCCGGATAGGTGCCGCTCCGTTTTCCATTACGGGTCAATGTAATGCGATGGGGTCGCGCGAAAGCAGTTTTACATCCAGCCTTCCCGGATATCGCAAATTTGAGAGCGCTGAACATCGCCGGGAATTGGCCCATATCTGGGGAATTGATGCAGACCGAATCCCGAATTCTCGTGGCTTGGCTTACCCTGACATTGTAGAAGCCGCTGTGGGCGGCAAGATCAAAGCGCTCTGGATCATTGCAACGAATCCTGCTGTTTCTTTTCCTAATTACGCGATATTTGAGCAAGCGCTCAGCCGTCTCGATTTTCTTGTTGTGCAGGATGGTTTCCATCCCACACCGACAACTGAATTTGCTGATCTTGTTTTGCCGGCGGCGATATGGGGAGAAAAGGAAGGCACATTTACTAATTCTGAGCGTCGCGTCAGTAAAGTGAATCGCGTCGTTGCTCCGCCGGAAGAGGCGCGCCCGGATTTTGACATCTTTATCAATCTTGCGGAGCGCCTGGGCGTGCGCGATGAGCTTTATCCCGGGTGGAAAAATCCCGAAGATGCTTTTATGGAATGGCAGGAAGTATCACGCGGGCGCTTATGCGATTACAGCTCCTTTACATGGAAAGAGATTGAAGAGCGCGGCGGCATTCAATGGGGCGGCCCTCGTCTTTATCAGGATGGCGTCTTTGAGCATCCCGATGGAAAAGCCCGTATCCACATCGTTCCCTGGGAGCCGTTTATCGAGCAGCCGAATGAAGAATATCCGTTCATTTTAAACACAGGCCGCACCGTAGAACACTGGCATACCCGCACAAAAACAGCGCAAGTTTCGCAACTGCATCATATGGTGCCAAACGCATGGCTGGAGATGAATCCGGTGGATGCATCGCGTCTGCAACTGAAGCCGCATGATCGTGTCACGATCATATCTCGCCGCAGCAGCGTGAAAAACGTTGAACTGCGAACAACCGGGATTGTCGCTCCCGGTCAGGTTTTCATGCCTTTTCATTTTGCTGAATCAAATTCGAATCTTGTCACGCTCGGCGCATATGATCCTATTTCGCGCGAGCCGAATTTTAAGCAATGCGCCGTGCGCGTAGAACGTTCTAAGTCAAATTAAATTTCGCAATCATATCAAGCCAGGAGACTGGAGATGGCAAGCTACAAAGCATTTCGGCAATCGGGTCATATTCCCACGCTTTTCGCGGCGTTCTTGTATTTTGATTTCAGCTTTGCCGTTTGGGTGCTGAACGGAGCGATGGGACCGTTTATTTCAGAACAGTTCCATCTTACCCAGGGCCAAATCGGCCTTATGGTGTCCATACCTACCCTTGCCGGCGCGTTTATGCGATTTCCTCTTGGGGTGCTCGCACAATATATCGGCAGAAAGAAGGCGGCTATTGTTGAAATGTCCGCCATTGTCATCGCATTGCTTTATGGATTTTTCTTCGTGAAAAATTATCACAATGTACTGGCAATGGGAGTCTTGCTGGGAATTGCCGGAGCAAGCTTCGGTGTGGCGCTTTCACTGGGTTCGGGATGGTTTCCCAAACGATATAAAGGATTGGCGATGGGAATTGCCGGCGCCGGAAACAGCGGTACCGCTGTCGCCGCGCTGCTTGCGCCACGGCTTGCCCAACATTTTGGCTGGCAGTATGTTTACGGCTTTGCAGCACTTTTTATGCTCTTACCGCTGGCAGTTATGATCTTTTTCGCAAAAGAACCGCCTGACATGGAGCACCAGACACTTGCTGAGCACTTGAGATGCCTGTGGGAAAAAGATGGCTGGGCCTTCAACCTTATTTACATTATTACTTTTGGCGGATTCCTAGGACTTGCGACTTTTCTGCCGTCGTTCTACTTCAAGCAGTTTCATGTCTCGAAGATCGAAGCGGGAAGCTTAACGGTTCTGGCAACGCTTACCGGCAGCGCTACACGCGTGCTTGGCGGTTGGCTTGCAGACCGTTTTGGCGGCGTCACCACACTTACTGTAGTATTTCTGATCGCAATCGCCGGTTTTTTTGGATTCATTGGATCACCCTCGTTATTTGCAACTACCCTGCTCTTCATGCTGTGTTTTGCAGCACTCGGAGCAGGCAACGGAGCAGCCTTCCAACTCGTTCCCTTGCGCTGGCCCACATCGACTGCAATCGCAGGCAGTATGATCGGAGAAATCGGCGCTCTAGGCGGTTCGATTTTGCCCAACCTTCTGGGTCAATCAAAACAGCATACGGATTCTTACGCTTCAGGCTTCATCATCTATGCGGCTCTCGCACTTCTCGTCTTGATTATCATGCGGCTCTTTGCAAGACAATGGACTCGCAGCTGGGTAGGCCCAGGCGGGCGCGCCCACGCTCCAGAAGCATTGGAAGCCTATGCTTCAGCTGAGGCTCTTACTCTTCAATAAGTCTTATGCTTCGCTCCCGGCGCGCTTACCGTGGCGAACGTGGTTCGTATGGCTCCACAGAAAGCATGTTGCCCAGAATTGTTCGTTCCTGTGGACTGAACTGTTGCTGAAAACGGGCCGAATTCAGAATTGATTGCCTCTGTTCCGGCGGAACACCGCGAAGATCCTGAAAAGCCCGGCGCACCTCATTTTGCCGATTGGCCGGCATCTGCCGAAAGGCTTGCGAAGCGCCTCGCACACCGGCTTTTTGTTCCGGATTTAACCGCTCGAACATCTCGTTGCGCTGCAGCATACGCTGACGTTCCTGTGGCGGCGCATTATTCAACTCGTGCATGCGATTCATCAACCGCTGCTGTTGATCTTGAGGTAAACGGTTGAAGCCCGGCTCCTGTCGCAGCGCGTTTTCTCGCTGCTGCTGCGTCATATTCTGGTGCCGGCTCAGCCAATCCGGCAAGTGCCCCGGCTGGCCCGTTCGATTTTGAGGTACAGTATTAAATCGCTGCGGCCCAGGAATATTATTCGGCTGCCTGAACGGCTGAGAATGAAATTCCTGTCTGGGCTGAGATGGAGAGGCATGCGGTGCCTGCATGTGAGGTGCTGGATGCGAACCATGCTGCCCAGCAAGCGCGCTGTGTGTAGAGAAAGAAATGGCAAACGAGAACACTACGGATAGAAATACCTTGAGTCTCCGCCGACAGCGGTTCGTCCGTCCGTGTTGCTCTCTTCGTGCATGCATCTTTGTATCCAAGGCTTATCTGTTAATTTGTACGCGATCAGGCCATTCGCTGAAAATCTCACAACCTTTGCGCAGTTGTTCATCAGTGCCTGATTTTCAGCCGACAACCTGTTATAGGTTGTTGGCCGAACTCCCGCTATCGCTTTGATCGTCCTGGTCCAGAGAATTTAACTGTTGGAAGACCTGGGCATTGTCATCGATCGACTGCAAATCCTGTACCGTAGCTGAAACCTTAGCTGGAGTTCCGGAGTGCGACGACGTCATCAGATCCGCGTATGTGCCTCCGCCGATAATAATCAGGAGTGCCAAAGCCCCAACTGCAATGGGACGCAGATGAACATTGCTGCCAAACAGTATGCGTGCACGCATCCGCTCGAACACGCCTGCCGGCTCCGAGCGTTGCTCTTCCCGCAGGCGCACTGCAAGCTTCGAATCAAAGTAAACGGATGGCTCAGGCGCATGCCACGCATCCATCAGGCCCATCGTCGCTTCCAGAGACTGAAGTTCCTCGCGACAGTCCGCGCACTCTCTCAGATGTTTGTGTACATCAACCGAAACCGACTCCGGATCCAGCAACAGGTCGGCAAGGTTCGCTTTAACTTTCCGGCAGATCATAATTCCCTCATTACTTAAACTAAAACTTAAACAAAGTCCTTCAATCTTTCACGTAATGTTTGATATGCACGAAACAGCAAGGACTTGGTTGCGGACTCACTCAGCTTTAAAACTTCACCGATTTGCTTGTAATCCATGTCCTGATATTTATGCATCAAAACGGCGGCTCTTTGACGTTCCGGGAGTGCCATCACATGCTGACGGATGGCCCGCATGCGCTCATCGCGAACTAAATCCTGCTCGACAAGGGGCTTTGAATCTGCCACATCGGGCGTAGTTCCAGTCTCCGGATCTGGCTGGTCGAGGTAGATATTCTGAGCCGCTCGCTCATGCTTTGTGTCCCGAGCATAATTTACGCCGAGATTGGTAGCGATGCGATACAGCCAGGTCGTAAACCGTGCTTCTGCCCGGTAAGTCTGACGCGAACGATAGACCCGCAGAAAAACTTCCTGAGCCAATTCTTCAGCTGTAGCCTGGTTATGCACCATACGGAACATGAAGTGAATAATGGGTTTACGATATTTTTCAATAAGATAATTGAATCCTTGATCGTCCCCTTCACGTACCCGCAGCATGATTTCCGCATCAGTCAGGGCGCTCCAATCGGAGACATACTCGCGGCTAATTGCTTCCTCACGCACGCCCTTTGGCAGCGGTCTATCTAAAACCCGGTCCAGAGCAATGGTCGTCATACCCTTACCAACACCGGAATCGTCCTCGGGTTGCGGAAAAGATGGAATTTCCGGGTCATCCTCCGCCGTTTCCGAATCAGCCTTGAAAGATTCAGCCGGCTCATCTTCGCCTGCTGAACTGTGTGCTTCCTCAGGCCGTCGGGATCGATTACGTTCCATCATGTACTTCTGCTATCTGATTGTAAACAGATGCTGAGACAGCATTCCAGAAGCAAAATTTGCACAATTCAGGCAAAATTTCTTGCATACACAGCAATTCATCGCACTGTTGCGAAGATACGTGTATCGCCGCAGTTTACGGCACGGTAAATCCGGTGATAAACTAAGGCTTCCTGCCAAGTAGCTCAATTCAGACGTATTAGAGGGATTGAGCGGTATAGGGCGCATAACTCAGCGGTAGAGTGCCACCTTCACACGGTGGAAGTCGTAGGTTCGAATCCTGCTGCGCCCACCATAATCAACAACTTACGGTTGATTGCTAACAGCATACCCCTTCTATTTCCATCCGCGTACTAAATGGGCTTATTTTTCAAGATATTGTTTTACTTTTTGCAGATCATTAAGAAACAGCTCTGTGCTCTTTTTTCTGTCTTCATCACTCTGAGCACGCAAAATGGCGGAGGGATGAAGTGTTGCAACGACTGGAGGTAAACCCTGGATCGTTTGCAACCGGCCATGAGATTCGGTGATTCTGAACTTTGATCCAAGAATCGATTGGGCTGCGGTGGCGCCCAGGCAGACCAGCAGTTTCGGACGAACAGTTTCAAGTTCGGCATCCAGCCAGGGTCGGCACGCCTTAATCTCCCGCATGCCTGGTTTCTTATGAATACGCAATTTGCCGCGAGGTTCCCATCGGAAATGTTTGACTGCATTGGTGACATAAATTTTTCGACGATCGAGCTCCGCTTGTAGCAGGCATTTATCCAGTAGTTTTCCTGCCGGCCCCACAAATGGATGGCCCTGTTTGTCTTCCTGATCGCCGGGCTGCTCACCAATCATCATAATTTCGGCTTTCTGACTCGTTGTTGCCTTCGAGCCTGGTCTTATTTCGCCAAAGACCGCCTGCGTGGCATTCCGATAAAGGTCGCATCCTCTACAGTTCTGAATTGCCTCTCGCAAGAGAGGCATCGTTTTATGCTCCGGCACAAACGGAGCAGCATTCTTCAGGGTTGCTGTCGACACAATGTCCCTCACTCATGCTTAGATGCGGATTGCTCCCGCAAACGTGGTCATTGCCTTAGCAGCGTGGAGTCGGCTTTAACTCTTACAGCTTTAGTTTGAATCAGTTCACTCCGGCCACCAGGGACATTGTTAATGCTGCGCGCTCTCCGAATAAGGCGCCATCAGCGCACGATGCGACCATTCAGCCTCTTTTTTATTGCTGAAAATAAACTTCAGCTCGCCACCTTTCATAAGTTCTTCGTGCGTTACATACGTACGATCGAGCGATTTTCCATTAAGCAGAACATCCTTCACAAAGCCATGGTCGTCACTCATGTTCACGCTTTCAATGGTTAGCAGCTTACCGTCAGGCAGGTGAATTACCGCACGGTCAACGAATGGGCGACCCAAAACATATTGATTGGAGCCGGGAGCCACTGGGTAAAAACCGAGAGAGGTAAAGATAAGCCACGCTGACATCTGTCCAAGATCATCGTTGCCCACCAGCCCATCGGGAGCAGGCTTATATTGCGAGTCGACAATCTGCTTCAACCGTGCCTGTGTTTTTAGCGGCGCTCCTGCATACATATAGAGGTAGGCAAGATGGTGACTCGGTTCATTGCCATGGATATATTGACCAATCATGCCGGAAATGTCTTCGACATTGGCATACATGGCAGGATCGACTTTCTGATCGAACATGGCATCGAGCTTGGAAATCAATTTTTCCCGGCTGCCTAGTAAATCAATCAAACCTTGCTCATCCTGCGGCTGATACCACGAGTATTGCCAGGCATTCCCTTCCGTAAAGCCGCTGCCTGCGCCGGCTTTTGCAGGATCAAAAGGCCTGCGATACGCTCCATTTTCGAGACGAGGCTCGACGAATCCATCTTGTGCATTGAAGTTATTTCGCCAAAATGTAGATCGCTTCTGGAAAGCTGCTGCAATTGCTGATTTGCCCATCGCTTTTGCCATACGCGCAATTGTCCAATCATCGAAGGCGTACTCCATAGTTTTAGAGGCGGCCTCGTCGTCATGATCGATGGGGACATATCCCAACTTCATATACGCTCCCAGATTGCCATAGGGAGCATAGGTAGCACTCGCAACCATGGCATCCAAAGCTGCCTGAACGTCATAGCCGCGAATACCTTTCATATATGCATCGGCAATAATTGGCACGGAATGATAACCGATCATGCACCAGGTTTCGAGTCCTTGAAACTGCCATACCGGCAAGATTCCAAATGGGCTCTCCTGCTGAGAAGCAATCAAGGAGTGAACCAGGTCATTCGTGCGTTGCTCCGGCTCAATGATGGTCATCAATGGCTGCTCGGCGCGATAGATATCCCACAAAGAGAGGCTCGACACGAAGCGGAATCCATCTGCATGATGTACTTGATTATCCGGGCCACGATATTCACCGTTCACATCCATGCTTATGCCCGGCGCCATCAGGGCATGGTAAAGCGCGGTGTACAGAGATTTTTCAACAGAAGGCGCTGCCCGGAACTCGACGCGCGATAATTCAGTTCTCCACTTCTGTTGCGTTTCGGCGCGCACATGATCGAAGTCGAATCCCGGAACCTCTGCATCCATGTTCGCAATCGCATCCTCTTCACTTACCGGAGAAATTGCTACTTTCACGATGAGCGGCTCAGCGGAAGGTGTAAATTCAAACACCGCTTCCAGGCCGCGTCCTTCTATGCTCTGGGTATCCTGCGGAGATGTTCCCGGCGTCTTGAAGCCATGATACAGTGGTGGATTTTCTTCGTTGTTATAAAGTGCATGACCTGACATATTCGAAGAAAAGCGCATGGCAAAATACAACTGTCGTCCTGGCGCCCATCCTCGCGTCTCACGCATTCCGGTTACCGTTCCATCCCTGCGAATTCTTATACGCGACCAGAGAACTTTACCCGGATAGTTATAGATGCTGCTTCTCAAATCAAGCAGGATGTTCCGCTGCGCATTCTTTGCAAATGTATAGCGGTGAACACCGACACGCTCGCTGGCCGTAAGCTCCGCTTCGACTGCAGAGTCCTGAAGAAATACGCTGTAGTAACCCGGCTCCGCATGTTCCTTTGCGTGTGAGAATCGAGAGCGATAGCCGGAGCCGGGCTTCTCCGGATCACCAGGCTCAAGCGGAACTTTGGTCCCACTGATCGGCGTCAGAAGTACATCGCCAAGATCGCTATGCCCTGCGCCGGAAAAATGCGTATGCGAGAATCCAAGAATCGTCGTGTCTTCGTAGCGATATCCGGCGGCCCACTTGTAGCTTTGCTTGAAGGGGCGAATCTGCGTATCAGGCGAGAGTTGCACCATGCCAAAGGGAGCCGTTGCTCCAGGGAACGTATGTCCCTCCGGGCCTGTACCGATCATAGGATCGACAAATTTAAGCGGATCAGGCGCCTGCGCAAATGAAATTGACGCCACAGCCAGAACAACGAAGCCGATGATTTTTTTCATAGTTCCACAGTACCGCATCCCTGCTCATTCATCGTTCCCATCACGCAGTCCTTCAAGCCTTTGTGTTACTGTTCAAGTAACGCTTTACGAAGTGGGATTTGCAGATCGAACGGCGCAGCCTACCTTTGTAAGGTCTATACATCACGGTAGCAGTACAAATTTTTACAGCGTATGCGGCGAGTCTCAGCAATATTATTGCTCTTGATATTTTGCTCATTTTTGAGCGCGCCGCTGTTTGCCGCTACTTCTTATTCTTCTTCCAATCATCTTCCAGCATGTTGTCGAAAAGATGGCGCTCATCATTGCGCGGCGCTCGTTGCTGAAAGTGGTAATACTGCAGAAAGATATGCGTCTGCACCGGCTGAACATTGCCCCTATTTTCCTCATGCAATATTGCCGGCCAATTTGCAAGTGCATATTTTTACCCTGCCTGCAGGAGGATTGCCCTCGATAGCTGCAGGAAGCTATCGACTCAGCACCATCAGCGACAAATCACAACTAATCGTTTCATTCGATCGAGCCCAACAGAAACGCGGCCCGCCTTCGCTGCACTCTATTCTTTTTTCCTAACTTTTCAATTCAACATTCGCACTGCTCGTGCGCACCTGGCCTTTTGAACTCATCCTGAGGTCTAGCTGCAGGATTCCGGATATGTGGAAGCCATATAACGACGGCTTACTTAGGCGCTTAAGCGCCGTAAGCCTTCTTGTGCTTCTGCTAGCTCCGTTCTGGTTGGGATGGATCGCTCCGGAAACTTTGGCGGAAGCCAATCTACCTGCCTGTTGCCGTGTTCACGGGAAGCATCACTGCGCGATGCAGATGGATGATGCTGGTGATGCCGGCTCGAGCCATAGGGCATTTTCACAAATCTCAGAACGGTGCCCCTGTCCGCCAGCTTTTCCTGCTGCGTTTCATACCGGAAGCTTCGGAGAGGCTTCTACAGTTGCCGGGCTGCACTGCAATTTAACTAAAGAACCACAATGCACTTCTTGGCTTGCGGTGTGCACACTGCAGCGCCCAGGCAAGAATTCACAACGTGGTCCACCCGTCTCCAATTTCTCCGCCTGAAAGAAGCCGACCATTAGGCCCGCAGCCAATTCTGACTGCCATTTCACTGGAGACGCCATGTTTCGATCTGCTGTTTTTGCTCTGACCATTCTATTGCTGTTCCCGGTTTCACTGCTCGCACAGGAAACGCTGACGACCGCTTCCATTACCGGACGAGTGCTCGATCCTAGTGGTGCTGCCGTTCCAAATGCCATGGTGACTGCACTGCAGGAAGCTACGAACCAATCCTCTTCGACTCATACCGATGGGCAAGGCCGCTTTCGCCTGTCCTATCTTCCCGTAGGACAATATCGCATTCAGGTAAAAGCCGGCGGATTTAGCGAAACAGAACAGGAAGCACAGCTTACAGTCGGCGCCGCATTCAGCTTGACGTTGCAGCTCGCGCTTCAGCACGAGACGACAAACGTGCAGGTAACAGCACAGCCTCCGGTGATTGAAACCGATCGTAGCCAACTGAGCGAAACCGTAAATCAGCAAGAGGTTGCAAACTTGCCATATGAGGGCCGCAACTATCTCGATCTAGCACTGCTGCTACCGGGAGTTTCACCGACAAATACAGCCAGCACGCAAACGCTGGCTGAAACATCTGAAGTGGTTGGACAAGGATATTCAGTCAATAGTCAACGCAACTTTTCAAACAGCTTTATCGTAGATGGTCTTTCGGCCAACGACGATGCTGCAGGCGTAGCAGGCAATGTTTTCGGCATGGATGTAGTGCGCGAGTTTCAGGTAGTGACCTCAGGCGGTCAAGCCGAATTTGGCCATGCCCTGGGAGGCTACTTCAATATCATTACGCGCAGCGGAACCAATGATCTCCACGGCACAGCGTATGGCTTTTTACGCAATCAACGCATGAATGCCGATAACGCGCTGTCAGGCAGCAAGCTGCCATTAACGCAGGGAATTTATGGCGCAAGCCTGGGAGGCCCTCTACGAAAGAATCGAACGTTTCTCTTTGGAAACTTCGAAGAAAACAGGCTGAATACGGATGGCGTCATCACGATTACGCCGACGAATGCGGCGATTATCAATGCGCGCCTGCTCGCAACCGGATATCAAGCTCCGCTATTGCCCGTAGGAACGGGATCTACGACTCTATATCCAACAACATTGCACACGGACACAGCTTTTGCCCGCGGCGATCACCGCTTCAGCCAAAGCGATCAGTTCAACATCCGCTATAGCTTTTATAAGTTAAGCAGCGTCAATGCACGCGGAACCGGGGGATTAAACGCTGTCAGCAATGGCACATCAGTTTACGATACAAACCACACCATAGCGGCAAGCAATATTGCAACGTTGTCACCCCGAACATTCAATGAAACGCGAGGACAGTTCATTTATGATAGCCTGACTGCCCCGCCTAACGATCAGATCGGTCCAGCGGTGACGATCTCCGGCGTCGCTACATTTGGACGGTCGACGTCATCACCAACAGCAAGGCTGAATTATCTGTATGAAATAGTTGACAACCTGGTAATGGAGCGAGGAACGCATACATTCAAAGCAGGGATAGATTTCTTGTATAGCGATGACACGATTACATATCCGCAGTCATTGCGCGGCTCTTATACATTTTCTTCGCTCTCGAATTTATTGAGCGGCACTTACAACACTCAGGGATACGCGCAGAACTTCGGAATACCAACTGTGCAGCAGAATAATCCGAATATCGGATTTTATGCGCAGGATGAGTGGAAGATTTCACCATCACTTACGCTGAACGCAGGTATTCGGTACGATTTGCAGTTTCTACACACCATTCATACCGCAGCCGGAAATGTTGCGCCGCGAATTGGATTCGCATGGTCACCGTACGCCAATCGCAGAACAGTAGTACGCGGGAGCTACGGCATTTTCTACGATCGCATTCCGTTGCGCCCCTTGGCCAATGCCCTTCTCTCCGCGCATAACACTGTTGATCCGGCGCAGGCAGCGCTTTTAAGCTATACCTTCTCGCCCGGACAAGTTGGCGCTCCAGTATTTCCAGCAGTTGCTTCAGAGCCCCCCGCGAATGCGGTAGAAAACTATTCGTTAATGGACCGCAACATCAGCACGCCTTACTCACAGCAAATAAATCTGGGAGTGGAGCAGCAAGTTTCTCAAAAAAGTACGCTGGGCGTGAGCTATCAACATTTGCGCGGCGCACACCTCATCGGCTCCGTAAATACCAATATCTACCCCGATGGAACGCGGCCCGATCCATCGCGCGGCAATATCAAGCCATACAGTTCAGTGTTCGATTCTTACTATGATGGGCTGGAAGTTTCTTTTGAGCAAAGACCGGCTTCCTGGGGAATGATGCGGGTTTCCTATACATGGTCGAAGGCGATCGACGATATCGGTGAGTTTTTCTTCAGCGGGCCCATCAACAATTTCTTTCCCGGACAAGATCGTAGCCGCTCCGACGACGATCAGAGGAATCGAGTTGTCTTTGATGCTACGCTCAACTCTCCTACCAGCCCTGCAAAAGGCTGGGCAGATCACGTGACTCACAATTGGCGGCTGGGCGGGGTATTGCAATATTATTCGCGCCTGCCCTTCAACATCACAACAGGCTCAACCACGAAGCAAGCCACCACGCAAAGGCCTTGTACGCCAGGATATAGTCTTCAGGGCATCAATCCATGCACGGAAGCACTCCCGGGAGCGGTCATCGGGCGCAATGCGGGCATTGGATTCGATTTCTTTGCGTTGAATACTCGATTGAGCCGCACATTCGCATTAACGAAGCGCGTAAAGCTGGAGACAATTGCCGAAGCCTTCAACACCCTGAATCATCGCAATGATATGGTCCCGAATGCAACGTGGGGTGCAGGAGCATATCCTGATGCACCGAACGCAACATTCGGATCGCCAACCGCGGTTGGCGATCCGCGCAATGTGCAGCTTGCAGCGCGTTTTCATTTTTAGAGCGCCGGCTAAATTTCAATAACCGTTAGCGAGCAGATATTCGAGCGTGAGATTGAATTTCTGCTCGCTGTCTTTCTTCTTCTGCTGCTCGAAAAATTTCAACATGACATCTGCTTCCAGATTCACTGGATCGCGGTGCTTCAAACTGCGCAGATTAGTGTGCATATAAGTATGCGGAATGATGGCTACCGTAACAACATTGTCATGAAATTTTGCCACCGTGAGGCTGATGCCTTCGATCGTAATGGAGCCCTTTTCAATGATGTACGGGGCAAGACTTGACGGAACTGCAACGCGAAGCCACCAGTCAGTTGCTGAGGGATCGACATCGGGATCAACCGGCTCGATCTCCAGCATGGTTCCAGTCGCATCTACATGCCCCTGAACAATGTGCCCTCCAAGCGGCGTGCCCGCAGGCGTGGGCAATTCGAGATTAACGACGGTGCCGGGCTTGAGCGAGGCGAGCGAGGTGCGCGCTACCGTCTCTGCAGCCAGATCCGCATGGAAGACAGGGGGATTTTTCGAAATATCGAGAGCTGTAAGGCACGTTCCGCTCACGGCTACGGAATCGCCGGTATGCAGCTTTTCAGCGATTCCCGGCGCTGAAACAGCAATGCGACGCGCCCCGGGACGTTCTTCGACGCTGATAATTTTTCCAGTGGCTTCGATCAATCCAGTAAACATAGATTATCCCTTCCAAGGATCGTGCAGATAGGCTTCGAAGCAGGCATCCTTGCCTACCGTATTCCATGAGATGCGCTCTATCGCAGGCTGGCTTCGTAAGCCGGATGCAAGCAAAGGGATAGCTTCAGCCCCTAAAAATACCGGCGCATAAAAAAGACACAGCTTGTCGATTATGGCTGCATCGAGTGCAGCGCTGTTTAAATGCGAGCCTGCTTCGAGCATGGCACTGAGAATTTGCATCTCTCCGAGTTTCTGCACCATATGCAAAAGCGAAACATGGCCGCCTGCAGCAGGAATACGAATGGTTTGCACCCCAGCCGCATTGAGAATGCTTTCTTTTTCTGCATTTTCTGCTACATGAAAAACAAGCACATCGTTGCGCGCCGACTGTACTAAGCGAGAGTGAGTCGGCAAACGCAGCGACGAATCAAGCACAACACGCAGCAGCGGACGACGACGCGCAAGGTTGCTGCGATCAGTAAGCAGTGGATCATCCGCAATCACCGTATCGATGCCGGTAATGACGGCGTCAGCAGCGTGGCGCATCTGCTGCACGACAGAGCGAGACTCCTCACTCGTTATGTAGTGCGTCTTTCCCTTTACAGCACTGGCAGGCGCAATACGTCCGTCGAGCGAAATTCCGGCTTTAAGAGTGATAAAGGGCAGTTTTGAGCGGATGTATTTCGCAAAACCATCGTTGAGCCTCCGGGCTTCGTCACGCAGAATATCAACCGTCACCTGTATCCCGGCAGCGCGAAGTTTGGCAATTCCCTGTCCGTTTACAGCAGGATTCGGATCGCCCGTAGCGACGACAACCCGCGATAGACCCGCGGCGATCAGCGCATCCGCGCAGGGCCCAGTGCGGCCATGATGGGAGCATGGCTCAAGCGTGACATATGCCGTAGAGCCGTTAGCTTTATCTGCCGCCTGCTTTAGGGCGACTATCTCCGCATGATCGAATTTGTCATATACATGAAAACCTTCGCCTATGATGGTTTCATTCTGTACGAGCACACAACCTACGGCGGGATTAGGCGACGCGACACCTACGGAGCGCCTGGCCAGCTCGATAGCTCGCGCCATCCATCGCAGATCGGCAGATGAAGGATTCTCTTCCTGCAATCTCAGGCTCCCAGCAATGAATCTACAAAAGCAGTGCTGTCAAAAGGAAGAAGGTCTTCGAGCTTTTCACCGACGCCAACAAAACGCACGGGCAGATTCAATTCACGCGCAATGGCGACGGCGATGCCGCCCTTCGCTGTACCGTCCAGTTTGGTAAGAACGATGCCTGTCACGCCGGCAGCCTCGGTAAAGAGGCGGGCCTGCTGTAAGCCATTTTGTCCAGTAGTAGCATCCATAACCAGCAATACTTCGTGCGGAGCATCCGGGATGAAGCGCTGTGTCGTGCGACGCATCTTATCCAGTTCGGCCATCAAGCTGTTTTTTGTATGCAGACGCCCAGCCGTATCGACGATAAGTACATCGTTGTTTCGCGCTTTAGCCGCCTGAAGTGCATCGAAGAGCGCAGCCGACGGATCGCCGCCCTGGCGCGTCTTGATAATTTCGACTCCGCTTCGCTGGCCCCAGACTTCAAGCTGCTCAATGGCCGCGGCACGAAAAGTATCAGCAGCGCACATCAGCACGCTCTTCCCTTGAGCACGATAATAGGCAGCAAGTTTTCCCGTAGTAGTCGTTTTGCCTGTGCCGTTCACGCCTACCATCATGATGATTTCCGGAGGCGAAACGACGCGTACAGGGCGCTGCTGCGCATCAAGGATGCCCTTCAGTTGCTGCTTCAATAATTCTTTCAGCTCAGCGCCGTCTTTAATCTGCTGGCGTTTAGCCCGTTCGCGCAAGGCATCAATGATTTCAGTTGTCGTGGTGACACCCAAATCAGAGGCAAGCAGGCTCATCTCCAACTCTTCCAGAGTGGATTCGTCGACCTCGCGTGTAAGGGCAATGACGCTTTCGATGCGCTCGCCAAGGCTGTCTCGTGTACGCGAGACAGCATCTTTCATGCGGTCGAAAATACTTTTCTTTTCGGGCTCGTTGAGACTGCCAAACAGCGTTTGAATCATGCTATTTCGAGTGTAACAAGCTACTACTCGTCGCGGCCTGGGCGAGACATTAAAGCCCGCATCGCCTCTAGCGGAGATTTTTCTTCATGGAGAATCGCCGCGACCTGCTCGGTAATGGGCATTTCAACATGATGGCGTTTAGCTAAATCGAGCGCGGCGGATGTGGTTCTGACGCCTTCCGCTACTTTACCGTGCAGAGAGGCAAGAATATCCGGTAATTTACGGCCTTTGCCGAGCTCGATTCCAACGGTCCGATTGCGCGAGAGCGAGCCGGTACAGGTCAATATCAGGTCGCCGATCCCGGAAAGGCCGGACAGCGTTTCGGCACGGCCACCGCAAGCCACTGCAAGACGCGTGACTTCCGCAATGCCGCGCGTGATGAGCGCAGCCGCACTATTGTGCCCGAGGCCCAGGCCGGAAACGATGCCGGCCGCAATGGCGATGACATTCTTGAGAGCTCCGCCGAGTTCAACTCCGACTACATCGTCATTGGTATAAAAGCGCAGCGACTGGCTACCGAATTCTTTCTGTATCCGTGCGGCGAGGTTTGCATTCTGCGACGCGATAGTGATGGCCGTAGGGAAATCCGAAGCAACATCCTGGGCAAAAGACGGACCGCTAAGTACGCCGATGGGTAGCTGAAGATCGTATTTGCCGAGCACATCGGAAATCACTTCACTCATGCGCATCAGGGTTCCATCTTCAATGCCTTTGGTAGCGCTGACTAACACCTGATCCGAACGAAGAAAGTGTACGAACTTCTCATAGCTGGCCCGCACATAGTGCGACGGCATGACGCTGACAATGATCTCAGCATCGCCGAGGGCTTCCTCTATGTTCGAGGTTGCATAAATTGCTTGCGGAATGGCGAAACCCGGCAGGAAAGCAAGGTTTTCACCATGTTCAGCAATCGTTTCACTTACTTCAGTCGAATGCGACCATAGAGTAAGATTGTGTCCGCCACGATGCGCGAGGCTCAGGGCTATCGCGGTGCCCCACGCGCCGCTTCCCATAACGGCAATGCGGCTCATACTGTGCTTGCTTTCTTACCAAAGCGGTATTCGGTTCCACGGAGCAAGCGTTGGATGTTCTGATGATGCTTGCATATTACGATGAACGGAACAATCAGAATGACGGCAGCCAGTAATTGTGTGTATGCATTATGCGGCAGCACGAAGGCAAAAACAGGAAAGGCAACGGCGGCAAGGATCGAAGCCAGCGAGACATATCGCGACAAGGCAAAAACGACAATGAAGATTCCCAACCCTGCTAGAGCAGGTAGCCAGGCGAGGGCAATAAAAACGCCAAGAGCTGTGGCAACTCCTTTGCCGCCCTTAAAGCCAAGCCAAACTGTATAAATATGTCCGAGAATGGCGCAAAGGGCAGCGAGCGCCATCGCATTTTGTAGAGAAACGCCGTTGAATCCGGGAACATGAAGGATCCATGCGCCTGCCAGAACGGCAACATAACCCTTCAGAGCATCCAGCAAAAATGTGAGTGCGCCCAACCCCTTTGCGCCGGAACGAATGACGTTGGTAGCGCCAATATTACCGCTCCCCTTAGAGCGGATATCTTCTTTGCGAATAAGCCGGACCAGCACATATCCAAACGGAATAGATCCCAGCAAATACGCGACGACGGCAATCACAAGATACGTGACAAAAGACATTGCGATTATGAGTGTAGCAGCCGGGCTACATTAACTTGCGGCGAACCATGTCGAGTGCCTGCTGGCTGGCATAAAAACGAATGCGGTCACGGTCGCCGGCAAAGTTTTTCTGGACAACTTCAGTCTGAACACCATCGCTGATAGCGATGTATACAAGGCCGACCGGCTTCTCTTCCGTACCGCCGCCGGGCCCGGCAATGCCGGTGATGCCCACTCCATACGTAGTGCGGCATCGTCTACGAATTCCTTCAGCCAGTGCGGTTGCTACTTCACGGCTTACCGCGCCCTTTTCTTCAATCAGATCTTCAGGAACGCCGGCAAATTCTGTTTTGAGCTCGTTGCTATAAACCACGGCGCCCCCGACGAAGGAGCGTGAGCTTCCACTGATGCTGGTAAGGCGCTGGGCCAGCAGGCCACCGGTGCAGCTTTCGGCTACGGAAAGGGTCGCCCCGCGCATTTCAAGGTAGTAGAGAACAATCTGTTCCAGCGTTTCGTTTCGTCCAGAAGATGAGTAGATATGATCATCCAGTTCTTCTTCTATGAGGCTGGCCAGCTCACTAACCCGCGCCTCGGCTTCCTCCATCGTCGGCTTACTGGAAATGAGCGTAAGTTGAATGTCGCCGATATGCGCAAGAATAGTCGTTTCTACATCGGTAAAACGTGTGTATATAGGGGCAATTCGCGCATCTGCATGAGATTCTCCAATCATCGCAGCTTTTAACGTGCGAGTAGCGATATGTCTGGGCGGCACAATCTCCCGCAAACGCGGCATGCATTGCTCATCAAACATCGGCTTGATTTCGTTTGGCGGCCCGGGCAATAAAATGCCAAGCTTGCGATGCGCGCCGAATACTGTATCAAGCCATTGACCTGGGGCTGTGCCGCGCGGATTGTCGAGTACCTGCGCCCCTTCGAGCTTGTCTGCCTGCTTTAGATTATTTTCCGTAAGCTGCCAGCGGCGTTCTGCTGCACGCGCATAAAGCTGGCCAACAATATCGCCATCGCGTTTTAAAGCAATTCCCAGCGCATCCGCCCAGGCTTCCCGCGTCAGGTCATCTTCCGTCGGCCCCAGGCCACCCATGGTGATGATAATGTCGGCGCGTCCGAGGGCTGTGCGAATTGCGTTTGTAAGATCTTTTCTGCGATCACCGACAATGGTTTTAAAACCAACAGAAACACCTAGTTCGTTCAACCTCTCCGTGAGATAGAGCGAGTTCGTGTCCTGACGGTAAGGAGTCAGCAGTTCGGAGCCGATGGCGATAATTTCAGCTTTCATGTATTACGGAAGGCAGAACAGGAATCAAAAGAAACGTTGGCCCTCTACTCCCAAAGCTAAATGATACATGGCTGTGTTGGTGGCCAGAATAATATCTCCTCCCGGAGCAAAAGCCAGACCGACAATCCCGGAACCCGCAATCACCAGCGAGGCGTCTCCTTCCGGCGTAATTCTTATCACTCCGCGTTGTCCGTACAAGGAACCGGCAACATACAAATTGCCTGCGACGTCCAGGGCTAATCCCTGGGGTCGGCCCAGTCCGCGATAAAAAACACTGGCATTGCCATCACGATCAATGGCGTAGACATTGTCATAGCTCGAGGTCGTCGGGCCGGTAACATAGAGGCGCTCATCTCTCCCAAAAGCCAGATGATAAGCAGCTACGCTGGGTTCGAGTGTGGCAAAGACAAAAATCTGGCGGTCAGGAGCAATCTTGAAAATAGTGCCGCTGCGGTCGCCGACATAAAGATTCTGTTCCGCATCGAATGTAAGCCCCGTGGCAATCCCCATTCCCTCGGCAAACTGGGTATAAATCCCATTCGGCGAAACTCGAAATACGGTTCCGTCATTTCGCGATGAAACATAGAGAAAGCCTTCAGGATCAAGGGCCAGTCCGGTGGCGTTTGTAATGCCGCTCACAAAAGGACGCATTTCACCATCGGAGCCGATGCGGTAGACAGAAACAGGCGTGTTCTCGCCGCGCGAACCGGAAAGTGTGGCGTAAATGTTGCCCTCATTGTCGACTGCCGGGTTCGCCACAATATGGACATCGGTTGCAATCAAGCCTGCAACCCGTAATGTAACTGAGTTGCTTTGGGCACCATTTTGCAGAATCCGCAATTCTCCGCTTTCTGCTTCTTCTGGAATACGAACCTTAAGACGATTGCCGCGGCTGAGGAGAACCGATGCAGCCAGCTGGCCCAGCATGGCAACGGGTTGACGCATGGAGCGCGGACCAAGGTGTGTCCCCGCCAACTCTACTTCGCCACCCGGCAGCGCTGCATCCGGAGAAACGGTTTCGATCCTGGGCGTGTCCAGCTCCTCGTGTTTTACAGTGCGTGCCATATCCCGAAACCAGTAACTCATTTCTTCGATCTCTTAGAGCAAACACTACCACCAATGATGGATGGCTATAAATATCAACAGGGCATACACGCCTGCTGCCACATCATCCAGCATAATTCCGGTGCCACCGTGCAATCTCTCCAGCCGACGCGCAGGCCATGGCTTTATGATGTCGAATACCCGAAAAAGGAGCAAGCACAGTAACGCATAATGCCAATCCACAGGAGCGGCGGCAAGTGCAATCCATTGTCCGCAGACCTCATCCAAAACTACATAACCAGGGTCTTCGAGGGCTGCCTCCCTCTCGACAATCGTTGCTGCCGGAATACCGATAGCCAGCGCCAGAAGAGCAGCAGCTATAGAGCCTATGGCAGTTTCTATTGGAGAAAAATGCGCCAGTTTTGCAGCTAAAAACCACAGAATTGCGGCTGCAACCGATCCCCACGTGCCAGGACCGGGCTTGCCGAATCCCGCCCCGAAAAATGTTGCCGCCGTCCAGGCCCAGAAAGTCTTACTCTTCGTCGTCATTCTTGCGGCCCGGTTTCAATCCTTTCAGATCTTCCAATACTTCAGGATCAAGAATCGGTGAAGAAATACGATAGTCTCCACTGGCCCATTTACCGAGATCGATTTTACGACAGCGGTCACTGCAGAATGGGAAATCCTCATCTTTTTCCGTCACCAGCGTACGGCAGGTGGGGCAGCGAAGAATTTTTGCTCTTTTCTCGAATTTTTTACTCATGCCTCTGAAATAACGCGCGCAACTACGTCGTAATCGTGCGCTTCGGTGATTTCACATTCGTAAAAGCGGCCTGGAACAATCGTTTCCAGCGATCCGAAATCGTTGATGTAAACAGTCCCATCAATTTCCGGCGCGTGAAATTGCGAGCGGCCTTCCCACAACAGCGGTGTCTCTTCCGATTCGCCTTCGACAAGCACGGTGATCGTGCGGCCAACCCACTGCTGCTTGGTCTTTTTGCTCAGGTTTTTTTGTAGGCGCATCAGAGCACGCCTGCGCTGCTCGATGACTTTCGCCGGAACTTTTTCACCCAAAGAAAATGCGCCGGAACCTTCTTCATCGGAGTAGCTAAAGACGCCAAGCCAGTCGAATCTCGCCTGTTTTACAAAATCTGAAAGCGTCTGGAAATCCGCATCGGTTTCCCCGGGGAAGCCGACGATAAAGGACGTGCGCAGCGCAATTCCAGGAACGGCAGCCCGCACTTTTTCAATGGTTTTGAGAAAGATATCGGCATTCGCGCCGCGCTTCATGCTTTTAAGCACCGGCCCGGCTGCATGCTGCAGCGGCACATCAAGATACTTGCAGATGTTGTCGTGCTTGGCGATGGTTTCCAGCAGCTTGCCGGTAATTTTATTCGGATACGCATAGAGGAATCGCAACCAGCGCAGGCCTTCAATTCCTGCCAGCTTATCGAGTAACAGGGCAAGACCATCTTTCAAGCCAAGGTCTTCGCCATAGCAAGTCGTATCCTGCCCGATTAGCGTAATTTCCTGCACTCCCTGCGCAACAAGGCGTTCGGCCTCCGCCACTACAGACTCAAAGGCGCGAGAGCGGAATTTTCCACGCAAATTGGGGATAACACAGAAGCTGCAAGGATGATCGCAACCCTCAGCGATCTTGATATAAGCCGACGGGCCACGCGTAGCTAACAGCCGCGGCGTTGTGTGATCGTAAAGATATTGCGGCAGCGCAGCGTCGGCTCCATCCCACTCCTTTCGAGCGAAACGACCCTGGGATTCACGAAGATCGCCTTCGGCGCGCGCGGTATTTCCGCTGAGAATGGTGAACGGCGAAGCGAGCTGCTGCGTCGCAATACCTGGAGCCTCGAGTCCGGCAGCTTCGAGAATCTTTTCCAATTCACCAGTGCCGACAACGGCATCGACTTCGGGGATGTTCTTGCGGATCTCATCGCGATAACGCTCGACGAGACATCCGGCGACGATGAGTTTCTGCGCCTTGCCAGTGGTCTTGTGCTGCGCCATTTCGAGGATCGTGTCGACGGATTCCTGCTTGGCGGTATCAATAAACGAGCACGTGTTTACTACCAGAACGTCGGCAGTCTCCGGAGAAGTGGTCATCTGCGCGCCTGCCTGGTCGAGCAGGCCCATCATCACTTCGCTGTCCACTAGATTTTTGGGACAGCCAAGGCTCACAAAGCCTATCTTGAGACGCGGCATCTGTGTTGCGGTTTTTAGGGTGTCGAGGACGCCGATTGGAGCGCCGTCGAGAAGAGATTGAGTCACTTCTTTATTTTACCGGATTCCTGCCCGAATACCGCTAATCAAGCAGAGCTTCGACTTCAGAGAGGTCAAAGTGAATGCCTTTGTCCGCAAGAGAGAAAATCGAGGCTTTGTGCAGTTCCCCATTCACGAAGCGAAAATATGTCTTTGTCTCCGGATCAATCACCCAGATTTGCGGAATCTTCATGGCAGCATAATCATCGAGCTTACGCATCATGCGCTTCATGGTGTCTTCCGGCGACAGGATCTCAAAAACTGCCAGCGGCGCGTGGGTAATGATCTGCTCAATGGGCTGGCTGCGGTCGAGAACGGTGACGTCGGGCACGCGGAAGCGCGTGGGCGCGATCTGCACGCGCAGTTCAGGTCTTACGCGGATATCCCATTCCTGTGCGTGCTGTCGAAACCAATACTGAATTGCATCCTGCCAGGAAGCGTGGTCGTACTCGCCCATCGGCCTCTCCTCGATCTCGCCATCCACATATTCGGCGTCGGGTTCGTATGAAGACCGAAGATAGACTTCAACCGGGATGTAAGGATGTGCAAGTGTCGCCATAACATGGCCCGCCTTAGACGTAGTCTAGCACCGCAAGCCCCTGTAAAGTGATATCATCACAAGTGTGCCGGGTCCTACGCGACTCAATCCCGCCAACCCCGCCAGGCCCGGAAGGGAGCAACGGTAACGGGCTAGTGCGTGCGCAGTAGGTTCCCCGGTGCACTTAGCCTCCCGGATTTTCATCTTTCCACTGACATAACTTTTACAGTCCTTGCGTGGAGCGAACCATCTCATTCATAGACATCGTAGCCCGCGCTCAGAGAGAATGATTTTAACTTTGCAGCAGATGGAGAGCAGCCTTGAGCCTTACCGTGCGTCCTCACACGTCTCGACGCGCTAAAATCAGTGCCCTTGGAACGTACGTTCCTCCTCGCGTATTGACCAATGCCGATCTGGAAAAGATGGTCGACACCAATGATCAGTGGATTGTGGAGCGCACCGGCATCCGTGAGCGCCATATTCTGGAAAAAGGGCTCGCCACCAGCGATATGGCGGTGGAAGCGGCCAAAAAATGCCTGGCTGAACGCGGCATTGAGCCAACCGAAATTGAAGCAATCATCGTCGCTACCGTTACGCCCGATATGCTCTTCCCTGCAACTGCATGTCTGGTGCAGGACAAGCTTGGAGCCAAAGGCGCATGGGGTTTTGATCTATCAGCAGCCTGCTCCGGTTTTGTGTACGCATTGCAGACAGGATGCAAGCTGGTAGAGTCCGGCGCACACTCAAAGGTCCTTGTCATCGGCGCCGACACTATGTCTTCAATTCTCGACTATACCGATCGCTCCACGTGTATTCTTTTTGGCGATGGGGCTGGTGCAGTGCTCATTGAGCCGGCGGAAGAAGGCGAAATCGGGATGATTGATTTCGTACATGAAATCGACGGTTCCGGCGGATGCTCCCTGAACATGCCCGCCGGCGGAAGTCTCCATCCCCCATCTGCTGAGACAGTGGCGAAGAAGATGCATTACGTGCATCAGGATGGCCAGGCCGTCTACAAATATGCTGTCCGCAAGATGGCGGAGGCAACGGAAAAAGTCCTTCAACGGTGCGGGATCACGGGTGCCGATCTTGGTTGCTTCATTCCACATCAAGCCAACAAGCGAATTATCTTGTCGACAGCCGAACGGCTGGGGATGCCGCTTGAGCGCGTCATTATCAACATCGATCGTTTCGGTAACACAACAGCAGCTACGATTCCTTTGGCGATGCAGACTGCACGGGAAGAAAGCCGTTTGAAAAAAGACGATCTCGTTCTGGTTGCAAGCGTTGGTGCTGGATTTACAGTAGGCGCCTCGCTTCTTCGCTGGGAGATTTAATTTATACAGCTTGTACCGGCACGCGCGCAGCTTGCTTGTCGTGCCGGTATTTCCAAATTCCGAATAAAATTCCCGCCACTAGCACGCCGATAAATATCCAGAGAATCACATTTGACCATCCCGCCAGGTAACGGCTCCAGAGCCGCAGCACATGGCGCCCATAAGTAGCACCCAGCCAGGCAATCAGGCCGTAACGCACGGTACGCGCCGCAGTAAATGACCAGAGAAATAACTTGCGTGGGACGCCCAGAGCCCCTGCTGCCAGCAGAAAAGGCAGCAATGGAATTGGAGGCGGCAGGAGCGAAGCAACGCACACACTGATGACTCCATGGCGTTTTACCCAATTGCATAGAGACGAGAGGAATCGCTTCGGCACATAGCGCTCCAGCATGGTCTCTCCACCCTTTTTGCCGGCGCCCCACGTTATGTATCCCCCGATTACGCTGCCGGAAACAGCGGATACCACCAGCAACCACGGCGAACTATGATGCGCCGCAAGCAGCAGTAGCAGCAGATCGGTGCTCCCCGGTACGGGCAGCGGTATCACCGAAGCATCTATAGCCGAAACGACAAAGACGCCGAATATACCAAAATGCACAAGCCAGCGCGGAATGGGCAGAGCATGCCTGTGGGCATGTGGTTGCATCGCATTCTGCAGATAGCTCACGATCCATTGGACGCAGCCTGCCGATGGCGAGTCGCGCCCGGGCGATAAATTTATAAAAACTGCAGTTCAGGAACGCCAGGAAGCGCGCCGCACTCAGCTCCATATCGATAAAAAAGCCGTAGGCCCTCAAGACAGGTCTCGTCGAGAAGGTAATAGATGTTGTGCGTCAGGTATTCACGAATCGTACCGGCAGGAACTGCAAGCTTAGTCGACCATTCGGTCACGAGCTCTTCAATATGCGCCAACCCATGATCACGCGATTGCTGGAAATCGCGCACAACGCTCTCATGAGCAATGCCCGCTTCTCGTAAACCCTCCGGACGGACGGCCCAGAAGGCTGAAACCCATGCAGTTCCAGTCAATTTGTGCCACTCGCGTCCCAGATCGAGATATTGCAGCTTTTCGCCTGTACGCTGCTCGCGGGCCATGCGATCTTCGAGAGCCAGCAGCGCCGGGTCCCCAATCAGCAAAGCCGCATCGGCAACCCGCAACATTGCTTCAAGGTCGGGAGCATGCGGCAGAAATGTCGCCTGAGAATTCCAATATTTGTGGAAAAGAATCCGTGTGTACGTCGCAGAAGTTCGCGACGAAGTGTCCAGCGCAACGGTACGAACGGCCTTGACTCCTTCCTGCGGGCGAACCACCAGCAGGATGGAACGAATATCTCCCAGCGAAGCAATTGCGCAGCCTGGAACAATAGTGAGCGACGGCGCAAAAGCATAGGTCGCCACTGGGACAAGACCGATGTCCGCACTCCCTTGCACCAATTCGTCAGCGCAACCGGCGGGAGTGGTCTGATGTATCGAATAGCGCTGCATGAGGCGGCTTTTTTCCGGTTCATGCTCGAAATCCCACATCAGCGGGGCGGGATTCAGGAAATTGATGGCAGCAATGCGAAGAAGGCTCACTTACCAGTGTATCGCGCATTGGTAACTTGACTTTGCTTCGGACGGCAGCTACTCTCCCTGCAAATCCACACAAAGGAAATGAAATTCGGCAGAAGATTGCCGAAGGTGCTTGCTTGGCTACAACTGCCGATTCTCCATTGTCCTCTTCTGCTCTATCGATTGAGCCGGAACGCATCGCGTGGCTCGGCCTCGCGCTCACACCGGGGCTGGGGCCCCGACGCATCCTGCGTGCCGTGCGCGAAGTCGGCAATGCGGAAGAGATTCTGAGCCTGCCGCTCACGGGACTGGAAGCGTTGCAGTTTCCCGCGCAGGCAGTGCAGTTTATCGCCGATGGCCAAGCGCTGCGCGCTGCGAACGAAGAGTTTGAGACGATGCAGAAATCAGGCGCCGGATTCCTGACCTATAACGATCCGGATTATCCTGAGCGGTTGCGCGAGATATTCGACGCTCCCGCGCTGCTGTGGATTCGCGGCGACGCTGCGCTGCTGGCCAAAGCTGCCATTGCGGTGGTGGGCACCCGGCATCCGACTCCATACGGAACCGGCATGGCAGAGATGCTTTCGCGCGACCTTGCCGCACGCGGCATGGTGATTCTGAGCGGCATGGCTCGCGGTATCGATACTGCCGCCCATAAAGGAGCGCTTGCCGCCAAGGGCAAGACGGTAGCAGTGTGGGGCACGGGCATCGATGTGATCTACCCCAAGGAGAACAAGTCTCTTGCCGAGCAGATACTGGCCAACGGCGGAACTATTCTATCCGAGATGCCGATGGGAACATTTCCCGCTCCGCAGAACTTCCCCAAGCGCAACCGCATCCTGAGCGGCATAAGCGTCGGCGTGTTAGTCGTGGAAGCAGCCGAGCACAGCGGCACGCGCGTGACCGCGCGCTGCGCGCTCGAGCAGAACCGCGATGTCTTTGCCGTTCCCGGCAACGTGACGACGAAGAACGCGTGGGGGCCTAACACACTGATTAAGCAGGGCGCTAAACTCACGGCGACATGGGAAGATGTGTGGGAAGACCTGCCGTCGCAGATCCGCCTGGAGCTGGAATCGGAATGGGCGCTTGCATCGAAAGGGTCCTCTGCTGCATCGTTATTTGAGGAAGCGCCACTGCCGCCTGCGGAAAGCAGCGTAATGAGCGTGCTTCGTCATGATGAGGCCATGCAGCTTGACGAAATCATGGAAAAGCTGGAGCCTGAGCTGAGTTCATCGGAAGTGTTTACCGCACTCTTCGAACTGGAGCTGCAAGGGCGCGTCAAGCAACTTCCGGGCAAGAATTACGTTAAAAGTTTCTGATCCCCGAAGCGTTCATAGCATGTATCCAATCGCGTCAATTTGCGTCTGTAGAATTGTGTGCGCTGGATTCCTTGCCAAAGTCGTGATAGCTTCCAGAAGAATTCAGTGCAGTTTGTAAGTGGATTGAAGGAAACCAATGAGTAAAGCACTTGTGATCGTCGAATCTCCCGCGAAAGCGAAGACGATCAGCAAATATCTGGGCAAGGACTACACGGTCGAAGCATCGGTCGGCCATATTAAGGATCTGCCCAAAAACAAAATCGGCGTCGATCTGGAAGACGGAACCTTTGAGCCGGAGCTGATCGTCATCCCCGGCAAAGAAAAGGTTGTTGACCGCCTTAAGAAGCTGGCGGCGAAATCGGACGCCGTGTATCTCGCGCCCGACCCCGATCGCGAAGGCGAAGCCATCGCCGCGCACCTTGCCGATGAGTTGAGCAAGGTGGTGAAGAAGAACACCATTCATCGCGTCACCTTTAACGAGATCACGCCGAAAGCCGTGCGTGATGCTTTTCAGCATGCGCGCAATGTCGACTCGCATCTGGTGGATGCGCAGACGACGCGGCGCGTGCTGGACCGCATCGTGGGATACCAGGTGTCGCCCCTGTTATGGGACAAGGTTCGCCGCGGCCTTTCCGCGGGCCGCGTACAGACCGTTGCTGTTCGCCTGATCGTCGAGCGTGAGCGCGAGATCAAGGCCTTCAATCCAGTCGAATACTGGACGATCGATGCTGTGCTCGAAGCACAGAAATCCATTCCGTTTACTGCCCGCTTCATGGGCATAGACGGACAACGCGCACGCGTCGAGACTGTCGATGCGCCTTCGCTTCCTGACCAGAAGATCACCGATCAGGTGGTTGCCCAACTCAAGAAGGCTGACTGGTCGGTGCGGGCTGTTGACCGCAAAGAGCGCAAGCGCAACTCCACGGCTCCGTTTACTACCAGCAAGCTGCAGCAGGACGCTTCGCGGCAGCTCGGCTTCAACGTGCGGCGCACGATGGGCGTGGCGCAGCGCCTGTATGAAGGCATCGAGATCGGCAGCGAAACCGTCGGCCTGATTACCTACATGCGTACCGATTCGACGCGCGTTTCGCCTGAAGCCATCACCAACGTGCGCGAATGGATCAAGAAGAAGCTGGGCGACAAATATCTGCCTGCTTCACCCAATGCCTTCAAGTCCAAGAAGGACGCGCAGGATGCACACGAAGCCATCCGTCCGACGGATGTGAACCATCATCCGGATGAGATTCGCCGCTACCTAAGCGATGAGCAATACCGGCTTTACAAGCTGATCTGGCAGCGGTTTGTCGCTTCGCAGATGACACCCGCTGTTTTTGACCAGACGACGGTAGATATTGTTGCCAAGGCCGACCGCAGTTACGACTTCCGCGTCACCGGCTCAGTGTTGAAGTTCGACGGCTTCCTTAAAGTTTACGAAGAAGCCAAGGACAAGAAGGACGAAGACGATGAAGCACTGGCGAACAAGCTGCCTGCGCTCGACGAAGGCCAGAAGCTCAAGCTGAATGAGCTGAAGCCGGAGCAGCATTACACGGAACCGCCTCCGCGCTACAACGAAGCCTCGCTGGTGAAGGAGCTGGAAGAGCGCGGCATCGGACGGCCTTCGACCTATGCGTCGATCATCAACACGATTCAGGACCGCGAGTATGTGCAGAAGATCGGCGGACGCTCGGGGCGATTTGTTCCGACCGAGATCGGAACCGTCGTTACCGATCTGCTGGTGAAGAACTTCCCTTACATCTTCGATACGCAGTACACGGCCAAGCTTGAAACCGAGCTGGACGACATCGAAGACGGCAGGGAGAAGTGGACCGACCTGTTGCAGGGCTTCTACGGCCACTTTGCCGATGAGCTGGAAGATGCTTCCAAGCACATGGAGAACATTAAGCGGATGGAGAAGCCAACGGACGAAAAATGTCCGCAGTGCGGCTCGCCGCTGGTGCTGAAATGGGGCAAATTTGGCTCCTTTTATGCTTGCAGCAGTTACGACAAGAAGAAAAAAGGCAGCTGCGATTACACGCGGGAAAACTTTGAAGCAAAACCGAATCTGACTCTGCCTGAGGGCCAGGAAGGCGAACAGGAAGAAGAATACTGCGAGAACTGCGGGCGCGTGATGGTGCTGCGCAATGGGCCGTGGGGGCCGTTCATGGCCTGTCCAGGCTACAACGAGGACCCTCCGTGCAAGACAGTGCGGCGACTGAACCAGAAGCAGCAGCAGAAGCCGCCGGAGCCGATTGACGAGCAGTGCCCAAAGTGCGGCAGCCAACTGGTAAAGCGCATGGGGCCGTACGGCGAGTTCATCTCCTGCTCGGCGTACCCGAAGTGCAAGTACATCAAGCAGAACACCATCGGAATGAAGTGCCCGAAGTGCCACGACGGCGAGATCGTGGAAAAAAAGGCGCGCCGCGGGAACCTGTTCTACGGCTGCGAGAACTACCCGAAGTGCGACTTTACGGCCAACTTCAAGCCGGTGGATAAGAAATGCCCGGAATGCGGCTCTCCGTACCTGATGGAAAAGACGCTGAAGTCGGGCGTATACTTGGTCTGCCCGAACAACAAGAAGCCTGCTCCAGGCGAGGAAGAAACCAAGAAGCGCAAGAAAAAAGGCGAAGAGGAATCAACGATCGCCTGCAGCTATACCAAGCGGATCGGGGATGCTCCGGTGGAGGAGCGGCCTACGGCGAAAACGCATGGGCCGCTGGTGGAGCAGGCGGTCTAACCCCCTCCCCCTCTAGTTTCTTTTGTTCTTTTGTTTTCAATAGGATAGCGGGGATCATCTCCTGCTATCTTATTGAAATTGTTAAACTTAAGCCTGTTCTAGTATTTTCAATCACTTACATGAGGGTCCAAGCTAAAAGCCCCTGTAGGCTTTCTTTTTCACCGGCCTGGAAGTCCAGTGCTTCTACCACTTTTTGAACCCATGTCTTTACAAAACAGGGGGCACATTGATTGTTTTTGCCTTTATTTCTATGGTAGCAACTTTCGGCATAATTCCCTGCACATGGGGAATCTCGCTAACTATTTAACTTTCATATATTTACATACTGAATTTGCTACAGAGGGGCCTGACAGGATTTTCGCCTTTGCCGGGGTTGCGCCTTTTGCTGCGGGGGCGCATCTGCTAATGTAGTTGGGTTGGTTTACGAGAGGGTTATTAAGAAATCGATGGCCAAAGCAGTCTGGAACGGAAAAGTTATTGCGGAGAGCGACACTTACGAGACAGTTGAAGGAAATATTTATTTTCCTGAGAATGCAGTGAAACGGGAGTATCTGCGCCCGAGCTCGACGACCTCGACGTGTCCCTGGAAGGGATTGGCAAGGTACTATAGCCTGCTGGTGGATGGGCAGGAGAATCAGGATGCGGCATGGTACTACCCGGATCCGAAACCGGCAGCCCGGAACATCAAAAATCACATTGCTTTCTGGCGCGGGGTAGAGATCGAAAAGTAGCGAGACGGGGATGGAAGATCGGCCCGTTGCCGCGCTTCCATGATGAAGTTTGAAGGCCGCCCGGAAAGGCGGCCTTTTTATTGCAGCAGAAGAGTGACACTACCTGCCTTGTCGAGCGCTAGTTGCCGGTCGCGGCGCCGACTAAGTCCAATACATCGGCAATGACGCGCGTGGTGGGGTTGTAGGCGACTACATAGCCGTCATAATAGCCATATTGATAGCCGGGAGGCGGCGGTGGAACGTCGCGGTAATAAGCGCGCGGAACCGGCTGAAAACGATAATTGGGCGGAATATGCTGGCCCCGCTCAAAGTGGGGGCGATTTCCCGGATGCTGATGCCAGCGATCCACGTCGTGGTGATAGTGGGACTGAAAGTGAGCGCGATCCTGATCGCTGAAGTGAAAATCCTGGCCATTGTGGCGGCCGTTATCGTGATGGTCGTGATCGGGCCTCTGGGCGAGCGCAATTCCAACAGCTGCGCTCAAAAAAGTGGCTACAGCTAAACGGGTGAAACTACCCGACAAAGATCGAATGCTCATTCATGCTCCTTAAGACATAGGTCATGCCTTGGGGATTTAAGATGCAGAATTTCGTCATCTTACTGGCTGTTCCGAATTAAGAGCGGCAAGCTTTTTCCGGCTACTTTTCGTCTTTGTACATGCCGATTTCGGGCTTGCCGCCTTCAGAGATGCGGGCGCGATACATGCCTTCGGTATTGAAGCTCCAGACCATATCGCCTTTGGTGTCGATGGCGATGATGCCGCCGTCGCCTTTCATATCAGTAAGCTGGCGCTGGATGACGTCGTCGGCTGCCTGCTGCAGCGTCATGCCTTTGTACTGGACCAGGGCGCAGATGGTGCGGGCGACGGTGAGGCGGATGAAATATTCGCCTGTTCCGGTGCCGGAGACGGCGCAGGAGCGATTGTCGGCGTAGGTGCCGGCGCCGATGATGGGCGAGTCGCCGACGCGGCCCCACATCTTGGCGGTGAGGCCTCCGGTGGAGGTTCCGGCGGCGATGTTGCCCTGCTTGTCGAGGGCGACCACTCCTACGGTGCCGAACTTGTGGGCGTCGGGCGATTCGATGGGAAACAGGAGCTGGGCGCCGGGTTTGCCTGAGGGGGCTGGGGGCGCTCCGGCGGGCCTCGGCGGGATGGGCTTGCCCTCTTCTTTCAATTCTTTGAGGAGGCCCTGCCAGCGGCGTTCGGTGAAGAAAAAGCTGGGATCGACCATTTCCAGGCCATTGGCGGCGGCGAACTCGTCGGCCCCGCTGCCGATGAGCATGACGTGTGGGGATTTTTCCATAACGGCGCGGGCAAGCGAGATGGGATGGCGGGTGCGGGTGACTCCAGCGACGGCTCCCGCTTTCAAGTTGGAGCCATCCATGATGGCGGAGTCGAGTTCGTTCCGTCCGGCGGCGGTGAAGACGGCTCCGCGGCCTGCGTTGAAGAGCGGATCGTCTTCCATGAAGCGGATGGCGGCTTCTACGGCGTCGAGCGCGGAGCCGCCGTTGTCGAGGGTGTCGGCGGCCTTCTGGAGGGCGGTTTGCAGATCGGCGCGATAGGCGGCCTCGGTCTTCGCGTCCATGTGGCTGCGCTCGATCACGCCTGCTCCGCCGTGGAGGACGACGGCCCATTTGTGGTTCTGGGCTCGGGCAGTGAGGGCTAGAAGGCAGGTGCAGAGCAGGATGGCTGGCTTTCGCATGGGGTGATGATATACGCGGGTTTGTTGGGTGGAAGGGATTTTTTTGAGCACAGCGGAAGCTGTGTCCTTTCAAAGCAGCACTTTTTTCAGCTGCCTTTTAATCCCATGTCTCGTAGAGACATGGGGCACCCGGGTTCCCTTTGCCTCCCACCTCAAATTATGAGGCGATGCCGCTGATGTAGGCTTCCAGGTGGCGGATGGTCTGTTGCTGTTCACTGATGACCCAATTCACCAGGTCGCCGATGGAAATCATGCCCGTGAGCTTACCGTCTTCGACCACGGGCAGGTGGCGGATGCGCCGGTCGGTGACGATGCGCATGCAGTCGGCTACGGTGTGTTGCGGTGTGATGGTGATGGGGTTGGGGGTCATGATATCGGCTACCGGAGTGTCCTTCGAGGAACGGCCCTTGAGGATGACTTTGCGGGCGTAGTCGCGCTCGGAGAGGATGCCGCGGAGCCGGCCCTGCTCCATGACCGGGAGCGCGCCTACCTGCTTTTCGGCCATCAGCTCGATGGCTTCGTAGACGGAGGCAGTGGGGGTGGTCTGCCAGATTTCCGTGGGTTTGCTCTTCAGGATGGCGCTGATCGTGCTGGTGAGTTCTGCCATGATTCACCTCGCGGGATGGGATGATAGTCCGGCGAGGTGGGTGGGTCAATGGGTGGATGGAGATTTGTGCTCTCCCATCCTTCTTTTTCGTTCAGGATGGGGTGAGTGGGTGCTTGCTATTGATGCAAAACTGCGGGCCTTGCTTTCGCAAGGCCTCGCAGCGGTTCCCGCTGCGGGTCCTTCGACTGCGCGCTTCGCGCTCCGCTCAGGATGACAGCTTTATTTTTTGATTTGAATAGCGTTGAAGCTTACGCATGAAGTCATCAGAAGGGCAGGCACAGGGCCTTTTGATTTCTGTGCCCTGAGACCTGTGCCCTTTACTGCGGGGTGATGATGCCTCCTACGGGGGTTCGTTTGGGGAGGGTGGCGGTGTTGGGGCGGGCGAGTTTCATGGCTTCGGCGATCATGTCGACGTATTTGAGGCCCGCTCCGGTGTTGAAGATGACGACTTTGTCGCTGGGCTTGAGGAAGCCGGTTTCGATGAGGTGGTCATAGGCGGCGGTAGCGGAGGCTCCTTCGGGTGAGAGCAGGATGCCTTCGTTTCGTGACCAGTCGAGGAGCGAGGCGAGGGTTTTTTCGTCGGGGAGATCGACGACGGTGCCTCCGGATTGGCGGACGATGTCGAGAATGATGTAGTCGCCGTAGGGCTTGGGAACACGCAGGCCGGCGGCGAAGGTGGCGGCATTTTCAAACATCTGGGAGGCGTTTGCGCCTTCCTTATATGCCTTGGAGACCGGGGCGCAGCCGCTGGATTGGATGGCGATCATTTTCGGGCGCTTGCCGCTAACCCAGCCGAGTTGCTCCATTTCTTCGAAGGCCTTCCACATGCCGATGAGTCCGACGCCTCCGCCGGTGGGGTAAAAGACGGCGTCGGGGTAGGTCCAGCCGAGTTGCTCGACCAGTTCGTAGCCCATGGTCTTTTTGCCTTCGACGCGGAAAGGCTCTTTGAGGGTGGAGATGTCGAACCAACCTTCCTTTTCTTTGCGCTCGTTGACGATGCGGGCGCAGTCGGAGATGAGGCCATCGACCAGGGTGACATTGGCTCCGTAGGCAATACCTTCGAGGTAGTTGGCGAAGGGCACGTCTTTCGGCATGAAGATGTTGGCTTCGATGCCGGCGGCGGCGGCGTAGGCGGCGAGAGCGCTGGCGGCGTTTCCGGCGGATGGAACGGCTAGCTTTTTGAGCCCATAATGGCGGGCCATGGAGACGGCCATGGACATGCCGCGTGCCTTGAAAGCTCCGGTTGGATTAGTGGCTTCTTCCTTCAAGAAAACATTGGAGTTGCGCCGAATGGGAAGCATTGGAGTCCAGCCTTCGCCTAGGGTGACTGGGTCAACGCTCGGCAGCACGTCCGCATAACGCCACATGGATTGTTTGCCGCCGGGGGCCGGGCGTTTTGCGGATTTTTTCAGGGCCTCCATGTCGTAGCGGACGTAGAGTGCTCCGGCGCATTTGGGGCAGACGGTCTGGTAGTGGTTGGATGGGATTTCATTTTGGCAGCGGGAGCATTCCAGGCTTTGAATCTGCGGCATGGGTCTAGGGTAACTCAGGGCTCAGAGATCAGGGCTCAGGGCTCAGAGATCAGGGTAAAATGCGATCTAACTGCAAATCAGGGACGACACCAATTGTCGAAAAACTCCTATAAAAATTTGGTTGTGTGGCAACGAGCTGTTGAATTGAGCGTCGCTATCTACAAACTGACTGCAAGTTTTCCGAGGGAAGAAATCTACGGGCTTACCAATCAACTGCGACGCGCTGGAGTTTCTGTAGCCAGCAACATTGCAGAGGGTTATGGCCGGTTTCGACCAGAGAGTATAAGAATTTCTTGAGCATGGCCCGCGGATCGATCCTGGAAATTCAGACGCAGCTCTTAATTGCCGAAAAATTATCTTTCGCTCCGGTAAAAGATATTGAAAATACAAGATACCTTTCAGAAGAGGTAGGAAAGATGCTTTGGGCGATCTCACAAAAGCTCTGATCTGCAATTCCTGCGCCTGAACCCTGTAACCTGTGCCCTGAGCCCTGAGCCCTGTAAACTGGAAGGGATGGCTCACATATCAGCCCGTGCTTTTTCCCTTGTAAAACTGATTGCAATCGATATTGATGGAACGCTTTTGCCTACGGGCGGCACCATGATCAGCGAGCGGAATCGGCAGGCGCTGCGTCAGGCTGAAAGCGGGGGTGTTGAGGTTGTCGTTGCCACGGGGCGGCGGCAGTCTTACACGGTTCCGATTATCGAGCCGCTGGGATTGAAGCCGGAGACGGTGCTGATTACCTCGAATGGAACGGTGGTACGAACGCTCACAGGAGAACGCATGGAACGGGCCCTGCTGCCGGTAGAAGTGGCGCGGGAGCTTTGCGGTGTTCTGCGGCAGTTTGGCGGTACGACGGTGTTCACATTCGATCACGACGGCAAGGGCGAATTGGTGGTCGAATCGCTCGAAGACGTGGGCGCCTGGATTTTGCCGTGGGTCGAGGCGAATCGGCCATGGATTGAAGAAATTCGGCCATTAGAGCGGGCGTTCGATGAGGGCGAGGCTCCGGTGCAGGGCATGATTTGCGGAACGATTGAAGAGATGAACCGCGCGGAGGCATGGCTGGCCACCAGCTCGTTTGCTGCGAAGATCGAGACGCACCAGACGCAGTATCCTTTGCGGCAATTAGGGATTCTGGATGTGCTGCCGCCGGGATGCTCGAAGGGCGTGGCGCTGGCGAGGCTGGCGGAAAGACGCGGTATTCGGCGGGAAGAGGTAATGGCGATCGGCGACAACTTCAATGATCTGGAAATGTTGAAGTATGCCGGTCAGCCTGTGGTGATGGGGAATGCTTCGGCGGAGATGCTGGCGATTGCGCGGGAATCAGGATGGATGGTTGCGCCTACCAATGATGAGGACGGCGTAGCGAAGGTGGTTGAGGATGTACTTTGCTGTAACGAGAGCGTGGTAGAGTGAGCGTCATGCGACAGACGAGTCTCCCACCCTTCTCTTCGTTCAGGATGGGGCTATTTCTAACGGCTTTGTCGGCTGTGGTGTTCTTCTGGCTGCCGATGGCGCGGGCGGCAGAGCATGTGACGCTGAAAAACGGGTTTGATCTGATCTGCGATCATCGGCAGGCGGATGGCGACCGCGTGCGGCTTTATCTTGATTCGGGCGATGCGAATTTTGTGGATGTGGGGGCGGCGGACATTGTGACCTCCGAGCATGTCGATCTGCCCTCTGTGGTGAAGACTCCTGCGGCTCATGGTAATGATGACAAATTGACGCCGGAAGCGATGCACGAGATGCTGGCACTGGCGGGGGCGGCGCATGATCTGGATGTGGATCTGCTGGCCAGCGTGATTCGTACGGAGAGCGGCGGAAATCCGCATGCCGTGAGCCGCGCCGGGGCGCAGGGGCTGATGCAACTGATGCCGAAGACGGCGGCGAACCTTGGAGTGGGCAATACCTTTGCTCCGGGCGAGAACATCAATGGCGGCACGGCTTACCTGGATGCGCTGCTGAAGAAATACCATGACAATCTTTCGCTGGCGCTGGCGGCTTACAATGCGGGGCCGGCGGCGGTGGATCGCTGGCACGGGGTTCCGCCGTACCATGAGACGCGGGCTTATGTGGCGCGGGTGATTCGTGAGTTTAACCGGCGGTATGCGGCGCGGATGGCGGCTCAGAAACAGGTTGCCAGTGCTGTGGGCGGGCAGTGATTCTGCATCCCACCCTTCTCTTCGTTCAGGATGGGGCACCCATTGTGTGGCTACCAACGCGAAAAGCCGGTTCCTTCGACAAGCTCAGGACAGGCTCTTCGACTACGCGCCTCCGGCGCTCCGCTCAGGATGACAATCTTTTTATTCGCTGTGGACGGCGGATTTTGAAAGACGGCTTGGATTGAAAAAGAAGAACTGGATTCTTGGGGTTGTGGTTTTGGCGGCGCTGGTGGTGCTGGTGCTGGTGGGTCGCAGCCGCATTCACTTTCGCTGGGACATTTTCTGGCAGCAGCTCAAGCTGGCGGACTGGACGCGCATTGCCGTGGGCATTGCTTTGATCTGGCTGGCGTACTGCTTGCGGGCGGTGCGGTGGTCGATTTTTCTGCGACCTACGAAAAGGGTTTCTCCTTTCAAGTTGATCGGCTCGATGGTGATCGGGTTTACGGGCGTGGCGATTTTCGGACGTCCGGCGGACCTGGTGCGGCCTTATCTGGTTTCGCGGCGGACCGGGATTCCGCTGAGCGCGCAAATTGCGGTGTATGTAGTAGAGCGCATGTTCGATATGGGATCGATGGCGCTGATTTTTTCGCTGGTGATTCTGCTGTCGCCGGACCGCCGGTTGCTGCCGCGTCCGGACATCATTCACAAGGCTGCGCTGGGCGGGTTGCTGGTGGCGCTGTTTCTGGCATTTTTTACCATTTTCGTGCGGGTTTCCGGCAAGGTGGTGGCGCGGGTGCTGGGACGCGGCTTCGGAGCGCTTTCTGCAAAGCTAGGGGCGCAGATCGAGGAGAAGGTTCTCGATTTTCGCGATGGGCTGAATGCGATCAGCTCGCTGGGTGATTTGCTGCTGGTGACGGTGATTTCGCTGGTGCACTGGGGGATGATTTCGTTTGCTTACCTGGAATCGGCGCGGGCGTTTGTGGCTGATCCGGTGCTGGGGAATCTGCATCTTTCGCAGTGCATGCTGCTGATGGCGGCAAGCATGGTGAGCTCGACGATTCAGTTGCCGGTGATTGGGTGGTTTACGCAGATTGGGCTGACGATGGCGGCGATGCAGGCCTTCTTTCATGTGGCCCGGGAACCGGCGCTGGGATGCAGCGCGGTGCTGCTGCTGGTGACATTCCTGAGCGTGATTCCGCTGGGATTGGCGTGGGCGCGGTTTGAGCATGTTTCGCTGAAGAAGGTGACGGAAGAGAGCGAGCATGCGGGGGAAGAGATGGCCCAGCAGCAGGTTGGATAATTCTCCCTGCCCTGAACCCTTCACTACGTTCAGGATCAGGATGGGCACCCGCAGGTCCTTCCGCTTTGCGTCAGGATGACAACGTTTTTTTGGTGATTTTGTTTCTAAAATGCGAAAGCCCACCGAGGGAGGCGGGCTTTTTGTTCTCTATATCCAGTGTAGCAATTTGGGTGGTATCAGTATGCCAACTTTGTGAGGACTTTTTTCTGTTTAGTTTCTGTGAGTTAGGGGGTTTTCCGCAGAGCCGGGGGCTTGACATGGTTTTCGCCGTTTCCCGATTTTCCGTTGCGCGGCGATTTTCGGCGGTTTGGAGACGCGGGATACCGCAGGATGCGTATGGCTGGCATTCGCGCGGCAAGTGACTTAGCATGGCTAGAAGTTTCACATGACGAACCGTATCCAGAACCTGTTTGGCAACCGCACCGTTCTTTTTGACGGGGCGATGGGCACGATGCTCTATGCACGCGGCGTGTTTATCAACCGATGTTATGACGAGCTGAATCTCTCGCAGCCGGAGTTGGTTCGTTCTGTGCATGAGGAGTATTTGCAGGCGGGCGCAGAGGTGCTGGAGACGAATACCTTCGGCGCGAATCGCTTTCGGCTGACGCGGTACGGGCTGCAGGACAAGGTTACGGCGATCAATGAAGCCGGGGTGCGCATTGCGCGGCAAGCAGTAGAGCAGCTGAAAGAGAAGCAGGCGGGCACGGCGTGGGTTGCCGGATCGGTTGGGCCGCTGGGGATTCACCTGGAGCCGCTGGGCAAGACATCTCTGGATGAGGCTCGCGATGCTTTTGCGGAGCAGATTCGGGGACTGGTGGCGGGCGGGCCGGGGGTGGGCGTCGACCTGCTGGTGATTGAGACGATGTCTGCGCTGAATGAAGCCGAGCAGGCGCTGCGGGCGGCGCGTGAGGTGGCTCCGGATGTTCCGGTAATGGTGCTGGTGACGGTGGATGAAGAGGCGCACTGCCTGGACGGCGCGACGGCGGAGATTGCCGCGGCCAAGCTGACGGCGTGGGGCGCGGATGCGATTGGCGTGAACTGCAGCACGGGGCCGGCGACGGTGCTCACGGCGATTGAATGCATGGCTTCAGAGAGTAGCCTGCCGCTGGTGGTGATGCCGAATGCGGGCATGCCGCGGGCGGTGGATGGGCGCAACATCTATTTATGCTCGCCGGAGTACATGGCCAGCTTTACGAAGAAATTTCTGAAGGCGGGCGTGCAGTTTATCGGCGGCTGCTGCGGAACGACTCCGAACCATATTCGCGCGATGAAGTCGGCCACGCGGGCGGCGGATGCGCAGAAGGTGAGCCACGGGCATCCGTCGCGCGCTCCGATTGTGACGGAGACGCCGCCGGCGCCGATGGAAGAGCGTTCGCGGGTGGGAAGGCTGATTCGCGAAGGCCAGTTTGTCACGATGGTGGAGATTGTTCCGCCGAAGGGCATTGACTGCTCGAAGGAACTGGCGGGGGCGGCGCTGCTGGAAGGGCTGGGCATTGACGTGATCAATGTGCCGGATTCGCCGCGGGCTTCGGCGAGGATGAGCGCGCAGAGCCTTTGTATCCAGATACAGCAGAAGACGGGGATCGAGACGGTTCTGCACTATACGTGCCGCGACCGGAATGTGCTGAGTATCCAGAGCGATTTATTGGGGGCGTCTTCGATTGGGCTGAAGAATATTTTGTGCCTGACGGGCGATCCGCCAAAGCTGGGGAATTATCCGGATGCTACGGCGGTGTTCGATGTAGACGCGATCGGGCTGGTGAATATTGTGAACCGGCTGAATCATGGGCTGGATATCGGCGGCAATCCGATTGGGGCCTCGACGGGATTTACGATTGCGTGCGCGGCGAATCCGGGAGTGCCGGATGTGGATAATGAAGTGCGGCGCTTTGCTTATAAAGTTGAAGCGGGCGCGGAGTATGCGATTACGCAGCCGGTCTTTGATCTGCGCGTGCTGGAAGCGTTTCTGAAGCGGATCGAGGGGTTTCGGATTCCGGTGATTGCGGGGATATGGCCGCTGACCAGCTTGCGAAATGCGGAGTTTATGAAGAACGACCTGCGCGTATCGGTGCCGGACAGCATTATGCTGCGGATGCAGGCGGCGCCGACTCCGGAAGCGGCGCGGGCGGAAGGGATTCGCATTGCGCAGGAGATGCTGGAGACGGCGCGTCCGATGGTGCAAGGTGTACAAGTGAGCGCTCCGTTTGGACGCTATACGGCTGCGGCGGAGGTGCTGGAAAGCGTGCTGACGAAGCGGGAAACAGTGGAAGGATCGGGCGTTGGCAAACTTTGAGGAATCGCTGAAGCGACTGGAGAAGATTGTTGAGCAGATGGAGCGGGGCGATCTGCCGCTGGAAGACTCCATTAAGCTGTTCGAGGAAGGGATGCGCCTGTCGGCGGAGTGCAAGGCGCACCTGGAGCAGGCTGAGGGCAAGGTGCAGATCCTGATGAAGCAGCGCGACGGCTCGGTGAAGGGAGAGCCGTTTCCTCCGCAGAAATGAGCTGGGATGATTCGGCTGAAGCGTGTCTATGAGCCTGCGGCTTCGGATGACGACGCTCGATTCCTGGTAGAGCGGCTGTGGCCGCGGGGTATCCGCAAAGCTGATTTGAAGATGGATGCGTGGGTGAAGGATGCGGCTCCGAGCACGGAGCTGCGGCAGTGGTTTGGGCATGATCCTGCGAAGTGGGATGGGTTTCGGCGTAAATACTTTGCGGAGCTGGATGGAAGAGCGGATGCGCTGGATGAGATTCGCAGGGCGGCGAAAAAGGGCGATGTTACGCTGCTGTTCAGCTCGCATGATGCGGAACATAACAATGCCGTGGCTTTGAAGGGGTATCTGGAGAAGAAGCGCAAGTAGGTTCTTTTTCCACCTTTTTAGTGGCAGACACACATGGATCCCAGGTCTTCTTCGCAGACCTGGGGCACCCGGTAAAATGCAGGTTCTTCGACTACGTGCTCCAGCTCAGGGTGACACATTTTTATTCCATGCGGCGGACGCAGCGGAAGCCTATGTTTGCGGTGGAGGAGTCGGGGGTGTTTTGTGTTCTGGCGGCTACGCGATAGCGATTGCAGTAGGAGTCGTGGCAGAGGAAGGAGCCGCCTTTCATAACCCTGGCGCTTCCCTGCTTGGGTCCGCGCGGATTTGTGGCTTCATTTTTGCGGTGCTGCGTTCCGAACCAGTCGGCAGTCCACTCCCATACATTGCCGGTGACGGAGTAGAGGCCGAATCCGTTGGGCGGAAAGGCGCGGACGGGGCAGGTTCCGGCGTAGCCGTCTTCGCAGGTGTTTTCCGAGGGGAAGGTTCCCTGCCAGATATTGCACATGTGCTTGCCGTCGGGGTGGAGGTCGTCTCCCCAGGAGAAGAGCTTTTGCTCGAGGCCGCCGCGCGCGGCGTATTCCCATTCAGCTTCAGTGGGGAGCTGTTTGCCGCACCATGCGGCGTAGGCTGAGGCGTCATTCCAGGAAACATGGACGACGGGATGATCGAGGCGGTCGTCGATGCTGGAGCCGGGGCCTTCGGGCCTGTTCCATTGAGCGCCGGGGACCTGGCACCACCATGGGGCATCGGCGACGGTGTCGCGGACAAGCGCGGCGAAGCGATGCTTCGGGATGGAGTGCCAGAAGACGAAGGACCAGCCGAAGTGTTCTGCTTCAGTGACGTAGCCGGTGGCCTGGATGAAGGCGGCGAACTGCGCATTGGTAACGGGTGTGATGTCGATGGCGAAGGGCGAGAGGACGACGGGGCGGACGGGGCCTTCGCCGTCGGCGGGAAATCCATGCGCGTAGTCGGTGCCCATGAGGAAGCGTCCGCCGGGGAGCTCGATCATGCCGTCGGCGGATGGGGGGTTGGCTGGAGTTATGGCTGCGGTGAGGGCGTTGCCGGGGCGATTTGCGGCGGGCGTGCAGCAGCTTTTGGGTTTTGCTTCCAATGCGGGCCTCTGGTTGATTTTACTTTGGGGCGGTGGTGCGAATGCGGGTCCTTTGTTTTGCTCAGAATGACGAGTTTCGTTGTGCCGGGATGATGGATCGCATTTCGTGGATAATGGTGTGCGAAATAAAAACTGACAGGAGCGCAATGAGCTACAACCCGACTCGCCGCAGTTTTCTGATTGCCGGTGGACTTACGGCACTCGCCTCAACCAGAGCATTTGGCGCGAACGATACGATTCGCATTGGAGTGATCGGCAACGGAGGGCGCATGCAGGCGCTGCTGGATGCTGCTGAGAAGACCGGTCCCTGCGAAATTGTTGCGGTAAGCGATGTGTATGGGCCGCGACGCGACGCCATTAAAGCGCGACCGAATGCGGCGAACGCTACGGCGCATCTGGATTATCACGAAGTGCTGGCAAAAGACATCGATGCGGTTTTTATTGCGGCGCCGGACCACTGGCATGTGCGCATAGCGGTGGATGCGCTTGCGGCGGGCAAGGACGTTTACCTGGAAAAACCGGTGACGCACACGATTGAAGAAGGCGCGACGCTGACTCATGCCGTCCGGTCGAGCAAGCAGATTTTGCAATGCGGCATGCAGCAGCGCAGTTGGAGCCATTTTCGGGATGCTGTCGATTTGATTCAGGGCGGCAGCCTGGGACGCGTGCCGCAGGTACGCACGTATTGGTGGCAGAATTACCAGATGGGAAACTGGGTGCCGAAGCCGGTGGACACGCAGGCTTTGGATTGGAAGCAGTGGCTGGGCGGCGCTCCGGATCAGCCGTTCAGCGAAGAGAAGTTTTATCGCTGGCGCTGGTTCTGGAACTTTGGCGGCGGGGCGATGACCGATCTGTTTACGCACTGGATTGACGTGGTGCATTGGGCGATGAAGAGCGATCAGCCGCGCATGGCGCAGATGCTGGCGGATAAATACATTTTTGAGCAGTGGGATTGCCCGGACACGGTGCAGGCTGCGTTCCGGTATCCGGGATTCGATGTGGTGTACGAGGGCATGATGAACTCTTCGATTGACGATGGCGGGCTGGAGTTTCGCGGCACTGAGGCTACGCTGAAGATCAATCGCAGCGGGTTCAGCGTGTATCGCGAGGGGGTCGATAGCAGGCAGAATCCGGTGCTGAAGGCGGAGAGTTTCCGCGACGGCACGTATGCGCATGTGCAGAATTTCTTTGAGTGCATGCGGACGCGCAAAGAGCCGAATGCTCCGGTGGAGACTGGGGTTGCGGCGGCGCGCGCCGGGCAGATCGGGAATCTGGCGTATCGGGGTAAGGGGCAAGTGGCCTGGCCGCTTCGGGCGTCGGTTTAGGGTGTCCCCACCCTTCGCCCTTCGGCTCAGGATGGGGCACCCGCTCTCCTTTAAAATTTGTGGGAGGTCCCATGTCTCTTCGAGACATGGGGCACCCATATTCGTGCCTACATTGCGAAAAAGCAGGTCCTTCCTCCCTTTGGTCGTCAGGATGACAGGTTTGTTGTTTGGGTTTAAATTCTCAACTCGGCGTGCATTGCGATTTTTACTGGTCGCGGAGTGTTTCCATGGGGTCGAGGCGCGAGGCTCGCCATGCCGGCGCGAAGCTGGCCAGGGCGGATACGGCGAGCATCACGATGCAGACCACGGCAAATGTGAGCGCGTCGAGCGGCTTGATGCCGTAGAGCAGGTGCGCGAGGAAGTGAGTGAGGGCCGCGGATGCAATCAAGCCCGAGCCAAGACCAACGGCAGCGAGGCGCAGGCCACGGCGCAGGATCATTTGCAGCATGTCCGAACGCTGCGCGCCGATAGCCATGCGCAGACCAATCTCAAAGGTGCGCTGCACCACGATGTAAGAGAGCAGGCCATAGAGGCCGATGGCCGAGAGCAAAAGCGCGATTCCGGCAAAGCAGGCAAGAAGAACCGCTTGAAAGCGCTGTTGCGCCTGCGAACGGGCGACGTAGCCTTCGAGCGGCGTGATGTTGTAGACCGGGATTCCGCCATCTACCTGCGCGGTCACAGAGCGGATGATGTTTTCCATTCCCGCGGTATTGGCGCGAGCGCGGATTGTGAAATATGGGTTCGTAATTACTGCCTGAGAAAGCGGCAGATAGTATTCAGGATCGACATCGGCTGTGATCCCTTTCTGCCGGGTGTTGCCGACAATACCGACGATTTCGCGCATGACGTGGCCGACAGTGCCGTCATTTAAATCGGCTTGCATGTGCTTGCCGATGGGGTTTTCACCGGGAAAGTATTTGCTGGCGAAGGCCTGATTGATGATAGCAACAGGCGTGCTGTGGGTCTGGTCCTGATCGGTGAAGGTGCGCCCGGAGATGAGCGGGATGCGCATGGTTTCAAAGTAGCCGGGCATGACGATGGAAACGGCTTCGTCCGGATGATCGCCCGGCGCGACGGGCCTGCCTTCAATGGTGAAAGAGATGTCGGCATGGCTGTCGGAGAGCGGAATGGGCCAGCCCGCAGAGACAGATTGTATGCCGGGTTGAGCGGCCAACTTCTGGATGACCTGCTGATAAATCTGATAATGCGCATCGTGCCGATAGCGTCCGTCGAAGGGAATACCCAGCCTTGCGGTCACCACGTTTTTGGCATCAAAGCCCGGGTCGACGTTGAGCACACGGATAAAGCTGCGAATCAGCAGGCCGGAGCCGACGAGAAGCACAAGACCGATGGCGGTCTGCGCGATGACGAGGCCGCTTTGCAGGCTATGGCGGGAGCGTCCGCTGGTCATGCTGCGCGCGCCTTCGCGGAGAGCGGAATTGGGATCAATTTGCGCTGTACGCCACGCGGGCAGGATGCCGAAGAGAATGCCGGTGAGCACCGAGATAGCGACGGCGAAGATGAGCACGCCGCCATCGATGGAAACCTGCTGCAGGCGGGGAATTCCAATCGGCAACAGGCGGATCATGGCTTTGAGCATGAGTCCAGCAAGGACGATTCCGGCGGCACCGCCAAAGAGCGAAAGCAGGATGGATTCTGAGAGCATCTGGCGGATGATCTCTCCACGGTTGGCTCCGATGGCAGCGCGCAGGGCGAACTCGGAGCGGCGCTGCGAGGCGCGGGCCAGCAGCAGGCCGGCTACATTGGCGCAGGCGATGAGCAGGACGAGCGTGACGGCAGCAAAGAGGACACGCAGGGCGGGACGGGTGTCGCCGACGAGATTGTCCAGCTCCGGCGTTACGAGCGAAGAAAAATACCACTTGTTGGAAGCGGGATATTGCTTTGCAAGATTTCGCGCGATGATGTCGAGATCGGCCTTGGCCAGTTGCAGGGTGACGCCGGGCTTGAGCCGTCCGATGACACGCATGCCGTCTGCGCCGCGCTCGGCGGTGATGGGATCGTCGCCGCTGGAATCCTGCGCGAGGGAGAGGAAGAGCTGCGGCGTGACGGTATCGAGGATGAATTGATAGCTCTGGGGCATGACTCCGACAACGGTGTAGCTATCGTCGTTCAGGCGGATGGAGCGACCGACGATGCCCTTATCCGAGCCGAAGGCTGATTGCCAAAGAGCATAGCTGAGGATGACGGCGTGGTTGTCGGGCTTTTCTTCGTCCCAGGTGAAGTCGCGACCGAGCATAGGCGCAACTCCCATAATCTGAAAAAAGTTCGAAGAGACGGTTTGCGCGTCGAGCATCTGGGGCCGGCCATTCTTTTGCAGAGTGACGCTGGCTCCGCGATAGGTGACCATGCCTTCGAGGGTGTGATTCTGCGCGCGCCAATCGAAGTAGTCGGGATAGCTGAGGCGTTCAGCAATGGTGCCGGGCAGGGAGTGGTCCTGCTGGGTGATCCAGACGAGACGGTCGGGCTGCGGGAAAGGCAGCGGGCGCAGCAGGACAGTATAGACAAGGCTGAAGATTGCGGTTGTAGCGCCGATGCCGATGGCCAGGGTGAGAATGGCGGTAATGGCAAAGCCGGGGTTCTTGCGAAGTTGGCGCAGGGCATAGCGGAAGTGCATTTCTCATTCTCCGGGAAAAAGGGAGCACTTTGCCCGCCAATTTATTGCGGTGATAAGCGATTGAAATCAAACATCCGGGAATGTGTGGACAGGCTTTATCGTGTCCGGTTCTGACAGAGCCTGTCCGTTTATGGACGCTAGCTTCAATAGTGGTATGGCGTTCTGGCGGTCCATGGCGATTTGGGGTAGCGGGCGTGCAGGAGCTGGAATGCTGTTTTGCTTACAGCCGAGTTTTGCGCGTCGGCTTCTTTATCATTTGTCCACTCCATCCATCCGTAGTGTGTGGCACGCACGGTGAGGGCCAGTGCTTCCGGCACATCCGGATCGGAGGGGTGCGTTTTTGCGTAGTCGATAACGCGCTGGCCAAGCAACGTGGGGGCGCAGGGCATCGTGGCGAGCTGCCGGTATTGTGATTCTGCTTCCTTCTGTTCTTCGCCGGAGAGGAATGTCAGGGGCTTGGGAGTGGCGGGCTTCTGCGGCTCTGCATAGTATTGCTGCTGACCATTGGGGCACCACCAGTTATCTCGAAAGTTTTCGAGATAACTATAGCTGGAGAGGCGAGAGATTCCCGGCTCAAGATTGGGACGCAGGCCGGGATTGTGGAGAATTGCCAGCACTGCGGGAAAGCCTGTGCTGCTGCCTGCTGTCTTGCGAATTGTTTCAGGTAGTTGCGGAGCAAGTTTGGCAGCGGCGGCATCATCATGCAGCAACACGGCGCGAACCCAAGCGGCGAGTGCGACATTCTGGCGGAGGTTGGAAGGCAGGGTTGGGGAGGTTGCGGCCCGCACCAGCAGGGAGAGCGGAATCTGGCGGTTCAGGATGGCGACGGAGTCTTCATCGAATGCGGAGGGCTGCTCTTCCCTGCTGCAATGGTGATTGCCGGATTTTTCCTGTTGGGCTGCGCAGGAGTTGAGCGCGTAGGTGCCCTCGGATTCCTTTTGCAACAGGCTGCGCGGCGCATAGGCGAGCAGCTCTTCGAAGTTGCGGGCGACCTGCATGCGCTCTCCGAGAAAGGCATTGCGTATCGAGCTGCCTTTCGGTGGATTCAGGTGAGAGAGGATGGTGTCGAGCAGCGCACGGGCTTCGTCAGCGCGGTTGAGGCCGATGAGCAGGCGGGCGCGATGGAACGCTGCGGTGTCATACGCGGGTGATGATGGATGGACGGCTGCGGCGGCATCGAGGAGGGCGGGAACGCCTGCGTCCTGCGGGGCAGCGTTCATGATGGCGGCTACGAGCCATGGCTGGCTGTGATTCTGCTGCCATAGGGCGTAAGCGGTATTGCCGCCATGACGAATGGCTGCGATCCATGCGTAGAGGGGCGGCGGGTCGGGAACAGAGACTTTCCAGTAAAGGAAATAATTCAGATCGTCGAGGTTCTGGCGGAAATCGGGATCGGGCGCGGGGCCGGCAAGAGCGGCGCAAATTTCCGCGAGGCGCTTCTGCGGTTCTGTGCGAACGCGCACGAAGTTCAGCTCGTCGAGAATGACCTGTCGCGGCAGCTGGGGATCATGATTCTGGAGGAGAGCTTCCAGCTTTTGCTGCGCGCTTTGCATGGTCTGCATGTTGAAGGTGGCGGCTTCTCCAGCCCAGGGATTGGTGGGCTTACCTTGCGAAAAGGCGAGACGGACTTCTGCGCGGGCGGCGAGGTAATCGCCCCAGATATGCCAAGGAGAAGTTTTGTCGTTGGCGATGGCTTCGAATTGTTGCTGCGCGTCTGCGAACTTGCCGGCATAGAATGTGGCGGCTGCGATCTGGTATGCGCGATCGGCGCGTAAGAGAGCCGGGCTGTCGGCTGGAGCCGCGGCGGGTATCGCGGGATTTTTGCCAGCACAGTTGGAGAGGACCGTGCCTTGCGCTTCGAGCCAGTTCTTTAAGTAGGGGCTTTGCGCTCCCCATGTGGATGCGCGGCTGTTCAGGGTAAGGACTGCGGTTTTGAAGGCTGCATCGGGGCAATTGGGGTAATCGGGGTTGTAGTAGGTGGCGTCGTAGCCGAGATTTTCCTGAATGATTTTTTGCTGCGCCGCGGGGTCGGATTCGCCGGTGTATCTTGCCTGCGCCAGCTTCCATTGCAGAGATGGGTTGGCTTCGGCTTCGGCCTCGCGGGCAGCGGCAATTTGATCGGGAGTCATCTTCGCCCAATCGATCAGCGGCGGCTCAGGCTCAGGCGCGTATGCTGCTCTTTCTTTCGCCGAGAGCGTGCCGCCGCTCAAGTAGCGGAAGGCAACGGCGAAATCGGAGGAATCGAAGCGAGGCTGAAGGATGCCGAGATGCCCCTGCGCGAAGTCTTGCGGGTTATCGGGATGGGTGGCGCGCACGAAGACGTCGGGCATGAAGCCGGGGCCGCAGGCCTGCACGGCGAAAAAGGGTAAAAGCAGGAGAACGATGGGCGGGAAAAACCAGGCGAAACGGCGTGGGATCATGGGAGTTTCCGTTCGTAGGTGGTGAGAGAATCGGTCTGCCAACCATTGTCGGCGAAGAGATAGATACGCTTGCCGGCAAGATGCGGAGGCCAAGGTTCGGTTGTCGATATGCCGACGGAAGACTGGCACAACGGTTCACGAATGCGAAAAGCGGCGAGATCGGCGGGAGCGCGAGTTCTATCCGGCTCCATGCGAAAGAACATGGGCACGGCTTCATCGATGGGGAGGTTGCGGAGCCAATCGTCGTAGGAACACCAGGAGGCGAGGGCGGTTATCGATAGAGGCAGTTGGGAAGGCATTTGCTGTCTGACTTCGATCAGCAAAGAGCGATAAAAATCGCGCTGCGAGCGGGTAGCGTCGAAGTCGATTTGTAAAGCGGCAATTCCCGGCTGGCGGGCGCTGTTGAGAATTGCCTTTACAGCCTGGGCGCGCATCTGATCATCGAGAACGGCACCGGGCTGGGGCTCTATGCGGACTACGGGAATGCGGCTGGCGGATGAGGGAAAAATGAGGGGCTGGCGACGTGGAATGGGATAGGCATTCAGGCCGAGCCGGAGGGTTTGATCGAGATAGGCGACGGCAAACTTCCCGGGTGGCAGGGAGCGAAGGTCTTCCCGCCGTTCCCAGGCCCAGACGGTGAGGCGGGGCAAACGGATCATGCGCCGGGGGAGGCGCGGGGCGGCATCGGAGCGGATTGCGCAGCACCATCCCAGAAGAAACAAAGCCAGTAGAACCATAGGGATAGCCGATGGCTTCGGGCGGGAAGATTGCATGATGCTCACGATGCTACATTCGGGAGCCACGGTCAAGTGAAATCACGCTTTACGATACGAAAGGAGATTGGCAGGTTTGGCTGCAGAGACTGACAAAAAGGCGCATACTAACGTCTATAGATACAGGGGTGAGCCGTATGGCGACGTTTGACAGAAAGACAATGGCTGCCTGCCGGTTATTGATAGCGGCGAGCCTGGTATTGAGCCCGGTTGCATTCGCACAAAGCACGACCACTCCAGCGCAAACGTCACAGACACAACCGCAGACGGACCAGAAGAATACTACGGCTCAGACGACGCAGCCCACAGCCAATCCTGCCGCGCAACAGCAGCCGAATGCGAGCGCTTCTGCTTCGGATTCCGATAAGAACAAGGATAAGGATAAGGACAAGGATAAGGATAAGGATAAGGATAAGGACAAAGACAAAGACAAGGGAGAGCAAGCGCCGTCTAAAAATATGGAGCCGGATTCGGTAAATGTGAAGCCCGGCAGCATTGACGATGTGAATGCAGTGGGCACGCGCAACATTGGCGGACGCGGGATGGGCAACTGGTACTCGACCGAATCGGAAATCAAGATGGGCAAGCAGTACGCCGATGAGATCGAGAAGAGCACGAAGCTGATAACGGATCCGGTGGTGACGGAATACATCAACCGCATCGGCCAGAACATCGTGAAGAATTCCGATTGCAAGGTGCCGTTCACGATCAAGGTGATCGATACGGATGAGATCAATGCGATGGCGCTGCCGGGCGGATTTTTCTATGTCAATTCGGGACTGATTCTGGCGGCAGATGAAGAGGCTGAGCTGGCGGGCGTGATGGCGCATGAGACGGCGCATGTGTGCGCGCACCATGCGGCGCGCGAGATGACGCGCATGAACTATATGCAGCTGGGGTCGATTCCGGTAATTATGATGACCGGGTACAGTTGGACCGGCTACGGCATTTATGAAGCGATGAATATCGCGATTCCGATGACCTTCCTGGTGTTCTCGCGCGAATTCGAAGCGCAGGCAGATTACCTGGGCGTGCAGTACATGTACCGGGCAGGATATGATCCGCAGGCATTTGTAACTTTCTTTGAGAAGATACAAAACCTGGAAAAGCAGAAGCCGGGCGCGGTGGCCAAAGCTTTCTCCAACCATCCGCAGACGCCGGACCGCATTCAGCATACGCAGGAAGAGATTGCGAAGATTCTTCCGGCGAGGGACCAATATCTGGTAACCACATCAGAGTTTGACGATGTGAAGGCGCGGCTGGCGCGGATTGAAAACAAGCGCAAGCTGATGGAGCCTAAGAACGGCAAGCCCACGCTGCGCCACGTTGCCCAGAACGATCCGAACTCGACGACACAAAGCGGAGATGACCGGCCTACGTTACATCGGCGCGACGATAATAACTAGGATATAGAAATAAAAATGCCGCCCTGCTCGGAAGAGGCAGGGCGGCATTTTTTTTGGAAGCGGTTTGTATCGGCTTATACCAAACGAAAAATTGTCATTTTGAATGCAGCGAGGATGGTTTCATCGTTCTGTGTAACGGAGAGACCTGTAGTTTCTGCTACCAGAAAACTGCAGGTCTCTCCACTTCGCTGCGCTTCGGTCGAGATGACAAATCTTATGTCGATACTAGCCTAGGGCAATTCCCTTACCCAGATATTGCGGAAGCTGATGGGCTCGCTTTTATCGCCGTGCGCCTGCAGCTTGATGGGAGCCGAGTCATACTTTTTGTAGAACGGCTTGCCGATGTAGAGCGTCTGGCCTTTCAGCTCAAAGTGATTCTGGACAAGGATTCCGTTAAAGAAAACGGTGACATAGGCGGGAGTTTTTACTGAGCCGTCATCGTTGAAAGTCGGAGCTGTCCAGACGATGTCGTAGGTCTGCCACTCGCCGGGCTTGCGATTTGCATTGACGAGGGGAATGCCCTGCTTGTAGATGCTGCCGGCCTGGCCGTTGACGTAGGTCTTGTTGTTGTAATTGTCGAGGACCTGCAGCTCGTAGCCATCATCTCCGGGGCCGGTGGAGGCGAGAAAGACACCGCTGTTTCCGCGAGCCTGGCCGCTGCCGGTGATGTTCTCGGGAATTTTCCATTCGATGTGGAGCTGATAATTGCGGAAGGTGCGTTTGGTTTCGATGTTGCCACCGCCGTCGCCCTTCTTCACGGTCAGGACGCCGTCGGCGACGGTCCACTTAGCGGGAGAATGATCCTGAGCGGAGACCCACTGGTCGATATTCTTACCATCGAAGAGCACAATGGCGTCCGACGGCGGAGCATTGCAGGTAGCGCCCGGGGTTACAACCTTCGGCTCTGGCTGCCATACTTCAGTATCTTCGGGCTTCGGCTTTTGTGCGAGCAACGGAACCGCTAGAGAGAACACGGCCGCGAATACAAGCGAGCAGGAATGAAGGGTTCGAGTCATCATCAAAGAGGATATATCGGGAAGAGTATTTTTTACAGGTGGGAGTGGTTTCCGGTTAAAAAGATTGTTCTCCCCACCCTTCGATCTTCTTTCATTTGTTGGAATATCCCATGTCTCTTCGAGACATGGCGGCACCCATATTGTGCCCACGTTGCGAAAAGCAGGTCTTTCCCCCTTTGGTCGTCAGGATGACAACAAGTTCAGCTTGCTATTTCTTTTTCATATCTGCTGCGTATTCGATGGCCCAGATGGCGCCGGGGCGCATGTACATGCCGGCGCGGAACATGCCGTCTTCGTCGTAGGCCTCGGGGGTGCGGAAGAAGTAGCCGCGATTGCGCCAGACTACGTTGTAAACGCCCTGGGCGGTCTTGAAGGCTTCGTCGCGCATGCCTTCAAAGAACATTTCGGAAGCAAGGGCAAAGGTGGAACCTGTCCATACTTCGGTTACCTGCGGATTCTGCGTAAGGTGTTCTCCTCTGGGTCCGATGCCGTTTACCGCGCCCATCTGGCCGTTGCCGAAGAGCATGACATTGTTGTTGTAGATGGTTTTGAGCGCGGACAAGCGCATCTTTTTCGGCACCAGGTCTCCGAGGCCGGTGAGATTGGCGTACCACTGGCCGGCAAGCTGTTCCGCCATGATGTCGGTGTGGTATTCGCTTTGCGTGTCGTAGTTGAAATATGTGCCGTTCCAGAGCTTCTTGATGTAAGCGGCCTGGGAACGCTTGAAGAGCGCGTCGTATTCGTTGGCGGTGGGGTTGTCACCTACCTTTCGCGCTATCTCGGTTGTAGCGCGCAGAGCGGCCAGATATAAACCTCCGCTGTAGGCGCTTTCGCCGGTGGCAATCCAGTCGTCGTATGTCTGGTCGGGAAAGCCGCCGTTCTCAATGAGTCCATCGTCATCGGTATCGTATTGGCGGAGGTGTTCCATGGCGGCCTTCACGTTATTCCAGGCGTAGTGGAGGAAGGTGACATCGGTGCTTCCGGAGTAGACGTAATCGCGCCAGACCATCAGGACATATTTGCTGTTGAGGTCGCGCCAATTGGAAACGTCCTGATAGTTGTATTGATTCACATTAACGAAGGGGTCTTCCTGCGGCGCTCCGAGATCGTGGGGGACGGCGCCGGGAACTTTTCGCTCCATGGTGACAAAGCTTCCATCATGCGTGACTTTCCATGACCACAGGTAACGCTGGGGATTGCTTTCCTGGATTGTGTCGGCGTATTGATTCATGACCTGCTTTTCGATGTCAGGCCAGAAGCGGATCAAGGGAAAGGAGCCGTAGAAGCGAACGTCAGAGGTGCTGTAAAAGGGGTAATCAAAACACTCAAGGAAAGAGAAGGTGTCGTGGTCTTTGGAGGAAAAATGATTGGGATTTCCCTGTCCGTCCAACTCGTGCGCCCATACGGTTCCACCATCGGCGAGGATGTACATTTCGTTGAAGAGCTCGCCGCGATACCAGAGCGGCTTTGACTCGTCGGTGATATAGGGCTTTTGCCAGGCGTCGATGGCTTCGCTCCAGCTTTTATCCTGATCGAGAGCCACCTTGGCAATCTGCCAAGCGTTAGTGCCTTCGGCGCCAAAATAGCGGGTGTAGTGCCGCACCCATTTACGTCCGCCGCCGAACTGGATCAAGGGGAGATCCCAGGAGAGGACCATGGGCACGCATTTTTTTTCATGCGGAGCCAGGATAAATTTTACGGCGATGGCACCTGCGATCTGCTCGCCGCTGCTGGCGGCGTCGGGGCTGGAGTTCGGCAGCTTTCCATCGGTGGAGAAGGGCTTCCAGACTTCATCGCCTGTACCTAATGGATAGAAAGTGGTCATGTGAGTGACTTCCACGCCGGGACCACTCTTTACCGCGATGGCAAATTGTCCATCCCACTCGTCGCGGACGGCCCCGGTGCGGAGGCGATCGAAGATGATGCCGTTCATGGAACTGCCGTCCAGCTCCTCAGAGACGAAACGGTTCCTGTCCTGATTGCTGAGAGCGGCATCAAAGCCGCTGGTCGTATCCCGAAACCAGCCGATCATGTTCGTCCAGGAAAAAAGGAGCGATACGGTGATGGGCTCGTCGGAGGGATTTTCGGCATACCAGTTGTAGAGGGCAACGGGATAGCTGGATTCGCGGTAGTTATTCGGAAGGACAGGAGAGAATTGTTCGAGGGTCAATTTCACGCCGAGCTGATTGGCGTCATAAGCAAACCATGATTTTGGATAGAGGGCCGCATATTCGCCGGAGCCCGGGGTATCGGAACCGGGGCGATAGGACCAGTTCCAGCCGGACAGCTCACCATGCAAGGGCTTTCCGGTCGACAGCACGACAGCCCGGGACGGGCCATTTTGCGGCTGCACGAAAACAGCAAACTGATTGGCGGGAACATCGGCATATTTATGAACGCCGGCCTTGATGTGCCAGCGCTCGAAGTTGCCGCGGTAACTGCGGGAAAATGTGCCGGCGCCGAATCCGCCGACAGGAGCGCCCTGCCAGAAACCGTCATCGATATTTGAAGGCAAAGAAGGCTTGCGGCCGCCTGGATTTGGAGGCGGCTGTCCGATGCCGATACGCCATGCGGCGGGCGGAATCTGATCATCAGCAAAGAGACTCAGGCAGCTAAAAAAAAGAAAAGTCGTGCAAATAAAACGTTTCAGGTACAACTTACGGGCCTCCGAACGGTGTCATGATACATGGTAGGCTTTGCTTTAGGAAAAAAGAAATTGGCTGGAAGGCAAAGATTATCGCTGGGCGGGCACAAAGCAAAAGCGCGGCAGAGATGAGAAAATGTCACAGAATGCTTCGCTTTTCCCTTCCAGTTTTACTAGCCGCGACAGTCGCGCTTTCCGGCTGCGGATATCATTCGGTACATTCGGCGGCACACCTGCCGAACACTGTGCATACATTGGCAGTGCCGACGTTTGCGACGCACACGCAGTCGTATCATACGGAAATTGCGTTCACGAACGCGGTGATTCGGGAATTTACGAGCCGGACGCCGTATAAAGTTCTGGCAACGGACAAGCCGGATGCGGGGGATGCGGTGCTGGATGGGGAGATCAATACCTTTACGGTGGTTCCGCTGACGTACAACATTCAGACAGGCCAGTCGTCGAGCTACCTGATCACGGTGGGAGCGAGCGTAAAGGTGCTGGACCGGGACCACCGCGTGCTGTATGAAAACAAGAACTATACATTCCGCCAGCAATACCAGACGACACAAGACCTAGTGAGTTTTATCCAGGAAGACCCGGCGGCGGTCCAGCGCCTTTCTCGTGACTTTGCCCAGGCGCTGGTCTCCGATATTCTGGAGTCCTTCTGATGCAAGCCAGTTCTCCGATTTTCGATGCTCACGCGAGCGCAGCGACACGGCACCCGGGCGAAGCCGTCCAAGCATGTTTGGAGGCGTTTTAGGCATGGGAGCAGGTTTCGCCTCCACGGACCGTTTTCTGGCGGAAGTGCGCAGCAACAAGCTGCGCGCGGGCTATGTGCTGATTGGCGACGAGATTTTTCTTTACGAGCGCTGCCGCCGGGCGCTGCTACAGGCTTTTGTGCCTGACGATCTGCGCGATTTTTGCCTGTCGGATATCGACCTGGCAGAGACCAGTATTTTTGAGGCACTCGACCGGGCGCAGACGCCATCGCTGATGGCGCCGTTCCAGGTACTTTTTATCCGCAACCTGAAGCAGCTTTATACGCGCGCGGCCAAGAAGGAAGAGTTTGCCGCAATCGATAACTACTTCCGGTCGCCGAATCCACAGGCAGTGCTTCTTTTTGTGGCGGACCATCTTCGTATTCCCTCAGACCTGCGACGGATGGATATGACCGATAAAGACCGCTATGAGCGAATTCGGGAAACGCTGGGGGACCATTGCGGGATGGTGGAGCTGGCCCGCGTGGATGAAGCGGATGCACTGCGCTGGCTGCTGCTGGAAGCGGAAAAGCAGCAGATCAAGCTGGAACAGGATGCGGCACGCGAGCTGGTGGATGCTCTGGGCGCGGACATGATGCTGATTGCCAGCGAATTCGAGAAGCTGTCACTATATGCGGGGCTGAAAAAGCTCATCACGCTGGGCGATGTGGAAACAATGGTGCTGGCAGCCAAGCAGCGCTCGCTTTATGAGCTGACGGATGCGATTTCCGCCAAGGACAAGGAGCGCGCGCTGATGCTGCTGGAAGGACTGCTGAATGCTTCCGACGGCGGTGAAGACGCAGCGATCGGTCACCTTTATATGCTGGCCCGCACTTTCCGCCAGATGCTGGTGATCCTGGAGAAGAATGTGCGGGATTCTCGCGCGATCTGGCAGGCGCTGTGGCAAGGTTTTCGCATGCCTCCGTTTGCAGCTGAGGATTTAATTCGGCAGGCGCGCCGTTATAAATCGAAGCGAGAACTGACACGCGCATTGCGGCTGATTGCACGGGCCGACCTGGAATTGCGCTCGCAGCCTCCGGATAAGAAGCTGGTGCTGGAGCGGCTGGTGATGGATCTGGCCAGCGAGGCGAAAGCTGTTCCTGCAGCGGCTTCGACACAATACGCGATGGAGCTGTAAACAAAGAAGGCGACGCGCGGGAGCGCATCGCCGATCCTTGCAAGGCAGAGATTGTCTCGGCAAGGCAGAAATTGTCTCGTTTACAAATTTAAAGTTTTACCGGGATGAGCCTTCATTCTGCAGCCAGATTGCATTTGCACCGAGCAAGGTTGGATACGAGATGGCGTGACCGCTGTTATCGAGCATGGTGACCGGGAAGGAGCTTGCGCTGCCCGGATCGACAGCTGAATAACCGAAGTTATAGGCATAGGCGTCAGAGAAATAATCGGAGATGTAGTTGGTCAGTGTTGCCAGTGAACCATTGATTCCCGGGCGCTCGACAACCCACTCGGCGCTGTTGCCGACAAGCTGCGTGCCGGAAGGCGCGTTGAAGTTGATGCTGACGTACTGGTTGGTGTTGTAGTTCACGAGATAGGCGTGGCCAGCGGTGGAGCTGGTGCTCCAGACTTCTACGAAGAGGTCGTCGCCGGGCACGATGGGCAAATTGGTGATGCGCGTCCAGCCGTTGGGATACCACTCATACCATGCGGAGTAGTAGGCGGACTTTGTGGATCCGCTGCAGTAGGCATCGGCTTCATTGCCGGCCTGCAACACATCGCCCGAGCCCCATCCGTCGATGCCGACCCAGCTTACGGAATAGTCCCAGCCGCCGGTGCAGACGCCGTATGCCTGTGTGGCAACGGGTACAACATAGTCGCCAATGATGTAGTAGAAGGATGAATTGCCGTACTTGGTGACGCCGTTGGTATTGACGTAGCCACTCCAGTTATAGGACGAGGAGGCGCTGCCGCTTGCAGGCACTGCGCCCGCTTTCATTTTTGCCGGAGCGCTGAAGTTGTTGGTGACTTCGAGCTTCGGCATCAGGCGCAACTTGGAGGCTGCCATTGCCTTTTGCCATCGCGCAAAGGCTTTGGGAGCTTCCACTTCGTTGGGGCGGGGCGGAAAGCCGTAGTATTCGAGATCCTGGTCCGAGGCCGTCAAGGGATTGAATCCTTTTGGAGGAGCTGAGATGGTGGTGGCACCCGCGACGTTTGTCGGGAGCTCATTCGGCTTTAACTGCTGCTGTTGCGCTGTGCCGACAAGAGGCGCAGCGAGCAGCATGGCCGAAACGAATGAGAGCATACGCTGTTTCATGATTCTTTTCCTATTCACTTTTTAAGGATTTGGCCCGAGGCCCGGAGAGGGTTAACAACGAGTAGTGAAGCGCAGGATGCGCGCGTTACACATGAGGGCAAATCTTTTTCATGGCGCGTCGGCGTTCTCGAGGCGGCAAGCGGGCGGTTTTCACTGAATGCGGCAATGCTGTACCCTAACGATTGGGAAACTGCATGAACGCACTGGCTCGCCTCGCATCGCTCACTCTCGTCTCTTCAGCCTTTCTCTGTAGCGGCTTCGCGCAACAATCGGCACCGAGCACGCCGGCAGCATCCACGCCGGCAGCTGCGAGCCAGGAGTTGCCTGATTCTCCGGATACGCAGGCGCATGTAAGCCCGCAACCTACAGGGCCGACGGCGGTGCTGGATACGAGCATGGGGCGCATCACGTGCAAGCTGTTCGCAAAAGAAGCGCCGAAAACGGTGGCGAATTTTATCGGGCTGGCGGAAGGAACGAAAGACTGGACCGACCCGGTGACACACCAGAAGATGCATAACAAGCCGCTGTATGACGGCACGCAGTTCCATCGCGTGATTCCGGAGTTTATGATCCAGGGCGGCGATCCTACGGCGACGGGCATGGGCGATCCCGGATACATGTTCGAGGATGAGTTCGATCCTAACCTGAATTTCGATGTTCCGGGCCGGCTGGCGATGGCGAATTCAGGGCCGAATACAAATGGATCGCAATTCTTCATTACGGAGGTTCCGACAGAGCATCTGAACCAGAAGCACACGATTTTTGGGCAATGCGACGATCCGAGTGTTCTGGTAGTGAAGTCGATTGCACGAGTCGAACGCGATGACAACGATAAGCCGGTGACTCCTGTGATCCTGAAGAAAGTGACCATTGTGAAGGAAGGGCAGCCGTTGCCGCCTTTACCTTCGGCAGCTGCGGCGCCCTCAAACTAATTCCGATTTCCCACCCAGAGTTACGAATATCTTTTTAAGGAGTAAAACATGGCTCGTTCTACCGGAACTTACGCAATTTTTAACACCAGCGAAGGCACGATTGTATGCCGTCTTTTTGAGAAAGACGCGCCGAAGACAGTTGCGAATTTTATTGAGCTTGCCGAGGGATCGCGCGAGTGGACGCATCCTGTAACGAACAACAAGAGCAAAGACAAGCTTTATGACGGCACGATTTTTCATCGCGTGATTCCGGACTTCATGATCCAGGGCGGAGACCCGGCAGGCTCGGGCTTTGGCGGGCCGGGCTATCGCTTTGAAGATGAGACGAAGGGATCGCCGCACAAGTTTGACAAGCCGGGCAAGCTGGCGATGGCGAATGCGGGGCCAAACACGAACGGCTCGCAGTTTTTTATCACGGTAGCTCCCACGCAGTGGCTGACGGGCAACCACACGATCTTTGGCGAGGTTGTGGAAGGTCAGGAGATTGCCGATAAGATTTCAAAGGTTGCTCGCGGCGCGCAGGATAAGCCGAAGACGCCGGTCACGATTGATTCGCTGGTGATTGAGCGCGTTGCCTAGTCGCGGATGGATCCGTGGCCTGCGCTCATGCGGCCACGGGTCCATGCGCATCGTTATCAGAATGTTTTCATGAACTCGATGAGAGCCCGCTTGTCGGCATCGCTCAAGGGCGGCTCCTCGGTAAAGTAGCTGGTTCCAAAGTAGTGGCCGCGATTCACGATGAAATCGGGGCACTTATTCAACTCCATCATGGGCTGAACCACGTTGGCGAAGACTTTGCGGGCGTCATCATCGGTCGCGTTGCGAGGCAATGCGTCGAGATCGTGCTTCAGCTTCAGCAGGAGCTTCAAAACCTTTTCCTGGCGCTCACGCTTTTCGCTACTGTTTGCAGGCTCTCCCAGTAAATCGAAGTTCGCCAGTAAGTCCACCGGCGTTCCAGCGGGAATGGGCCCGAGCTGTATGCCGCCGTCGCCAAAGATGGCGGGAAAGAATCTCTCGCCGGGATGGATGAGCGGCTTTAGATAGTCGGGCAAGTATCCACCGGGGATGCGGAGGTAGCTTGTCTGCGTGGTGCGATCGATGAGGCCGGGGATTTTATCGCCCAGCACGGGGTCCTTGTCGCGCTTTTCCGGCCAGAGGAGTTTTTCCATTCCGTCCTGAAATGAGGCCATGCGCGCATCGACGGAAGGGCTGGGATTGAAATTGCCGATCGTGTTGTTCTGCAGATAGGGCGCCGTTGACCACACGCTGATAAGGGAAGCAGGGCGCGTGTATCCGCGACCGCCGCCGGGCATGACATAGGTTCCGGGCTTGCCTGTGAATGGATCATAGACAGTGACAGCGCCGACGGAAGGCAGCTCTTTGTAGGTGTGGGATGAGAAGTTGTCCCATATGTTTCCGGCAATTGCATTCGTGGCAAGCGGGCTGCAGGCATTGGTCTGCAGAAGGGTAACGGGCACGCGCATGTCGGTCGAAAGATAGTTGTCTTTGAGGAAATCCTTGTCGAGAACGATTTTGCGCATGGCGGTCTTGAATTCATCGGTTTTCGTCCATGCCCAATATTTGTTCCAGCAGGTCAGATAATCTTTTCCGGCGCATCCACCAGGATCGACGCCTGCCGCAGGGGTGGGGATTTTGCTGGAGTGACAGCGCGCGCAACGATCTGCGAAGACAATGGCTCCATGCTGGAGAACACTTTTGTCTTTGCTGAGATAGGCTTCGCCGCCGGGCGCGTCTTTCAAGTAATGCGGATCGGTGCTCTTGAGAAAGAAGAGAGCCATGTCGGGTGTTTGCTGCTCGGTGGCTTGCCAGTAAGCGGAGTTTTTGTCGGCAACTGAGATTTCGATTGGGGTAATGGGCTGGCCACCGATAAGAGCACGGAAGTGCAGCAACCACTCTTCGCTGAAGAGGCCTATGTTGAGGTAAACACGATTCAGCGCTCCGAGGGCGCCGACGGAATCGGAACCGTCCTTGAGAATGCGCGCTGTCCACACGGTGTTTGGAGGCTGATAGAAATTTGTGAGATCGCCGGAGTGGATGTATTCGTTGAACTGCTTGTTATTGAGCTCTCCGCCGGCGAGGGTTTCTTTGCCCCAGCGCCGGGCAAGATCGAGCCGCGCGCGCAGGCCATAGACTGCATTCATGGAGCGCGGATTGTTGATGTTGTCGGACGAGATCAGCGAAGTATCAAGCGTGCCTGGGCGGGATGTATGGAAGAGCTGATAGGGAAAGCTACCAGCATCGGGTTTCCACGCGAAGATGCGATCGATCCAGAAATATTGCGCGCCGACATTTGAGCTGAGGTTCTCCCATTTGGGATTCTCAGGATCGGCGGGCGGCTTGATGGGACTTGGGCCTACGTGGCAAAAAGCGCAGGACATACCGACGCGATAGGGACGGATCAGCTTTTTGTCGTTGTAGTAGCTGGGATCTTCGTAATAGCGCTTGGGATCCCATCGCTTTGCGGCTGCGGCGTCGAAATCAGGATTCGGAAAGAGACGTAGCCCGACGATTCCCGTGGGGTAGCCGTAATAGGAGCCGACAGGCACAGTGCTGCCGCGCGCGCCGATTTTAACGCCGGGGTATTTCTGCTTATTCTCGAATGGGTCCGGGGGACAATCTGCGCTGCGCTGATCGAGCCAAAGCCCGAAATGCTGCGGGTCGGGAGCTGTAGCTTTCTTAAAGCAAGGCTCATTGACGAGGCCAAGATAATTCCAGCGATTGTCGCGGCTGTATTTGTATCCGGGATAGGAGGAGACGGTCTTGAGCAGATCGAGCGTGCCGACGCTGGAAGTTGCCATGAGGTCCCAGAAGCGGTCGTTGCCTCCCGTCCAGACGAGCCACATGTTGCGGCCCTTTATTTCGTCAGAGGTGAGAGCGATGCCGCCATCCATGTCGTGGAAATAGTCTTCATCGGCTGCGGGAAAGGATGCGGCGGTTCGGCCCGCGCGCATGGCTTCATCCTGCACCTGGCCGGGCTTCGGCGCACGATGGCATCCAACGGTGAGAGTGATCGAGAGCAAGACAGAAGTTATCCATGCGTGAGACTGCGAGCGGGTCTGGGCCATGCCTTGTATCTGACTCCTGTTTAAGACACAGAATAGTGAGCCGGAATTGCAGATAGTTTCACCTGTTGCTTTATGGCCGTGGATAGTACCACAGCCTAACGACGCGCCGCAGCAGAAATTCCTACGAAAAAACTTCGGACCCGTTGGGCTCGATGTGCCGCACATGGTTCATCGATTGCCGCAGCGCCGAGAGCTGCGTATAGATGAGCTTTCGGGCGCGATTCTGATTGCCGAGAGGCCGGTGGGCCGCGGTAGTGTGCCACGGGTTGTAGGAAAGAACATCGGCGAAGGCGAGTTGCTGCGGGGAGTCGAACTTTTGCCGCGGAATGCGGATTTTGGCGACAGGAACAAATGGCGACAGGTTCTCCGGCCATTCAATCGAAGCATCTTCAATCGGCATTCGTCGAGGATTTGTTTGCGCCTGAAGCATGAAGTCCAGCTCTACGCTTTCCCTAGCAAGACGCATGGAGAGGGACTGCCGGAGCCAATCCGCGGGCGGATTCCAAGGAATTTTTGTCTTGTGGCTGGAGACCGGACGCACCGAATACTTGATGGCAAGCCCTTCTCCACAGAGATAAGGAACACAGCTCCAGTAACGAACTTCCAAGGGGCTGCGGTTCATCCGGGCATAAAGACCCTGCATGGCGAGGTCACACAAATGCGAATCGAACGGCTTGAGGAAATAGAAGACCGGGGTTCCGGCATAGATTTGCCGTTGGAGCTTTACATTTTCTCTGGCGGTGGGCGTGGTAAATGTGGGCGAGCTGATGCCGAGGAAATCCTGCGTCCATTTTTCGTCGTCGAGCAGCTTGTCTCCGGGAACGCCCATGACTTTGATGCCGATGCTGAGAATGCCGGCATCGGCAATGTCGGGAGGGGAGAGCGGGCCCGGGCCTGAAAATCGAATCCAGGCGGGATAGGTTGCCGGCTCGGCGAACATTCCTTTGCGAAAGCGGGCGGGCACATCGTTTCGCACCTCAAACTCTGCGCGAACGACTCCGTAGGTTTTGGTATTTCCCGCGCGTTGCGCTGTGCGGGCTTTATATTCGCGGGCGGTGAATTGCTTCATTTGCTCGGCGATGACAGCGGCAATCTCTGCTTCATCGGATGCCACGATTTCCTGGCAAAGCTGTGTTTCCGGATTTTCGTGAAGCACATGGAGGAAAAACTGCACCATATTGACGAGGGGACGCTGGAACAGCGCATTGAAGCCGTCGCGGAAATACGGGTCGATGCGGTGCTCGAGAGTAGCAAGGCGAAGAATGGCATCGTTGATGCGGGGACCGAGAGGCATGGTCGTTCACATCCTCGGGAAGTAGAACAACAATAGTGCGCCATTTTATCGCGAAGTTGCAGTATTCTGGACAGCATCTTTTCACATGAAGACAAGTACAGCACAGGATGGGTGGGATTATGTTGTTGTCGGCTCGGGAGCGGGCGGCGGCACGGTGGCGGCACGCCTGGCGGAAGCTGGCTTTCACGTTCTTGTGCTGGAAGCAGGCGGAGACGCCAAACAGATGCCGAATGATGCGGACAGGCTGCCGGAAGATTACGAAGTTCCCTGCTTCCACGCGTTCGCCTCAGAAAACGCCGCGATGCGCTGGGATTTCTTTGTCCGCCACTATGGCGATCAGCAAGCACAACAGCTCGATCCCAAATATCTGAGCACTTATGAAGGGCGACAGGTGGATGGAGTTTTGTATCCACGAGCGGGAACGTTAGGCGGCTGCACGGCGCACAACGCCATGATTTTTGTCTATCCGCATGATGCGGATTGGGACGGCATTGCTGCATTGACCGGAGACACGTCGTGGAATGCCTCGAATATGCGCCGCTATTTTGAGCGGCTGGAAAACTGCCGTCATCGCTGGCCGTATCGACTGCTGGCCAAGCTTGGGATCAATCCTACACGCCATGGATGGCGAGGGTGGCTGCATACAGAGTGCGCGCTTCCACTTTCCGCCTTGCTGGAGCGCGACCTTCGCAAAGTTCTGCTGGCTTCGATCAAAGAAGCGATCGAAGAGATTGGCTATGAGGCGGAGCGCGCTCGATGGCTGGCTGAGAGCCAGCTGGATCCGAATGACTGGCGCACGGTCAAAGAGAATTCCATCGGGCTGCGCTATATGCCGCTGACAACCAGGAACCATGCGCGCATGGGATCGCGTGAGCGCCTGCTGGAAGCGGCAAAGAAGCATCCGGAGAGACTGCATATCGAACTGGATGCGCTGGCAACCAAGGTTTTATTCGATGAGAATCGGCGCGCGATTGGGGTGGAGTATCTGAAGGGCGCGCGTTTATACAGGGCACATGCGAATCCGAGCAGGACGGCGGGCGAGCCGCGGACAGCTTATGCGCAACGCGAAGTGATCCTGGCAGGGGGAGCTTTTAATACGCCGCAGCTTTTGATGCTCTCGGGCATTGGACCGGCGGAAGAGCTGCAGCGCCATGGTATTGCTGTTCGGGTCGATCTGCGCGGTGTCGGGAAGAATCTGCAGGACCGCTACGAAGTCGGGGTGGTCAACCGGATGAATTTTGAGGAATGGGAGGTTTTTAAGGGAGCGACATTCAGCAAAGGCGATCCGCAGTATGAGTGCTGGGCACGCAAGCGTGACGGAGCCTACATTACAAACGGCACCGTGCTTTCGCTGTTCAAGCGGTCCGCGCCGGAACGGCCGTTGCCTGACCTTTTCTGCCTGGCGATCCTGGGAAAGTTTGAGGGATATTTTCCCGGGTACTCCAATGTGTTTGCCACAAATCGCAACTATCTGACATGGGCCATATTGAAGGCGCACACGAATAACCGCGCGGGAGAAGTTAGGCTGCAATCGGCAAACCCGCTGGATATGCCTGAGATCAATTTTCATTATTTCGAAGAAGGCACGAAGGATGGAGGGGAGGACCTTGATTCCGTGGTCGATGGCGTTCGATTTGTGCGAGACCTTACGGAGAAGCTGCGGAAAAAGGATGTGATTGCGGAGGAGACGCTTCCAGGCAAGGATGTTCAAACAGATGAAGACCTGCGCCGGTATGTACGCGAGAATGCCTGGGGGCATCATGCCTCATGCTCCTGCGCGATTGGGGCCCAGGAGGCGGGCGGCGTGCTAGACAGCCGATTCCGCGTGCATGGAACGCACGGTTTGCGCGTTGTCGATGCCTCTGTTTTTCCGCGCATTCCCGGATTTTTTATTGCCTGCGCGGTGTACATGATCGGCGAAAAAGCAGCGGATGTGATTCTGGAAGATGCCCGCGCTTAGGCCAAATGTTTTCGTTGACAACTTTTAGCTCTCCAACGATATTGGACATCATCTGATGCCGCTGGCTGCAACGCATCGAAGGCTGCGCGCACTATCTTCTCAAAGAATACGGTTGTCTGTGCATCTTGATTTCCGAGGAGCGCATTGTCCATGGCTTATACCGTTCCACAACTTTTGAGCATGTCGCAGAAAGATCTCGATGACCTGTTCACATCGAGCGAAGCAGGCGCGATTCCTGATGGAGAAGCGAACGGGACCGCCATTATTGCGCCCGGAACTACTTATTCCGATGAGATTGCTTCATTTATCAATCACTTTGCATGGCAAGGAAAGACCTTCGACGCCGCGCACGGCACGCTGCGCAATCGCATTCTGCCTTTTGGGCTGAATGCGATTATTGCCAGAGTTTATAAGGGCGAGAGCTGGTTCGACGGCAAGGAATGCATCGTGCTGGATTATTCGGAGACTTCCCTGCTGGCGCACTGGATTCGCGATGAAATTCGACTAATCGGGCCGGGGCTTTATCTCGGCATCGTTTACTGGAATAAAAGCAAACTCATTAATTTCGCAGTGCAGTTCGCAGCACAATGACTCCACAAGACAACCTGATGATTCTTGCGCCGATCATTGCAGAGCGCAAAGAAGAGCTGCGCCGCCTGCTGCTCTCGATGAATCATGCTCCGGGAATTGTCGACCGGGAGAATGATTTGATTCCGTTCGGTGAACTGGATGAATTGCATTTTGCCCGCCTTGTAATTCTGGATGATCGAACGCTGGAAGGCATTACCGTGTATAAGCTTCCGAAGCCTTTCTATCCGACTTACCTGGCTTTTCTGTGCGATTTTGATGGTGCGCGAGAGGCTTTTCTAGCAAAGCTGGTACGCTGCGCAGGCACTGGATTGGTTCGGATTTTCAGCCATTGCGAGAACTTTTCAGAAAGCACCAGCCTGCTGACGTGGATGAAGCAACACCAGCAAGAGCCTGCCACAAGCTACGTGAACTGGATAGGCAGAACGATGCAGCAGATTCGCGAAGAAAAGAGCTTAAGGCTGGCGATTCGTGAATGGCTGAACGCAGACAGCTCGCGCGGATATTTGCCACTACGAGAGTTACATATACAACTTCGGGAGTTTATTGTCTCTCAACAAAGGGCTGGACAGTTGACGCTGACTCCAGATGCCACGACGCCGCTTGCATGGGAAGTGCGGAATTTTGCGCACCTGATTGCTGTTCCCTTACTTTTGTTACTGCTGCTGCCGTTTTTTATTTTGTATGCGCCGATCTTTATCTTTCAGCTGCGGCGGCGAGAGCGCAACGATCCTGAAATTGCGCCGCGGCCTGACGCAGCTTATGCCAATGAATTGGCTGCCCTGGAAGATCATGATGTGACAAATCAATTCAGCGCATTCGGCAGCGTGAAGCCGGGGCTCTTCCGTCGCTGGACATTGATTTTTATTTTGTGGGTGATCGATTATACGACGCGGCATATCTTCAACCGCGGGAGGCTTGCCCGCGTCCATACGATTCATTTTGCGCGATGGGTGTTTCTCGACAATAAGAAGCGCCTGTTTTTTGCCAGCAATTATGACGGCAGCCTGGACAGCTATATGGATGACTTCATCAACAAAGTGGCGTTCGGGTTGAATGTTGTTTTCAGCAACGGCGTCGGCTATCCAACAACCAACTGGCTGGTGCTGGACGGCGCGAAAGACGAGCAGAAGTTTAAATACTTTATTCGCAGGCATGAATTGCCTACCGAGGTTTGGTACAACGGGCATCCCGGCCTGACGGCGCTGGATATAGAGCGGAATCGGCTGATTCGGCAGGGGCTGGAAAATCCGGGGATGAGCGATTCGGAACTGCGGCAGTGGGCGCAGCTTCTATAGATGAGGGTTGCATGACAAGAGCGGCACAGATCGACTTCGCAGATGTACAAGGCATTGTGCGCTTTGGATACAGAGCACTGACGGAAGCCTCGTTTCTTCTGCTCAGGATTCGAGATGCGGCGGCTACGCGGCAATGGCTTGCGGCGGCTCCTGTGACGAATGCTGTCGAGTTGACAACGGCGCCGGATACGGCATTACAAGTGGCGTTTACGTGCGAAGGGTTGCGCGCGCTGGGATGTGCTGAAGAAATTCTTGATGGATTTTCGGCGGAGTTTTATGCAGGCATGGCTGGGGATGAGAGCCGGTCGCGAAGACTGGGAGATACGGGCGCCAACTCACCCCGATACTGGACGTGGGGCACGGGCGACAATACACCCCATATGGTGGTTATGCTTTATGCGCGGGAGGGCTTGCTTGAAGGATGGTCGAAGGCGATTCGGAATAAGCAATGGGAGGATGGGCTTGAGCTGATTACGTGCCTTACGACATCGAATCTATTTGGAGTTGAGCCATTCGGCTTTGCAGATGGCGTGAGCCAGCCCACGATTGATTGGGAGCAGCAACGCAGCACAAAAGGTGATCAGCTCACTTACAGCAACCGGGTTGCGCTGGGCGAATTTTTGCTGGGCTACTTGAACGAGTACGGGAAGTATACGGACAGACCGCTCATTCCCTTTGATCATGCTGCGTCTGTGCTGCCGAGCGCGGAAGACCAGCCTGCGTTGCGCGATTTCGCGAAGAATGGGAGCTATCTTGTATTTCGCCAGCTGAAGCAGGATGTGCGAGGGTTTTGGCAATTTATAGACAAGCATGCACATGCAGATGCCGCAGCGCGGCAGCGGCTGGCGGAAATGCTTGTAGGCCGGAAACAGGATGGAACACCATTGCTGGAATTGAGCACACAGGCTATCGACGGTACTCGCGCGAAGGAAGCGCCTCTCAATCAATTCACGTTCGATTCGGACGCGCTGGGATTGCGCTGCCCTCTGGGCGCGCATATTCGACGCGCGAATCCGAGGACGAACGATCTGCCCGGAGCAAGCGATAATCTTTTTTCAAAGCTGGCACATATGCTGGGGCTTACGAAAAACGAATTTGGCCAGGACGCGATTGCATCGACGCGGTTTCATCGGCTGCTGCGCCGAGGGCGCGAATATGGGCCTGCGCTGTCGACGGAGGAGGCATTACAAGCGGCTCCAGCGAATGATGAAGAACGCGGCATACACTTCATAAGCCTGGGAGCCAATATTTCACGGCAGTTTGAGTTTGTGCAGAACGCATGGCTGGCGAGCAGCAAGTTCGGCGGCCTTACGGGTGAGAGCGATCCGCTGCTTGGCAATCGGGAACCGATTGCCGGATGCCCGATTACAAATACTTTTTCTCTGACAAAAGAAAATGCGGCAAAGCATGAAATCGCTGCTTTGCCGCAATTTATCACTGTGCGCGGAGGGGCCTACTTTTTTCTTCCCGGCATCAGGGCGCTGCGCTTCCTTGCAGGCGCAAAATAAGAATACGCAGACTACAATCCACGCAAAACCTGAGATAAACCGGGCATCTGTATTGCAGACTCAACAGCCGCTTCTTCGACGGCGGTTTCTTCTCCACCTTCACCGTCGGCCAGGAAAAGATTGCTTTCCAATTGATACTGGCGGTTATAGAGGTTGTAGTACAGCCCGCGCTCGGCCATGAGCTCCGCGTGCGTGCCGCGCTCCCGGATTCTTCCGCTTTCAAAGAAGAGTATCTGGTCGGCCTGCCGGATGGTGGAGAGGCGATGCGCAATGACAAGCGTTGTGCGGCCCTTCATGAGCTGAGACAAGCCTTCCTGTATCAAGGCCTCCGATTCGGAATCGAGGCTGGATGTTGCCTCGTCGAGAATCAGGATGCGGGGATCGGCAAGAAGCGCGCGGGCAATGGATATGCGCTGTCTCTGGCCGCCGGAGAGCTTTACACCGCGCTCGCCGACGATGGTTTGATATCCCTCGGGGAAACTGCGCACAAACTCATCGACACGGGCAATTTTTGCGGCCTCCAATACTTCTTCGTCGCTGGCATCGGGGCGCGCAAAAGAGATGTTATCGCGGATGGTTCCATGGAAGAGGAACGATTCCTGGAGAACTACGCCGAGATGCGTGCGGTAGCTGCCAAGCTCCACCGTTGCAAGATCTAAACCATCGACCAGGACCTGCCCGCTTGTTGGAGAGTGGAACGCGCTTACCAGGCTGATGGTGGTGGACTTGCCTGATCCGGAAGGACCAACGAGCGCGGTTACGGTTCCGGGCGCTGCAATAAACGAAACGTTCTTTAAAACAGGCTTATCCGGTTCGTATGCGAAATCAACGTTATCAAAAATGATGCTGCCAGCCAGTTCTCCTTCGTACTTATGGACGCGGCGCGGATCGTCGTCCTCTTCTTTTTCGGCAAGGATTTCATAGGTTCGATCGAGCCCGGCGATAGCCTCGGTAACCTGAGAGGCAACGGAGACTATCTGGAAGAGCGGAGCGATCATGTAAGCCAGAAAGACGTTGTATGTGACATAACTGCCGAGCGTCATCTTTCCGCCGAGAATTTCGTGCGCGCCGAAAAACATTACGAGCGCGCCGATGGAGCCGATGACGAGAGTTGAAGACAGGCTCATGGCCGAATTGGCGTTGACACCTTTAATCAGGTTAGCCAGGAGTATTTTTGCGCCTTTCTCAAAGGTTGCGGCTTCGCGCTCTTCGGCGCGATAGGATTTGATGACGCGAATTCCGCCGAGGGACTCATTCAACCTTCCTGTAAGGTCGGCTTGAATTTCGATGCGCCGTTTAAAGATAGGACGCATGACGCCGAAGACTTTCTTGATAGCGAAGATGAAAAGCCCGATTACGGTGAAGATGATGAGAGTGAGTTTCACGCTGATCCACATGAGCACACAAAAGGTGAGCACTGCCGTGAGCAGACCGCCCATGAACTCCACGAGGCCGGTTCCCATGAGGTTTCCGATGAGCTCGACATCGGAGATGATGCGGGAGACGAGCGTGCCGGTCCGGTTAGCGTCATAAAAAGAAATGGGCAGGCGACCGATGTGCTTTTGCAGTTGAATTCTCAATCCAGTGATGAGGGTCCAGGATGCGCGGCCGAGCATTTGCGCGAGGGTCACCGACGTGCCGGCCTGAAGGCATACGGCCAGCAGAAGGCCTCCGATAAGAGGCAGCAGCAGATGGATATTATGCTGGCCCACAACGCGATCGATGAGGACTTTTGTGGATAGCGGCAGCGCAAAGCCGGCGATTCTGTTGATTGTGATCAGCAGAAGTCCAATAAGGAAAGTGCCTCGCCGCGGGCGAATTAAATCCAACACCTTCGGAAGCATCTTCCGCATAGACGTTACCTGAGTCCTGGGTTCAGTCAGTTCCACAATTTTCTTCTTTCTTTATCAGTCGAAGGATTACAGAATGCTCATCCACAATTTCGCCGGTTCTGTTGACGTACAGGTGAAATCCTGATGATTGTTCAAAATAATATGCGCGTCAGAGCGAGTATATTCGGACGGATCGATGACGCATTGGATATGTAGAGAGCATCTTCCTGTATATATAGTATCGTGCACACATTGAGGTTTATGGATGCGTGAATGATTTCAATACCGGTTATCGTCCTTTTAACCTGGATACCAATCAGCCTGTTTGTCTTTTATAGATACCCATTTCGCAAGGCGCTTCTGATTGTCATGATTGGCGGCTGGGGTATCTTGCCGAATGCAAATTACAAGTTATCCTCGGATCCCTTCCCTTACTGGTTTATGGGGCTGGATATCGCCAGCGGATACCTGCTTACCAAAGCTACGGTTGTCAGTTTCTGTTCCCTCTCAGGGCTTTTGCTGTTTGATCGGAATACGATCCGGCGCTTTTCCGTGACGTTGTGGGATATTCCCATGATTGTATGGTGCCTTGTGCCTATCTTTTCCGGGACGGCGAATTCCCTCTCATTTGCTGAAATCTTTCATGGGGAAATCTATCAGCTGCTGGCATGGGGCCTTCCCTACCTGCTGGGACGCATCTACTTTTCAACATCGGACTCGCTGCGCCTTGCAGCGCAAGCCATTGTCATTGCAGGCCTGCTCTATGTTCCTTTTTGCCTTTTCGAGATTTGGCGCGGACCGATACTTTATCAACATTGCTATGGATATCTACCTTTGCAGTGGGTAGGGGCAAAGCGGTATATCGGTTATCGCCCTATCGGGTTTCTCGAAAACGGCAATCAGCTGGGCATCTGGATGGCTACGGCTGCCTTGATCGCGATATGGCTGTGGGCGAAGCAGATCGTAAAAAAGGTTCTCGGAATTCCTGCGGCATGGGCAGCGCTATTGCTTTTTGTTGTGACGCTGCTTTGCCAATCAGGCGGGAGCATCTTGCTTCTCCTGGGACTACTTCCTTTTGCATTTTTAAGCTATAAGAGTTATCCGCGTTTTCTGGCAGTATTTCTCATTGCAGGCATCGTAGGCTTTGCGGGCCTGCGGCTGGCTAATGTCTTCTCTCTTCGCGCCCTGGTCCATCACAATGCTGCCGCGCATGCAACCGCATCCTTTCTGAAACGGATCGGGCGCGGCTCATTGGGATGGCGGCTCTCACAGGACGAAGCGAATGTGGGAGTTGCATTGCGCAAGCCGTTGCTGGGCTACGGAGAATGGGATTGGTGGCGGCTGGGGCATCCCAGACCGTGGGGCCTGTGGCTGCTGGCTTTCGGCATGTACGGCGCATTTGGATTCATTGCGCTCGAGATGTTGCAACTCGCTCCGGTCATTCGCGTTGTATGGTTTTCGCTGGCTCGATCCGATATCGAGTATCTGAATCTCAGGCACGCGCTTGCCGGAGCGATCCTGATGACCGCCATCGATAACCTCCTAAACGGCTCGATGATACTGCCGCTTTTACTGGTGATTGGAGGCATGAGCACATGGAGCTCGGCGGGTAAAAGGGTTCGCGTCGATATCGGCTGCTAGCACGTTCAGGAGCCTGTTCCGCGCACTACGACTTCGGCAGTCTGCATCAGAATTTTCATGTCGAGCCAGATGCTCCAGTTCTCAACGTATGCAATATCGAGCTCGACATATTTTTCAAATGAAGGATCCTGGCGCGCGCTAACCTGCCAAAGACCTGTGAGCCCGGGCAATACCTCAAGACGGCGGAGATGTTCGAGCTCATATTCCCTGACCTCGCTTGCTAAAGGAGGACGAGGGCCGACGAGGCTCATCTCGCCGCGGAATACATTCAACAGCTGGGGCAATTCATCGAGGCTGTATTTTCTGAGAATGCGTCCGACAGGGGTCACGCGAGGATCATTTTTTATTTTGAAGAGAATGCCCTTGCGTTCATTTTGCGCCGCAAGCGCCGCTTTCAACTGATCGGCGCCGGTGACCATGGTTCTGAATTTGAAGCAGCGAAATACCCGCCCTTTTTTTCCGATGCGTTCGGACGCATAGAAGATCGGGCCGGGGGAATCGAGGCTGATGCAGAGCGCGATTGCAGCCAGAAGGGGCAGCAAGATTATGAGGATCAAGCCGGAAAACAATACGTCGACTGCCCTTTTAATTAACGAGGCCAGCAAGCGCTCGTCCCGGCGATGAATGGAAATCACCGGAAAGCCGCCGAGGTATTCCGGCCTTCTTTCGTGAGCTAATCCATCGCATAATCCGGGGCCGGCGAGCACTTCCATTTTGCATTCGCGAGCTATCTCAACCAGGCGGAAGGTAATGGAGGCCGGGCAATGATCCGCGATGATGATTTCGTCGACAAAATGCTGCCGCGCCAGAGCGGAGAGCTGATCGACGGAGCCGAGGATGTGATCTCGAGGAATCTGCGTGAGCTTGTGATTGCCGGGTATCTCTACAAAGCCGAGGCACACGCGCCCCAGGTAACGATGCAGCTGAATCTCTTTCCAGAAGGCCAGCCCCATGCTGCTGGCGCCGACGACGATGACATTTCTGGTATCGAGGCCGCGCTCATAGCGCCTGGATGCAAGATAGCGCCAGCCCGCGCGAGACAGGCAAAAAAAGATTGTTGTAAAACAAATTAAATATGTAATGGCAGCGCGAGATATGGACACATTATGAGTTACAAATATGGCGCCGCAGAGCAGGAGGCCAGAAGTGAGGCAACATTGCACGGCACGACGCTGCTCATTCCAGGCGCTGCAGGTAAGCGTCCGCCCATAGAGCCCGTAATGATGCGCAACAAGCAGGAGCACGATGCTGAACCACACCATGTAGCCGATCTGCCAATACAGGGTGGGACTGGACAGCAGAGCATGCGCCAGCGTTTCCCCCGGCCATAGCCATCGATCGAGCGCCAGCGGCAATGCGATGATCAGCGCGGCAAGCAGCGAAATAACATCCACCACCATCATCCATAGCGCTGCTTTATGCGAGCCGGGCGCGCTTCTGCCGAAGGGGGTTGCGAGGAAGCTATCTTTGATTGGGGGTGACGCATGTTTTGAGAATATACCAAGGCTTGAAGTTGCCATACGACTCACCAGAGTTTCCAGAATGCGCGGCGACAAAACATTTTATTGAATATTTTTTTGATAGCGCCGAAGCGCTGATTCTGTTGGAAATGGAACGGAATGACAGCAGACGGGCTTCGCCCATGTAAGCCCCACTGGCGTGGGGCCTGAAATCGTTACAATCGACTACAGTGCGTACAAATACCAGCGCACTACTTTCTACTTATACGCAAATACTAACTTCTATAGAAATACTTAGCTATTCCCATTTAGTAATTGCGGTGGACAGAATTTAGTAATCGAAACTGCCGCACTTACTCAGGTACGTTTTTATATTCGATCAAAGGCCTATGCTTCCCTACATATTGGTGATAAGCGTACTGTAACTCGCCGAGGCAGATAGGAATCTGCTGCAACTGCGAATGCATTCCATAGAGGATAAGCAACGACATGCGACTGGATTTCCAACGCGCATTCCAGGCTGAACGCAGCGAGGCCAGCAGCAAAAGAACAATCCAGAGAAGCAACGGCGTCACTGAGCGGGCAGCCGCTGTAAGAATCATGGCGAGGCATATGGACGCGGTCCAGAAAATACCTCGAATCAAACTGCGCTTATGCTCTGCCTGCCAGAAGGGATCATCTGTCTCACGAAAGCGGCGAGACACTTCAGCATATGCATGACCGGAGCGTACAGAACGCTTCCAATACTGGCTGAAGTGCTTCATTCCCAGATCGTGGCCGGCCATGGGAGCGTCAATATGGATGATGCGATAACCGGCAGCTCGCATTCGGCGGCACAACTCAGGCTCCTCGCCGGCGATAAGACCGGCATCATATCCTCCGCAGGCTTCAATTGCCTGCTTTCGCATCAATACATTTCCGCCGCAAAATTCTGTTTCGCCCGGCGGATAGATCCAATCCAGATCAAGGATGCGGTTGTAGATAGATGCCTCCGGATGGATTTCCTTCAGATTTCCCCATACGGCAGCGATGGCAGGATCGAGGGAGATCGTCTCCATTGCGCGGCGAGGAAAGTCCGCGTGCAGCATGGTATCGCCATCCAGAAAGAGGATGAATTTACCTTTCGCAAGAGGCCAACCTGCATTCCGGCCCAAGGCGGCGGTAGGACGCGCAGCATTGAGCACGATGACCTGCGCGCCAAAAGAGCGGGCCACTTCAGGGCTACCGTCTGTCGATCCGGAATCCACATAGATGAGCTCCGGCTTGGGGCTTAAGTAATCGATAGAAGATATCGATTGCAGACAGCGATGCAGCCGCGCGCCCTCATTGCGGCCAATGACGACGATAGACAGCAATGGGCAGGCGCTCGCTTCTCTGTTCTCCGGAGTATTCACAACTTTTTCCATATTGTTATGGGCATCCATGGATTCATTAAGCGCCCAGGGCAGCTTCTTCCCGATCGCGCTTTTCCGCAATTCCATACTTTTGCAGCTTGTACAGAAACGCGCGGTAATCGAGGTTGAGCCGCGCTGCTGCCTGTCTTCGGTTCCAACGTGTTGCCTCGAGCGCCTCGAGCAGCAATTTGGATTCGGCCTGCCGTGATTGCTCAAGGACGCGATCGATGGAAGAATTATTGTCTTCCGCAGGCGCGCGATATGCAGGAGATGAAGGCTCCGCCGAAGATGGGCCATGCATGGTCTGCTTCAATTCTTCCAGAAGCAGCCTTGCATCCTGGTAGACGAGAAAACGACGCATAATATTTTCCAACTCGCGCACATTGCCGGGCCAATGATATTCGAGCATCGCCTGTTGTAACTCAGGAGTGATTTTCGGCACGACGGTTCCGGGACGCAAATGCCTTTGCAGCAAAGTTTCCGCTAAAGGAAGGATTTCGTTTTTCCGGGCGCGCAAGGGAGGAATGGTGATGTTGATCACATTCAGGCGATAGTAGAGATCTTCCCTGAAGGTTCCCTGCTCGATGGCGCGGCGGAGGTCGCGATGCGTCGCTGCAAGCACGCGCACATTTACTTTGACTGTGCGGTTGCCGCCGAGAGGCTGAATCTCGCCATCCTGTAATACCTGGAGGAGCTTTGCCTGGAGACGGATGTCCATATCGCCGATCTCATCGAGCATGATGGTTCCGCCCTGAGCTGTCTCAAATTTGCCCGGCTTATCCGCGACGGCCCCGGTAAATGCGCCTTTTTCATAGCCAAAGAGCTCGCTCTCAACAAGCTCAGAGGGCAACGCCGCGCAATTCAATTTAAGAAACGGCTTGTGGGCCCGCGGAGAATACGCGCATAGACGCTTCGCCATGACCTCTTTTCCGACGCCGGTTTCTCCATGGAGAAGCACAGGCACATCGGCCATGCCCACGCGCGTAAGAAACGCCGTCGAAAAGACGGGGGAATTGCCCGGAACTTCTCCATACCTGTCTTCATCCTGGCGACTTTTTTCCGCGAGTATCTCTGCCGTGTCCACGGCTTGACGCACAGCCTGCGCCAGGCCTTCCAGCGATGGCGCCTTCTGCACAGTGCGAATATTGTCGCTGAAAACAGGAAGGTCGCTGGGCAAGCTTCTGGCGGTTTCCGGCAAAAGCAGAATCTGCAGGTGCGGATGAATGACGGCCAGCTCAGAGAGTACGTTGAAATCCTGCTCGCGGCGCATGGTTACATCACAAAACAGAGCTACGCTTGCAGTACAGGAAGGACTACGCAGATAGGCTACAGCTTCAGGAATACTTTTTAAGAAAAGCAAACTATATTGCTGCTGCTCGAGCTCCTGATTCAAGCAGCGATGAACGTCACGGTTTTCCCCAGAAATGACAACCTCGCACAGCATATTTCCCTCTATTCGCGGGTATTTGGGATTCGCCGCAATACATAGACTGCTCGCTTATCGGACCCTGCATTCCGAAGAAAGTTTCTCGTCGAAGCTGCGGAATACCGAGCTTATGATCTGTATCGCAACAACTTTTTGACCCGATTGCTTAAAAATGTCCTGTGCACCTACTTTATACGTTCTTTGCACTCGCACAACGCTTCTTTTGCATTTGATTACCATTGAATTTTCAGCAGATTACAGCGTTGCACCAAGGTAACCGCCATTTTCATTCCACCCGGGAGAGCCTGGGGCATCGATGTTTCCGCATGGACATGCCTGTCTTAAATACGGTCACACTGCATGATTTCCGAACATGCGAGACATATAGAAACGATTCTTTTCGCAACTTTCATCTACTTTTTGGAAATAGTGACAAAAAGTTGAACGACTTTTTGCAATGCCGGACAGCAAACACAACAAAATGTTGACAATCACAAAGCTATAACTTTGGCACGGCGATTGCTTATCTGGTAGGCAGCACCGGATATCAGGCAGAAATGTACTGGCTTCCGCTTAAATAAAAAGGAAATAGGTTGCAAAAGTGCCCATTCACCGTGACATCTATCCGAATTTGAAATTGAGGATCTACACGAGTGGTCTTCGTCAAAACCGAATGGCAAAAATGCTAGGAATTGATGAGGCCCATCTCAGCAAGATCGTCAATGGATTTCGAGAACCGAGCGACAATCTGCGAACGCAAATAGCAGAGATATTGCATTGCGATCCGGAATGGTTGTTCCACAAAGTTCTCTTAACGGAAGAAAGCCCCGTCCTAGACGGGACAGTGCAGCCGAACAAATAAGATTCGGAGCATTCAGTTTTTGCTTTGTTGTTGTCTCGACGTTGTGTTTTTCCGATTAAAACCCTGAGCTGAAGCGGTTCTTGTGACCGACATGGGCGAAGCCCGGCCAAATGAGGAATATGGATACTCAAACATCGAATCATACTGCGTGGTTTGCCCTGCAGACGCGTTATCGCTACGAAGAACGGATTGCGGCCGAGCTGCAGGTAAAGGGATTTGAGAGCTACCTTCCGACCCTGCGCGAAGTGCATACCTGGAAAGACCGCAAGAAAGTCATGGACGTGCCTGCCTTCGGCGGCTATCTCTTCGCGCGCTTTGAGCCTTCGCTGCACAATCGCGTACGCGTACTGGAGACTGCAGGAGTGGTGAAGCTCCTGGGCAACAATGGGGCGCCGGAGCCGATTGCCACGCACGAGATCGAGTCCCTGCGGCTTGCACTTCAAAGCGGCATGCCTTGCTCGAGACAGCAATATGTCGCGGCAGGCACATCGGTTCGCATACGGAAGGGGCCGCTGGCCGGATTAGAAGGAAAAGTACTTCGCATGGGCAATAAATTGACGGTCTTCGTCAATGTCTCGTCTGTAAGCCAGTCGATTGCGGTAGAAGTGCCGATCGATGATTTAGACCAGGATTGCAGCCAGCCAAAAGGCAGCATATCCGTCAATTAAGAAGCGCAGTTGAAGCATGTACAGCTCCCCCAGAGAGCGACATAGAAATGGCCACAACACTTCCATATACCGCAGCAGTCCTGGGCGTTCCGTTTCACGGCATAACCATCGATGAAGCAGTACGTTTTATCGAAGACAAAATTGACCAGGGCGGCTTTCATCAGGTTGCCACAGCCAATGTAGATTTTCTGCGGCACTCCATGAAGGACAAAGCGCTGCAGGAGATACTTTGCTCCTGCGACCTTGTGGTGCCCGACGGCATGCCGATTTTATGGGCGGCAAAGCTGATGGGGAGATCGCTGAAGGAGCGGGTTTGCGGAATTGATCTTGTTCCCAAGCTTGCCGCATTGTGCGTGCGCCGCAACTTCAGCATGTATCTGCTGGGTGCGGCTGAAGCCACTTCAGCGAAGGCCGCTGACAAGCTGATACAAGCATTTCCGGGCCTGCGCATTGCAGGACGCTACTCGCCGCCGCCTGCGTCTTTGGAAGACATGGATCACGATGACATTCTCCAAAGGATTGCGGAAGCCAAGCCGGACATTCTTCTCGTGGCCTTCGGCAATCCGAAACAGGAGAAGTGGATTTCCATGCACCGCGACAGCCTCAATGTGCCTGTATGCATTGGAGTAGGAGGCTCGCTGGACTTTATTGCCGGAGCCACGAAGCGGGCGCCGCTGTGGATGCAGAAGAGCGGACTGGAATGGCTGCACCGCGTTTCCCGCGAACCGGGGCGACTGGCAAAACGCTACTTTCATGACATTATCGATTTTGCGTTTCAGATGCCGACACAGTATCTGACAGCAGCCCTGCAACCAAAGCATAAAACGCGGCCCGGTGTGTATCGCGATCGCATTGAATCCACGGATGTGATTTCTGTATACGGCGATTTCACCGAGGAGGCGGTCAACAAGTTTCACACGATGGCGAGCGCGTCGGTGGAGCGAGGCAGAAATTTGGTCCTCAACCTGGCAGAAACGACCTGCCTGGGCACAGATGCGCTGGGAGCCCTCATTCAAGTCTCCTCGGCAATGCGCGAATCGAGCCGCGAACTGTGGCTCGCCGCGATGCAGCCGCAGGTACGCCGCATGCTTCACGGCGCTCACCTCAATATGTATTTCATGATGACATCGAGCGTGGACGATGCGATTCATCGCGCCGAGCGCGCAGAGCAGCAACATTATGCGCCCGCTGTGACTTCATTCAGCAACCGGGCATCGCTCGGAAAAGTACAGGTTCGATTTGAGTTTCTGCAAGGCATATGCCAGACGATTGCCGCCGGAGCTCCGCTGCATAAGTTCTAAACAAAACATAAAGATATTCGCGATTCCTATGACCTTACTTTTTTCCATTGCCGGTTTTGTGCTGATAGCTGCTACAGTGCCGCTCGTGTGCGAGTTGCTGCTGCTTACTGCCGCGAGCCTTCTGCCGGAAACGAAGCCGCGCATTGCAGGCGCGAATACAATCTCCAGTCTCGCGGTAGTGATTCCCGCGCACAACGAAGAAGGCACAATCCGGGCATGCGTGGAAAGCCTGCTCCTGTCGGCGACAGCGGAGGTCAGCGTTTACGTGGTGGCGCACAACTGCACAGATACGACGGCAGCGCTCGGGGAGGCGGCGGGAGCTACGGCTCTTATCTATAACGACGCCTCTGCGCGCGGCAAAGGGCATGCATTACGTCACGGCTTTTCCTATGCTGTTGCGCACGGCGCGGAAGCTGTCCTGGTTGTCGATGCAGATTCGACGGTATCACCGAACCTTATCAGCGAAGTGCTTTACGCGCTCAGGCATGGAGCTTCGGCGGTTCAATGCCGCTACGATCTTTATCCCGGGAAAGCACGGGTGCGCTCTGAGCTTGTTGCGCTTGCTTTACGGGCTTTTAATCTTGTCCGCCCATTAGGACGCAGCAGGCTTGGCCTGTCTGCCGGGATTTTGGGTAATGGATTTGCGCTTTCCTCTTCCACGCTGTGCGCTGTTCCTTATTCAGCTTTTTCGCTGGTGGAAGATCTGGAATACCACCTGAACCTGGTACTGGCGGATAAGAAAGTCGCGTTTATTCCAGCCGCGATCGTTTCTTCCGAGCTGCCGACGGCCAAGAACGGCGAGACGGCGCAACACGCGCGCTGGCAAGGCGGCAGGCTACAGGCGGCAAAGACCTGGCTGCCTCGTCTTACGCGCGAGCTTATGAAAGGCCGCTTGTCGATTCTGGAGCCGGTGCTCGATTTGATAAGCCTGCCGGTAGCGTTGGGCATGGCAGCCATTCTGCTCACACTAGCTATTCCGTTAGCATTCACCCGGATTTATGCCGTAATCGCTCTTGCAGCGGTGCTGGCTTATGTGCTGCGCGCCATATCGCTGGGCTCAAACCGTCTTCGCGCAATGGCCCTGCTGGCACAGGCTCCGCTTTATATGATCTGGAAGCTTTTTTTGATTCCCAAAGTTCTTTATGCTTCCACAGCCCGCGCGATCTGGGTAAGAACCGAGCGCAACAGCACTGCGAAAGGCACACTATGAAGACGCTTTCCGCAGTTTCCCTCACCGGCAGCACTTCTGTATTTCGTACATCGAGGTTTATCGATATGAAACTTCTCGCGCCCGCAATCACTACATCCATTGTGATGACAACGCTCTTGCTGGGCTCCATCACTGCACACGCCCAGCAGGCAGAGAATGCAGCGCATGAAGCGAATGCTCCGCAATTGAAAGTGAGCCCGCTCAAAGCTCTGCAGAATTTTGAGCCGCCCGCCGATGAAGAGTATGAGATCGGGCCCGGGGATGAAATCACCATCGACGTGGCTGGTTATCCAGAACTGACCGGAAAACGTACGGTCGGGCCTGATGGGAGAATTACGTTGCCGGTCACAGGCTCTATCCAGATTGCAAACGAGACGCGCGAAAAAGCTGCCGCGACGATCCAGACTGCGCTGGAAAAATACTACAGCAATCCTTCTGTGACGATTGGGATCGATAAATACGGCTCGAATCGAATCTTGATACTCGGCAATGTGCAGCATCCTGGCGTATTGACCTACGACAGCACGCCGACCTTGCTTGACGCCATTGCGCGCGGCGGATTGCTGGCCAATGCAAATGGCAGGGATGCCATTCCCGAGCGCTGCATTATCTACCGCGGGAACGATCAGACTCTGACGGTGGAGCTGAAGCAGTTGCTGCAGAGTGGAAGCGCCATGGCGGATATCCGGCTGCGCAGAAACGATATCGTCTTTGTTCCGGTGCAGCAGCAGGAGTTCATCTCGGTTCTTGGAGCCGTGCAACACCCCGGACCAGAAGCCTTAACACCGGAACTGAATCTCCGCCTGGCGCTTGCGCAGGCCGGCGGCCTGGCTGAAGGCGCAGGCTCTTCGCCCACAATTCACATCGTGCAGACATCTACCAATCGAACGATTGCCGTCCCGTTCAAAGACCTGCTGAAGCCTCACGGCGGCGAAGAGGTAACGCTCCATGCCGGAGATACGATTTACATTCCCACGAGCGGCATGCAGAAGTTTACGAGTGCGGTTTCCAAGCTTGGTCCACTTGCAACACTGGTTACGGTTGGAGTCCTGGCGCCGTAATTCTCTGCTCTGCGCATTGTTTGCTGATTTATACGATACGAACCACTACGGCTTTGAGGTACAGATCCATGTTTATCACCCCGGTCAATCCGCAAGAAACGCGCAGTACTTCGACTGCGCCGCGCTTGCCGCTTCGGTCAGCTGCGCAAGGAACAGCATGGCGTATTCATGTATGGAAGAGTCTTCGGCTGCATAGCGTCACGGCAGTTCTTGTTACGGTCGTTGTGCTCGGCCTGGGCCTTGCAGCCCTCATGCGCCATGGTGTCAGCTATGTTGCGGAAAGCACGATTTATGTTTCGCCGACGTTTCCGAAGACGCTCATCGAAGACCGCGAACAAGAACGCCCTTATGACTCGTATGTGCAGGAGCAGGTGCATTCGATTACGCGCTACGATGTTCTGGAAGACGCGCTGCACAGCCTTCCCCGCGGCGCATGGCAGCGTCCGGGCGAAACAGAGCGGGCCGCGATCGACCGCCTGAAGAAGTCTCTCGATATCGCACGCGTCGGCCTGACCTATCAGGTTTCGATCACGCTTCATCGGTCCACGCCCGATCATCTCGCAGATATTGTGAATGCGGTGACGCAATCGTATATAAGCAAGGCGAAGAACGAAGAGTATTACGGACGCGATGACCGCCTCAACACGCTTCGCGCAACACGCGACGATCTTCGCAAAGAGCTCGATGCGCGGACAACGGAGCTATCAACGATCACTCAAGAACTGGGCATGGCCAAGGTGGATTCGGACGGCTCCAATCCTTTCGACGATGAACTGGCCAAGATGCGCACCGATCTGACTACGGCGCATGAGCAACGTGTCCAGGCAGAAGCGCAGCTGTCAGCCTTGCGGAACAGCGATCCTTCGACGCCGAATGCGGCTCTTAATGCAGCCGCCGATGAATTGGTTGCGAATGATCCGGGGCTGATGGCTCTCAAGACGGACCTGGCAAAAAAGCGGAGCACCCTGGTCGAGCAGCTCAGCACGCTTACGCCAAACCATCCGCTGCGGAAGCAGACCGAAGAGCAGCTGAACCAGATCGATCAGGCGTTGCAGAGCATGCAGCTTCAGCTGCAGAAGAAAGCCGCCGCGCAGCTGGAATTGAAAGACCGGGCGGAATTGAATCGAGCTTCCGCAGTTGAAACGAAGCTGCTCAGCGATCTGCGGCGCGAGACGGGCACAGCAGCTTCCGCTGCTCCAAAGCTGCAACGCGCTGAAGATTTAAAAGCCGAAATTGCGCATCTTACAACCCGCTATAGCGAAGTAGCCGACCGCATCAGCAATCTGGAGCTTGAAAGCAGCTCGCCGGGATCTATTCATCTGTTTGCTCCCGCCCTGCCGCCGACCGGACCAGAGCCCAGCAAGATTCGTTTTCTTTTACCTCTGCTCTTGCCTTTCTCTATCCTTGTGGGGATTGCCGCAGCGGTTGCGATGGATATCTTTGATCCTTACATTCATACGGCAACGGATATGGAGGCCCTGCTGGGGTTTGCTCCTATCGGCGTGCTGATGGATGACCAGGATGTGACGCAGCGCGTTTTCGATGAATGCTCATTGCGACTTGCCGCGGGAATAGACCATGCCGTTCGCACTTCCGGCGCACGAACATTTGTCTTTACCGGCATTGCAGGGGGAGCCGGAGTTACATCGATTGTGCACAGCATGGGCAGCACATTGGCGCGCCTGGGCCATAAAACATTGACCATCGATGCTTCGGGCAATACAGATCCTGTCGCCTATGTCACGCTGGGCGTCAACGACAGCGTGACCCGATCGGTGCAGGATGCGGATTTCGGAGTGCCTGCCGATGGCCTTCAGACAGTAGCCTCCGGGCAGCTTGATGCAACAACAGTCTTTCCCAAGCCGTTGTCAGGCGCGATGACTCCACTGTGCAACTTCGCAGGGAAAGCATTTAAGACGTTATCAAAAGAATATGAAATTATCCTCATCGATGGAGCTCCGTTGCTGGCTTCGGCTGAAACTGAGTACCTGGCCCGCTCTGCCGATGTGACGATCCTGGTGTCGGAAGCCGGCAAGACAACAAAGCGCAGGTTGACGCGCGCCACGCGACTGCTGGAGAGGCTGGATGTATCGGGAGTAGCAGCTGTCATCAATCGAGTGCGCCTGGCGCGAGCCGAGTCTGACCTGCAAAACGATCTTCGCGATGCGGAAAGCAGAATCAGCGCGATGAACATGAAGTGGCGTCCTAATCGTCACAAGAAGAATTCCGGCACACCCGCATATTCCACCACGCCACATGCATCGATCGAACAGGAAATTGAAAGTTTCGCGAATGGCGATTAATCATTACCATTGCCGAACAGCCGGAATCGCTCAGAACCAGCATTATTCACTATTCATTACGCTGAAAGCCTGCTATGCATAACGACAAATTGAATACGAGTCCTTCTTACGGCAATCGCGGAACCGCCGCGCAGTCCTGGGATAAAACACAATCCGAAAAGTTGATCGCAGGCTTGTGGCAGGAGACCCTCGGCCTGCCTGCCGTAGGGCTGGACGACAATTTTTTTGATTTGGGCGGCACCTCCCTGTTAGCCACGGTTTTGCTTACCAAGCTGAACCGCGCTGTCGACCCTACTATTTCCATCGCGACCCTATTTGAATATCCGACCGTGCGCAGCCTGGCTGCCTTTCTGGGAAAGCAGGCCAAAGCGGATGAACACAAGCCAACCGCACCCGCACCGGCCACTACATCGTCGGCGATTGCAATTATCGGCATGACGGGGCGCTTTCCCGGCGCGGAAACGGTGGAAGAGTTCTGGAAGAATCTTTGCGAAGGAGTGGAGTCCATCACATTCTTCGATCGTGAAGACCTCGACTCGCAGGAAAAAAACCAGGGCCTGCCGCCGAACTATATCGCCGCCCGCCCAATTCTCAAAAATACGACGATGTTCGATGCCGACTTCTTCGGAATCTATCCGAAAGAAGCAGAATTGATGGATCCGCAGCATCGGGTTTTTCTGGAATGCGCCTGGGAGGTACTGGAACGCGCCGGTTATGATCCTGCGCATACAAAGGATGCGGTAGGCGTATTTGCCGGGTGCAGCATGAACACGTACTTCATGCATAACATCGCTTCGGACCGCAAATTTCTTGAAGACTTCACCGGCGGCTACCAGGTCGATTCGTATGTCACGATGATGGGCAACGACAAGGACTTTCTGCCGACCCGCATTTCCTACAAATTGAATTTACGCGGCCCAAGCATGAGCGTGCAGACTGCATGCTCTACTTCGCTTGTGGCCGTATGCCAGGCCTGCCAGAGCCTTTTAACGCATGGCTGCGACATGGCGCTTGCGGGCGCAGTATCGATTACCTTTCCGGAACGCCGGGGCTATGTGCCGCAGGAAGGCGGCATTGTTTCAGAAGATGGACATTGCCGTCCTTTCGATCATCGCGCCAATGGCACTGTTTTCGGATCGGGATCGGCAGTCGTGCTGTTGAAGCGGCTGGACGATGCTATTGCCGACGGCGATCAGGTACTTGCGGTGATTCGCGGCTTTGCTCTGAACAATGATGGATCGAACAAGGTTGGCTACACGGCTCCGAGCGTAGAAGGGCAGTCGCAAGTGATTCTGCGCGGGCAGAAGATGGCCGGCGTGCCTGCCGATACCATCTCGTATATCGAGGCTCATGGGACCGCTACTCCATTAGGCGACCCCATCGAAGTTGCGGCACTTGCCAAGGCATTCGGCGGATCAACACAGGCAGCCAAGTTTTGTTCCATCGGCACAGCCAAAGCGAACGTGGGGCACCTGGATGTGGCTTCCGGGGCTACCGGGCTTATCAAAACAGTTCTGCAGATCGAGAACCGCACGATTCCGAAACTGCTTCACTTTGAAAAGCCAAATCCGCATCTTCAACTTGAAGATACTCCCTTTACCATTGCTCAAGAAACACAGCCATGGGCAACCGGCAATTTGCCGCTACGCGCCGGGGTCAGCTCTTTTGGAGTAGGCGGCACGAATGCACACCTCATCGTAGAAGAGCCTCCTGTGCTTCCGCAGTCTGATGCGGGACGCAAGCAACAGCTGCTTGTGTGGTCGGCGAAAACTGCTTCCGCACAAACGGCGCTCACGGAAAATCTTGCAGATTTTTTCCACGAAAAGGGTGAGATCAATTTTGCAGACGCAGCCTTTACTCTCCAGACCGGCCGCAGCGCTCTGAAATATCGCAATGCTTTGGTCGCTTCGACGGCACAGGAGGCTGCGCAGATTCTTAAGGATTCCAGTGCCAGCATTCTGCATGAAGAGAGCCCGCTGGAGAATCCGAAGATTGTTTTTTGCTTTCCAGGCCAGGGCGTGCAGTCTTTGAACATGGGCCGGACGCTGTATGATTCCGAGCCTGTTTTTCGCCAAGCGATGGACAGATGCAGCGCGATCCTGCTTCCAATGCTGGGGGAAAATCTGGCCGACCTGCTTTACCCCGCGAACGATTCACAAGAAGCCGCACAGCGCTTGAACGAAACCATCTTTGCGCAGCCGGCGATCTTTGCTTTTGAATATGCGCTTGCTCAACTCTGGCTTTCCTGGGGCATACGTCCGGATGCGACGGTGGGGCACAGCGTGGGCGAATATGCGGCGCTGTGCATTGCGGAAGCCGTTTCCCTTGAAGATGCGCTCAAGATGATTGCGGTCCGCGGGCGGCTTATGCAGGATATGCCCCGCGGCTCGATGTTGAGCGTACGCGCAAGCGAAGAAAAAATCGCGGAGCTTATGGGAGGCGATCTCGATCTTGCCGCCGTCAATGCTCCGCAGCTTTGCGTTGTTTCCGGCTCGACAGAAGCTATCGCGGAATTTGCTGCAAAGCTCGATGCGCGAGGCATTGCGCACCGCAACCTGGTTACATCGCATGCATTTCACAGCCGCATGGTTGACGCAGCCCTTGCTCCTTTTGCCGAGTTCGTGCGCGGCGTCACATTCCGGACACCCTCGATTCCCTGCGTTTCCACACTGACCGGCAAATGGATTACAGGCGAGGAAATCGCCCGGGCGGATTACTGGACGCGTCAACTTAGAAATACGGTACGGTTTGCCGATGCCATCGACGAGCTTGCACTTACACCTGAACGTATTTTCCTGGAAGTTGGCCCTTCCGAAACATTGGTACAACTGGTTCGCCAGACGCTCATGAATAAGGAAGCGAATCGGCATGTCGTTTTAGCTTCGCTTGCTTCAGCCCGTGCCAGTATTGCCGAAGATACGGCTATTTTGAATGCGCTCGGCAAGCTCTGGGTTTCCGGCGCCGCTCCCGACTGGAGCGATTTTCATGCCGGATACGCACGCCGACGCGTGCTGCTTCCTACCTATCCATTTCAACGGAAACAGTACCTGATAACGCCTCCAGCGCAACAGGAAGCTTCGCAGAATCAATCTCCATTATCAGTATCTTCGCACCAGGCCTCTCTCCCGCCAGTTCACGCAATGACAACCCCGATGAAGAAGGAAATTGTTATGACCACGCAGGTTGCCGACAGCTCGCAAATGTTACATGAACTTCAACTATTGATCACGGATCTCTCAGGAATCGACCTGGCGGGTAGCGATCCGGATTCATCGTTTCTTGAATTGGGATTTGATTCTCTTTTTCTGACACAGCTGACGCAGTCCATTCAGAGCAAATACCGGTTGAAACTGACTTTCCGGCAAATCATGGAAACTTATCCAACGCTGGGAACACTGGCTGCGCACATTGCATCCAACGCCGCTCCGGCAGCACCTGCCAGTCAGGCGATCGTCGAGAAGGCAGCTCCTCCTTCTGTTGCTCCTGTTCTTTCGACAGTTCCGGCGGTGTCCGCTCCTGCAGTCTCAGGTTCGATGGAAGCGCTTTTCGCCGCGCAAGTGCAGGCGCTCTCGGGCCTCTTCCAGCAGCAATTGGCGGTGCTGGGCGCCGCCCCGACAGTTTCTTCTCCAATTCAGGGGCAACAAGTTGTGCCGCAACCGGCGGCTGCAACACCTCAGACAGTGACCGCTCCCAAGCCGATAGAACCGCGGACTGCAAAGCCAACGTTTACGCCCTTCAAGCCATTACAGCGTGGAGAGGAAAGTAAATTTAACGCGACGCAGGAGAAATATCTCAGCGATTTTATTCAGGCTTACAACCGGAAGACGCGGGCCTCAAAGCAATTCACGCAAGAGAATCGCAAGGTATTTGCCGATGGGCGTGTGGTGTCAGGATTCCATGCCCAGATCAAGGACCTGATCTACCCGCTGGTTGTCGATCGAGCCAAGGGCGCATATCTGTGGGACAAGGATGGCAATCGCTATGTAGACATTCTGAATGGATACGGAGCGATTCTCTTTGGCCACTCACCTGATTTTCTTGTAGAAGCTGTGCACCGGCAGCTGGACAAGGGCTTTGCCATCGGACCGCAAACTGAGCTAGCGGGTGAATGCGCGGAGCTGGTTCGCGATCTCACGGGCATGGAGCGGGTTACATTTTGCAATACCGGGTCAGAAGCCGTGATGGGAGCCATGCGTCTCGCTCGAACGGTTACCGGCCGTAACATTGTTGTGCTTTTCTCCGGCGACTATCACGGCAGCTTCGATGAAGTCCTGGTCAAGTCCGTCGGCAATCAGCGCTCCATGCCTGCGGCTCCCGGTATCCCGCGTGAAAGCGTTGCAAATATTTTGGTTCTCGACTACGGCACGCAGGAAAGCCTCGAGATCATTCGCCAGCGTGCTCATGAGCTAGCGGCTGTTCTTGTGGAGCCGGTACAGAGCCGTCATCCGGACCTTCGCCCTGTAGAGTTTTTGAAAGAGGTACGCCGTATCACGGAGCAGAGCGGAACTGCGCTCATCTTCGATGAAGTCGTGACGGGCTTCCGCACACATCCTGGCGGCATGCAGGCCGTATATGGCATCCGCGCTGACTTAGCGACATATGGAAAAGTGGTGGCCGGCGGCTTACCTGTGGGTGTGCTTGCCGGAAGCGCGGCATACATGGACGCTCTTGATGGCGGCATGTGGCAATATGGCGATTCCTCCTTTCCGGAAACAGGAGTTACCTTTTATGCGGGCACCTTTATGCGACATCCGCTGGCTCTGGCTGGAGTGCGCGCCTGCCTGCAGTATGTAAAACAACAAGGGGCTAACCTGCAAAATGCTCTTGCGGTGAAAACGAAAGCTCTCGTCAGCGATATACAGAGCATGCTTCAGGAGTATTCGCACCCTTCGTCCATCGAAACTTATTCTTCATGGTTCTATCTGCCGGTATCCACGGAACCCTTCCTGACGCGCATGCTGCATTATCATTTGCGCGAACAGGGTGTTCATATTCAGGAAGGTTTTCCCTGCTTCCTGACGACGACGCACACAGATGCCGATTTTGATTTTGTCCGCGAAGCATTCCACAACAGCCTTCGCGCCATGCAAGCTGGACAGGCATTGCCGTCGGCCACATCCGTCCACCAACCGGCTACTCCCGCAGTGATCGAAGCAGACAAGACTGTAGAAGTTCCGATCACGGAATCCCAGCGGGAGATTTTGCTGGGAACGCAGCTGGGCGATGAATCGAACTGCGCTTTTAATGAGTCCACGTCGCTTACGCTTACCGGCAGCTTGAATGAAGAGGCTCTTGTGAAGAGCCTGGAGCAACTGATTCAACGCCATGATGCGCTACGCTCGACGTTTGATCTCAGCAAGGAACTGGCGACTATCGCACCGGCAATGGAATTGCGCTTGAGCCGCCTTGACTATCGCCATTTCGATAGCATCTCCAAAGAAACGCAATTCGCAAGCCTGCTGGAGCAGGAAGCAACAACGCCGTTCGATCTGGCAACAGGGCCATTATTCCGCGCACATCTGGTTCGCATGGAAGAACAGAAGCACGTTCTGGTCTTTACTGCGCATCACATTATTTTTGATGGATGGTCAACGAACGTATTTTTCAATGACCTTAGCGCTCTTTACAATGCGGCTCTTCGCGGCGAAAAGGCTTTATTGCCGCAGCAACTTACATTCAGCCAATATACGCTCAATCAACATAAGGGCAACGAGGACCGGCAGGCCACCGAATCATTCTGGATAGAGCAGTTCAAGACTGTGCCATCGCCTCTTCAGCTACCTACGGATCGTCCTCGCGGCAAGATGCGCTCATCGCAAGGCGCCACTAATCGGTATGTTTTTGACAGCGATTTGTTCCAGGCTGTTCGCAAGGCGGGAGCGCGCCAGGGCAGCACGCTGTTCGCGACCTTGCTTGCCGCCTTCGCGCAACTGGTTCATCGCCTTGCCGAACAGAATGACATCGTTATCGGCATTCCGATGGCGGGACAATCGAAAACAGAGAACGGCTCAACACTGGTTGGCCATTGCGTAAACTTTCTGCCCATCCGCAGCACGCTGCAGAGTGAGCAAACGCTTCTGGATTTTCTTAAGCAAACCCGGAAGACGCTTCTCGATGCCTACGATCATCAGGATTACACGTATGGCACGCTGCTGCACAATCTAAAGCTCACGCGCGATCCATCCCGCCTGGGACTCATTGAAATCCAGGCGAATGTGGAGCAGGTCGGCGCAAACCTGGTGTTTGACGGGCTCTCTGCCGATTTGCGGTCCAACGGCAAGAAGTTCGTGAATATGGACCTGTTCTTCAACTTTATCGATCGCGGCAATGAACTCTGGCTGGAGTGCGATTACAGCACGAGCCTGTTCGACAGCGCCACAATCGATCGCTGGTTCGGGCACCTCAATGCGATTCTTCAGTCCTTTGCACAGGACATGACGCAGGCTTGCACAGAGATATCTCTCTTAACGGCAGACCAGGAACAGGAGATTCTTACGGCGTGGAATCAGACGGCGACTGAATATCCTCGAACCTCGTCCGTCCATCGAATTTTCGAACAGCAGGCGGCACAAACTCCAAATGCAGTTGCTCTGATTGCCGGCGAGCACAGGCTCACCTACGCAGAGCTGAACGATAAGGCGAATCAACTTGCGCGTTATCTTTTGCAAACCGGCCTTCGGACGGGATCACGCGTGGCGCTCTGCGCAGATCGTTCGCCTGAAGTTATTGTGAGCCTGCTGGCTATTCTTAAGATCGGATCAGTGTATGTACCCATCGATCCCAGCTATCCGGCAGAACGCCTGACGTATCTGCTCAAGGATTCTGCCGCGGAACTATTGTTGAGCCGAAGCACGATTGCTGAAAAGCTGCCAGCCGTGGATACGAAGCTTATATTGCTTGACCGCGAATGGCCGGCAATTGCCATTGAGAGCACCGCGAATCTGAGCCATAGCGGCAGCGCGGAAGACATTGCTTACGTGATGTACACTTCCGGCTCGACGGGCACGCCGAAGGGTGTTCTTGTGCCGCATCGCGCTATTTCGCGGCTGGTCAAGAACAATCACTTCGCCAGCTTCAGCGCGGATGAAGTTTTTCTGCAGCTTGCACCGCTGTCATTCGATGCGGCCACGTTTGAAATCTGGGGAGCATTGCTGAATGGCGGTCAGCTGGTGATGGCCATGGGGGAACGCATCACCCCGGAAGATATTGGGCGCCACATCAGCACGTATGGCGTAACAACACTTTGGCTGACAGCGGCGCTCTTTCACCTGATTGCGACGGAGCATCTTGAGATACTTCGTCCTCTGCGGCAGCTTCTGGCAGGCGGCGATGTGCTCTCGTTCACGCATGTTCGCCGGGTATGCGAACAGCTGCCGCACCTGAAGCTCATCAATGGTTATGGGCCTACGGAGAATACCACCTTCACGACCTGCCACCACATAACACTTGAGAGCATTGCTTCGGGAACTGTGCCGATAGGCCGACCGATTGCCAACACTCGCATCTATATTCTCGACCAGAAGATGAAGCCCGTACCGGCAGGAGTGGCGGGAGAGCTTTATGCCGCGGGAGATGGATTAGCGACGGGTTATTTGAATGCTCCTGAATTAACGCAAGCTAAATTCATAGAGCACACATTCAGCAATGGCGTGAAGGAACGACTCTATCGAACGGGAGATTTGGCGCGCTACCGGGCCGATGGAACTGTCGAATTCCTTGGCCGCATCGATACACAAGTGAAGATACGCGGCTATCGGATTGAACTTGGCGAGATTGAATATGCGCTGGAACAGTCGCCGAAAGTACGATCGGCTGTAGTGGCAGTTCGCACGGACTGGGTAACGCCGAACGATACGCCGGGAGACAAACGGCTTGTGGCCTATGTCATTCCGGAACAAGCTGGAGATCAGCAACATCTTGCACAGGAGCTTCGCCAGTATCTTCAGGAAAAATTGCCTGACTACATGCGCCCTGCCGCCATCATGCTCATGGACAGCTTTCCCAGGACGGTCAACGGAAAGATAGACCGCCGGGCATTGCCTGCTCCGGCGGCAGAGCAGCTGCTTCGCAAGCAGAGCACGGTTCGTCCTCGCAATCAAAAAGAACAGCTCATGGCGGATTTATGGTCAAAGCTGCTTGGATTGAAAGAAGTCGGCGTGGAAGACAGCATCTTTGAATTGGGTGGAGACTCTCTGCTTATTTTTCGAATCACGACCCAGGCCAACCAGGCCGGCCTGAAAGTAAACGCACGGCATTTCTTCCAGTACCGTACAATTGCCGCAATCTGTGCTCAACTGGAGGAAGCGGATCCAACGGCAAGCGCGAAAGAAAAAACCGGCCAGATACAGGCCATTCCGCGTTCGCTGCACCGCCAAAAAGTACAGCTTATTCACTAAAGCACATTTTGTAGTTTTGATGATTTTCTTGCCGAGGTTTTGTAAATCATGCTATCCGCAGAGAGCACCGCGACAGAAGGTTTCATGCAGACAGAAGATGTTTATCTTTTTCCAGCCGGCCTGGAACAGCATCGCTATTGGATACTGGACCAGGTAGATGCATCTTCTACCGCGTCGAATATGGCCATTACCTGCCGGCTTGTCGGCAAGGTAGACGATGCCTCGGTTGAGGCATCGATTCGTGATCTCACATTACGCCATGAGGCGCTGCGGACGACGTTCAGAATGATAGACGGCGTTCTGCACCAGGTAATTTCTGACGCTCCGCTGTTCGATTTTCGTGTTTCAGACTTCAGCGATCTACCCGACGCTGAACGACTGGATCGCGCCGAACAGGCAATTCATGAGCATAGCCACGTAGCCATGGATCTCGCAAAGGGACCGTTGTTCTTTGTGCATCTTATCCATGTTTCGCATCAGCAGCACTTTCTGGCCTGCACCATGCACCACATTGTTTGCGATGGGTGGTCCAACGGAGTTCTGGTGCGGGACTTTTGTGAGATCTATTCAGCGCACGTTGAAAACCGCGCTCCAAAGCTACCTGAACTGCCATTTCAATTTGCCGATTTCACCGTTTGGCAGGAGAACTGGCTCAACAGCGAGGCAGCGGAAGAAGCCCTGAGCTTTTGGCGAGAGCAAATACGCCGCGGCTTTCCAGCGGTCGATCTGCCGACGGATTATCCGCGAACTGCGCGGAAAGATGGACCGGGGCACATCGAGTCTCAGTTGATATCGCAGTCCATCAACGAGCGGCTCAGGCAATTCTGCAGGCAGTATCAAGCAACAACTCATCAGGTATTGCTGGCGGTCTTTCAGGGATTGATTGCCCGCTATACCAGCCAGGAAGAATTTCTTCTGGGATCCAGCATCGCGAACCGAACACAACCCGGCATGGATGATGTGGTCGGACGCTTTGCAAATCCGCAGGTAATTCTTGCCGACGTCAAGGACGATCCAACTTTCGATGAGCTGTTACGCCGGGTTTCAGAGTGGAGCACATTCGCGTATGCGCATCAAGACCTTCCATTTTCCCGGCTTATGGAAGAGTTTCAGCTCGATCAGAATGGCGCAACATCACAATTTCTGCAGATTTATTTTGTATATCAAAAAGCATTCATGCAGCCGCAGGAAGCAACTGAACTGCAGATTATTCCGCGCCCTTCTGTCAGCGGCGGAGTAAATTTCGATCTGCTGGTCAGCATTGTAGAGCGCGCGGAAGGCCCACGGTTACAGATTGAATTCAATACGGACCTGTTCCGGCGGGAACGTATCCGGCAATTTATTCAGCAATATATTCGGATACTGGATGCGGTGCTTGAGAATCCTGCTTTAAGGGTTTCGCAATTACCCCTCCTGTCATCGGAAGATGAACTTGCACTGCGCAGTGCCGGACAGGGCCCGAAATACTTGCGCAAGCTTCATCGCTCCGTGATCGAAGTTATCGATCAACATGCGAAACGCAATCCTGAAGGAATCGTCTTTCGTACGGACACGCAACGTATCACGTGGAACGAACTGGCAGAGCGCAGCATTCAATTCGCTTTTGCCTTGCATGCGAAAAACATTCAGGGCAAAGACATCGTTGCGCTTCGCCTCGAGACTTCTATTGACGCTACAGCCGCGGCCCTGGCAGCGTTGCGCCTGGGCGCAGTAGTTCTACCGATTTCCGCTTCTACAAGCAAGCAGGAATGGGGCCGACTGCATGCAGAAATCAAGCCGGCTATAACCCTGGCCGGCGCTGATTTCAGCCGTGATTTGCCCTTCGCAACGGCTTTTGACGACCTGCGCATTCCGGCTACGCACACGATTGATTTTCCTCACATAGAAGATGCTGCTCCCGCATGGTGCGGTATTCATGGCAACTCGGAGCGATACGAGCTACAGATTTCGTCGCACTACGATCTTTTGACTTCCCTGATGGCGGCGGCACAATCGCTTCGCCTGACAGCGGGCGATGTTGTGGCCATCAAGCCGGCAAGCCAGGCGACAGATGCCTGGGTCGATTTGCTGCTTCCGCTCATAAGCGGCGCCGGGCTGATGTATCTCCCCGATGCAGGGCAGACGGACCTTCAAGCTATTTTCGATCGGGAGCGCGTTACTTTTGCTTTTGCAACGGGATTTGAATGGCTTGAGTTTATGCGCAGAGGATGGGCTGGGGACAAGCGACTCCAGATTGTGTGCCGCGGAGGCCGCCTGCCCGCGCACGCGGCGAAACATCTCTTGCCTGCCGGACGCCTTTGGTCAATGGTTTCTTCCACATTGTCAAGCGGACCGATCAGTTTAGCTGCGATTGATGAATTCAGCCTTGCAAGCAATCCGATTGCGCCACTGCCCGGGCAGCAGTTTACGGTGATCGATAAATGGAATCATGCTGTTCCGGAGGGGGTGATTGGGGAGCTATTCCTATTAGATAAGGAAGATAAAAAGCGAACCGGCTTTCTTGCTCAGTATGGACAACAGACAGGCTTTCAGATCGTCGATTTCACGCATAATCAGATTCGCCAACATGGATATCGATTGCGGCTGGGCGAGCTTGAGGATCGCCTGACTGAAATTTCCTGGGTATCTTACGCCAAAGCGCGCATGACGAAAACCGAGGACGGGTTCGATCAGCTTACAGCCTATATTTCCGGTGAAAGCCCTGTAACAGATGTTGAAAAAATAAGCAGGCAGCTTCGCACTACTGCTCCAGCGCATATTTCGTGCGCTACGCTTCTTGCAACCGCGCATATCTCCTTAAAGCTCGATGGCTCTCCTGATGAAGAAGCGATTACTTTGTCTTCTACCTCTTCGTCACATGAAGAGAGCGACGAGTACACACCGGCGCGGGATGAGATTGAGGCAAAACTGGTTTCCGTCTGGGAAGATGTCCTCGGCGTAAAAAACATCGGTGTTCGGACCAGCTTTTTCTCGCTGGGCGGATACTCCCTGATGATTGTTCGGCTTTTTGCGCGCATCAATAAAGCGATGAATGCGTCGCTGCCTATCACTACAATCTTTAACGCGCCGACGATTGAGCAATTGGCTGACATTCTGCGCGGGCGCAAGGCGTATACATCGCTTGTGCCGGTCAAAACTGAAGGCACACGGCCTCCTCTTTTTATGATTCTCTCTTATCTCCTATATGGATCTCTGCCCAAGGCACTCGGCAAAGATTATCCATTCTACGGATTAAGAGAATTAGACAATGAAGGATTGATGACGCCGGAAGAACGAGCAGCTTCTTATGTTAAAGCTATTCGTTCCGTGCAGCCTGAGGGCCCTTATTACCTCGCCGGCTGGTGCGCGGCAGGGCCGATTACGATTGAAGTTGGACGCCAGCTTATGGAAAGCGGGCAAACGGTCGGGCTGGTCACGCTTTTCGACTCGTGGCATCCGCAATATGCTGAATCGTTGAAGCGCGATCAAAAAGCTGCAGGAAATACCGGGCTTCTGACAACGGCTCGCCATAAATACAGCTTCTATCGCGATAAGGTCAGAGGGCTTTCCGCTACTGACGGGTTCACGTATCTGAAGAGCGTCGGTGTTCATAAACTACGCTCCTTGCGCAATGCAGTTTTTCTGAAGCACTTTAAAACCACAACCAGAATTTTCAAGCTGCTGGGCCAACCGCTGCCTGACTTTATGCACAATGTTACGTCAACAACATTGATGTCACTCCAGCAATACGAGCCTCAGCCATTCGATGGAAATGTTTTATTGATACGGGCGACCAAAGCTCCTTCGCTGCCGGGAGCGGATGCAACTTGTGGATGGAACAGCGTCGTAAGAGGCAACATCGATGTAGCATGGGTTCCCGGAGATCACGAAACCATGTTCATGGAGCCTAACCTTGCCGTTGTGGGAAAAACATTGCGGGATAAGTTAGAGGCCGTAATCCAGGATAAGTAGCACCGCCTGTCATATAACTTCATGCGAGCAGACTTATCTCAAAAAGCCGATTCTCTGCAGGAAGGCAGCGCGCACCTGTGGAAGATTCTTTACCCATTGGACACCACAGCCAGCTATGCCGGATTACTGAGCAAGGGTGAACTTACGCGAGCCGGGAAGCTGCGAACAAAACAGCTTCGCGATCGCTTTACAGCAGATCACGGCATATTGCGAATTCTTCTCGGGAGCTATCTGGATTGTGATCCAAAAGATATTGCATTCACAACGAACCAATATGGAAAGCCATCTGTTTCCAGCCCGGCCAGCTGCCTGAGCTTTAATATGTCTCACTCAGGCGCGCTTACGATGATAGCGATTTGCCTTGGCGCGGAGATAGGCCTGGATGTGGAAGCTGTTCGTCCAATTCCCGAATGGGAGGACATTGCCGCATCGCATTTCTCTTCCCGGGAAATTGCTTCGATTCGGACAGAGCCTTGGGATGAACAGCAGAATGCGTTTTTTCGTTGCTGGACGCGAAAGGAAGCTTTTATCAAAGCAATGGGCATGGGCCTTTCGATTCCGCTTCATCATTTTTCTGTCAGCACTTCCTTAAGCGGCGATGTAAAGCTTCTGCACTGTGACTGGAATACAGAAGAGACTGCGCGTTGGTCGCTTGCGCATTTAAATCCACATGACGGTTACGTTGGTGCATTCGCTACAAATCAGGCTTACTGTTCTATAGTTGACTTTCAATGGTGTTGACACCTCAATATTAAAGTTGCTGAACGCGATTCCTTACTGGGCTATACATGGCAAATCCACGCACACTCATCTTTTTTATTCCGGCCTTGTTTTCTCTATATTTCGTGATTCGTGGAAATCCGGAGAAAGCATTTCTTCGCGTGTATTTGCCTGCCCTCCTGGGGCTTCCCTATTATTTCGCGTGCGCTTTGCCTCATATGCCGGCCATCTCCATATCTGAGGCCGCAGTGATACCGATTGTCGTCGGATCCCTGCTTCTCTACTCTTCACGATGGACATTCTCGCGACTAGATATCTGGGTAGTCTTATATCTGCTGAGTTTCGCGGCTAGTGAAGTTCTGCGCGAAACACGGGTTACCGATGGATATTTCAACATCTTCACTGCCACCGTCAGCATTCTTTTTCCTTATATGGTCGGCAAGCTTTTGATCGAGCCTCATCTACGGCTGCCTGCAGTGAAGATGTTTGTAGTGGTTATCCTGGTCGTCGGAGCGGCTGGATTATATGAATTAAGAATGGGCCTGAACCCATTTACGCTTCTTCAGAGATATCTCGTAGGTTATAGCAATGGGCCGTGGTCGCTCCAATTCAGAAACGGCAGAGCTCGAGTCGCGGTTTCTTTCAGCGATGCCGAATTAGCCGGCATTGCATTCACGATTACCCTGGCCTTGAACTGGTGGCTCTTTGAGATTGGCAAGTTACATAGATTCCATGCTGATAAGCTTGGGGCAAAATTCAGCTGGCTGGAGCGCAGACATATACCCGGGCTCATTCTGATCGCGCTGATCCTGCTTACTCAGTCGCGCGGGCCGATGCTGGGGGCCATCCTTGCTTTCGTAATTATCCAGATACCGCGATTCAAGAATGTGAGGCGCGCCATGATGGTGACGGCATGCCTGCTCGCGGTTGGCGCCGCGGCTCTCTACACGTATTTCGATCACTATACGGCGTCGGCAATCAACAATACGACGGCCAGCGAACAGGCTCAGAGCGCATCTTACCGGAGACTTCTGTTAGATAACTATGCTCCGATTGCCGAAGAAGGCGGCTGGCTCGGCTGGGGAATCAACAGCAGGCCAATTGTCGCAGGCCAGCGATCCATTGATAATGAGTTCCTATTGCTTCATGTCACGCAAGGAAGGCTGGGCCTTATTCTATTTGCCTTGATCGTGATCGAGACTCTGTGGCACCTGCTCCGCCTTACCTGGCAATTCAAAGCTCGCGAGGACCTCTACTTCGCATTCTGCATGCTTGCCGCGATGGCTGCCTTATGGGCAACCATCACGACTGTTTATCTCGGCGAGCAATTACCTCAAGTTGCTTTTCTACTCGCCGGGTGGGGGCAGGCATTGAAAGAACAATCCGGCACGCAGATTCAAGCTGTAACTTCAGATAAGCATCCCAGATTCAGCTTCAAACGAATCTTTACTTAGCAGGATATGTCGGCTTCTATCGGCTATTTATTATTCGTAAAGCTCCAACTTAATATCCGCTGTGTAGCCGTATAACCGCCGGTTCCAGCAGTAAACCCAACATAGGCAGTGGTCCCGCCTACAATCTGGGAGATATTCACTGTGTATGATTTGGTCGCAGTGGCTCCCGTTTTCGTATCTTTAATCTGCTCTGTAAGGGTTTTGCCATTATAGGTAAGCGTCACGCTAATAATGTCGCCGCTATGCAGGTTGATGCCGCTGGAGCCGAGATCGCTTGCGGGTATTGAGGGCACCGCGCCGTTTTTGTACAGGCCGGTGGAGTTATTTCCTTCGCCGTCATTGTTAAACAGGTCGAACTTGATGGCGACGCTCTTATTCAGGTTCCAATAGCCGAGCCCCAAGCCGGTGACTCCCATGGCAGCAGTTCCATGGGGATCATTTTGAATGGTGAAAGTCATTCCGTCTGCAACAGCATTCAGCATTTGAAATGTGAACTGCGTACTGAATGAAGTTATGGGAACTTTAGCGGCAGTCCACGCACTTGCTGTATTGTACTGACGATTTGAAGTCAATTGGAGAGCAGAACCTTGAATCGACGCCGATCCATTCAATTTCAATTGCGACCATGAGAATCCAGGCGAATTCCCAGAGGAGCCCGTAGAGGAAGATTGTATGGTGTAGGCAGCGGATGCAATGCTGCTGGCCGAAGATCCATTCAGTACGGCAATTGCTTTAACTGTCTCACTGGATGCAATTCCAAACGAACCCGAATAGACCTTTGAAGACGTAGTAGGAGTGCTGCCATCGGTCGTGTAGTAAATCTTCGCGCCGCTGGTGGCATCACTGATGGATACAGTAACGGACTGTGTATAGGTTCCAGCAGCGGGCGATATAACCGGCATGCTCACCGGCACAGTTTGCGGAGTTCCCGCCGCCGTGTAGTCCAATGCGGTTACAGAGTGAGGAGGCAACGTCAAACTTGAAGGATTTGAGATTGTCGAAGTCGTTAGCGCAACCGTGGCCTTGGCTTGATTTGTCACGGTTCCCGTGGCGGCTTCATTCATATCGTCCAGATGCGCGGGAGCATACTGACGCTCGGTCACTGTGCCTGCAGGCGGATTTGTACCGGAAAATGCAATCGTGTGGCTATTAGTAAGATCGCTGTTGACCAGCACAAGAGAGCGCTGCGTACCGTTCTCGAAGCAGAATGCATAAAGGTAAGGAACATTATTCAGCGCCGGCGTTCCCGGAGGCACCGCGGTTCCGTTAGCAAGGCTGCCCAGAAAATTGTAGGTTGCATTATTCGTAATCGGGCAGGAGTACATAGGGCCGATTACTGACTTATTCATCAGTGACAATGCAAGGAATTGCGGACGGACATTATTTGTCGCGCCGCCCATATCCACGGTATTTCCCCATAACTTCACCAGCCTGCCATTCAGGCCGCCATTTTGAAATTCTGCAAGAGCAAAGTAAGCGCTATCGACAATGCCGTAGTACTGCATTGCCAGCATCGGCTCCAATACAGAGATCACACCCTCGCCGGCACCGGCGTTGATGTAATCCATGTGTTTCTGGTCAATCAGGCCGCCCAGAGTGTTCTGGCCCCATTCATAAATATTGACCTTGCAAGGCTCTGAACCGGAGGCTCCGCACTCGCTGATATTTTGATATCCATTCACGGAAGCGTAGAAGTTCGACGGATCGGCAGAATCGGTTATGCGTTCAAAGGGCTCGACCATCGCCGGTCCCCACAGCGCAGCATCACTGGAATAGTCATTTACGTAGTTGTAGGTATAACCTTCGATCTCAATGGAATCGGGATGCGCCCTGGATATTTCGACATCCATAGACCAGTTCACCGCGGTCTGCGCATTCATTACCAGATCAAATGCAGTGGGCGAATACGAACCGCTGGCTCTCATTGCGCTGAAAATAGCTGCAAGGCGAACGCCATAGTCATGCATGTATTCGTTTGCCGGTTGGGTGAGACGCCAGGGAAGACTCTGCCCCGGAAAGGTGCCTCCGTTCCAGCACTCATTGCAGTAGGAAAGATGAATCTGCTTAAAGACGCTTGTCCATGGACTGCTTTGTCCTAATGCCGCGCGCCGCGCGCCGTAAGGAGTCGATGAAGACCCAGCCAAAAACTCTATGAGTGCCGCAGCATCGCTGGTGGTGATGGTTACTGGAATTTCCAGGTACGGCTCAGCATGCAGCAACTGGCAGATCACCAGGTAATCTTCGAGCGACAATTGCCGGGCGCTTCCGCCATTCGGGCCGCTGAAGTAAAACGCTCCGCCGGCGCTGGGCATGCGGGCGTAGTCGGGCCTCGTCCAGTTATCCGCGGTTTCGCCATTCTGACCGAGCCAATACCGCAGGGCGCCGCCGTTGCCGCCGGAAGAGACGTTGTAATAGGTCTTCAGCGCATTGATTACTTCATCGCGGAAGACAGTCTTATTCGTGGCATCGCCGTTGATGCGCTCAAAGTCAACGTTGTCGAGATTAACGGCTCCGCCCTGAACGGAAAATGAAAGTCCTGCAGTTCCCGGCGCTGTAGTAGCCTGCGATTCGGCGGCCTTGCAGTTGAAGGTGAATTGTGTCCAGGTAGAAGTTAATGCCGGTGTAAATGCGCCGCATTTAAAGCCGCCTGATGAAGAACGAGATGCGCTTACGGTAAGGCTGGGAGAGCCCGCCGCAGCTTTTGCCCAGAAGGATATCTGATATGTGCCGTTCATGAGGACAAAGAGATTTTGCGTATTTGCCGCGTCGAAGTATTCGCTCACGGAAACAGCAGACCCATTTGTCGAAGCATTCAGCTGCAACGCCTGACTTCCGCATTGCGAACAGAGATCGGTGGTATCGGAGAGCACTTTGCCGCCACCATTAACGGACGTCCATACGCCGCCGCGATTGCTCTCCCACCAGGATTCCGGAGTTGGAGAAGTTGTCTTACTGAAAATAACGATGTCGCCGATGTTGAAGGGCGCCGCGCACGGCCTGGACATGGTAAAAACGGGGCTGATATTGAGCTCGTTTGGATAGTTAGGCCCGGTATTGGATGCGATTGTGCCGGTGCAACCCAGCTCTGCGCCCCCGGATTGAGAGGCTACAACTGTAAACGTACCTCCTGCCCAGTAATTGGCAGGCACAGTGTCATAACTATCAGGATCGACAAAGGACGTAGTTGTGCCTGGGAGTTGTACCACCCATATTTGCTGCGTTATGGTTGGCTCAAAGCCGGGATTGATGGAGCCTACAAGATTTTTCAGCAGTTGCCCGGTGTCGTAATAGTTCATGGAGCCCAGGTTGATGCCGGCGCGTTTGGTAGCTGCCTGGATAATCTTCGCGTCATTCAATGCTACCGTCGGCGTAGGTGTCGAAGAAGCAGTCGATACAGGAGGCGCCGGTGTGGAACCGAGACCTGGGGAAGATATAGATGTAGTCTCTTCCGATGCTAAAGGGTTCACGGTCTGGCCACACCCTATTGCAAGCCCTACAAGGGCACACGAAGATAAGACCTGAACCACCAACCGGGAAAATCGTCTGCTAAATCCACGTGACATGCTGTCTCTCCTTGCTCGCAGCGCAACAATTTATTGCTTTTTATCTTTTGTCTACTTTTAATAGCTAGTGATACGCATCTATAGTCGGCGACGATGAGCGAGGAGGAGCGGTCGCGCGACCTATCTATAAAACCAAACGACATTATGCGAAGTGGCCGAGTGGATTATATTGCCTTCTACTCAAGGAATGATGAAATTCCACTACCACTTCGAGGTACTTTAGTTATTCGTTACACTAATACTGCCGGGACGGGTAAAACCTTCCAATCCACATGCAAGAAATACACGCACATACACCTGTTCTGGATACCCCTACATCTGGTCCGCAATCGCCGCGACAGCGAATTGCTTACTTAATGAGCTACTACCCGGGAATCTCGCACACTTTTTTTCTTAAAGAGATACTCGGTCTTAAGCAATTAGGTTTCCAAGTTGAAACGGCTTCTGTGAACCCGCCTGACCGACCTGCCGAACTGCTCTCCGCGACAGAAGCAGCGGAAGCGGCGCGAACGTTTTATCTGAAGAAATTGCCCGTGGGCACGATCATGAAAACCATGCTTCAAATTGGTTTTCGCAGTCCCGGCACCATGGCGCGGGGACTGAGGCATGCACTGCACCTTTCCCGCTGGAATCTACGCGCAGGCATGTATGCCCTGTTCTATCTCGGCGAAGCACTTCTGCTTGGAGCATGGATGAAGGAACGCGGCCTGCAACATCTGCACGTCCATTTTGGAGGGCCGGTCGCCACTGTCGGCATGCTGACTGCCGCAGCATGGGGATTCACGTATTCGCTTACCATCCATGGCCCGGAGGAGTTCTATGATGTGCAGGAATCGTATCTGCCGCAAAAGATCGAGGGTGCGAGCTTTATTTTTTGCATCAGCAATTTCTGCCGCAGCCAGTTGATGAAATACTCCCATCCCAGCCACTGGTCCAAATTTCAAGTGCTGCGTCTGGGAGTCAATCCAGACGAATTCAAGCCCGTGCCGCGAGCTACCCGCGATACGACCCAC
>DASZUU010000034.1:0-138110 GCA_035547425.1 Alloacidobacterium sp. | reverse complement strand
CCCGGAGATCACGGGCTGCGGCGAGTGAGCCGCAACACAGCCCTGCGCTAAAGCCTGATTCCCGCGGAACGACATAGAGACGACGAGGAGTGCGGCAATCGCCACCAATCCTGCTTTGCAGGTTCTTATTTTCATTGCTTTCCTTCTGTGGATGGCCTCGGAATGGATAACTTGCAGCACGGTAACAGCGTCGCTGCGCTCAAGTCCTGAGCCTTCCGCACGAGTAATATGTCCATCCTTCGATGGAGGCGAAATTCCTTGCAGGCCGCTACACTCTTGTGAGCTCATGAAAAATTTTGCCTGCGCTTTCCTGCTTCTATTCTGTGTCGCGCCTTCGTATGCAAAGCGTGCCCCTGCGCTCGAGCTGAAAGACCTGCAAGGTCATGCGCAGAAGCTGTCAGCGCTGCGCGGACAGATTGTCGTGCTCAACTTCTGGGCCACATGGTGCGGCCCATGCCGGGACGAGCTTCCTCGCCTCTCGAAGCTGGCGCAGGAGTACAACGGCAAAAATGTGCGCTTCCTTGCGATATCCATCGATCAGGCTAAGGACCGCAGCAAGATTCAACCTGCGCTGGAGAAAGCAAACGTCACGCTGGAAACATGGGTAGGAGCCGATACCGATACGCTTGGCAGCTTTGCCCTCGGTGATATTGTTCCCGGAACCGCAATCCTCGATGAGCGCGGAGAGATTGTTGCGCGCATTATGGGCGAGGCCCGCGAGGAAGATGTACGCAGCGCGGTGGACTGGCTGCTCGGCGGACGAACGGGAACTGCTCCCGCCGCCCTCACCAAGCGATATTAGGGCCTGTTAACAGGCCCTAATTACTCGACTCCGGCAGCGATCAAAGCACTGCTGCTGCCCCGCTTATGCTGCGATGGCGACGTTGACGGCGGTGCGTAGGATTTGTAAACCGTGATATGGAAGCAGGACTGATAAAACTCCTCTTCCACGTCAATCTTTCCCGCGGTCTGCAGCGGAAGCAGGTAAGCACGCATCCAGGCAATCTCCGACATCGACAGCCCCTTCTTGGCGATATCGATAGTCGCCCCGGTCAGGTGCGGCGAGGCAATGTCGCCGTCTGCGGGCGCGGCATTGCCGTTGATCTCGAGCAAACGCCGCTGGTAAGCCACCGTGCGCACCGCCGAGTTCACCTGCAGCGGCCGATGGAAGCGCGCATAGTGCACGCGCGCCAGATCGTTCAGAAAATGCGCCGTCCACGGGCGGCAATAGCGGCGGTTTGCCGGCAGGTCGGTATTGACGCGCAGCGACATGCTGACCGGCACAGCCACCAGGGCGTGTTCGCTGCGCAGCTCATCCAGCTGATCGTCATCCGCAATGCGCTCCAGCCCCTCGGCCTCGCTTCGTTGATTCTGGCGAATCAGCGATTCGCGCGAGCCCTTGAGCGGCGGCAGCATCACCAGCTTGGCGTGCTTGAGCGGAATTTCGGGAATATTCGTATCGTCGGGCGAGTCGTTTTTGGCTTCCAGGGCGGCTCGGCGCGAACGGGCGCGGCTATGCTTGCTCCGGGCTTTCTTGTGCGCGGAGGCAGTGACGGCGTGAGCGCGATGATGCGTCTTGTGCCTGGCGGCGGCAAAGGCAGAAGCGTCCGTGCCGACAGCAAGCACGGCGGCAAGGAGAACAGGAAAACAACGCATGAGCAGGTGCGCGGAGGATATCGAGAGCCATTTCAGGCTATCGGACGGCGCCCTTCCCCGGAAGTATTGAACTTGGTTCCACTGCCATTCCGGCGAATTTCATCGCAAGGACGCCGGATGCAGGGTAAAATCGCTGCCTGAATACTTATTCGCGTGAGGCTGCGTAGTGAATTCAATTCCGGAGTCCGTGACAGAGCCATTGAGTGAAGGACAGCGTGTTGTCGATATCTTCGTCGCGCCGTCAAAGACATTCACCGATATTCTGCGCAAATCGTCGTGGTGGGGACCGCTCATTATCCTCATCGTCATGAGCATCGTCTTTTCCTTCGCCGTCCAGCAAAAGGTCGGATGGGAGAAGGCCTTTGAAAACAATATCCATCAGAACCCGAAGCAGGAGGAGAGGTTTGCCCAGATGCCGCCTGACCAGCTGGCGTCTGCCAAAACCGTTTCCGCCAAAATCACGGCGGGCATCTCCTACGCCTATTGGGCGCTGATTCTCATCTTCACCGCGATTTTTGCGCTGCTGGTATGGGCGACGGTGAATTTCGGCTTTGGCGGGACGGCGAAATATGGGCAGGTTTTTGCCGTGTACATGTACGCCAATCTGGTCATTAATATCAAGTACTTGCTCGCCACCATTGCCCTGTTTGCCGGCTTATCTGCGGACTCGTTTCTGCAACAGAACCCGGTGGGTACCAATATCGGGTTTTATCTGAGTACCGACGCTCCAAAATGGCTCACCGCCCTGACCACGCATATCGATATTTTCGAGATATGGTCGGTCATTTTATGCGTGATCGGCATCGGCATCGTGGCTAAAGTCAAGCGCAGCACTGCCGCTGTGGTGGTGGTGGGCTGGTGGCTGCTGGTCGTGCTGATCATTACAGGTGCGGCGGCAGCGGCATAATACCCGGGGGCAGAGGCCGGTCGGCGGAAGAATCCGATTTCTGCCCCTATATTCCACAGAAAGACGGTATACTAAGATCACGCTCGATTCCGAGTGGGTTCTTGTTACGCACGTAATGCCGTCCAAAGCACTGCCTGCTCTACACCTCCCCGTTTTCAGCGATATCAATACCAAAGGAATACCCCAAAATGGAACAGGGTACAGTTAAGTGGTTTAACGACGCCAAGGGCTTCGGCTTTATTACGCGCGAGAGCAACAACGAGGACATCTTCGTACATTTCTCCGCCATCAGTGCAAACGGCTTCCGCAGCCTTCAGGAAGGCCAGCGCGTGCAGTTCAACGTCGTGCGCGGCGCCAAAGGCTTTCAGGCCGAAAACGTTCAGGCAGTCTAGTTTTAGCCCTGCTCGATAAAAGACCCGGCTTTTGCCGGGTCTTTTTTATTTTGTCCACGCATACGAAGAGTTAGGACGTGTCCGCATATAGCTACGTCGTAAATACGAGACTCACAAGCATATTTGTCATCCCGACCGAAGTGGAGGGACCTGCAGTTCTGCCCGTGCCTGCGGAACTGCAGGTTTCTCCACTCCGCAGGGCTAAAAACGGCCCTGCTCCGGTCGAAATGACAAATCTTTTCCTGAGCTAAATTGTGGATACGAACTAATGCCGCACAGCCCACGCCATGCCATCCGGCTCCCGCCCTGCTTCGATATGCCCCGTAATCTCCAGCGACTGTAAATCAATGACGGCGACATAGTTATCCGGACCGCAGGCCACAAAAGCGCGGCGGCCATCGGGTTGAATCAGCACACCTCCCGAGCCGTGGCCGATCTGCAGCCTCTTAACCTCGCTGCGCGAAGCACTATCGAAGACAACCAGCTCCGGCCCGGCGGACACCAGTACCCGCTTTCCATCCGGAGTAAATTTCAGCCGGTTCGCTCCCGGAACATTGGCGGCAATCGTCTGCACTACTTTCTTTCCGCCAAAATCGATCACGGAAATGGTGCCGTCTCCGGCATTGGCTACCCAGATTTCCTTACCATCCGGCGAGACATCGAAGCCTTCCGACCCATTGCCCACGCGGACCACCGTCTCATTCCAATCCATGCGCGGCCTCGCGCCGGGCAGCGGCCTCGGCGGCATGCCGGCTCCGCCTGACGGCGGATGCATCCCCGGCGGCGGTCCCGGCATAGGAACGGGCTCCTGGTCGATGATGCTCACCGTCCCGGAGTTTACGTTTGTCGTGACGATGCGCTGCAGGTCCGGAGAGACATAAATCATATGCGTGCGATTCTGCCCCGTTCCCAGGATCCAATCCACCTTGTTTGTGGCGGGATCGTAGCGGCCAATCGCCTTCGCGGCCTCGGCGGTAAACCACGTCTTGCCTCCGGCAAAAGCCAGCCCATGCGGCCCGTGAAGCGGTCCGAGATCGATTGCCGGAAGCGCCTTGTGCCCGACAATATCTACCACGGCGAGCGTATGGAACGCGCCGAAGCCGTAGTTCGATACGTATGCTGTCGATCCATCCGAGGAAGCAATCACCTCATGGGGATCGTTGCCCACCGGCACTTTCGCGACAACCTGCAGATTCGAGGCATCGACAATGCTCAAAGTATGGTCCTGTTTGGAGAGGACAAGGAGGGATGCCGTCGGCGTGCTCTGTCCGTAAAAAATGCCGGAAAGGGAAAGACAAAAGATAGAGACGGCACCACGGAGAAGAGATTTCATATGCACAGAGACTACCTCCAATCCTGATCGTAAATCTTACCGGCGCACCCCTCCCAGGGGCTTCAGCCCGATTGAGAGCGCGTCAACGTTCAGCGTGCCGCCGAAATTGGGATCGCGTATTGTGAGTGACCAGTAGCCGCCGTTTGGATCGCGCAGCGTGCCTTGCCCCGAGCTTCCTTGCAGCATCGCCAGTCCCAGCATCATGTCCTGATCGTTCTGCCGGTCGGTTTGCGCAAACCGCAGAATAATATTCCCGGCGGATCGACCGTATCGGCTGTAAGCACAGGTCTGCAGGTGCATAAACAATCCAGCTCCGGGCCAATCAGGAGGAAACGTGTAAACATACTCCCGGCAACTCATACCGGCGCTAGCGGAAGAGTATTGCTGCACACGTTTCAGTGAGCCGAGCGTTGTTTCGCAGCCGTTCTCGCAGGGGCTCGCATTCGGTGCTTTGGCTGTTTGATTCGGCTGACCATCTGTGATGCCCGGGATCATCGTCGGACCGGCTTCCGGTACGCTGTAATCCAGCGCTTCCAGCACCTGCAGTGCGGAATCGATCTTGATGCCGATGGCATAACTGCCGTCCCCACTGCGCGCGTCGTGCATGCCAATGATATTTGTGTAGTCATCGAAGATCGGGCCGCCGGAAAACCCGGTGTCCACGGATACATTGGAATATTCGAACTTCTGCGGATCGCCGTCATGGCTGAGGCGTGTGATGTTGTTCGGCACCACCACCCAATAGCCATTCACGCTCCACAGGTGTTGCGTGACCTGTAGATTGCTGTTCGCCACAAAGTTGAATTTCGGCAGGTTCGCCGGCACCCTGATGCTCGGCGTTGCGTGGATCTGAAGCACCGCCAGGTCAAGGCCGGCGCTGTGCTTGGGAAGCTTCTGTGCGACATAGCGGCGCGACTGATCGTCATAAAACACAACATTGATGGATTGAGCGCCGCTGACCACATGGAGCGCGGTAAGGATGGTCACGGTATCCGGGGTGGAGGAGAGTACAAACCCTGTGCCGGTTTCTTTTACATCTTTCTGCACTTCAATGCGGACTATGCCCCGCTTCAGCTCTTCGATGCGCCGTTGCTGCGCCTGCATGGCCTGCATCACGCTCTGTTGTACAGAGTTGGCCTGTCCCCACAAGAAAACGCTCCAGTGCATGCAGAGCACGGCACCTATGGCACGGATGCGAACTGTATTCCAGTGCTTGAAACGGCAAGATTTTTTCGACATGGCTCTCCCCCGGCGCATAACGATTACATCTCTTCCGATTTGTTTTTTTGGCCCCCCGGCTGGTCGTTTTGGATTGCGTGTGTTTTCTTGCTCTGGTCGTGATTGGCTACACGGCTTTTCGCATGAAGGTATGCATCGAACTTCATTCGCTCCCTGTGCTGAATCCAGCCAAATAAAACCGCCGCCATCGAGGCCGCAGCGCCAAAGAAAGTCGCCAGGGCCGTGAATATCTCAGCCGTTTTTTCCGGAAACAGCACTCCAAAATGATTCTCAGATTGTTGAATCTGCCCGCCGCCCGATTTGATCTTGACCTTCCTCGCAACTCCGGCGAAGTCGATATCCAGCGAATGAGAGCCCACACGATACGACAGGACAGCAATCGATGTGTCATGCAGGCCCTCGAGCGCCAGGCCCTCGCTGAACGGGATATGCCGACCGCTGAATAACAATTGAATCTGATTTCCGGAGCCGGTTGTGTTTTCGCCGATTCCCCGCAGCTGAATCGAGCTGTCATCTGCCAGCGGAATCTCGCGTTCCGGCTCGGGGCCGGTAGGCGAGGAAGCAGGATTATGCTTCTCGTGACCGAACGCAGGAGTGAAATCGATGGAAAATTCAAGCGGCAATCCTGGGCTTCTGGCCGTCATCCGCCAGATGCCGGGCTTCAGCTCCGACGCCGCCTTTTCGCAAGCAACTCCGCGCACATTGCTTTTTTCATCCAGCTGGATACTGACCGATAGCTCTTCAGGATGCGTGCCGGAAGGCTTGTCCGCGCGAAACTCAGGCATAAGCGCATAATGCAGCAAACCGTCTTGCTGCGCCTCGAGAGAGACATTCTGCCGGGGAGCGGTCGACATCGAAACTACGCGCACTCCCATAAACGAGGAGCCTGCGCTGCACCGGATGGAAGAGCCGTCATCGGAATGCAGCGTGACCGGGCTGGTCGGAATCAGGTTGATCCGCGCAATATCGGAATTGAAGATGCCTGCCGAATCGGGCCATGAGCCAAGACGAAAGGAAACGCTCTGCACGCTCGCCGTGGCATGAAAACGCATCGAAGGCAGAGGCCGGACGAAGAACCAGGCCGCAAGAAAGACCACGCCGCAGATAGCAAAAGAAATCGCCCAGAGGCCGAGCCTTTTATATCGCGCCTGGGCTTTTTGACGATATGGGTCCGTCTCTTTTATGGGCATGTATTTTCGTGCTTGAAGTGGAAAACAGCGGACAGTTCTTCATCCGAATTGAGATATCGGCCGCGAACACGAACCGTTACCGGTCCCTTGGGAACATCCGACATATCCAGATGCAGCGTGATGACATTGCCTTCCTCAATCCCCGCGTTCACGGCATCGTCGTCAGGCTTTTTCCTTTGGCATGGGTGAAATTCGTTCAGGTAATAGCAGCTCTTCACCGGCTTGCTGCTGGCCAGCATTTCGTAATAGAGATACTGAATCGAATGTTGAATACGCAGCGTCAACGCGTAGCTCTGTATACGATTTGCCGACAGCATTTCGGCGTTTTTGCTGGGCGAGATGAAAAAGACGGCTGGCACAATGTCGCTGCCGAATTCCTTATCCTGCCCGAAGCGAATCACTACGCCGAGATTATTGGGATCGATATTATCCGCCCAGATAACATCTTTGGCCGGCCAGAGAAAATCATTCCAGCCCGCCGTCCATCTCGGAGAGGCCTTCATCAGGTAGTTGACGTGCCCGGTCAATTGTCGAACTTCAATGAATACCGGCCCTACATCGGCATCGGGTCCCGGCCCGCAATACCGGATGTGAAGGAAATCCCCTTTATCGAGAGATAATCTGGGTGGCGTTGCCGATGACGATCCAAGAAGGCTGAGAACTTCATATTCGCTGCGGGCGTTCGGCCGATCCAGCAACCCCTCGAATCGGTCGGGGTTCGATTTCCTATGCTGCTCAAACCACGCAGTATCCTGCGCAGTTGCTGCAACGCCTGAGAAGACGAGGCAAAAGACCAGGGCGCATCGTACCGGCCTTACTTTCATCGCGTGCGATTATAGAAGAGCTTCAACGGAGCATTGCAAAAAATCTGTTGAACATACCGGACTGCCCGCCGGCATGCTTTAAGGGCTCATGCCGCCGGTTCAGAACCGCGGCGGAAATAACGGCTCACAGGCCGGCTGAAAAGCAGCCACGCAATCAGCGCAAAGATGACGGAATGCACCGCAAATTCCCGCATCGCATGAAAGCCGCTGAGGACAACATGGAAGGCCATCCACGCCAGGGCCAGCCATCGCGCCCAGTTTCTACCCACCAGCAAAAAGCTTCCAGCCAGAATGGCAAGCAGTTCCGTAATCGCGATCCAGATACCGTCAGGGTCGCGAAACTGGTGGAAGTGATAGACAAAACCGGCACAGCCGACCGCGATATACAAACCGGCAATCACCCACACCGCAACTGGAGGCCGTGATTTCTGCATGCGTTACGCCGGACTGTTTCCAGTCCGGCGCAGAATTGCTGCTCAATATAACAGAAGAAAAATTGCGGTGGGTTATTCGCTCCAGCGGCGGAAGATGAGCGAGCCGTTGGTGCCGCCGAAGCCGAAGGAATTCGAGAGAGCCACGTCGATCTTCACGTCTACCGGCTTGTTCGGCACGTAATTGAGGCGGCACTCGGGGTCCTGGTTATCGAGATTCATCGTTGGCGGCGCCTTCTGCTCGAGAATCGCCATGAGGGTAATGCCCGCTTCGAGGCCCCCGGCGCCGCCAAGCAGGTGCCCGGTCATCGACTTCGTCGAGCTGATGAGCAGCTTGCCGCTCTTCGCGTTTTCGCCGAAGAGGTTTTCCATCGCCGCGCTTTCGAGCACATCGCCCACCGGCGTCGATGTCGCGTGTGCATTGACATACTGGATATCATCCGGCTGAATGCCCGCGCTCTTGATCGCGTTCTTCATGGCGCGAAGGCAGCCTTCGCCTTCCGGAGCCATGCTGGTAATGTGGTAGGCATCGGCGCTCATGCCGTAGCCGATAATCTCGCCCAGAATCTTTGCGCCGCGAGCCTTGGCCGATTCCAGCTCTTCCAGAATCAGAATGCCCGCGCCTTCGCCCACGATGAAGCCGTCGCGGTCTTTATCGAAAGGACGGCAGGCGTGCTCCGGGTCGTCATTGCGCGTAGAAAGCGCGCGCATCGCGGCAAAGCCGCCCACACCCATTGGGGTGATCGCCGCTTCCGCGCCGCCTGCAATCATCGCATCGGCGTCGCCGCGCTGAATAATGCGGTAGGCGTCGCCAATGGAATGCGCGCTGGTTGTGCAGGCCGTAGCCGTTGCCTCGTTGGGGCCTTTGGCTCCGTACCGGATGCTGACCTGACCGGCGGCGAGGTTGATGATGGCCGCCGGAATGAAGAACGGGGAAATCTTGCGCGGACCGCCCTGCAGCATGGCGCTATGCTCGCGCTCGATGATGTCAAAGCCGCCGATTCCCGACCCAATGTGTACGCCGACACGATCGGCGTTGGCGTCCGTAATCTTAAGGCCCGACATCTCCATGGCCTCCTGCGTAGCGGCCAGAGCAAAGTGAATAAAGCGCGCCATCTTGCGCGATTCCTTCTTGTCCACAAAGTTCAGTGGATCGAAGTTCTTCACCTCGGCTGCGAAAGTGACGGAGAAACCCGTCGTATCGAAGCCGGTGATGGGAGCCATCCCGCTCTTGCCTGCCAGCAGGTTCTTCCAGACCTCGGGTGTGGTATTTCCGACCCCGCACAGTAGGCCGATGCCCGTGATTACGACGCGCCGTTGCAAGGTTACTTGCCGCCTTTCGCGTTCTTTTCGATGTAATCGATCGCGTCCTTCACCGTCTTGATCTTCTCGGCGTCCTCGTCAGGAATCTCAAGGTCGAACGCTTCTTCAAACTGCATCACCAGCTCAACCACGTCGAGCGAATCGGCGCCGAGGTCTTCCTGGAAGGAAGCGCTGGGGGTAACTTCGGCTTCGTCGACCTGAAGCTGCTCGACGATAATCTGTTTTACTTTTTCTTCCACTGCTGCCATGTGTTTCTCCTGTCCTTCAAAAAAACGGCACTATGTTGTTATGAAAAGCTTTCGCAGGTGGGCGTTGCTTTGAGGCACACGAATACCACACTCCGAAATTTCAAGTCTACTGAGGCCCCATGCAGGTGTAAAGCGCGGTTGAACAGATTTCAGGGCATCCCGTGCTTTGTTTCGCGTTCGGTGGCAGTATAGTCGCTATGCCCCTTGTTGCTGTGATTGCAGTTGTCGCCGTCCTTCTTGGAGTGGCCATCGGATATTGGATGCGGAGCCAGAGTGTCAGTGGCGAAATTTCTGCACAAAAGAAAAACAGCGAATCGCTGGCCGCGCAGCTGGCGGAACGCGAGCGCCAGCTTGAGCAAAGCCGCCGCGACGCCACCCTGCTGCATACCGAAAATGCGCGCCTGGAAACTCGCCTGGCCGCCGAGCAGGAAGCCCTCAAGCAAGCCCGCACATCGCTCGAAGATGCCTTTCGCAGCGCTGCATCCCGTGTTTTGAATGAAAACAGCCAGGCTTTTCTGCAACTGGCGCGGCAGGAGCTGGGTAAGCAGCAGCAGACGGCAGGCAGCCAGCTGGAGCAAAAGGAAAAAGCAATCGAAACGCTGCTGCAGCCCATCCGCGAAACCCTCAACAAGCTGCAGCAAGGCACGCAGGAGCTCGAAGTCAAACGCGAAGGCGCATACGAATCCCTGAAGCAGCTGGTGCAGGGCATGCAGAGCTCGCACACCGATCTTCGCCGCGAAACTTCGCAGCTGATCTCTGCTCTGCGCGCGCCGAAAGTGCGCGGCAACTGGGGCGAGCTGCAGTTGAAGCGCTGCATAGAGTTTGCCGGCATGGTGCAGCACGCTTCGTTCGACCTTGAGGTCTTCGTGCGCGGCGATGAGAGCTCAATTCGTCCCGACTGCGTGATTCATTTGCCCAACGACCGCACCATTGTCATCGACGTCAAGACGCCGTTCGATGCCTTTCTGGATGCGATGAACGCGCCCGACGAATCCACGCGCTCACTCAAGCTTGCAGCCCACGCCGCCCGCGTGCGCGATCACCTCTCGGCGCTCGCGGCCAAGTCGTATTGGAAACAGTTCAACGACAGCCCCGATTTCGTGGTCTGCTTCCTTTCAAGCGAGGTATTCTTCAGCGCGGCCCTCGAACAGGATCCCGGCCTGATCGAGTTCGGCAGCGCGTCCAACGTAATCCTGGCCACGCCCACAACTCTAATCGCGCTGCTGAAAGCTGTGGCCTATGGATGGCAGCAGCTTGAAGTCACAAAGAACGCGCTGGCCATCCGGGAAGTAGGTGAAAAGCTTTACGACAAGCTGACCACCGCGCAGGAATACTTCAGTAAAATGGGCAATGCGTTAAGCAGCACCGTGAAGCAATACAACAACTTCGTCGGTTGCATTGAGGGGCGCGGCAGCGTCTTTACTTACGCGCGCAAGCTGCACGAGTTGCAGATTGGGCAGGATGAGCTGCCGGAAATCGGCATGCTGGAATCGGTAACGCGCGAGCTGAAGGCCGAAGACTGGAAGCCCGAGCCGCCGGAAGAGGAGCCGGAGAACCGGCTCTTCCCAGAAGGCTGATCGGAGCTATTAATTAGCTGATGCTTAACGGGACAGCGGGAATGCCGCAGTCGATTCCCGCATCCACCCAGTTGTCATCCTGACGACCAACGGGAGAGCCTGCCCTGAGCGCAGCCGAAGGGAAAGACCTGCTTTCTTCCCTAAGCGGGCTTTTACATAAAAATTGCCGTTATTTCTTATTTTCATTCTTCCCGGTAAACGACCCGGTCGAATGAATGCCCGCAGGCAGATCAGGATGCCGCTCGGCTTTCCCGTCTTCCACATTCTCTTTGAGCAGGCGATGCTGCTCTTCTTGACCTGCTCCCACGGTGCGCGCTTCGTGATTCTTCACCGGCACCGGGCCCGTCTGAACGCTCGTCGGCGCCGCATGTTTCGCAGAGGCATGTTCTTCAGCTTTATGGCTGCTGGCAGGGTTTTTCTCTTCTGGCATGACACCTCCCGGAAGTTCTTTCACGCGGTTAGATGCGTTGTGCGTGGGGTGCCCCCAGCCTGAACCCGCAGGTGAAGGGTGGGAGAATTTCCAACATCCTTCTTATGTCAGGCCCCGGCTTGCATAACGCCAAGAAAACAGGGCAGATATATGCGGCAGTAATTATGTTTGAAATTGATAAAATAAAGAAAAGCCCGAGTTTCCCTGCGGTCTGCAGAGGAATTCATAAACTACTGAAAACAAGAGATCTCCGTACAGAATCCGGATCGTAAGTAGCTGAAAATAAAGGATCACCGTACAAAATGACCGGGGAGGGTCAGGCGCGTTTTAGAAAGTTCTCGCGCACCCGTCGCCAGGTAGTTTCCAGGTCTTCGGGCAGCACGCGAGTTTCGCCGACGACGGTCATGAAGTTGGTATCGCCTGTCCAGCGCGGCAGCACGTGCAAATGCAAATGACCCTGCACCCCGGCACCGGCAGACTTGCCCAGGTTCAACCCCATATTGATCCCGTCGGGGTGATAGGTCGCGCCGAGAACAGTTTCAAGGCGCTGCGCCGCATCCATCAGCTCGTGGGCGATTTCAGTCGACAGTGCCGCCAGCGAACTTTCATGCGCATAAGGAAGCACCATCAGGTGGCCCGAGGTATACGGATAGCGGTTGAGCACAACGAAAGTGTTCTTGTTGCGATGAACGATGAGCGCCGCCTTCTCCGCCGCTTCCGCGGGCATACCGTTGGCTTCCGCGTATTCGACCGAAGCGATGAGGTTGCAAAAAACGCATCCCTTGTCTCCGGGCCATGCCGCAAGCTCATCGGGAACGCCCTGACGCTTGGCATGATCGGCAGTCGTAACGTAGGTGTAGCGCCAGGGCGTCCAAAGATGGTCCATAGGCGATCAGTATAGCGGCTCGCGCATATCGCATACTGAAGGTATGCCTTCCGCCTCGTTGACTTCTTTGCTCGAACGCACATTCGGGTTCGCCTCGTTCCGTGCGAACCAGGAAGCGGTATGCCGCGCGGCGGTGGACGGGCACGATGTCCTGTTGGTGATGCCGACCGGAGCAGGCAAGTCGCTCTGCTACCAACTTCCGGCAATCGCGCGCGGAGGAACGGCGCTTGTCATCAGTCCACTCATCGCGTTGATGGACGATCAGGCAGGGAAGTTAAGCGAATTGGGATTGCGGGCCGAGCGGATTCACTCCGGACTCGACCGCGAGCGCTCCCGGCAGGTATGCCGCGATTACCTGAGCGGCAATCTGGACTTCCTTTTCATCGCGCCGGAGCGCCTCCGGGTGCCGGGCTTTCCGGAAATGCTGGCAAAACGCAGGCTGGCACTGATTGCGATAGACGAGGCGCACTGTATTTCGCAATGGGGACACGATTTTCGCCCCGATTACCGCCTGCTGGGCAGCTATCTGCCCGCGTTGCGGCCCGCGCCGGTAGTGGCGTTGACGGCGACGGCGACGCCCGTAGTGCAGGACGACATCATCGTGCAGCTTCGCCTGGAAAAACCGGCGCGCTTCATCCATGGCTTTCGGCGGAACAATCTTTCCGTCGAAGTGGTCGAAGTGTCGAAGCCGAAAAGGACGCAGCTTGCCGTGTCTTTGCTGACGCCCAAAGAGCGGCGGCCTGCCATCGTGTACGCGCCCACGCGCAAAGAGGCCGAAGCCTTAGCGCAGGAGCTTTCGCAGAATTTTTCAACAGCGGCGTATCACGCGGGGCTTGATCCCGATCACCGCGAGCGCGTGCAGCGCGAGTTTCTGGCCGGACGGCTGGAAGCTGTAGTGGCCACCATCGCTTTTGGCATGGGCATCGACAAGCCGGATGTGCGCACCGTGATCCACACCGCCCTGCCAGCCAGCCTTGAAGCCTACTACCAGGAGATTGGCCGCGCCGGGCGCGACGGCAAGCCCAGCCGCACCATCCTGATGCACTCGTACGTCGACCGCAAGACGCACGATTTCTTCTACGAGCGCGACTATCCGCCGGTCGAAGAGCTGGACCTGATCTTCCGCAAGCTGGGCGCGGAACCGCGCCACCGCGAGGAGTTGGCCGAAATGCTGAAGTCGAAACTGGATGGCGAGGTGTTCCTCACCGCGCTCGACAAGCTGATGACCCATGGCGGGGCCCGCATCGATTTCGACGGAAACGTAGTCCGCGGCGATGCCGGGTGGCGAAAGCCATATATGTCGCAGTCCAACCAGCGCATGGCGCAGCTCGACCGTGTCATGCGCTACGCCGAATCGAGCCAGTGCCGGATGGCCCAGCTGATTCGGCATTTTGGCGATGAAGAAGACGGACGCCGGGCATGCGGGCAATGCGATGTCTGCTCGCCGGAACGCGCTGTGGCACAGAAATACCGCCCGCTGCATGAAGACGAGCGCGATGTTGCGCTGGCTGTTGCGCGAGCGCTGCGCTTCAGCGGGAAGTCGACCGGAAAGCTGCACCAGGAGCTTTGCGAACACCGCATGAGCCGCGACCATTTTGAAGACCTGCTCGGCGCCATGAGCGGCGCCGGTTTTCTCGCGCTCGAAGAAGCATCGTTCGAGAAGGATGGGCGCAGCATTTCGTATCGTAAGGCCAGTCTTACTCGCGATGGCGAAGAGATGAACGAAGGCGATGTGGCCGCCATCATGATGCGTGACAGCAGCGAGCATGCTGCTGCTCCGGCAAAGACTAGGCGCGAACGCAGGCAGAAGGCTGGGAAGGTGGAGGCTCCGTTGTCTGCCGAGGCCGTAGCGCTCGAAGAAAAACTACGTGCCTGGCGAAAAGAAGAGGCGAGCAAACTTGGCCAGCCCGCGTTCTTTGTCTTTTCAGACAAAACGCTTCGCGCTATCGCGGCGGAGCGTCCGCGAACAGAAGAAGATCTTCTGGCCGTAGACGGGGTGGGCCCAGCGAAGGTAGCGAAGTTCGGCGCAGCGGTTTGTGCGATCTGCGCCGAGTAAGAATTTTTTTGATGCCATCCAGACACTGAGGAACGAAGCGTCAGGATGACAATAAGTACGAGAAATGATGGAGTGCTCTATCGTTACTCCGAAGTGCGATTTGTGATGGCGACACGAAAGAGGGGCCGTGCTTTTTCCGACGGCTCCATCTCATAGGTCTGCGACGTTTTCGTAGGATCGTAATCCCGCCAAAGCCACAGCATCTCTTCAGGAAACTCGGCGGCTCCCTGGCCGGAATTGTGCGTGCCTTTGCCGAAGCTGAAATGGAAATCGTAATCCTTCAGCTTGAGCGCATTCGCCATGCGGATGTTCGCCAGAGGCCAGCTTCCGTAGCGATCGTTTTCCATGTCGTTGGCTCCGTCCTGCAGCCAGACGCGGATGTTGCGCTTCGGCTCGCGCAATATTTTCTCGGGATAATCCTGGCCGCCGTCATGAATGTCAGAACGCTCCTGCCACTGGATGCTGGTGAAGCTGCCGATCCACGTAATGACGCGGCTGAACTGATCGGGCATTTGCCATGCCGCGTTGAAGGAGCAGATGCCGCCGGAGGAAAGTCCGGTGATGGCGCGACTGTAAGCATCTTTGCGGATATTGTATTTAGCTTCGACATCGGCGAGGATTTCGTCGCGCAGGAAGCGAGCATAACGGTCGCTTACGGTGTCATAAAGGGTGCTGCGCATCGAATCATCGAGCGTGCGATGCCACTTGTCGGAATAGGCTTTGACGAAGTTGTAGGTCGGCGTGCCGGGTGAATCGCCGATCTTTCCGGGATTGATGAAGACGCAGATCATCACAGGAATTTTTTTGTGGGCGATGAGGTTGTCGATGACATTGAGCGCAGGATTGTTCCCGTCACGATGGATATAACCTTCACCATCCTGAAAGACCATCAGCGCGGCGGGAACTTTGGGATCATATTCGGCAGGGACATAGACCCAGTACTCGCTCTTCATGCCGTCGTAGATTTTGCTGGTGTGGATAAGCTTCGGCGAGAGCGTGCCGGAGGGCACATTCGATTGCTGATACGAAAGTGGACCGAAGGCGGGCAGATCGAGCCGTCCGCCAAAGGGCGCGCCGTTTACCGCGTAATGAAAGGCGTGCAGCCTGCCGACCGGCTCGATGTGCTCCGTCGCATACCAGATGTCGGAGCCGGAGAGATGCTGCATAGGCATGCCGCCGGCAGTATTCTCCGGGTTGCCGTCGATGAGCAGCGTAGGCTGCGCCGATGAGCGCAGCGCGAAGAAGAAGTCAGGGCCGTGCCCAGCCCATGCCGTGCCTTCCTGCAGTTCTTTTGCTTCAAAGCTGGATTCGATAGCCTGCTGGAGTTGCGGGCTATTGGATTTGGCTAAATCAATGATTTGCGGAGCGGACAGTTTTTCTGCGGCAAATGCAGAGAGAGCAAGACAGAACGGTAAGATGGCGAGTTTCCACATGGCGCGCATTGTAAAGCTCACGATCCTGTGCGGGTTGAAATTTCGCGGAATATCCGCCATTGCACCGCCTTTGGTGCATTCCTGCCGGTTGGCGGAATATTGCGCTCGGTTTTGATTGCAAATTTGTGAATCTAAGCCCAATGAATTGACACTGTTGACGCAGAGTTCTATGCTGATTTCAACAGGTCTTTGTGCGCGGGATTCAAATAAAGGCCTGTAAATCGCCGCTTCTGCATGTTCCTGCCTGGCGGAATGCTCCCAACCGGAGACCCTGAGTTGCTACGACACTCCGCTGTCTCCCTGCTGAGAACTTCCGTATAGCACCCGGCATACGGCAACGACGATTCCCGAATCTTCGCGGACTCTGTTGAATCTAAAGTATGAGCGAAGAAAATCTGCGGCACCGGGTAGTCCATCTTCCTGATCTGCAGGGCGAACAACGGGGCCGCCGACCCTGAATCCCACTGAGCTGGCTGTTATGGCAGACGTCCTAAATTCTGAACAAACCGAGAGCACTCCTCTGAACACCGAACTTGAAACCCCAACGCTGGAAGCAGCGACGGAGCACGTTGAGCCGTCCATTGAAACCACCCACAACCCGGAAGCCGTTTCCTCGGAATCCACTTCCCCCGAATCACTAGAAACTGCGCACTCCGTAGCTGTCGCGTCCGAAGAAGAGCCGGACCTGAACAGCATGGAAGATTTTGCCGCCGTGCTCGAGTCGTTTGACCGCGAGCAGGCTGCAGAGGCCGCTGCGCAGGCATTTGACGACACGCACATCGTGACCGGCACTGTCATCAAGCTGACCGATAAGCATGTTGTCGTCGATGTCGGCATGAAATCTGAGGGATTGATTCCGATCGAGCAGGTTCTTGACCACACCGGTCAGCCCAAGCTGCATGCCGGCGAGACGGTCGAAGTCGTGATCGAGCGCGAAGAGGCCGAAGGCGGCTACCTGTTGAGCTACGAAAAGGCTCTGCGCCACCGCGTATGGGACACGATCGAGAAGGCTGCCAACGAGAAGACGATCATCACCGGCACCGTGCAGGGCCGCGTGAAGGGCGGACTGACTGTCGATATCGGCATCAAGGCATTCCTGCCCGGCTCGCAGCTGGAAATTCGCCCGGTGCGCAATCTGGACGCCTATATCGGCCAGCAGATTGAAGTTCGCGTCATCAAGCTGAACAAGAAGCGCGGCAACGTGGTCGTTTCCCGCAAGGAAATCCTCGAAGAAGAGCAGAATGCAAAGCGCTCGCAGACGCTGGAGCACCTGGAAGAGGGCAGCGTTCTGACCGGAACCGTGAAGAACCTGACCGATTACGGCGCATTCGTCGATCTCGGCGGCATTGACGGTCTGCTGCACATCACCGATATGTCGTGGGGCCGCCTGACGCACCCGCGCGATCTGGTGAATGTCGGCGACGAAATCCAGGTCAAGGTTCTGAAGTTCGACAAAGACAAGCAGCGCGTATCGCTTGGCTTCAAGCAGCTGACGCCCGATCCGTGGCTCGATGCGACGGAGCGTTATCCGATCGGTGCTCGCGTTCGCGGCCGCGTCCTCAGCGTGACGGACTACGGCGCATTCGTCGAGCTGGAGCAGGGCATCGAAGGCCTGGTCCACGTTTCCGAGATGACCTGGTCGAAGCGAATGAAGCATCCGTCGAAGCTGGTGAAGCCCGGCGACGAAGTGGAGACGGTGATCCTGGCCGTCAACCCGAATGACCGCCGCATCTCGCTCGGCATGAAGCAGCTCCTCGAGAACCCCTGGGAGCATCTGGTGGAGCGCTACCCGGCAGGCACCAACGTCGAGGGCCGCGTTCGCAACCTGACCGACTTCGGCGCCTTTATCGAGATTGAAGACGGCATTGACGGCCTGGTTCACGTATCTAACCTGAGCTGGACCAAGCGCGTCAAGCATCCTTCAGAAGTGCTGAAGAAGGGTGAAAAGGTGAAGGCAGTTGTTCTGGGTGTCGAGCCTGAGAACCGCCGCCTGTCGCTCGGCATCAAGCAGCTGCAACCCGATGTTTGGGAAACCTTCTTTGCGCAGCACCGCGTGGGCGATGTGGTCCATGGCAAGGTTCTGCGGTCGGCTCAGTTCGGCTCGTTCGTCGAGATCGCTGAGGGTGTTGAAGGCCTCTGCCATGTTTCCGAGGCAACGGATGCCCATGGCGCCCCGGTGAAGCTCGAAGCCGGCCAGGAGCACGACTTCAAGATCATCAAGATGAACCCGGATGAGAAGAAGGTCGGCCTCAGCCTCCGCGCCGTCGGCGAAGAAGCCAGCCGCGCCGATGTGGAAGCCTACAAGCAGCCGGTTTCCAGCTCGACCACGACATTGGGCGATCTGGTGAACTGGAAGCGCGAGCAGTAAGCTCTCAAAACTGTTCAGAATATGACGCCACCCTTCGGGGTGGCGTTTTTTTATCCGTAAACAGCCTCTCTACATTATGCCGTTAATTATGTGGCATAATGTAGGAAATGAGCCTTGTCCATGCACATATCGAAGACTGGCTCGGGATGGAAGCACCCGCCACCGATACGGAGCTTCTCCGCCTGGTAGAGGCAAGGCTGGAGCCGTCCGTCATCCAGCGACTTTCCGCTCTGGGGCTGGAGAGGGCAGAGATCGACAGTACGGTGATCGCATCGCGTACCCTGCAACATCGCCGTTCCCGGCGGGAGAAGCTTTCGGTAGAGGAATCCGACCGCGTTTTGCGAGTGCTCCGGGTTCTGGCTTCTGCTGAAGCCTTGTATGGAGACCGCGAACGGGCGCTGAACTGGCTTCGCCGGCCACATCCAAGGCTCGAGGAAAGATCGCCTCTGTCATTGCTGAAAACAGATACGGGCAGCCGCATTGTGGAAGAATTGCTGATCCAGATAGACGAAGGAATGTTTGTTTAATGATCTTGTGGCGGATCAGCCGCTTCCGCGATCTGAAGGGAACAGGCGGCTTGAGAGCTTCCGGTCGTTGGCACCATGCAGGGCAGCCGGTTGTTTATCTTGCTGAAAGCCCGTCTGCGGCGTTGCTTGAAGTCTGTGTCCACACGGCTGCAAACGATGTGCCGCCCGCGTTTACCTTACTGAAAATCGAAGGACCGGAGCTTCCGATCACTGAAGTCAGTCTGCCCGATTTACCGGATAATTGGCAGCTGCGTCTTGAGATAACCCGCGAACTGGGAGATGCGTGGCTGCACAGGGCAGAAACGGCACTGCTGCATGTTCCCAGCGCGATTGTGCCCGCGACAACGAATTATCTACTGAACCCTTTGCATGCAGATGCCGCGAAACTCCAGATCATCGATCAGATCGCGTATCCGTTCGATGCGCGCCTGAAGAGTTGACGATCGCAGAAATTCAAGCAGCCCAGGGCGGGGCCCCGCCGAGGATGGCTGCTCCGGACATGTGCGCGGGGCCGTGCCATGCGGGCACATTGAATGCTTTTTCCGGATGCGCTGTGGGGTCAGGGCTGTCAGCGTGGTGCTGTTCCAGGGCTTCTTGCACCAGCTCCATAGCTTTTTCCTGCTGTTCGTGAGACTTATCGTAATAAAGCGCGTAATTCTGACCGCAGATCCGGCATTGCACATCCGCTGATTCTACTGTTGCCAGACAAAACACCTGCATAGGGTATCTCCTTCAAAATGCAATCGAAGTGAGAGAAACGGGAATGAGTGGGGAAGCCATTCACCTACTCCGATGGTTTTCCATGCCGCTCATCTCTGCTTGCTTGGATGCAGCGAACTTTGCAATCTACCTCTTGATAAGCACTTTTGTCACTACGTTATTGCGAATTTTTATAGCGCCGTCACAGAAGGCGTGCAGGATAGTCCCATACATTCGCGGTCGTAATCAAGGCCAAAATTCGAGCGGGCCGAAGGGATGTGGCCTTTCGTAATCGGGCACGAAAACATGTTCTATGCAGGTGTAGAGATGCGTTGGTACACTGCGCATGCCCTCGCCCCGGAAATTTCTCCTCCCCTAAATCGATAAAGAAGGGAATTTGAATGTCTACTGCTTCTGTTACACCTGAGCGCATTATGCAGCTTGCCTGGGGTTATGTTCCGCCGCTGGTTTTAGAGGCCGCGATTCGTCACAACGTTTTCGACACGCTGGATGCAGGGCCAAAGACTCTTTCTGAAGTCGCCGCAGCTACGGGAGCATCGGAACGTGGCCTTGCCGCCATTATGAATGCGCTGGTTGGTCTTCAGTTTTTGGATAAAAATGCGCAGGAAGTTTATTCCCTAACGCCGGAGAGCGCTGCATTTCTCGTGCGCAACAAACCCAGCTTTCAAGGCGGCTTGATTCTTCATACCAGCAAACAGCTGCTGCCCAAGTGGCTTCACCTGAACGAAATTGTCTCAACCGGCAAACCTGCACAGGCTGTGAACGATCAAGCTTCCGGGGCAGAATTCTTTCAAGGCTTCGTCGTCGATATCTTCCCGATGAGTTATCCGGCGGCGCAGGCTTTGGCACAGGCACTGGAATTGCAAGAGGCGCAGCATCCTGTAAGCGTGCTGGATATAGCGGCGGGTTCGGGTGTCTGGGGCATTGCGCTGGCGCAAAGCTCGGAGCGCGTTCATGTCACTGCTGTGGACTGGCCGGGAGTGCTCGCGATTACGCAAAAGATGGCGCAGAAATTCAATCTCGAAAAGAGATTCCAGTTTGTAGAAGGAGATATGCACGCCGCTGATTTTGGAAGTGGGCACAACGTCGCCACGTTAGGCCATATCCTGCACAGCGAAGGTGAAGAGCACAGCCGCAAATTGCTGGCGAGGGTATTTGATGCATTGGCTCCGGGCGGCACGATTGCCATTGCCGAATTTCTCGTCGATCAGGATCGCAAGGGGCCGGTGAATGGACTCTTCTTTGCCGTAAACATGCTGGTGAATACGGATCATGGCGGAACGTACTCCTTTGAAGAGATTAGTGCGTGGTTGGCCGATGTTGGATTCGTCAATCCACGTACGGTCTCTGCGCCGGGACCGTCGCCCTTGATATTGGCGACCAAACCGTAACTGGTGCGCCGCCATGGATCACTGCTTGAAAAAGTGATCGATGAGGTAATCGCGCAATTCGATGTTGAAGCTGCGCGTGTTTTGTTTTGCATCCTGCGCGTCGGTGTTGTAGTCGACGATATAGGCGCTGTGCGTGGCCGGATCGATGTTGATCTGGCTGCGAAATCCATTCTGCCAGCCGGGATGCCCGATGAGCTTCACATTACCGTCAGTGTGCACAAAAAAGCTGGCGGCAACTTCATCGTGCGCGCCTGCGCGTGAGGGGAAATCATCATCGGGCGGCACCGGCAGAATAGGCTTCCACATCTCTTCAAGAGAAGAACGCTTGAGGATGGCGTCGTATTCCGTTTGATGCGCAGGGTCTCCGAGCAGAAAGCGGATGTACTTGAGCATGTCGGTGAGCGGCGCATTCAGGCCGCCATTCGAGCGAGTGATTCCCGTGTTGAAGTCGAAGGGATCTTCCGTGAGCTTGCCGTCTTTCAAATCCCAGCTATGTGAACGATATGGCAGCAATGTGTAAGGACTGCGGTCGTAATAGCTGTGGTCCATGCCGAGGGGCCGAAAGATGTTTTTCTGCATGTAGACCTCGAACTGATCTCCGCTGAGGCGCTCAATAATTTCTCCCAGGAAGACGACAGCAAGATTGGAATAACTGTAGCGCGTGCCCGGCTTGAACCTGATGTCGGTATACGGCAGCATGGCGACAATCTGCGACCACTCGGTTGGCTCGAAGGGTTGCCATTCCTGGTCGCGCCAGGGCCATGTCGCATCCCGGAAGCCGCTGGAGTGCGACATGGCTTCACGAATGGTAATGGCAGACACAGAGCCGTACTTGTCGTGCACGGCTGCAAGCTCCGGAATGTACTTGATGAGCGGATCGTCGAGCGAGAGCAGTCCGCGATCGCGCAGCTGCATGATGGCGATGCCTGTGAAGGTCTTTGTCACTGAAGCCCAGTGATACGTGGTGTTGTCGTTCACTGCTTCCGTATCGCTTTGCCTGCCGTAGTTATCGTGCACCACGACTTCGCCATTACGGATGAGAATCAAGCTGCTGCCGACAATTCCGTTGCGCTTCAGGCCATCTTCGTAAAACGTCTTGATTTGCTGAGGCGTGGTTTGTGCATAGAGAGCAGAAGCAGAACACAAAATGGCAATGATGGCTGATCCGAGTATGCGCATGGGTTTGCTCGGATTGTAGCGGAAGTCTGCGCGAATCCAGAGCCTGTTTTATTTGCCGTAAAAACTGTATGTCGCCGTATAGTGCTGCCGCAATTCCCCGCTAACACAGGCTGCTTGAGGAGCTATGCCGCCATGCGTTTCTGTACGGCGGATGTAAGTAACTCCGGAAAATTTTCCCGAGCCGCTGCCCGGAACCGCTTGCAGCAAGAGCCACGCAACAGAACCGGATTCCGGTGAAGGCTGCGTCGCTATGGATTTTGCTTTTATCTCACTACCGTCATTCAGTTTCCATGTGGGCCCGGCAAAGTGAGATCCGATGACCTCTCCCTTTGCATCGAGCAGCTTCGCATCGGGTGCTTTGAGAACCCACTTCGCGCCGGTACAGGTATATATTTGAAAGCCCTCTCCCCTTGCTTCCAGTAACAACTGTCCGCCTGCCGGCACATCAATGGGCGTTGGCTGCTGCGCGAATGAAGCCGCCGATGCGATCAGGAGCGAAAGGAGCAAAAATGTCCGCATAACTCGATGAGGATAGCAGAGCAGTGTGAATCTGAGTTCTTACTTGCCCTTATAGTTCTGGAACAGCTCGGGAAACTGCTGCTTCAGCGCGGCAATTTTCGGGCGATCGCAAACTTCTATGTAGGGATTATCGGGATTCTTCAAGGCGTAATCCTGATGATAGTCTTCGCCGGGATAAAAGGCTTTGAGCGGAACGACCTGTGTCACGATAGGCCGCGCGAAGACATGCGCTGCATCGAGCTGCTTGATGTATGCCGCGGCGATGCGATGCTGGTCCTCATCTGCGTAGAAGATGACGGAGCGGTAAGATGGGCCGACATCGTTGCCCTGCCTGTTCAGCTGCGTGGGATCGTGCGCAACAGAAAAGAAGATGCGCAACAGCTGGCCATAGGTGATTTTTGAAGGATCGTAGACAACGCGGACGCTTTCCGCATGGCCGGTGGTTTCCGTCGTCACATCGCGGTAATGCGCCGTTGCCGCTGAACCGCCGGAGTAGCCCGCTGTCGTATCCACAACGCCCTTAACCCGCTCGAACACGGCCTGTGTGCCCCAGAAGCAGCCTCCGGCAAAAACCGCGGTCGCTTTGCCGGATTTCGCGGCAAGCGGCACATCGCTTTGCGCAGCAGGAACAGGTGTTTTGGTCTGTCCGTAGGTAGCAAGTCCGGCAATAAGAAACAGCGCGCAAATCAAAGTGCGTTTCATATCTGGTTAGAGCCGGATTTCGGCAGAAAGTTACACGTCTATTTGACAGGGTGAAAAGCCAAGTCGACTTTACAATGCGAATATGCCGAAGGCACAGAAGAAATCTTCCCCGCAGCAAACAATCCAGCCCTTCTTCAACGCGGAAGCGCTGAAATTTCTCCGGGGATTGAAGCGAAACAATGACCGGGAATGGTTTGAGGCGCGCCGCGAGATATATGAGCGCGAATTGAAAAAACCGTTGCTGGCGCTGGTGGAGCGCATTACCGACGCCATGACGGAATTTGCGCCCGCGCATGTGCGCCCGGCAGAAAAAAGCGTCATGCGCATTTACCGGGACATTCGTTTTTCCGCAGACAAATCGCCCTATAAGACGCATGTGTCGGCGTGGTGGACGCGCAGCGGTCTGGAAAAAACCTCAGGCGGCGGATATTACTTCCACTTTGCCCCGACAGAAGTGCTGGTGGCGGCGGGCATCTATATGCCGCAGCGCGAGCAGCTGATGGCGATCCGCAGGCAGCTGCTGGAGCGCCATGAAGAATTTCGCAGCCTGCTGAATGACAAGAAGCTGCGCAAGGTGATGGACCTCGATCTGGATGCGCAGGCGCTGTCGCGTCCGCCGAAAGGTTTTCCGAAAGACCATCCGGGCATGGACCTGATCCGGCAGCAGCAATGGGGCGTGGTGGCGCGGCTCCCCGTCGAGGCAGCCCTGCAGTCGAGCCTGCCCCGCGAGGTGATTACACGCTTCCGCCTGGCTGCTCCCATCGTCGAATTTCTGAACCGGCCCTTCGTCCACAGTGTGGAAAAAAAGAAGCAGTACATCTTTAAACTTATGTAGACGATGCCGGTATGAGGGACTAGACTTGCGATCATTCTTCTTGATAAAAGTGCAGCGAAGCCGCACCGGACAAGGGCTTCCGCATGCCTCTTTTGTTTGTGAATTCAGCTGAATTTCCAGGAAAATAGGCAAAAAACCTGAAAAAACCGGGAAAAATAGCAAAAAACCTGTGGAAACAGGCCTTTTGCCGTTGACAAAGGCTTCGAAAAGACGCAAGGTAAACGGCGGTAGGTTTTTTTGAGAGCCGCATGGATAAAGGGTTTCAAGCGAATCCCACAAGCCGCGGAACTTAAAAAATCCGAAGCTACTCGATACCGGCAAAGGTTCTGGGATAGCGAAAACAGTACCAGGAGGATTTAAAAAAATGGCAACAACCCTGACCAAGACAGCTCTCGTTCGCCAGTTGGCGGAAAAGCTCGAACTCACCAACAAGCAGTCGGCGGCATTCCTCGATCTGCTTGCAGAAACAGCGATCAAGGAAACGAAGAAGAATGGCGTATTCGTGATTCCCGGACTTGGCCGCCTGGTAAAGGCAGAGCGCAAGGCGCGCATCGGCCGCAACCCGCAGACCGGCGAGCAGATCAAGATCAAGGCAAAGACGGTTGTGAAGTTCCGCGTAGCCAAGGCTGCGAAGGACACGATCGCTCCTCCGAAGAAGTAGTTTCAGCCGTCATGCAAGAAAGGAAACGGGTTTCCGTTTCCTTTTTTGTTGCACGTATTCAAAGTTGAGGAGAGCCTCTACATGGCAAAGGCGGATTACGGTATCGACGCGCCCGGAGTGATCCGCAACCTCGCGCTCGTGGGGCTTGCCCTTATCATTATCCGCATCTTTACGCCGGTCATCGCTCTTGGGCCGGTCAGGATTATCAAGTTCGAATGGACAGGATATGCGCTGCTGGCAACAGCAGGTCTGATGATCCTTTATTCCAGGGTTGGAAAGATGCGGCATCGCGACCGCATGATCCGTATGGCAGGTTTGCACGGCAACGAGAATGTGCTGGATGTGGGTACCGGACGCGGGCTGCTGCTGATTGGCGCGGCAAAGAAGCTGACAACAGGACATGCAGTCGGCATCGATGTCTGGAACGCAGAAGACCTTAGCGACAACAATCGCGAACGCACGGAAAAGAATCTGGCTGCGGAAGGCGTAGCCGGCCGCTGCGAACTGCTCAATGAGCCGGCACAGAAGATGAGCTTCGCCGATAGCACATTCGATGTGGTTCTCTCAAACATGTGCATCCACAACATTGCGGAACGCGCCGAGCGCGATCGGGCATGCTTGGAGATTGCGCGCGTATTGAAGCCGGGTGGAGTGGCGTTGATCTCCGACTACAAAAACACGTGCGACTACGCGCGGGTCTTCAAGAAAGCCGGTTTGATGGTGACAAGAAAGTTTTACTTTGCCGATACTTTCTTTCCCGTCTCGATTGTGCGTGCGCAGAAACCCGCTTGAATTTTTCTGCTAGGAAACATGCAGGGTAGCGAGAAGGTCTTTCACTCCGGTACAAAAAATCTGCACTCCGATGCACATGAGAATGAAGGACAGCAGCCGCATGGCAACCGCGGTTCCGGTAGCTCCCAGCAAGCGCTCTGCCGCGTTGGCGTAGCGGTAGCAGATATAAATAATCAGGCAGATGATGATAGTGCCTGCAATGGCGGGAATAAGCACCTTGGGCGAGAGAAATGAGCTGCCGTGCACCTCGGCGGGTAAATGCGAGCCGACTGTAACAGCTACCGATATCGAGCCCGGGCCGATGGTGAGAGGCAGCGTGTAGGGGTAAAAGGCATGATCGAGAATGTTTGTGCCTTGCGGAGAATTCGCTCCCATGCCGGCAGTTCCCTGTGAGAGCAAGGACCATCCTGTAGCCGCTACCAGCAGGCCGCCGCCAATCTGTACGGCATAAATCGAGATTCCGAAAAAGGTGAGAATTTTTACGCCCCAGAGCAAAGAACAGATCAGCAGAAAGAAGCTGTAGATGGCGATCTTCTGCGTTAGGGCGCGATGTACATTGGAGTCGACCGTGCCCACCATGTTGGTGAAGATCGCAGCGCTCCCCAAGGGGTTGACAATGGGAAAGAGCGCGCCGACAACCAGAACGGTGGCCTCGATGACGGAGGATATGTCGCGGGTAAGGTCAATCAAAGCGTAGAACCTTTCTCTTCGCGCGGCACGAAGGCACGCAGCACCAGGGACGCTCCAAAGCAAATAATCACACACCGCATGAGCAGATACGCATTGTAGCGCCATGCAAGGACCAGGAAGCAGGCGGTGAGGCCAATGTAGTAGCTTTCTGCCAGGGCGCTTGCCAGCCAATGCGGACTTGCTGCCGATGCAGGCACGCGAGCGCGCAGGCTGCGCAGCAGGCGCGGCACCTTTTGCTTGTATGCCAGATATCCTTCACCCTGCTGCGCCGTCAGATACGCTTCTTCCCCCAGAATGAGGCGGAAAAAAAAGATGGCCTGCGCCGCGAGAAAAAAGACGGCTCCGCTTGGCGGCATGAGAATAGATACTGCGATCCCCATGAGAAAAGAGCCAACATACAAAGGGTTGCGTACGTAACGGTATGGCCCCGCGGCTACAACGGAATGGCCCTGCATGGATTTTCCCTGCATAACGTTAGCACCTAGATAGGCCGTTCCCCATACGCGAAAAATGGTTCCCTTGAGCGCAAACAGGATGGCAAGAACCGTCACCAGGATGGTGGCATTCTCCAGCGAAAGCCAGTGCGCGCTTGCCAGCGCTCCGGAAAGCTCAAGCCAAACCGTGCTGACGCTGCCGTTATAGCGAGCCCACGGTGCCCAGAAGCCAAGGCAGTAGATGGCAAACATGATCGCCATGCGAAAACGAAATTCAAAGGCAGTTGCTTTCATCGTCCTGCAGCTCCGGAGCTGGAAAGTGCAGTGCGCAATCTGCCCTTTGCTTCCTGCAGCCGTGTTTCGGCTTCTGCGCGAGAGAGCTTGAGCCTCTGCATGACGATCGCGGTCTTCACCGAGCCTGCTTCATCGAGCAGTTCGACAGCTTTATTCTGGGGCAAATCGGTAAGCGTGGAGATGATGCGGGCCGCCCGGTCGCGCAGCTTCACGTTTGTCGGCTGCACGTTGACCATCAGATTTCCATACACATAGCCCAGGCGCACCAGTGAGGCGGTAGAAAGCATGTTGAGCACGAGCTTGGTCGCTGTGCCTGCCTTCATGCGCGTGGAGCCGGTAACGACCTCAGGGCCGGTTGCCGGTGTGATGGCGATTTCCGCCGCCCGTGCCAGCTCTGAATTGGGCACGCAGCTGAGGCCGATGGTGGCTGCGCCGAGCTTGCGCGCATACGCGATGCCACCCAGCACATAGGGCGTGCGTCCGCTGGCGGCAATGCCCACCAAAACATCGTTCCCGCTGAAATGGTGCTGCTCGAGATCGCGTTGGCCTTGCGAGGCATCATCTTCGGCGCGTTCCACCGAACGGCGCAGAGCTACATCGCCTCCGGCAATCAGCCCCTGCACCAGCTCCGGTGGAGTGTTGTAGGTCGGAGGGCATTCCGAGGCATCCAGCACGCCGAGACGTCCGGATGTGCCGGCTCCGACATAAAAAAGCCTGCCGCCATGATCCAGCCGGGCAACGATAGCGTCCACGGCCTGCGCAATATGCGGCAGCTCCCGCTCGACGGCAGAGAGCACATCGCCGTCTGCCGTGTGCATGGTGCGGACAAGATCAAGGGTCGAAAGCTGATCAAGGTTCGCCGTGGCCGGATTGCGCGTTTCTGTTAGAAGCTGGTCGAGGTTCAGATTGGTGTCAGGCATCTGACAGCATGATACCTTCAGCGCCTGCCTGCTGCTTCAACGGAGTTTGTAGGGTCGGCTCCCTCCCAGCTAGCGTCGGCTGTGGGGCCGTAGGTTGTGGGCACAGGTTTATCGAGCATCCGTAAATACACAGTAAGCTGCGTTCGATGATGCGCAGTGTGGAGAATGCGCCGCCAGAAAACCCAGATGCGCTGACGCTGAATGTCGAAGAATGGAACAACCTCCATCCACCAGGATGTGTTCTGCCGGGCAAAGAAATTGAGCCTGCAAAGGGCTAGCTCTACGAGGCGAGCAGAGGCAGATTCGATGTTCAATATTGCAGGTAAAACCTCATCGGGCGGAGGCTCCGGCGTGCCCAGGAACTCGCCGAAGAAACGGCGTTCAGAGAGAAGCTGATGCTTCAGGATGCCGCGTACATCGGTGGATTTAGGATGAGGCTTATAATCGAGGTCTGCGTCAGAAAAAACATGCCAGGTGGAGGCGACTTTATTGATTTCGCTGACGTAGGTATCGAGCAGGTGTTGGAAAGTTGGATCGACGGCTTTTGGGATTTGGCTTTCCGGAATGGCTGTATATGCGTACTTCATAGCATGCCTTACCTTGGCCTCTGAAGCATTGCCGCCGGAGCGCAGGAAGGAAGCAGGTACTTCGCTGCGCTCCGGATGACAATTGTTTGCGTTACAATTCCATCGACTTCTCGTCTGCGAGCGCCTTGCTCTTCGCAATGAATGCATCGAGCGCTATGGAGCCTTGATCGCCCTTGCCGCGTGTGCGCACGCTGACAGCGTTGGCCTCGGCTTCCTTGTCGCCCATAACGAGCACGTACGGAACCTTCTGCAAAGTGAAGTCGCGTATTTTTGCGTTCATCTTTTCATTGCGGCTATCCAGCTCAACGCGGAAACCGGCATTTTGTAACTGTTGCTGTACCTTTTCCGCGTATGCCAGGTGGCGTTCGCTGATCGGCACCAGGCCAATTTGCACCGGCGCCAGCCAGAGCGGGAATGCTCCGGCGTAATGCTCGATCAGCACGCCGAAGAATCGCTCGACTGATCCAAAGAGAGCGCGATGCACCATGACCGGCTGATGGCGCTCGCCGTCTTCGCCGACATACTCAAGCTCGAAGCGCGCAGGCAGATTGAAGTCAAACTGCACTGTCGAGAGCTGCCACAGGCGACCCAGCACATCGACCAGCTTGATATCGATTTTAGGCCCGTAGAATGCGGCTTCGCCGGGGATAGTCTTGTAGGGAATACCCTTCTGCTTCAGCACGTTTTCAAGCGAGCTGATGGCAAGCTCCCACTTCTCATCGGAGCCGGCATAACTCTGGCGATCCTTCGGGTCCCAGGTGGAAAGCTCGACTTTGAAATCATTGAAGCCGAATGTCTTGAGCACGGCCTGCGCAAAATCGATGCATGCCGCTACTTCGCCTTCGATCTGTTCCGGCGTGCAGAAGATGTGCGCATCGTCCTGCGTGAAGCCGCGCACGCGCAGCAGTCCGTGCATGGTGCCGGAGCGCTCGTAGCGGTAGACATTGCCCAGCTCCGCATAGCGCACCGGCAAGTCGCGATAGCTCTTGGGCGAGTTTTTGTAGATGAGGATGTGGCCGGGACAGTTCATCGGCTTTAACCGATAATCGGCGTCATCCAGTTCCATCTTGGTGAAGAAGTTTTGCGCGTAGAAGCCTTCGTGTCCGCTCGTCTGCCACAAGTTCACTCGCATCACGTGCGGCGTGTAAACCAAATCGTAACCGCGACGGATACATTCTTCGCGCATCCAGTCTTCCATCACCTTGCGAATCATCGCGCCCTTAGGGTGCCAGAAGATTAAGCCCGCTCCGGCCAGCTCCTGAATAGAAAACAGATCGAGCTGCTTGCCCAGAACGCGATGGTCGCGCTTGGCTGCTTCTTCCAGCCGCGCAAAATGCTCGTCGAGCTCTTTCTTGGAAAAAAACGCAGTGCCGTAGATGCGCTGCAGCTGCGGATTTTTCTCATCGCCAAGCCAGTAGGCTCCGGCGAGGTTCGTCAGCTTTACCGCCTTCACGCGGCCGGTGGATGGCACATGCGGGCCGCGGCAGAAATCAACGAAAGCGCCATTGCGGTAGAGGGAAATCTTTTCACCGGGCTTGGTGAAGCGCTCGATGAAATGGACCTTCATGAAGTCGTTATCTGCCTTAAAGCGATCGAGTCCTTCGTCGCGCGGCTCCCATTCGCGCACAAATTTCTCGTCCCTCGCGATGACTTCGGCCATGCGTCCTTCGATCAGCTTCAGGTCTTCGGGCGTGAAGGGCGTGGGCCGATAAAAATCATAGAAGAAACCGGAATCGGTGGCTGGACCGTGGCCAAGCTTTGTCTCCGGAAACAGTTCCAGAACTGCTGTCGCCAGAACGTGGGCGGCAGAGTGGCGAACCACTTTCAGCGTGTCCGCATCCTTCTCCGTGAGAAGCTGCAGCGCGACGTCTTCGTGAAGAGGCGTGCTCAGGTCGACAAGACGCTCGGCCTGCGGATCCTCTGCGCCATACATGGCGGCTTCGCCCTCGGCCTCGGTGCTTGCAACAGATGCCGTTGCGTTTAACGGCTTAATGCGGGCAACGATGGCGGCGGAGGCCAGTCGGGGCGAAATTCCATTCGCTACATCGAATGGAGTAGAGCCGGCAGGGAGTTCTTTTGTGGAGCCGTCGGGAAGCTGAACACGGATAGATTTTTCAGATGCGCTCATACGGTTAACTTGCTACAAAAAACCTCGTTTTCTTCTGTATCCATGCTAGCAGGTGGCAGATAGCTCACAGCTTGCGTATTCCATATGGGCAATCGGCATTGTGACGGTAGTTTTATTTAGAAACCGAACAGGCTTATCGACCGCCGGGAATCCGGCCTATGCCGTCTTGCCGCGCTTCAGGAACTGCGGCGTGGCCGGAGTCTGAAACGAGCATTTGCGCTGTAAGTTGCGCTTCTGTAATGCCGTGTGCGGTGTGGCCGGAGCTCTGCGTCGTGATGTGTATCCACTCATGCACCAGCACGTGTGCAATGGCCTGGGCCATGGCTTGGCTGCGCTGATCGGCTGGCATGCCCAGCGTGGTGGAGTTGAGCGTCTGCGCCATGCGCGTGCAGTCCACATAAATATAGGGTTGAATCACGCCTTTAACGCGCAGCACCCATCCCAGAGGCCCGGACTGAAGCGGACGATAGGCTTGCTGCGCAACATCGCAACGGCCCCGCAGCCTGACTTCTATGACATTTTCAAACTCTTCTCCGGCAACCACTTCGTCGGCGCGAAGAAGTCGCGGGCTATGATCGAAGCTCTCACCTGCGGGGCCAAAGTCTTCCGTCGCGAGGTCATGCTGCACGGCGGCAAATAGCGTTGGCCACAGGCTGCTGTTCACAGCCTTATCGGCGTAAAAAACCAGCGTGCTGTGTTGTGCCTGGGATGTCGCCGGCCAAAAAGGGAGCACAGCGCAGGCAATCAGGAAAATCCTGCAGAGCCTGCGCGCGCGAGATGAAGAGCGACCAGCCACGATAAATATTTTTAATACGCGCTATAAGATGCGTCTACCCGGCAGCTGGATTTTATATTTCTTTTGAGAGGATCATCCCTGGTTCAAGAAGCGTATTTCTGATAAATCGGGCAAAAAAAAGCGGAGGCACCCGGCCTCCGCTTTGCAGCTTCAAAATGCAGCTATTTTTTCTCTTCTGTTTGAGGAACAGCACCCGGAAAGAGATTTGGCAGCGGCGCATTTTGTTGTTCGCGCAGCTCCGGATGCGGTAACGGCTTGCGCGGCAGCATCTGGTCGCGCATGGCGGTGTTATAGACGAAGATGGCCTCGACGGTAGCAAGCTGCTTCAGATCGCCTGCCTGCAGCCGCTCGTAAGTGTCCTGATTTGAATGATGTGTGCGGCTCTCGTAATCCAGATCGTCCTGGATGAACTGGAAGCCGGGAATGTCGACCGCGTCGAAGGAAAGGTGATCCGTGCCGCCCGTGTTGCGCATGGTCAGCGTGGTTACCCCCAGGTCCTTCAGCGGAGCGATCCACTGGGCAAAGATGGGTGCAATGGCTGAGTTCTCCTGTAGATAAACGCCGCGAGCCTTGCCGGAGCCGTTATCCACGTTGAAATAGCCGGAAACAAGTTTTTGCTCCGGCTTTAGCTCAAGCGGCCCGGTTTTGCGCAGGAACTCGGGCAGTTGAGCCTGATCTGGAGTGTTGAGGGGAGCCGCGAAACCGAAGTGCTGTTTCACATATCCGCGGGAACCGAAGAGCCCCTCTTCTTCCCCGCTCCAGAGGGCAATGCGAATGGTGCGGCGCGGTTGCACGTTGAGCGCTTTCAGGATGCGCATAACCTCCATTGCCACCACGGAGCCTGCGCCATTGTCGGTAGCGCCGGTGCCCGCGATCCAGCTATCGAGGTGGCCGCCCACCATGACCACTTCGTCCTTCAGCTTGGGATCGGTCCCGGGAATTTCCGCAACCGTGTCGTAGCCGTGCTCGTGGTCGCCGGTGAACTTGGTTTCGACATCCATCTCGATCGTGACGGGAACATGGGCCTGCAGCAGGCGGAAGACGCGGCCATAGTTTTCAATGGCCATGACTACGACCGGCACTTTTACCTTGTGATCGGCGAGGTAAGGCTGACGACCGAGAGCTGCGCCGTTGTCATCGAAGATCGTGCCGCCGGAGCCGCCGCCGTTTTTGCCGTCGCGGCTGGGACGAATGACGGCTGCAGCCTTCTCATCGGCCAGAAACTCCGCAATCTTATCGACCAGCTTGTATCGCTGCATGTACGTGCGCAGGCGAGCCTGCATATCGCGGCCTGAGCGATCGCTTACCTGGTAATTGGCAAGCTCTTCCAGTTCCTTGTCGGTGTAGCGCTCGAAGAGTGCTTTATCTACGGGGGGAACGTCGCGCATTTCGCCCAGCAGCACGATCTTTCCAGCCAGCTTGCCCTTGTACTGGTCGAAATCCTTCTCATTCTGAATATTGACGTAAACTGCTTCGCCGCTCACCGGGCCATTGGTCGAAGGCGACCACGGCGTTGCCTGCGCAATGAATACGGCGGTATCAGGCGAAGTCATGCGGACCCAGGTATTGAGCTGCTGCCAGCCCATGCCAAATTCGCCCCAGTCTTCGAGGTGTGCATTCACGCAGCCCATCGCGGTGAGCTGGTCACGCGTCCAGGCGTTGGCCTTCGCCATGTTGGGCGAGCCGGTGAGGCGCGGTCCGATGTCATCTGTCAGGGCGGAAGCGTACTCCATGATGTGCGAGTGCTGCAGGCCTTCTTCACGAATGCGTTGGTACATCGTGAGGTCGATGTTTTCTGTTGCGGGCTGAGATTGCTCGTAGGCGGGAGTTGCATCTTCGGCGGGTTTGGTTTTTGCTTTATCTGCGGCAAAGGCTGGAATGACTGCGGCCAGCAGCAGGGCTGAAAGTGGGCGACAGCAATGGTGAAACATGCGGACGTGGTCCTCCTCAAAAAGATCGGTCAAAAGGAAGTGGAAGAATACCAGATGTTACAACGAAAGATTGAGCGGAAAGACGAGCGGGATGGCGATTTAGTTTCAGCCATCCCGTCTGTTTCGGGCGAAGAACATGGTTATTTTTTTACCGCTGCATTCAATACAGGATGGTCCAGCCCCTGCAGATTGCGGCCCGATTCCCCTTCAAGATCGAAGACTACAACCTCATTCTCACCCTGCTTGAGCCACGGGCCCGGAACATAGAGCGTTTTCTGCGGCCCGATATTCCAGATGCGGCCAAGGGCATGGCCATTCAGCCATACCTGGCCTTTTGTGAATGCGCTGGTGTCCAGGAAGGTGTCACCCGGCTTCTCGACGTTGAAAGTCGCCCGATAGAAGCAAGCTCCGGAGCAGGGCTTTTCGCTGTAAGTGTATGTATTCGGAGCCGTCATCGGGAGCGGGTAAATCTCCCATCCGGTAATGGGCTTGCCTGCCAGTGATACCTCTTTGGTAATGCCCTTGCGCTCTCCGCGCATCACCTTGGTAAAGTTCACGCGGCCTGTGTTTTCGACGAGGATATCGAGCCGGGCTTTCTTAGCCGTGATGTTGAGCGGCAGTGACGACTGATCTTCGCGGCGATCAAGCGTGCCGACCAGCTTGCCATCGACGTAGATCTTCGCATAGTCATGGAGCTGATCGAGAACCAGATCGCCGCTGACCGGGCCTGCGATCGTCGTTCGGTAAAGAATGTAGCCGTAAGCCTGATCGAGGTCTTCCATTGAGAGGGGCTGCTCACTATGCGTTGGCTTGCCGAGATTCGCCCAGAGGGAAGCTCCTTGTGAGAGCGTAAATGCCGGTATCGTGATCGCCGGCGCTACCTCTGGAACAGGGGGCGGTGTCACTCCGGTTGCCTTGGCAATAACATCGCGGAACAGAAAATACTTGGGCGCGGGACGTCCACTCTCATCGAGCGGAGAGTCGTAATCGTAACTGGTGACATCCGGCTCATAATTCTTGCCATTGGAATTGGCGCCATTCATCCAGCCGAAGCTGGTGCCGCCGTGAAACATGTAGAGGCTGATGGAGTAGCCCTGGCGCAGCGTCCAATCGATATCGTCCGCCTGCTGCTTCGCATCCGTCTGCGCGTGCTTCGATCCCCAATGGTCGAACCAGCCGTCCCAGTATTCGCTATTGATAAACGGGCCGTCAGGACGAATCTTCTTCAGCGTGGAAAAGCCTTTGCGCGCATCTCCTGTGCCGTAGTTGATGCCGACCGGAAGCTCCGGCAGGGAGCCGTTCGGCACCTGTTCCGGGCCATCGGCTGTGTAGAGCTGCGCTTTCGTGAAGCCGGCATCGACGATAGCGTGGTGAATCTGCTCCATGTAATCGTGATCCTTATCGAAGGAGCCGTATTCGTTTTCTACCTGCACCAGGATGATGGGGCCGCCATTGCCGATTTGCAGCGGAGCTAATTCCTTGCCAAGCCGCATGAGCCATTTTTTAGCAGGCTCCATAAATTTCGGATCGCTGGAGCGAATGACTGTGCTGTGATCTTTTAGCAGCCATGCAGGGAATCCGCCGAACTCCCACTCGGCGCAGGCATACGGGCCGGGACGAAGAATGACATACAGGCCTTCCTCCTGCGCTTCGCGGATGAACTCGGCAACATCGTTATTGCCGGAAAAATCGTAAACGCCTGGCCGCGGCTCATGCTCATTCCAGAAGACATATGTGGTGATGGTGTTCAGGCCCATCGCTCGGGCCATGAGAAACCGATCGCGCCAGTACGCGCGCGGAATGCGTGTGTAGTGCATTTCACCGGAGATAACCTGAAACGGCTTGCCATCCAGCATGAACTTGCCGTTTTCCGCCTTGAATGTGTGGCTTTCAGCAAAAGAAAAATTTCCGGCAACCAGGATAGACAACAGCAGAAGAACGATGCGAAAGGGTTTACGAATCATGGCTTCGACTTGCTCCGATTTGTTATGAAGGACAGTGTACAGCGTGGATAGCGCGCTTCTTCTACAATCGGCATAAGTACCTGGAGCTCTCATGCCGAATATCACGCGTTATATCTGTATCCACGGCCATTTTTATCAGCCGCCACGCGAAAATCCGTGGCTGGAGCAGGTGGAAACGCAGGATTCAGCGGCTCCATTCCACGACTGGAACGAGCGCATTACTTCAGAATGTTATGCGCCGAACGGGGCCTCGCGCATAGTAAATAAGCAGACCGAGATCATTCGCATTCTGAATAATTACTCGCATATCAGCTTTAATTTCGGCCCTACTTTGTTGTCATGGCTGGAAGCAAACGCGCCGCGTACGTATCGTATGGTGCTGGAGGGCGATCTCACCAGCCAGAAACGCTACTCCGGGCATGGCTCTGCAATCGCCCAGGTTTACAACCACATCATCATGCCGCTGGCGAATACCCGTGACAAAATCACACAGATTCGCTGGGGCATTGCCGATTTTGAGCGGCGATTCGGACGCAAGCCGGAAGGCATGTGGCTGGCGGAAACGGCGGTAGATACCGAAACGCTGGAACTGCTGGCAGATCATGGCATCCTCTTCACCATCTGCGCTCCCGGCCAGTGCGCAAGCATTCGTCCATTGGTAAAGACAGGCGAGGCTGAGCCCGCATGGGTAGATGTAAATGTACAGACGCTCGATACGCGACGGCCTTACACGGTGCGCCTGGAAGGCGGACGTGAGATTGCCATATTTTTCTACGACGGAGCGCGCTCGCAGGCAATTGCGTTTGAAGGAATCCTGCACAACGGCGATAACTTTGCCGCCCGCCTGATCGACGGCTTCCGCAGCGGTGACGAAGTGCAGCTGGTGCATGTGGCAACGGATGGCGAGAGTTACGGCCATCACCACAAGCATGGCGATATGGCGCTGGCTTACGCGATGAAGCTTATCGAGAGAAGACCCGATGTAGCGATGACGAATTACGGAGAATTCCTGGCGAATTTCCCTCCCGTAAATGAAGCTCGCATCGTTGAGAATTCTTCGTGGAGCTGCGCGCATGGGGTGGAGCGCTGGCGTTCGAACTGCGGCTGCAACTCCGGTTCCAAGCCGGACTGGAACCAGCAGTGGCGCCGGCCTTTACGCGATGCGCTGGATGAATTGCGCGATGCCGTAGTTCCTCTTACAGAAAAGCTGGGCGCTGAGCTATTCGGCGACGTGTGGGCTGCTCGCGATGCTTATGTTTCGGTGGTTCTGAATCGCAACAACGATACGGTGGCTGCATTTCTGGCGCAGCAGGCAACGCACGAACTGGACGCGGATGAGCGGATCATGGCGCTAAAGTTGATGGAACTGCAGCGTCACGCGTTGCTGATGTACACGAGCTGCGGATGGTTCTTTGACGATATTTCCGGCATTGAAACTGTACAGATCATTGCCTATGCCGCGCGCGTTCTGCAACTTGCTGCTCAGCTTTTTGGAGAAGAGGGTTCCGCGCTCGAGAAGAAATTTCTGGAGAAGCTGCGGCAGGCAAAGAGCAATGTTCCGGAACAGGGCGATGGCGCGGCCATATTTGAGAGAGACATCAGCAGGTTGCGCGTGGGCCTGGAACAGGTGGCGGTTCACTACGGCATTAGCTCGATGTTTACAAGCTATGCAGATGAAGCCGAGCTCTTCTGCTACTCCATCCGCAGGCTTGCGTATGAATCTGCGACCTCCGGCCGCAGTCGCCTGTTATTTGGCCGAGCACGCGTCGCTTCGCAGATAACGCAGGAGAAAGAAACGGTGCAGTTCGCCGTAATCCATTTTGGCGATCAGAATATTTCGGCCATGGTAAAGCCCGCCTCATCGCTCGATTCCGATTCGGAGAAAGCCTTTATTGAGCAGGTTCGCGGTGCCGTTGTGGATGCCGATTTTCCAGCGGTGATGCGCATGATGGATCGAGCCTTTGGCGGACGGACCTATTCGATTCAGTCTCTTTTTAAAGATGAGCAGCGCCGCATTCTGCGCGTGATTCTGAACTCGACAATTTCGGAAGTGGAATCCAGCCTGATCGCTATTTATGAGGATCACGCGTCCCTGTTGCATTTCCTTAGCCGTGCGGGCATGCCGAAGCCGGCGGCGTTAAGCCTGGCTGCCAGCTTTGCCATCAATGCAGGGCTCAGGCGTGCGATCGAGAGCGATCCTATCGATGCGGTACAGATGCGCGCGTATCAGCAGCTTATGGCCGCCGATCAAATTGAGGTCGATAAAGCCGCATTGAGCTATCTCTGCGACCAGCGAATGAAGCGCGCCATGCTGCGCATGCAGGCCGATTCCAAAAACATGGCGTTGCTGGAAGACGCTTTACTGACGGCGCGGACTTTATCCGAGCTGCCCTTTGAGCTGAATATCTGGCAGGCGCAGAATATCTGGTACGACACGCTGAAGACATCGCGCAAAGAGGCGCGATCTGCGGAATGGCAGGAGCGGTTCCATGAGCTCGGCAGGCAAATGCGGATTCGTGTGGAGGAGCTGGTTGTAGAAGAAGATGAAGATGCTCAGAAGCTGGCCAAAGCCATGGTGGCGGGTTGATCAGCTGCGCCAGCGCAGCGTGACCGGGCCATGCATCGGATGCCGCATCGGCTGGCCGCTCGCGGCAGCTTCAAGCCGCGCCTGCTTGAGCGCGAAGTACCACTTTGCAGGCCGGTCCGCGTCGTCAATCAGCATGAGCGTCGGATCGTACTTCAATCCCTCTGCCTGTTGAATCATCGTTACCTGGTCCTGTTCCACAAAGCGCTTGCCGAAGAATGTAGCGATCGTTGTTACAAATGGAATGCGATAAAACACGTTCCAGGCTGCATAAACATCGATGCGGCACGCATTCGTAACAGTTGGAGTTACAGTCGTCAGGCTGGAGAACCATTTGTCGCCGGCGCGAATCGTCTCGTAGCGCCGATTCGGCAAAACAAAGTCAATCGTAGTTGTGATCGGCTCGCCGTAAACTCCGAGCAGCTTATATGGAGCGCTGTTTGCTGAAGGAGCATGCGAAGCCATGCGGAATCCTTGCTCGATGGGCTCGAAATGCTTTTCTTTCTCGTGAATGCTCGCCTGCTTCCGCCACCACCACGATTGATGCACAAAGGGGCCATGCGCCGGATCCATAAGGCCAATGATGCCGTGATCGACATTGCAGGGCAGCTCGGCCGTGAGATGCCGGCTGCGGAAGCGCGTGCTGAACTTCGGCGTTTCGGGCACAGGCGGAAGCGCTGCTTCCTCGCCGCGCACGCGGCCTGCGCCGGGCTCAGGCACATAGACCCACGCATATCCATCGCGCTCTTCACAGGGGAAAGCTGTGCCGTAGATGCGCGTAGCATCCAGCGTGTCGTGGCTGGTGAGCGAGGGAATTTCTTTGCACTGTCCGCTCACCGGTTCAAAGGCCCATCCATGATATTTGCAGGTCAAATGCTTGCCGTCGAACCAGCCACAGGAAAGCGGAATGCCGCGGTGCGGACAGCTGTCGCGCATGGCAAAAAGCCGTCCATCGGCGCGGCGGCCGAGCACCATCGGGATGCCCATAAGCATGACGGTTTCAAGCCTTTTGCCTTGCAGTAATTCACTGCGCAGTGCCGGATACCAGTCGTTGTAAATCAGCGTTGTGCTGGGGCCTTGTGGAGCCGCAATCTGTGTGAGCCTTGTCGCCATGCTTTTCTCACTATAGCGCGGCTACGGAATCTTTCGCTGCCTATGTGTTGATTGCCATGACCAGAAGTTTGCGCTCGGTCATCTCTTCCATGGCGTAGCGCAATCCCTCGCGGCCCATTCCGGAATCCTTCACTCCACCATATGGCATAGGATCGAGGCGCCACGTCGGCATATCACCAACGATCAGCCCGCCGACATCGAGCCGTTCATAGGCACGAAAGATCCGTCCGGCATCGCGTGTCAATAGTCCTGCCTGTAGCCCATAGCGTGAACGATTGACTTCATCGAGCACCGCATCGAAATCGTCGTATGGCTCGACCACAATGACCGGCGCGAATACTTCTTCATCGAGAACCTTCATGGAACTGCGTGTGCCGGTGAGCAATGTCGGCTCAACCAGCATGCCTTCCCGTGAGCCTCCGGTTAAGACCTCGGCTCCGCCCGCGCGGGCTTCATCGATCCAGCCTTCAATGCGTTCTGCATCCTCAAGGCGAATCACCGGTCCAACATCGGTGGCCTCGTTCGCAGGATCTCCGCATACCAGCGTTCCCGCCGCCTGAACCGCCTGTTGCCTGAATGCGTCAAAGATAGGCCGCTCGACATAAACACGCTGCACGGAAATGCAGCTCTGGCCCGCGTAGCTTGTTCCTGCTGCGACGATGTTTTTTGCGGCAGCTGCGAGATCGGGCCAGTCGCTGTGAACGATGATGGCCGCATTGCCGCCAAGTTCAAGCAGAACGCGCTTCTTGGCAGCTTTTTGCTTCAGCGCCCAGCCTACCTTCGCGCTTCCGGTAAAGCTGAATGCCTTCAGCCGATCTTCATGCTCCAGAAGGAAGACCGTATCTCCATTGGAAAGAGGCATGATGGCGAGCGCATCTGCGGGCCAGCCGGCTTCGAGAAGAAAATCGCCAAGCCGCAAGGAACAAAATGGCGTTTGTGGCGCGGGCTTAAGCAAAATCGGGCAGCCGGCGGCAATTGCCGGAGCCAGCTTATGCGCGACAAGATTCACTGGAAAGTTGAACGGCGTGACGGCGAAGATCGGGCCTATCGGGAAACGCCGCACCATTCCCCAGCGGCCTTCTGTGCCTTTCAGCAGGTCAAGCGATAGTATCTCGCCATCCTCTCGCACAGTTTCTTCCGCAGCGGTGCGAAAGGTCAAAACAGCGCGGTCGACTTCTGCGCGCGCCGTTTTTACGGGCTTGCCGGCTTCTGCCACAATCAGCATTGCCAGCGACTCTTTCTCGGCGGCAATACGATCAGCCACATGTTCCAATATTTGTTTACGCTGATAAGCGGCCAGCTTACGGGTAGCGGCAAATGCAGCATCCAGCTTCTGTACCGCTTCCATAGCATGGCCACGGTCCGCTTGCCGCACGGTTCCCACAATTCCCTGATCCCAGGGCGAGCGAATCTCTACCTCTTTGCCTTCAAATATTTCCTGCCCACCCAGCAAAAATCCGCGGTTCATCTTTGCATTCGCCATTTGTTCCCCATTATCGCCCGAATTCGCGTACACTTGCACCGATGACTGATGGACGACGCCCTGTACGATACGATGCCGCTCTGGCCTGCCGCGAGCTCTCCGCCGCCGATCCAAAGCTTGGCGAGCTGATCGAGCGCGCCGGCCCTTTCACCATGAAGCTCAAAAGCCAGCATTCGCCTTTTGAGGCTCTCCTCGAATCCATCATTTACCAGCAACTGCACGGAAAAGCCGCTGCGGCGATTCTACGGCGTCTGCTCACCCTTTTCGGCGAAATTCACCCCAGCCCGGAGCATCTGCTCGGCGCAAGTGATGACATGCTGCGCTCTGCAGGCCTTTCTGCCGGCAAAAGCAAGGCTTTGCGCGACCTCGCCGCCAAAACTATCGACGGCACAGTACCCACGCTGCTGCAGATTCGCCGTATGTCGGACGAAGAAATTGTAGAGCGGCTTACGGAGGTGCGCGGCATCGGCAAATGGACGGTAGAAATGCTTTTGATCTTTCGTCTCGGCAGGCCGAATGTTTTCCCCATCACCGATTATGGCGTGCGTAAAGGCTTTTCTCTCACATTTAAAAAGCTGCCGAAGAACAAACCCTTCGATGCATCCATGCTGGCAAAGCCGGAAGAGATGCTGCGTCGCGGCAAACGCTGGGAACCATGGCGTTCAGTAGCCAGCTGGTATCTATGGCGCGCCTGCGATCTGGCAAACAAGCCGTCACCTCCGCCGGAATAAGCTGCTTTCACGTGCTGCGCCCGCATTGGATTGCTATAGCTGTCCTGCATTCAAGCTTGCAACAGTCTGAGGACCAGGGGAACTGTTGCCAGCAATCGTTCCCGGCTTACCCCGTCACGCGCTTGTACAGAAATTCCATGTAAGGCGGCTGCACAGAGATCGCCGAACGCCTGCGCATCTGCTTTTTTAGGTAGTTCGCCCTCTCGAATCGCCTTCTTAATCCGCTTCACAATGCTTGCGGTCCGGGCGCGCCGATGCTGTTCCAGCCATTCTCGCAAGGGCTCATTTTCACTGGAGCAGTTTGTAGCCGATGCAACCACCATGCACCCTCGAGGGTTCTTTTTTCCTGTATAGAGCTCAATGCCTTCGCGAAGCATTCTCTCAATGGCGCGCAATGCTGTTGGCTCTTCTTTGAGAGCGCGATCGGCAAACCCGCCTTCATTCGCTTCGTAAAGGGCAATGGCCTCTCGAAACAAATTTTCTTTGGAGCCAAAGGCTGCATAAATACGCGCTGATGCAATACCCAGCGCTTGCACCAGGTCGGACATCGATACGCCTTCGTATCCACGCTCCCAGAAAAGATCGCGCGCGCGTACAAGCGCTGCTGCCTTGTCGAATTCCCGTGGACGCCCTGCCATATTCTCCGTTCTTATTGTATGCACTTATTTGACATGAATCTTTATCTCTCCTATTCTTTGTCAATCAACAAATAATAGGAGATAGCTATGCGAGCCGCCGTTGTTGAAAAGCTGAATGAGCTTCTTGTCGTCTGCAATGTTCCCGATCCCGAATGCTCGCCTGATGGCGCGATCATTCGTGTGGGCGCTAACGGAATCTGCAGGACCGACTGGCATCTGTGGACGGGAGATTGGGCCTGGCGTGATCTCGCAATCGATCCTCCATTTGTTCTGGGACACGAGTTCAGCGGCACGATTGAGGAGGTAGGCCGTAATGTGCGCCATTGGAAACGCGGTGACCGCGTGATCTTTCCTATGAATCCGGGTGAAGGCAGCTGCGAATGGTGTTTAAGCGGCAATCAGCACATTTGTGATTCCGGCGCGAATCTCGTGCCCGGAGTTTCCTATTGGGGAGCCTTCGGCGAATACGTTGCAATCCGCCATGCGGATGTAAATCTGGTTCGATTGCCGGATGCCATGTCATTTGCGGATTCAGCCAGCCTGGCTTGCCGCTACATGGCTGCTTTTCATGGTGTCCTGGATCAGGCAAATGTTCGCGGAGGCGAGTGGGTCGTAGTGCATGGCGTGGGCGGCATGGGATTAGCAGCCGTGCAGATCGCGGCTTCAATTGGAGCGAATGTCATCGCCGTCGATATCGGCGATAAAGCATTGAACGCTGCGCGTGAAGTCGGCGCTCTCCACACGATTCAAAGCCGCAGAGAGAATCCCGTCGAAGCCATCAGAGAATGGACGAAAGGCGGCGCGCACGTCTCAGTGGATGCCTTAGGCATTGCGGAGACATGCCGGAATTCCGTCCTCTCATTGCGCAAGCAAGGACGCCATGTACAGCTTGGCCACACTACCAGCGTCGAAGCTGGATATGTAGGCCTTCCCATAGATGTAATTTTGCTGAACGAATTAAGACTCTATGGCGCTTTTGGCATGCAGGGGCAACGATACGGCACTATGTTGGCAATGTGCGAAACCGGTACGCTGCAACCCGGTAAGCTCGTACATCGGCGTATTCCACTGGAAGGCGTGAATGACGTCCTAACGGCGATGGGTCAGTACGACATGACCGGAGTCGCAGTCATCGATTTTGAGAATAGCTCCGCGTAGCCGTGAAATAAAATCGAGCAAGAGCGCGGAATACTCGCTCTTGCTCGATAAAAAATACTCCTATTTGTTCTTCAGCCTGTATACGCGTACGTAGTCGAAGCTCATGGTGAAGCCGGCCGTATTTTGCGCAGCAATGCCGATCTGCGCGCTTGACCCGAGCTGATGTTGCCACACGCCGCCTTTGGTCCAGTGCTGGCCATCGGGCGAGCTATACGCGGTGTACAGCTCGCCTGCATCGCCGTTGCTGCGTCGCACAATGCGCAGCCAGGTCGTAGCGCCAATGGTGCCTACCACCTGATGATCGTAGGTTGGATAGTTTGCCGGGACCGGACCGATCTGCTTACCGTATTCGGCCTCGCGCGTATCCCAGATAGGAACCACGTCGAGCTTGACGCTGTTCTGATCGTTCCCATAAATAAACAGCGCGCCCTGTGCATAGTTGTAGCAGCAGGAGTTGTCAAAGGGCACACTGCTCGTCACCTTTGTTTCCACCATCCAATCGCCCGTTGCCGGAACCGGCTCGCCCAGAATAGAAACATGGGTTGGATCGACATTTTCATCCGGTCCATGTGTCTGCACCTGGTACGAGCCGCCCGCGAGCGTGTAGGTGTTATCGGCCTGCGGATGAATGAAGTGCCACTGGCTCGAGAGCGTGCTGCCATTGAATTCATCAGAGAGCGCGGCAATTTTTACTCCCGGCAAATCCATCCGGTCGTCGATCTTTCCTTGATACGTGTTGTATTGCCACGGCTGCGCTGCAGGCGCGGGCTGCTGATTTTGCGAAGCAAAAAATCCTCCGCGAACTACCGGCCAGTCGTCCACCCAATCGATAGGATCGATCAGAGCGGGACGGCGAGTGACTCCGGGGAATCCATCGAAGTACGGAGCATTCAGGTCGATGGCGTGATACAGCATATAATCCTGGCCGGAATCATCCTGGAAAATGACATTGCCGCCCGGCCCGCCCCAATTATTTCCATTTGCGGCAATTGCGAGCGTTCCGCCCGGCGCAAATGCCGTAAGCGCCACGCCATCCTTGTCGAGAAACGGCCCGAGTGGAGTTTTAGCGCGGCCAACATGCACGCTGTATCCGCTTAAAGGCCCATCGCAGCAGTTCGTCGCGGAGACAAAGAAATAGTAATAGCCGTTATGTTTCCAGAAGTTGCCGCCTTCATAGTAATTGTCGATGGCGATCTGCGTTTCCGATGCCGGGTCGGAGGTCAATCCATCTGCTGATAGTTTGCGAATGCTGATGCCGCCGTTGAAGCTTCCGTAAGAAATATAGAGCTGGCCGGCATCGTCTTCGATCACATCAGGATCGATGACAGCTCGTCCGGGTGCTCCATTGTATGGATTGTTTTCCGGCGCCACGGCGGGCGCGCCGCTATCGGTCCACGGGCCCGCAGGGCTGTCGCTCGTGGCGACTCCGATTGCAGCTCCGCCCTGAGGCGTATTGGGAGCCACATAATAAAGGTAATACTTATTGTTAAAGTGCTTTACGGCCGGCGCCCAGAATTGACCGGTAGCGGTGCCAATCCATGCCGGCGTGTGCGTAAAGGCGTCTCCGATATAAGTCCAGTGGATCAGATCGTAAGAGCGGTACTGCGTGATGAGATGAGCGCGGAGATTGCCGTTCGCGTCCACGTCAGAAGAATTCAGCGGATCGCCGGTGCAGTACAAATACCATGTATCGCTGCTGTGACTGCGTTCCTTGATGATGGCCGGGTCGGGACAGCTTACCGCCGGGCCTTGATTCGTGGTGTTCAGGGTTAAGGGATTTCGATATTTTGCAGGCCACGAGTAGTTCAAAGGCGCGCCTGCGGCACTAACAGCCTGTCCGGGCAAATTTTCTGTGAGTAAAAAGGCAAGCAAAGCAAAAGAAGCTGCTTTTGCAGCTCGAAGCAGATAGAAGCGTGACGAAGCCATGGAGGATGATCCTGAAATGGGAATTTAGACTTCGGGGCGCAATTGTAAGCGCTTCCATCTGCCCCTCACAAGCTAATTTTTTGTGAAACTGTGGAGGAGGGCAGCGTTAACTGCCCAGCATTTCCAGGAGAGTATCAAAATCTTCCAGGCGGGAATATTCAATAATGACGCGGCCCCGGCCCTTCTTGTCCTCGATGCGAACCTTTAAACCAAGTGAGCGCTGCAGGCGATCCTGCGCTTCGCGAACGTTTGGATCGATAGCCGGCTCATTCGCCTTTTCATCGCCCTTCGTTTTCTTCTCGGGATTCAACAAGCCCTGAACGTAGCTCTCCGTCTGCCGAACAGACATCGAAAGCGCAGCCACTTTTTGCGCCGCTTTGAGGATCGTTTCGGGGTTTTCCAAGGGCAGCAACGCGCGCGCATGTCCAAAGCTGAGTACGCCGCCTTCAACTTTTTCCTGCACCTCAATTGGCAACCTCAAAAGGCGTAAAAAGTTGGAAACTGAGGCGCGATCCTTGCCGGTTCGCTGCGCCATCTGTTCCTGCGTCAGTTTGAATTCCCGCCCAAGTCGATCAAAGGCACGGGCCTGCTCCATGGGGTTCAGGTCGGCCCGTTGCAGGTTTTCGACGATGGTCATTTCCATCGCCTGCTCATCCGAAACTTGGCGGATGATGGCTGGAACCGTTTCCTTGCCCGCCTTCTGTGATGCCAGCCAACGCCGTTCGCCAGCGATGAGCTGAAAACGGCCATTCGGCAGAGGACGCACTACGATGGGTTGGACGACGCCGGTAGCCGCAATGGAGCTGGCCAGCTCAGCCAGTTGCTGTTCATCGACACGGCTGCGCGTCTGGTAGGGATTGCGATCGATCTCGCCGACAGGGATTTCCTGCGGCTTGCCTGCCACCTCTTTTTCCGGCTGCTTCGGCGCGGGCTCAGCCGGAGCAGCTGCTACTGCCTGTACACGTGGCAGGAGCGATTCCAGTCCTTTTCCCAGAGCGCGTCGTTTTGGGGCTTCCGTTGCAGTCGCCATAGCATCTCCTTCCAATTTTTAGGCGTAGGGCCAGAATTTAATCTCTTTTTTCCCGCGCTTGCTGGCTGCGGCTTTTCGTTCTTTTGCCTTTGGGCTCTCGATGTCGTTCCGCTTCAGCAGCTCGTCGGCCAGCTCCATATAGGCTTCGGCGCCGCGCGATCGCGGATCGTAGAGGATGACCGGTTTGCCATAGCTTGGCGCTTCCGCGAGCCGGACATTTCTGGGGATAGCCGTCTTCAGCAGCTTGTCCTTGAAGAACTCGCGCAGGTTTTCGGTAACCTGTTGCGCCAGGTTCGTGCGGTCGTCGTACATGGTCAGCAGCACGCCTTCGATATCGAGATCCTTATTAAACGTCTCTTTCACCCGGTCGAGGGTATGCATCAATTCGCTGATTCCCTCCAGCGCAAAGTATTCCGCCTGCATCGGGACAAGCAACCGGTCGGCGGCCACCAGGGAATTCAATGTCAACAAATCGAGCGCCGGAGGACAATCCAGAACCATAAAGTCGAATTTATCCCGCTGCGGAGCCAGAGCCTCCTTCAAGCGCTGGGCGCGGTTTTCGTGCTGAATCAGCTCTACATTGGCCCCAATCAGGTTTTTATTCGAGGGGATCAGCTTGAGCGTTTCAATCTCGGTGGCGAGGAGCGTTTCTTCCACCGTCGCTTCGCCTAAAAGGATGTCGTATGTGGATTTGCGCTCATCGTCGCGAGCGAACCCATATCCACCGGTTGAGTTTGCCTGGGGATCGCAGTCAATCAGGAGAGTATTCAGTCCCTCAAGAGCGAGCGCAGCTGCAAGGTTGATGGCAGTGGTGGTTTTACCTACGCCACCCTTTTGATTGACTACAGCCAGAATCTTACTCATGACAATAGAAAAAGACTAAAGAGCGAGGCGACGAAATTCAATCGCGATGGGCTGTGAAGAACTCGCCCCAAATTGTGGAAGACTTTTTGCGCCTCGCCGGAAGAAATGTGTAAATGATTGAAATAGCTGGAGAAGCGGAGCTTCAAGGCTTACTGCGAAAAGCAGCAGGACGACGAAGCGGAAGTGGAAAACTTTATGTTCCACGTGGAACATTGCCACTGTTTTACCTGCTATGTTCCACGTGGAACATATGCACAAGTCAGCCCGCTTTTCCGACAAGCAGAATTCTTTGCGTCGCATGCGGAAGGGTTAGAGGCTCGGTCCATGCGATATTCGGCAGAGCTTTGACCAGATTCTCTGCCTCTTCAATCGTACTGAAAACTATGAGCCTGCCTCCGGTTACAAGTTTCTGCGCGGCGGTCCGGCAAGCCAGCAGCATCTTGTCCACAGCACGAAGAGCCACAGCATCATAGGTGCGCGAAAGCCCTTCCAGCCTTCCCTGAAATACATCGATATTAGGAACGGCAGCCGTCCGAGCCACTTCCCGCAGAAAAGACGCCTTTTTTGCCTGGGATTCGCCCAAAGTAATGTGTATGTTCGGGCGTGCCACGGCAATGGGAAGCCCGGGGAAACCGCCTCCCGAGCCGAAATCCAATAGCGTTTTCACCTCGTCGGGGATATACTGCGCGGCGAAGAGCGATTCAAGAAAATGACGCTGCAGGATTTCTTCCGGCGAACGAATGGCGCTTAAATTGAGCCTGGCATTCCATTTCAGCAGCAATTCAAAATGAATTTGCAGCTGTTCCAAGGCCTTCGGAGGTAAAGGAGAAATCCCGGTATGGGCGATGGCCGCTTCTATCTGGCTTGCAGTCATTGCGCAACCGACTCGTGAATGCGTCGTGGCTCCCAGAGGCGGGCAGCCGTAATAAATTGGTTGAAAATAGAGCGCGAAACGGGGCTTTCCTGAAAAGTCCGCTCGGGATGCCATTGCACGCCGAGGACGAATTGCTCCCCCGGCTGCTCGACCGCTTCAATCGTGCCATCCGGCGCTGTAGCAATAATCGAGAGATTGTCTCCGGGAGTCGCAATGGCCTGGTGATGGCTGCTATTGACCAGGATGTGCTCTCCAAATCCAGAAAGCCGCTGTGTCGTGTCCGCAATCGTCACAGGATGCGCTTCTGGAACCTCGCGTCCGGCCTTGTGGTTGATTCCCGTGGCAAGATGCTGCACCAGCGAGCCGCCCTTCCAGACGTTCAAAGACTGTGTTCCGTAACAGATGCACAGCAGGGGCTTGTGGAGATTGAACGCGTCCTGTAGAAGCAGCTCATCGACGGCTTCGCGTGGGCCGTCGGCTGCAGCGCATTCGGGAACCGGCCTCTCGCCGTATTTCTGCGGGTTGAGGTCGGCGGGACTTCCCGGCAGAAGCACTCCTGAGCAGGAGGAAACCAGACGGGCCACATTTGCCGGGGATTCATCGAGCGGAATCGATATGGCAGTCCCGCCGCAGGCCTCGACTGCCTGCGCATACTGCGGCCAGCTGCGCTGGTTGTACTCCGGTTGCGTGGAATTGGGTTGCGGGATGGCGATGCGAGGCTTGTCATTCATCAGGCGTTCTCGGGAATTTCGGTAATGGCTGCGAGAGATGGATGCGCGGGCGCTTCAAGATAGCTATGACTGTAATAGAGGCGGCATATTTCATCGCTCAACCGTGCTGTCAGCTCATCGATCTGCCGCATGGAATAATGCGTGGTCTCAATCGGTTCGCCCACGGCCAAAGTGATCGGAACCGGGTAGAACTGGCCTGTATGAATGGGCAGCAGTTCATGCGTGCCGATAAGAGCCATTGGCACCATGGGAACCTGGGCACGAATCGCCATGAATGCCGGCCCATTCAGAAATGCGCTGGGATGGCCGGAGCGGGAGCGTCCGCCTTCAGGAAAAATGAAGAGCGGCATTCCGGACTTCAGGGTTCGAACCGCGCCGCTCAGGCTTGCGATCGAAGCCCTTGGATTATCCACATTTACGGGAATCTGCCCGGATCGATTCAGGTGCCAGCCGATAAACGGAAGCTTCCAGAGATCGTGCCGCGCCACGATCCGAAACTGGAAAGGCAGGTTGCTGAAGATCACCGGCGTATCCATATAGGAAAGGTGATTGCAGGCATAGACGGCGACTTTATGCTTTCGCAGATTTTCAGCCCCAAGCAGTGTTACCGGGCATCCGCTGATGGCCATGGAGGCGCGCGCCCATGCCTGGGCAATGCGATGCTGCCTTCTGCCGTCCTTCTCCGTCAATGAGGCCGCCATGGACAAGCTGCCGAAAAAAGCGGTCGCCGAAAAGAATGCCGGAGCCTGAATAAAAAAAGACAAAGCGCGATTAGCAAGCGGCAGCGGATTGGGTCGTGGTCCTAAAGGCCGTCGTGTTTTCATTGCGCCAGCTCCGCACGCAACTTGCCAACAAGGTAAACGGAGCCTGTTCCTACAATCAGCCCGCCTGCAGGCGTGATCGCCTTCGCTCGCTGCAGCGCATCGGCAGCATTGGCGCACGCTTCAAAATCGGCACCGGTAGCTTCTGCCGCGGCTATCAATTCGGTCAGCGTGGCCGATCGCGGCGAATCCACTTGCGTCAACAGGACATGGTCAAAGAGTGGAAAGAGGATTTGCGCCATTTCCGCCACGGCTTTATCGTGCAGACAGCCAAAGATCAGGGTTCTGGGCCCGGTGCCTTCGATTTCAGCCAGCTCAGCGCGCATAGCCCATGCGCCCGCCGGATTGTGGCCTACATCCAGCAAAACCGGGCCGAATCGTTCCATGCGGCCCGGCCAGCGAGTTTCCCGAATTCCCTGCGCAATATTCTCCGCGCTGATTTTGTAACTGTGATGGCTACGTAATTCCACCGCGGTGGCGATTGACAAGGCGAGATTGCGCTGTTGATGCTGTCCGATAAGCGGCGAATCGACTTCCACCAATTCGCCCAGCACCGGCAAGGAATAACGATTGCGAATGCCGCCGGAATGTGTCGTCCGCGGCGGAATGTAATCCGCGGCATTGACGCCGCGTACCTGCAAGCGCACCGCAATTTCGCCGATAGAGTAGTTCGCTTCGGGATGCTGTGGTAACGTTACCATTACGCCATTTTCACGCAAAATCCCCGCTTTTTCGCGCGCGATATCGGCAATGGTCGGGCCCAGCCATTCGGTGTGATCGAGCGAAATGTCGGTAATCACCGAAACGAGCGGCTCGACAATATTGGTAGCATCCAGCCTTCCGCCCATGCCCACTTCGAGCACCGCGAGCTCCACGCCCGATTCCGCAAATGCCACGAAAGCCAGCGCCGTCATCGTTTCAAAAAAACTTGGAAAGCCGGGAAGCTTCCCCTCATCGACCAGCTTGCGTGCCGTGTCATCGACTTTGAAATAAAAGCGCGCAAAATCGTCGTCCGAAATGTCGGTTCCGTTGATGCGTATGCGCTCGTTCACGCGCACCAGATGCGGTGAAGTGTAGAGCCCGGTGCGGTATCCGGCGGCCTGCAGGATCGAAGCCAGCGTTGCCGATGTGGAGCCCTTGCCGTTGGTGCCGGCGATCAGGACGGAGGGAAACTTCGTTTGCGGGTCGCCAAGCGCCGCAGCGAGCACCCGCATGTGCTCAAGCTCAAACTTGCGCCGCGGCTGACCGGGAGCAGCGTGCAACTCGCCAGCTAAGGCAAAAAGACTATCAATAGCCGCAGCATAGGACATATATCAATTTTAGTAGATTCTCTGCAAAGGAATTGGTCGCTCTATCGCAGGGGCTTGGGCGTGGCGATTCACAGCAGAAAGAAAAACCTCAACGAGGCCGCCTCGTCGAGGTTTTTCTTGTTTCGCGATTTAGAACGAGAAACTAATCTGCCCGGTAACGGAACGCGGTGTTACGTAATGCGTTCCGCTGAATGTAGAGAGGAAATTGTAGAGCGCGTCCTTATTGGTGACGTTCACCGCGGTTACGCGCGCACCCCAGCGATAGCGGTCGCCGTTGAAGATATTGTCTTCCCCGGCTGCGACATCGAAAAGACTGCGCGGCTGAATGCGCGGCGGGTTCTTGTCATCGTTTTCCGTGCCGGGAGCCGGTATCTTCACCAGCTTTGATGTCAGCCCGTTCGCATCGCAGGCGGTGAAGCCGGAATACGGCGTAGCTTTTACTCCGTCGCAGGTCAGGCCCGCCTGGAATTGCTGGTCAGGCGTGAGGCCGCTCAGGTCGATGCCCGGGCGACCATCCGGCAACGTGATGGAGGTTATGCCGCAACCGCTGTTCGGATCGGTAGGGTTGTAGCAAGGCACAGAACCAGCCACCAGCCCGCTGTCGAAGCGCCAGTTAAAGCTTAGCCACGAGCTTTTGCGGAAAGGCAGCTGATATTGCAGGTGCGTTGTTTCGTTGTAGCGCTCGTCGTGATCGATGCGGAAAGGATAGCCGCTCTGCCCGACCGTCGCGCCCGCGCCGCCATTCTGCGGCGGAAAGAATCGGGCCGATACAGACGACATGACCACAAAAGCGCTCAGTCCGTGGTAGTCCGGCACATCGGCGCGCAGCGTGAAGCCGGGAATTTTAGAGTTGTGCCAGCTGATGGGGAAGGTGATCGGTGTATTGCCGAGCACGCTGAAGTCCCATGCGCCGTGCGTATATTTCCAAATGTATTCTCCGCTCAAGACGAGATTCTTGCCGAAAGCCTGCTGGAAGCCTGCATGAAACTCATTGCGGAAGCCGGGAGGCAATTTACTCGAAACTCCCGGAGTGCAGGAGAGCAGCGGTGAAAGCACGGGATCGACGCAGCCCTCGCTGGAAAGAACCAGGTTCTCATTGAACGGTGTTTCCATGGTTCGCGCATAGGAGGCGCGAAGAACAGTATTCGTCCGCTTAATGCTGTATGAGGCGCCGAGTCGCGGCTGCGCTTCTCGCGCAACGGTCAGGCCGTTATAAAGATCGCCGCGTATGCCCACATTAAAGAGCCAGTTACCCGCTGTGATCTGGTCTTCCAGGTACATGGCCAGCTGCTTCACCGATGTATGGCCGTGATAGCCGTAAAGATCGCCGCCACGCGTCAGGTCATAGGGCAAAAGGTCAGGATTGAATGGCGTCGCGGTGACGGCAGGATTGGAGCCGTTGTTAGGCAGTAGCCCGGCAGCAGCACACTGCGAAGGATCGCTGTATCCACTCACAGGGTTGCCGTCGGCATCCACGCAGGGAGAATTGAAGGTCGAGTCGACAATGCCGAGAGAGTCGTTCTCGCGCAGAATCGTCTGCTCGTAAACTGCGCCTGCTTTGAAGTTGTGGATACCGCGTACGTAGGAGATATCGCCGTGCGTGCCCACGTTGAGAAGTGTCCGTCGCTGGCCGATGCTCTCCTGCTGAATCGGCCCACGGTCAGCTAGGGGATTGCTGCTCGGGTAATAGTAGTACGCGTCCTTGCGGGCATACGCGCCGAAGTTTAGAACGGAATACTGGCTGATGAGCCGCGTATACGTTGGCGAGATGTTGAAGGTTTCGATCTTAGATTTCTGGTCTGTGTCGCCTACATTATTGCCGTACTGATCGAGCACATTCAGGTTGTCGTAAGCATTCGGCGTCTGGAACCAGGAGCGGCTGTAGTTGAGATTCAGGTGCAGAGAATCTTTCGGCGTAAATTGATAATCGACACGATCAAAAATATTCTGCTCGTTGCCCTTATCGTGGAAAACGGTAAACTCCGGCGGATCGAGGAAGCGGCTGGTCTTCATGCCGCTGGCGGAAATGAAGTTGCCCCAGTTATCGCTGCCATAGGAGAGATCGAAGCCGCCGGTTGCCGAACCGAAACTTCCGTACGACGTGTAGATGCTGCCTGTGGGCTTTTTCTGCCCTTGTCCGGAACGTGTCGTGACTTTAATGACGAGGCTGGTTTTATCGCCATATTCAGCCGGCGGCGCTCCGTCAATGACTTCAAGCGACTGGATGGATTCGGCCGGAACCTGATTCGAGAAAGTCTTGCTCTGCTGATCGGTGATCGGCTGGCCATCGACGGAAAACGAATTGGAGGCATGATCGCCCAGGCCGTGGAACATGCCGTTGGAATCGGCGGCGACGCCGGGAGAAGCGAGCGTTACCATGGAACTGACAGAGGACGACTGGCTTTCCAGCGGAAGCTTCTGAAAAAGACCACGGTCGATGTCGGTGTGCATCGAGGTGTCGTTTTCGACCAGATCATTCCCGGTGACCACCACGGTCGTATTGGCGGCTGCTCCAATTGTGAGGCTGATATTTGCCGTCACCGGAACCACCGAGTTTACGCTTACGTCCTGGTTGGCGGTATCGAAGCCGGCCATCGTCACCGAAAGGTGATATGGATTCAGCGGAATGTTGGAAAACTGGAAATGTCCCGCAGTGTCCGTAGTAGCTGTGTGCTCGTATTTGCTTACCGGGTTGTGAATCGTGACCGAAGCTCCGGGAACAACGGCTCCCGTGGGATCAGTGACCGTACCGCGAATTGTGCCGGAATTCGCCGCCGTCTGCGCATCGAGAGCGGTCGGCAGAAAAGCAACTGCGCAGATAAAAAGAAAAGCCAAAGCGACGACGTATAAAAACGTGCGCATATCAAAACCTCCAAAAGCCCTGTTGTGAATGGATCCTGTCGAAAAATTCGATTTAGGCAGCGATCGCAGCGACAGGTGGAGGCCTGATGGCTAATTTATGAAGGAAGATGTGGCGTGGTCGTTGAAGAGGCTTATCCGTGGCTACCCGCCAGACCGGATGAATCGAAACGGAAAGTGTAACCAGGGCTACTGTCTGTACTACGTGGTGCGCAGTGTTACAAAGCGAGCAGCCTTCGTGGTCCACTTGCCCGGCGGGATGCGTGTGCACAACCTGCACGATGCCGGTAAACAGGACAAGCGCAATGCAGAGCACGCCAAGCCATGTGGCCCAGCCCGCTTGAAAACGTTTTTTGTCCTCGAAAATATGCATCCTGTTTCGACTATAGAATAGGCCTCGCCGATTTCCAAACTCATAAGAAAACTTTATGGCTGCGACGAAATCCGGTTCTGTGGTTGTAACTCAGGTGTTTTCCACTGTCCATTCAACATATCGGGCTTCGGCCAGTAGCAGCGCATCACCAATAAAAAATGTCCTTTAGGAGAGGGAAGCCAGTTCGAGAGCTTGTCCTTGCCCGGCGATTCCGCCTGGATATAGATTGTCAAACCGCCATTCGGAGCGCGCTTCATCTGCGGCAGCATCGTTGAGCTGATGGCATAACGATGAAGCGGGTTTTTTACCAGCAGCTGCGCGGGCAGGTTATACATCGTCAGCGACCAGAAGGCATTTACCGGCGGAAGTTCGTCTTTAGCAAAATACAGCGTGTACTTCTGCGCGCCATCGAGCGGCTGGCCTTCAGCGTCCCGGTCGATTGTGGAGCGAATCATCTCTTCACGCGAAGGAGCGCCGTAGTGCGTCTGCGCCCCTGTTGCCCGCGCAAGATAATCGTTTTTCAGGTAACTGCGGCTGCCGAAAAGCATGCTGTCGTCCCCATGCAGGGAAGCGCGTTTTACATCGATCGCCTTTTGTCCATCATCCATGCCGCTTTTCAGCGCATTCTGTATTTGCGGCGATAGTTTTGCGGCATCAAACGGCTGACCTGGTATGACGCCAATGCGCGCCAGCCTCTTGTACAAGTCCGTTTCGCTGGGGTTTGGCGGCTGCGTGAATTGCAGCAAAAATGCAAGCTGCTGGAAAAACGCGAGAGAAGTCTGCTCATTCGATGCAATCGGCACCGGCCAGTTTATTGGAGGAGGCGCCGGTGGCGGGTCGGTATGCAGATACGCATGCAGCGGCTGAACTTTGTATCCCGACTGAATTCTCTTCACTTTCGCCAAATCGGAAGCGTTGAGTATCTGGGTACGTCCGAAAACATTGACGAACGCAGTTTCCGCATGGATCGTCTTCTGAATACCGGCGGGCGCGCTCCCTTGCCATGATGGGCCGGCAATCAGAAAAGTGCCGCCATGATTTCCCGTGGTGCGCGTGCCGATGGAAGCAAAATTAAACCCGTTCATGTCCACCAGTTGAAGTGCGAAATAGCGATCCTCTTCCATCCTGGGAACAGTAACCACAACCGGTTCGGCACGCAGATCGAGGCCGGCGAAGGAATCCGCCGTATCCGAAGTCGGGGCGCTCGACTGGATATCGAGCGGAGTGAAAAGGTGCGCTCTGTTCGTGATGGTATTGAACGGGCCTTTATACCGCGGGCTTTTAGGATCGATGAAAAAAGCGTATGTCGTCCTGTATCCCGCAAGAATAGATACGCCATAAAGATAGGCCCGCTTGGCAATGAGCCGAGCTTCCAGCGCATTGAGCGATGAACTTCTCGGTTGAGCCGCAGCTTGCGGATGAACCGGTTCAGGCTCCCGGGGGGAGCGGCAGCCGCAAAAAGCCAGTACAGCGAATAGAGCAAGAGCTGTGGATTGCTGGAACGGCTTCTTCCTCATCTCTGGTCTCCATGGCAGCTATGTAAGCTTAATGGAGACCATTTTACCGGAGGAAGCGTTGAGCTAGACTTCCTCGCCGAGGGCAAATTGCAATTCGCGCGATTCGCTCCAGGCCATGCGCAATCCTTCGGCTACCGGGCGGCTGCCCATCAGGCGCACTGCTTTAATGCCGAATTGCAGATAGGACGGAGCCGTACCGTTCGGCCATAGCTCGCGCAGGGGCCGGGAAACGCCGTTTGCATCCGGATGAAAGACACGCTCGTCCCAGCTGCGCGAGCCCTGCGGAAATTCCGGATAATCGCGAATGGCGTCGAGCGTCGATTCCAGCAGCCGATGCTTCCAGGGCTCGGCGTACTGCGGCATAAAGAGCACATGGCTGCGGCCCTCGTAGCGAACCTCGTGCACGAATTCGGTGAAAGTAGAAGCGTTTGAGAGATTGATATTGGCGTTCGGCTCAATGCCGTGGCGGTCGCCGCCGGAGATGAGCAGTTTATTCCACTGCTGCGCCATCTTCTTGACCGCGCGATTCTCTTCCCAGTGGCGCAGGCCGTTTAGCTCAAGCGCGTGCATGAATTCGCCGTTCGCCTCCATAAACGCCTGGACGCGCTGGCGATGCTTTGCGTCGCCAATCAGATAGAGATCCCACATGGGATGGTTGAAGACAATCAGCACGTTGGGCAGGGCATGCAGCGCGGACAGAATCTCTGTCAGCTTCGCTTCATCCGGATTTGCCGTGTACTCTTCAAAGGTTTTCATCCATGCTGTGCCGCTTTCGCTGGGCAGGTTATGGATGCCGAGGTGGAAGGCCTGATCGCCGCCGAAGGGCGCGCTCCACTCGACCGAAACCGGAATATGTCGCGCCGATGCCACCGTGCGCAGCAGCATGGGGGCGTTGATGTTGTCGTGATCGGTGATCGAAACCAGCGGCATCAGGCCCAACTTGTGTATCTGGCGGCTCTCAAGATCGAAAGCCAGGCGTGGCGTCAGAGGCGGCGTCCAATAGGCGGCAGCGTAATCGACGACCGTGCCGTGGCGCTCGCGTGAACGGCGCTCCGCTTCCTGCAGAATAGGCCGCAACAAGCGATATTGCGCCCCCAAATTGGCGAGAAAGTCGAGTGTTTCTTTCGATTGATTGGTATGGCTGTGCAGAGAAACGCCGGTGGTGTATGGCTCCGCCGCCTGCGGATTTTTCCAGAGATACGAGATGCTCCGTAATGCGGTCATGTGCTCCTCCATGACCTCGTGCAACCGTGTTCCTGTGCCGAGGTGCCTGGTTTGCCTCGCTGGCACCAGTATCGGCATGCACCATGAATGCGGCATTACGGCCACAACAAAGGAGAGTCAATTCCGCAGGGAACCTGATTGGGTATTGATTGAAAATGTGCCGCTTATGGGTTGGTTTTTGCCAGCTCCGGACGCAAAAAACGCTCCTGATCGGGATCGCTGGGCGGAGTTTCCTTCTCCAGATGGTTCCGGGTCAGCCCGTCCTTCAGCATGTTAAAAGCCTCTTCCGGCGTATCGGCGAACCGAAACAGCTCGCGGTCCCGGGGCGAGATAGCTCCCTTGTCTACCAAAGCGTCGAGATTGATGACCGTCTTCCAATAGTCTGAGCCGTAAATTACGACCGTGATGTGCTTGGCCAGTTTGCGCGTCTGGGCCAGAGTGAGCAGCTCGAACATCTCATCCAGCGTGCCGAAGCCGCCGGGAAAAACCACAAGCGCCTTCGCCAGATAGGCAAACCAGTACTTGCGCATGAAAAAGTAATGGAACTCGAAGTTCAGCGCCGGAGTAATGTAGCGGTTCGGCATCTGCTCAAAGGGCAGCTTGATGTTCAATCCAATAGTTTTGCCGCCGGCTTCCCATGCGCCGCGATTGGCTGCCTCCATAATCCCGGGGCCGCCGCCCGACGTAACAACAAAACGATGCCGCTTGTAGTTAAGTGATTGCGTCCATTGCGTGAGCATGTAGGCGAGCTTGCGCGCATCTTCGTAGTAATTCGCCATTTCTACGGCGGCTTTGGCCCGGCTCAGCTTGAGCGCATTGGTTTCATCCCCCGGTGCGCGGGCGGGCTGTTCATCTTCCGGTGCTGCCTGTTGCGACCCCGTATTTTCCAGCAATTCCAGGTCGTGCGAGGCCTCTTCACATGCCCGGAAACGCGCCGAGCCGAAGAAAACGACCGTGTCCTGAATGCGCTCGCGCCGAAAACGAGACAGCGGTTCGGCATATTCCGAGAGAATGCGGACCATGCGGCCGTCATGGCTGTTGAGAAAGTCGGGATTTTCGTAGGCAAGCGGAGCGCTTTGAAGCTCTTCAGGAATGTTTTCAGGCATGGTCACGGTTCACGGTATTCGATTGCATCGCTGACAGCAATCCAGATATTCAGCAGCCCGAGCCCGGAAACGACGCCGCGCACTGCGCCATTGGCAGAAAGCCACGCGATCTGCGGAATCAGGCTGAAGAGATGATTTTCATCCCAGAGATGCGTCCATGGCAACGCTACGATCAGCAGTCCCAGATAGAGCCGCACAATAACACGGACAAAAAGATCGAGGCGGCGCAGCCAGACGGGACTGTGATGCTCCTGGGGAACGATTTGAGGCGAGGGTCTGGAAGCAGGTTCGGCCGAGCCGTGCGGTGCTGAAGACGAAAACAGGTTCGGCTGATGCGACATGCGAAATGGCTACTGCCCTTTCACAAAAGGTAACACAGGGCACCGGTCACAGGTCTCAGGATGGGACCTTCGTTCCAAGCGCCCATTCCTTGATCTGCATTCTTTCCACCGAGTGCCCCATTCTGAGCCGTAGGCGAAGGGTGGGGTCATATCTCCAACCACAATCCAATCGACTTCATTCTCATACCACCCTTCATCCCGTTCAGGAAGGGCGCACCCGGTTTTCCTGTAGCTACGCTGTGGGCTGTGCGTGGCGCTTCGGGCGGCGATTCGCCTGCAGAATTTTTTTGCGCAGACGCAGCGACTTCGGCGTAACCTCGACTAGTTCATCATCGGCGATGAACTCGATCGACTGTTCCAGGTTCAGAAGGCGCGGCGGCGCGAGGCGGATTGCATCATCGGCGCTGGATGCGCGCATGTTGGTGAGCTTCTTTTCGCGCACGGCGTTCACGTCGAGGTCGTTGTCACGGGAGTGCTCGCCGACGATCATGCCTTCGTAAGCCTCGGCGCCCGGCTGCACAAAGAGCGTGCCGCGATCCTGCAGGCTGTCGAGTGCATAGGCTGTAACGGTTCCGGCGCGATCGGAGATGAGCGCACCCGTCAGGCGCTGCGGAATTTCTCCCTGGTAAGGAATATAGCCATCGAAGAGTGAGTTCATCACGATGGTTCCGCGCGTTTCCGTCAGCATTTCCGAGCGCAGGCCGATGATGCCGCGGCTGGGCACGCGGAACTCCAGGCGGACGCGGCCCGAACCGTGGTTGTGCATCTTGACCATTTCGCCTTTGCGAGGCCCAAGGCGTTCAATCACCGTACCCACAAAATTTTCCGGGATATCGATGGTCAAGTGCTCGACCGGCTCCATGACCTTGCCGTCGATGGTGCGGGTCACGATCTCCGGGCGGCCTACCATCAGCTCGTAGCCCTCGCGGCGCATCACTTCAATCAGGATCGCCAGCTGCAGTTCGCCGCGGCCAAGCACCTTGAAGCTGTCCGGGCTGCCCGTATCTTCTACACGGATGGAGACGTTGGTCAGCAGCTCTTTTTCCAGGCGCTCACGCAGGTTGCGCGATGTGACGAACTGGCCTTCGCGGCCTGCAAAGGGCGAATTGTTGACCGAGAACTGAATGGCAATCGTCGGCTCGTCGATAACGATCGGCGGAAGCGGCGCAGGATTCTCAACACCGGTGATGGTTTCGCCGATGGTGATCCCTTCGACGCCGGCAATCGCGACGATGTCGCCGATTTCCGTAGCTTCAATATCGACACGCTTCAACCCGGCAAAGCTGAAGAGCTTGGTGATGCGCGTCTTTTGCAGCGAGCCGTCGCGCTTGGCGATATTTACTTCGTCGCCGGTGCGCAGCGTGCCGTTGAAAACACGGGCGATAGCCAGGCGTCCGAGGTAGTCGGAGTAGTCGAGATTGGTAACAAGAATCTGCAGCGCGCCATCGGCATCCCCCTTTGCGGGAGGGATGGTCTTGATGATGGTGTCGAAAAGCGGCTTCAGGTCGGTTCCCGCTGTGCCGATTTCCGTGCTGGCCAGGCCGAGCTTGCCGTTCGTGTAAAGCACGGGGAAGTCGAGCTGATCTTCGGTCGCGTCAAGATCAATGAAAAGGTCGTAAACTTCGTTCAGAACTTCCTGCGGACGCGCATCCGGGCGGTCAATCTTGTTGATGACGAGAATCGGCTGCAGACGCGCTTCGAGAGCCTTGGAAAGAACATAGCGGGTCTGCGGCAGCGGGCCTTCCGAGGCATCGACCAGCAGAATGACGCCATCGACCATCTTCAGGGCGCGTTCCACTTCACCGCCGAAATCGGCGTGGCCGGGTGTATCGACGATGTTGATCTTCTGGTCTTCGTAGTAGATGGCGGTGTTCTTGGCCAGAATCGTAATGCCGCGCTCGCGCTCCAGGTCATTCGAGTCCATAACGCGGTCGGCAACCGCCTCGTTGGCGCGGAAGGTGCCTGCCTGACGCAGCATGGCATCCACAAGCGTGGTTTTGCCATGGTCGACGTGGGCGATGATGGCGATGTTGCGGATCGTGGTGCTCATGGGCGCAGATTTCCTCTTCTCTTCGTAATGCCGTTTTAAAATTTCGCGGGATGCCACCAGGCGGGCAGCGGGACCGGATTCCTTTACCAGTTTACCAGTTATGGAGATTTGGGTGGATTCGCTCTTTGTTCGTGGCCCCGAATGATCCCCTTGGCTCATCTTTTGTCATTCCTGCTCGTCTCATCTTTTTGTCATCCTGAGCGGAGCGCCGGAGGCGCGCAGTCGAAGGACCTGCAGTTTTACTTCGGTCGGCATGAAACTGCAGATCCCTCCGCTACGCCTTCGGCTTCGGTGGGAATGGCAATCTGGCTGGAAATGAACATTTACTCGTATTTGAGCGATTCCACCGGATCGAGCTGCGAGGCGCGGTTTGCCGGCAGCGTGCCGAAGATCACTCCGACCAGAGTCGAAGTGCCGAGCGCAATAATGACCGACAGGCCGGAGATAGGGATGCGGTAATCGGTAAAGATGCGCGCGGAAATCGGCAACGCCAACCCAAGAATCGTCCCCACAATACCGCCGGAAAGCGAAATAAAGATGGCTTCGATTAAAAACTGCAGCTTGATTTCCCGCGACGTAGCTCCCAGCGCTTTCCGGATGCCGATTTCCCGGATGCGGGACCGCACCGTCGCCAGCATGATGTTCATAATGCCGACCCCGCCGACGGCAAGCGTCACGGTCGTAACCAGAAGCAGGACAATGGTCAGCGCATTCGCAATCGAAGCGGCAGTGGTCAGCAACTCGGTCAGTGTCGTGGCTTTATAGACAGAGTTTTTCAGGTGCCGCGCGCTCACTACTTCCACAATCTGTTTTGCGGCTTCCTCTACATCGTCACGGTCCCGGATGGTGAAGAAAATCTGCTTCACATTGTCCGTACCGGTAAAGTATCGGGCAACCGAATACGGAATCAGGATAGTCTGATCGGCAATCTCCGATTGGCCGAAGGTATCCACGCTCTCCTTGAATGTGCCGATGATCGTAAAAGGCATACTGCTGATCTGGAAGGTCTGGTTGATCGCGGCGTCTTGGCTGCCGAACATCTGCTGTGCAAATGCTTCGGTGACGATGGCGACCTTGGCATGCGTGATCTCGTCCTGATCGTCAAAAAATCGCCCAGCCAGAACCTTCAGATTGCGCACCTGCTGATATTGCGGGCTTACGCCCAGCACCAGCAGCTGCTTCTCCGTGCCGTTCAGGCTGATGCGGTCGTGCATCTCCAGCATGGGTGAGGAGAACATGACCGAAGGAACCTGCTCATCGACCGCGCGCTCGTCATCGCGTGTCAGGTAGTCGTTCTGGAAGTTATTGACCGATCCTGTTCCGCCGCCGGAATACTCGATGTACACCATGTTGGTGCCGATGCTTTGCAGCAGGTTCAGGATATAGTTCTTGCCGGTAAGCCCGATGGTGCTGACTAGAATCAGTGAAGCCGAGCCGATGACCATGCCCAGCGCCGTGAGCATGAAGCGCACCTTGCTGGCGCGGAAGCTGTCGATGGCCAGGCGCACAATTTCGCTGAGCAGCATGGTGCGCTTGGCGCTGGCCAGCGTCTTCTCAAACGATGCTCTGGGCGATAACCGCGTGGTAACTGGATTCATCGAAATTCCCGCAGCCTTTATGGTACTGCAGTCTTCATTGAGGATGGGGCACCGCGAACTCAGCGCAATCGCTCAATCACCTGCGGTCTGACCAGATAAAGGAAGAAGATCAGATTTACCACGATCATCACGATCAGCGGCAGCTGGTGGAAGCGCAGCATCGTATAGGCGCCGTAGCACATGGAAAGAAACGTCGCCGCCAACGATAGCGCCCATCCCCAACGGCGCTGCTGCAGCAGTCCGCTGGCCGATGCGGCAAAGAAGGCGCAGAGCACGGTAACCGCCATCGGCAGATGGTGCGTGATGACGCCATACAGGCCGATGCCGCAGAGCATCAGCATCCAGAGCGCGACAACCGCCATACCCGGCAGTGGGCCGGAAATTTGTTTCGGATTTGTCATAAAGTGTGCAGATAAGCAAGCAGCGCCTGCAGCTGCTCCTCATCCATCGAACTCCCCATTGAAGGCATCATGCCGTGCCCATGCAGAATGATATCCGTTACGCGGTCATCTTTGGCGGGCGCGCCGGTGCGCAGATATTTGTGCCGATAAAGCCCGAACAGCCCAGGTCCATGCAGAGACGAATCGCTGTTGGCATAATGGCAGCGGGCGCAGCGGTTGATAAAGACCTGTCTGCCCTCTGCTTCGGTTGGAGTCAACTGATTCAGCGGCTTGGAGGGCGGCAGCGACGGGCCGCAGCCGGCAGCCAGCAGCAGGAGCCCGAACAAACATTTTGGCGCGTGCGACAAAGTCAAACCCAATGATAGCAGCGCTATTTGACCCGCAACCGCATCCCTCCGTAACCTTAAATAAGATTCTCTCCCACTGCGAGGCCTGCCATGCTGATTACCGTCCCCGATCTGGAACGGGAGCCGTTAGAATTTGACGTTTTTGAGCAGCCGGGCGAGGTCGATTACGGCGAAGATATCCACCAGGTTGGAGTTCTCAAGATCGCCGGACGCGCTGAATTGTTGCTGGAGCACCGTGGCCCCCGTGAGGTCGTTCCGGATATCCGGCTCCAGGCGAAATACCATGGCAACGTGGAAATTGCCTGCGCGCGGTGTCTTGAGCCGGTCGGTTATGACCTGGAAGGCAATTTCGACCTCATTTTTCGCCCATTGGGTGTCGATCAGGGCGCTTCCGAGCATTCCATTACCACAGATGAGACCGAAATCGGTTATTATCAAAAGAGCGGCCTTGTGCTCGAAGACGTGCTGCGGGAGCAGGTGCTTTTGTCCCTGCCCGCCAAAACGCTCTGTCGCCAGGACTGCAAGGGACTTTGCCCGCGCTGCGGCCACAATCTGAATTCCGAAGCCTGTACCTGCGATGCGGCGCCAGTGGATCCGCGATGGTCGGCGCTTTCGGATCTGGGCAGCCGGATAAAGTCATAAAGTTTTTGGGAACAGCCATTTATCTGCCTCAGCAGGCGGCTGTTTGATTTGAAAGGAATCAGCAATGCCTAATCCAAAGCGGCGCCACTCCAAGGCCCGCACTTCCAAACGCCGCGCGCATGATGCGCTGACTGCTACCGGCATCTCCGAGTGCCCGAACTGCCATGAGCGCAAGCTGCCTCACCGTGCCTGCCCCAAGTGCGGCACCTATAAAGGCCGCGAAGTGCTTGATGTAAAGGAAGCCAGCTAGCCTATCCAGCCGATGCTGACTCACATCGCTCTCGATGCCATGGGCGCCGACAAGGCGCCTGAGCCGGAGATTCGGGGCGCTATCCTCGCCTGCCGCCACCTGCCCGTTCATGTGCATTTGGTGGGACCGCAGGAGCGGATACGTCCGTTACTCAACGAGTATCTGGGCGGCGAACGCCTCCCTATCGATGTGGTGCATGCCAGCGAATTTATCAGCATGGATGAAAAGGCCGCCCATGCGGTCCGCTCCAAGCGCGATAGTTCCATGCGCGTGGGGCTTCGTCTTGTCCGCGAGAAAAAAGTAGCCGGATTCTTCACCGCCGGCAACACCGGTGCCGCGATGGCTACGGCCAAGATGGTTCTCGGTGCGCTGCCGGGCGTCGATCGCCCAGCCTTGGCCATGGTGATGCCGACCACTGCCGGATCGCCCTGCGTTCTGCTCGATGTTGGCGCAAATGTCGATTGCAAGCCGCATAATCTCGAACAGTTTGCCGTAATGGGCGAGCTTTACGCCCGCAGCGTGCTCAAGATTTCGCGTCCCCGCGTCGGCCTGCTCTCCATCGGCGAAGAAGAAGGCAAAGGCAACGAGCTTACCTCTGAAACCTTGCCGCTGCTTAAGCAGCTTCCGGTCAATTTCATCGGCAACGTGGAAGGCCGCGACATTTATAACGGCCATGCGGACGTGATCGTTTGCGACGGCTTCGTCGGCAACGTGGCTCTGAAGACTTCCGAAGGCTTGACCAAACTTGTCCGCGACATGCTGAAGCAGTCGCTGACGACAACCGTTACCGCACAGGTGGGCGCGCTGCTCTCCCGCAAAGCATTCAACGCCTTCAAAAAGCGCCTCGACCCCTCAGAATACGGAGGAGCGCCGCTGCTCGGTGTCCGTGGCGTCTGCATTATCGGTCACGGCTCGTCCAATGAGCGCGCCATCTACAACGGCATCCGCGTCACCGCCGAGTCGGCTCAAGCCGGAATCAACGGCCACATCGAGCGCGAGTTCGCGCAACGACCTTCGCAGCAGCCTCCTGCCGCGAGCGGAGAAAGCCTGCCGCTCCAGTAGAGATTAAATCTGTAAACGTGCCAATTCAGACTCGATTACCTTTTTGAGCACGCCGAGGTCGCGTTGGACCGTGTTCCAAACCAATTTCTCATCGACTACTTCATATTCATGCCGGTAAAGATTGCCGACTGCCGCAATGGCGGGCCAGTCGATTTCAGGATGACGAGCTGTGACTTCATCCGGCAGCCGTCTGGATGCTCCTGAAATGATTTCCAATGCCCGTACAACGGCATAGATAGTTTTACGGTCAGCCAGGAAAGTATCCAATTCCAGATGCGCAGTAAAAGCCTGTATGGCAGAGATGTTATCCGCGATATCGCGTAAGCGCTGGGCCGGATTCTTAGAAGGCATGGACAGCATCACGCAGAATAGGGTCGCGCAGCAAGGGTTTAAGCGTTTTGCGATTTACGATATCGCCCTCTCCATCAAGAATCTCATTGAGATAAAGCTTCAACCGGGCATATTCAAAAATTCCCAGTTCGCGTTCCGGATTGAGATCTACCAGTACATCGATGTCGCTGTTTTCCCCGGCTTCGCCGCGAGCCACAGAGCCAAAAATGGCAGCATGAGATACGCCGAGATTCTTCAGCTCCGCTTCATGCGTACGGAGCACATACAGAACGTCCTGGAGTGATCGATCCATCTCTCCTATCAGTCTATCAACGGCAAAACAGCGCTGACGATATTTCATCTCTCTTGCGCGATTTAAAACTATCCGAACAAATGTTAACCGCTCTGTAATCGAACCGTAATTGAAGTGTAATTTTCTGCCTCGAAGCTACGGAAGGCGTTGCCGCGCGTTCCGCATCGGCAGCCAAGGAGCAGATTACCCATGTCAAAATTTTCCTGGAAGCGAGTTGCGGCAGCTATTTTCGCTGCCACAGTGGCGGTCGGCGCAAGCCATACTGCTTTCGCCGATAAAGATAAGCATGAAGACCGGGTTGCGACGGCTGCGGCCTATGTAAAGCATGTGTTTGTGATCGTGCTGGAAAATAAAAATTACAACGACACATTTGGAACCAGCACGCAGGACCCTTATCTGCAAAACACGCTCGTGCCTATGGGTGGACTGCTGACCCAGTATTACGGCACTGGCCACGTCAGCCTCGATAACTACATTTCGATGATCAGCGGTCAAGCTCCCACGCCGGATACGGATAACGATTGCCTGCCCGGCTTCACCGGCACCATCGGCAACTACAACAATGTGAAACAGACAGGCGTGGCTCCGCAGGGACAGGTAATTGCCACAGGCGGCTGCATCTACGCAAAAAATGTTCCCACACTGCCGAAGCAGCTTGAGGCCGCCGGGCTTAGCTGGCGCGGATACATGGGCGACATGGGAAATGACCCCGCACGCGAGAGCGCCACCTGCGGGCATCCTGCTATTGGCGTCGGCACGGATAACACCAACTCCGCGGAGGCCCCGAGCGCCGCTGTGCCGCTGGGCGATGCGTATGCCACCCGGCATGATCCCTTCATGTACTTCCACTCCATCATCGACGATCAGGCCAGTTGCTCGAAGCATGTTGTGAATCTCAACCGCCTGACTGCCGACCTCAAAGATGAGCGCTCGACGCCGAATCTTGTCTTCATTACTCCGAACCTGTGCGATGACGGACATGACGGCAGCGGCACCGGAGAGCCCGGAACCACCTGCGCCAACGGCCAGCCCGGCGGCCTTGCTTCGGCAGATGCATTTCTAAAAACCTGGGTGCCGAAGATCATGGAGTCACCCGCATATAAGAAGGACGGCCTGCTCATCATCACCTTCGACGAGAGCAGCTACACGCAAAGCGTCAGCACGAGTTCGACCGGGCAGACGACTGTGGATATCACTTTCCCCGGACAAACCTGCTGCAACCAGCAACCGGGCCCGAATCTCAGCGGCGTCCGCCCCGGCAGCTTTACCTTAGTGAGCACGCCGACCTTGGTGGAGAACATCGTGATCAACGGCTTCGGCGGCGACCGGATCGGCGCTCTGCTCCTGTCACCATTTGTGAAGCCGGGCAGCACGTCCGATACGGCGTATAACCACTATTCGCTGTTAAAGAGTCTCGAAGACATTTTCCACCTCGACCACATTGGTTACGCAGCCGACGATCGGCGCACCCATTATTCGGTGGATACGATCGGCGACGATGAAGATATTTTCTTCCCCGGTCCGGGTCGCGGCCATGGCCATGGCCATGGCCATGATTTTGACTATCCATCGGATCCACACTTCAAGCACCCCTGGTTCTAGTCCGGTATCGCCGTTCGGAAGAAATATTTCTGAACGGCGATTCCCTGGAAGGTTCAAACTCCGGATGTATGTACCGAGCCGAAGCAGCCGATTTCATTATCGGAAGCTGGCTATCACCGCCATTCTCGTTCTTCTTGCCGTCAACTGTTTCCTGCGCGGCAGGCATACGGCCTTCGTATACGCCTCGCAAGCAGATGCCGTAGCAGCGGAGATCCCGGCTTCGACCCTGAGCGCTCTGGGGCGAAAGATTTTCTTCGACGCCTCGCTCTCTGCATCCGGCCGGATGTCGTGCGCCACCTGCCATGACCCCGCGCACGCTTATGGCCCGCCTAATGGCCTGGCTGTACAGCTCGGCGGTCCTGAGATGGATCGCCAGGGCGCTCGCGCCGTGCCGTCGCTGCGCTACGACCTGAATCGCACGCCCATCTGGAATAAAGAGTTCATCTCCAATCCCGCCGAGCGCACGCTTGAGGGAAACGAGCCGCCGGCGGGCGGCTTCGGCTGGGATGGCCGCTTCAATTCGCTGCACGATCAGGCAGCTTTTCCGCTGCTGAACCCGAACGAGATGGCCAACAAAAGCCCGGAGGAAATTGTTGCCCGGCTCAAGCGAGCGTCCTATGCCAACGACTTTCGCAAGGCCTTTGGAGAGCAGGTTTTCGATGATCCTTCAAAGGCTTATGCGGACATGAGAATCGCTCTGGAGCGCTTTCAGCTCGACGATCCCAGCTTCCATCCATACAGCAGCAAATATGACGAGTATCTGGATGGAAAAGCGAAGCTGACTGCAAAAGAAAAGCGCGGATTAGCATTATTCGACGATCCGCAGCGCGGCAACTGCGCCACCTGCCACCTTGATCGAAAAGGCGTGAACGGCTCGCATCCGCTTTTCACTGATTATCAGTTCGAGGCTCTCGGCGTACCGCGCAATCCGGAGATTCACGCAAACGCCGCCGCCGATTATTTCGATATGGGGCTCTGCGGCCCACTGCGCGCTGACCAGGCCGCAGAACGAGCGTATTGCGGGCTCTTCAAGACACCGACGTTACGCAACGTGGCCATTCGCAAAGTTTTCTTTCATAACGGGCGTTTTCATACTCTCCGCGAGGCCCTGCAGTTTTACGTGCAGCGCGATACCAATCCGCAACGGTGGTATCCCGTATCTTCGTCCGGAAAAGTGGAAAAATTCGACGACCTGCCCCCGAATCTGCGAGCAAACATCGATGTTACCGATGAGCCGCTGACGCGCAAGGAAGGAGCTGCTCCAGCATGGTCCGATGCTGAAATCGATGACGTGATTGCCTTTCTTGAAACACTTACAGACCGCGACGCCTCGCCCGCGGTCCATTAAGAATGTTCCGGCCTGAGGCCGTATTTTGCGGGAACAAATGCACGGCCAGCCGCGTATCTTGCTCGGGGCGGCGAGCGCGTGTGTCCTGTATCGCTTCCCTGGCGTATGCTTGGAAGACGCTCCTGTTTCATGGATTTATGGAATTTATTGAGGCCATCAAGATCGCGCTGCAATCGCTTTGGGCGAACAAGCTGCGCTCCGTTCTTACGCTGATCGGCGTGGTCATCGGCGTGGCTTCCGTAATCGCCGTCATCACCCTGACCAACGGCGTCAACAAATATGTCGCCACCAAGGTCTATGGCTACGGAGCCGACGTTTTCACGCTGAGCAAGCAGCCGCCCGTCATCTTCAGCTACGAAGAATACGAAAAATTTCAGCGCCGCAAAGACATTCATCTCGATGACTATGAATTCATTCGCGATGAGTGCAAATCCTGCGTCGATGTCGGCGCTCTGCAAGCCACCACGGGAAAAGTCGTCTACGGCACGCATTCCAGTACGGACACCAGTATTCGCGGCTGGAGCTGGAACATGCCCGCCATGTCCAACCTGAATGTCGAGTTGGGCCGCAGCTTTACCCCTGCCGATGAGCAATACGCCACCCATACCGCCATCATCGGCTACGACATTGTCGATAACCTGATGCCCGGCAGCGACCCGCTGGGCAAGGAAATTCGTGTCGATGGTGAGCCGTACACCGTGGTCGGCGTCGGCGAGCGGCAAGGCAAAACTTTAGGCCAGAGCCAGGACAATTACGTCGCTGTGCCCATTACCACCTACCAGCGCAAATACGGCACAAATAAAAGCATCACGATTTATGTAAAGGCCGGTTCCGTAGGCCCGGCGCTCGATCGAGCATCCGACGAAGCGCGCGCCATTCTGCGTTCGCGCCGCCATGACGCTCCGGGTGCCGAGGACAGCTTCTCGCTCGATACCAATGCCACTTTTGTCGGCCTTTGGACAAGCATCAGTTCCACATTTCTTTTCGTGGTCATCGGTATCGCTTCCATCTCGCTTGTGGTGGGCGGCATCGTCATCATGAACATCATGCTTGTCTCGGTTACTGAGCGAACGCGCGAAATTGGCGTACGCAAAGCGCTGGGCGCGCGCTACACAGATATCCTGCTGCAGTTTCTGATTGAATCAGCCACCATGTCACTGGTCGGCGGTGCGATCGGTGTCCTTTGCGGCTCGGGCGTAGCCAAGCTGGTGACCCTGGCGATTGGTTTCCCTTCCGACATTCAGGTGTGGTCGGTGCTGCTGGCGCTCTTTGTGTCGGCGGGCGTAGGCATTTTCTTTGGCGTGTATCCGGCGCGCAAGGCGGCGATGCTCGACCCTATCGTCGCGCTGCGCTCGGAGATGTGAGGTCGATATGAGGCTGACAGATTCACGTGAAGCCGTTCGCATGGCGCTGGAGACATTGCGTGCTAACAAGTTGCGCTCCGGGCTTACCGTGCTTGGTATTGTCATCGGCGTAGCCACCGTCATTACCATTTCTTCCATCATCAGCGGCCTCAACAACAACGTGCAGAACTGGGTGGATTCGCTCGGCACGAACGTGCTCTGGGTCTACCACATGCCGGTCATCGGCGTGCGTCCCACTGCCGAGCAGCTGGCTCGCAAAAAGCTGACCTTCGATGACGTAAACGCCATCCGCCTGCTGCCGCACGTAGTCGCCGCCGATGGCGGCGTCCGCCACGTTAACCCGATCTTTCAGGCAGGCGTAATCGGCGTGAAATACGGCAACAAAAAGGCGCAAGGCGTCATGCTGCAGGGCGATACCGCGCAGGCAGCGGAAGTGGACGATATCGGCATGAAAGAAGGCCGCATGTTTACCAATGACGAAGATGAGCGCCGCGCTGATGTTGTTGTCCTAGGCTACGACACAGCGGAAACTCTCTTTGGCAACCAGAGCGCTCTCGGCAAAGAAGTCACAATCGAAGGCAATCTCTTTACCGTGATCGGTGTCTTCGATAAGCGCAAGCAGGTTTTCGGAGGCGGCCGCAATCAGGAAGACAACATGGCCAACTTCCCCATCGGCACCTTTATGAAACTGCATCCTGAGGATGCCGTGACCGGCGGTGTGTGGGTTGCCGTGAAATACGATGATCAGAAAAACCGCAGCCTGGTCGAAGACGAAGTTCGCGAGTTGCTCCGCCGCCGCCGCAAAGTGCGCGTCGAGCAGCCCGACAATTTCGAGATATTCTCGCCCGATTCTCTGACGCGCCTCTGGAACCAACTCACCGGCGGCCTCGCCATCTTTATGGTCGCTGTATCGAGTGTCGGCCTCATGGTGGGCGGCGTAGGCGTCATGAATATCATGCTTGTTTCCGTCACTGAGCGAACCAAGGAAATCGGTGTGCGCAAAGCTATCGGCGCGACCAAGCGCAATATCCTGCTGCAGTTCACCACAGAAGCAATTACGCTCTGCGCGCTTGGCGGCGTCATCGGCATCTTCATTGGGGGCATCATAACGCTGCTGATACGGCTGCTTATCAGCGCATTGCCTGCAACCATGTCGAGCACATGGGCCATGATCGGCTTTACAGTCTCGTGCATGATCGGGCTGGTCTTCGGAATTTACCCTGCGTGGAAAGCAGCAAACCTCGATCCAATTGAAGCTCTGCGTTATGAGTAAATGAATAAAAGGATGTCATCTTGCGCGAAGCGTGTAGTCGAAGGACCTGCTTTTCGACAATGCTGCACCGGTGTATCCGCGAGAGCGCAAAAAACAGGTCCTTCCGCTTCGCGTCAGAATGACATCTCCAAAGGCTTAGTAAACTGAGCATTCATGCTCGCCACCGTCATTGAAAGCATCACAACCATCCTTGCCCTCTGCGGCCTCGGATTTTATTTAGCCGCTTTGTGGAGCGCGCGCGATTTCGTGCGCCGCAAGCGCCCGAGCCCAGCTGCGTTTCATCCGACGGTAAGCATTCTGAAACCGCTCAAAGGCTTCGACCACGACATGTACGCGAGCTTCGTCAGCCATTGCCGGCAGCAGTATGCAGGCGCCTATGAATTACTCTTCGGCGTCAGCAGCATGGACGATCCCGCAGTCACAGCCGTCGAGCAGCTGCAAGCCGAGTTTCCAAACATCGCCATCCGCCTGATTCACACGCCTGCCGTGCTGGGAGCCAATGGAAAAGTAGGCAATCTTGCCCAGATAGTTCCGCAGGCAAGCTATGACTACCTCATCATCAATGACAGCGACATCAAAGTTTCGCCGCGCTATCTCGAACGCGTCATGGCTCCATTTGCCGATGCGAAAACAGGCATGACCACAGCACTTTATCGCGGACGTTCCCACGGCACAATCAGCTCAAGGATGGAAGCACTCGGCATTTCCACTGACTTCGCCGCCGGAGTGCTGACAGCCCGCAAGCTCGAAGGCGGCATCCACTTCGGCCTCGGATCAACGCTCGCCGTCTCCCGCACTGCGCTCGATGCCATCGGAGGTCTTGCTCCATTGGCGGATTATCTCGCAGACGATTATGAGCTCGGCGCGCGCATCGCTGCCAAAGGTTATCGCGTAGAGCTGATCGATGAGGTCGTCGAAACCACGGTTCCCGCCTACAGCTTCCGGGCATTTCTCGAGCACCAGCTGCGCTGGGCGCGCGGCATGCGCGACGCGCGTAAACTGGGCTATCTCGGCGTCGTTTTCACTTTCGGGCTGGCTTGGGCGCTCTTGAATTTAGTTGCCGCAGGCGCGAGCCTCTCGAGTATCGCGCTGTTAAGCCTGCTTCTGGCCGCCCGTGTAACGTTGGCGCTGGCTATCGGAGTCGGTGTCCTGGGGGATCGCCAGGTGTTGCGCGATCTTTGGCTGCTGCCGCTGCGCGACGTGGTGGCGCTCGGCGTCTGGGCATGGAGCTATGCCGGAAATACTGTTGTCTGGCGCGGCCGGCGATTCACCCTGAAAAAAGGCAAACTCAAGACCGTTTGAGGAAAGATAATGACCCTCGAAGCAGCCATCCTGGATTTATAACCCACGAAAATTTGTCATTTCGACCGCAGCAGGATGACTTCATCGTCCTGCGGAGTGGAGAAACCCGCAGTTTTGAAATTACAGCTCTCACCACTCCGGTCGAGATGACAATTCTTGAGAAAATCAGTTCGCCTAGATGCCCATATGCCTAGAACTCGGCGCCATGCGAGCTTGGCTGGTTGCTCAGTATTTCCTTGCCGCCGCTGCGTCCAATCACAAATGTCGAGCCCGGGAGCTGCGGCGCCAGGTCCACCGGAGTCCATAGAAAGGCGCGATTGCTGCTGCTCCATATCTGCTGCAGCTGATCGTTGCCGATAAATACCTGCGGCGCATCCGGAAAGAACGATCCATACCACAGGCCGCCGTTACGCCCATTCAGTATCTGGACGGGACGGTCCAGGTAGAAGGCAAGCGAAGAGGCGGATTCAAATCTGCCGTTGACGACAACAACGTCGTTGCTGTCCATCTCAGGCTTGATGGCGCTGGCAAGAATCTGCGAAGAGAGCACCGGCGAGAGCGTATTTAACGCAAGGTGTGCCGCGATCAGAAAAGCCGTCACCGTGCCGATCAGAAAGCAGTTCGCCATTCGCGCGTTTTCTTTCATGCGAAACCATAGGTTGGCAGAAACGCCGACCAGCAAGGCCGCGGTCGTAATCACGAATGGAATGCGGAAAGCGCCCAGTGCGCGGAGTGTCAGATCGAAGAAATGCCCGAAAAAGAGTCGGTGAGTGCGCGTCTCTTCCCGTAATACCGAGGTTACATCGGTGCCGACCGGCAGCGGCTGGAAGTGAGCGGCAAAAAGAGCCGATGCAATAGCCGCCAGCACGCCCAATACAAACAGTACCCAGGCCGTCCGCTTGCCTGCATGGGAAGGCACAATTTCATCTTCGGCAAGCCAATATCCCGCAAGCAGGGCCAATGCCGGAAGCGCCGGCAAAACATAGTATTCCTGCCGCGCCGAGAAGCTGAAGAAGATCATCACCACCGCAGCCCAGATACCCAGCAATAACAAGACGCGCTGACGCTCACCCATCTCTTCACGGCGCAGGGCTGCGCTCCATCTCTGGTGAAAAAGTGCCTTGATGGAAAAGACACACCAGGGCGCGATGAAAACAAACAATAATAACCAGAAGAGCAATAGAGGCACGGAATCACTTGTGGGGGGAATTGTCTGTCCCGCATAGCGCCGGAAGTGCTCGTTCGCGAAATAAAACCAAAGGAAGCCATGCACCTTCCCTTGTGCCGGAAAAGGGCTGGACGGATTGCCGATCGCCGGATTTCTTAGCGCGGCAAGAATATGCCACGGAGCGGCAATCACGATGAATGTCAAAATGCCGATTGCCGGATGCCAGCGCAAAAGATGGCGAAGATTGCGTATAAAGAACAGATAAAGAACAACGATGACTACCGGAAAAAAGACGCCGATCAGGCCCTGGGTCAGAACGGCAAGCGCGCAGCAGACGGCGAATCCGGCAGCAGTTTTCAGCGATGGCTCTTCACCCAGAGACTTCCAGAAGAAATAGATCGCCAGCGTAAGCCACAGGCAGAGCATCGCGTCCGGCATCAGAATGCGCGTAAAGCCGAAAATACCGCTGGCGGTAAGCAGGGAAATCGCTGCATAAAAACCCGCCTGCGAGGAGCGGAACAGAAGCCTCCCCAGCGCGAAGATCGCAAAGAACAAGGCCAGCGCGTAAAGCGCAAGCGGCAATCTCGCCGCCCAGTCATGCACGCCGAAGATGCGGAAGCTGGCGGCAATGCTCCAGCAAAGGAGCGGCGCTTTGGCAAGATAGCGCACACCGTCGACATGCAGCGTAACCCAGTCGTTGGTGTGAAGAATCTCGCGCGCGGCCTCGGCATGCAGCGCGTCAGCATCGTCCAGCAGCGGCGGACGCACGAGCGCAAATGATCCATAAAGGAGCACCCACAGCCCGAAGATGGGAAATAGAAAGCGCTTCATTCGTTGGGAGATGATTATAGAGGTCGCGCCCTGCATATCGATTTACTGAAGTGATACACAGCCGTCGAATCCCTTCATAAAGAAAGATGTTTCCTTCGCAGCCCGGGTCATTTTCTCTGCTGCATTTTCCGGGGAATGACGATCTGTCCGGCCATCGAAAGGCAACTCCCTACAGTTATCTATCCATAAATTGGACTGAAAGACTCCATATTTATTTCGGGAATACTCGCAAATAAAAAAGATTTTTTACGCCCGCGCGCACTTGCCGATCGTGCCGGTTTGCCTGCTATAGTGTTTCTTCAAAAAAAACGAGACATTTTCCGGCAAGCTAAAACGCCGGTGTCGCTAACGCTAACCCCTCCCATTACTTGGGAATGAAGAGGAAGCAGGGAACGCATACATGGCGCAGATTTTTGACCGCAGCTCAAACGCGCTGGCACGTATGAGCCTGGTCTTAACGGGATTGATTGTCATAGCTTTGGGCGTCACGCTGAACGAACTGCAAAGATCACCTTGGGTCACGCGGCAGGGCCAGCGCGCCGACCAGCCGGTTCCTTTCAGTCACAAGCATCATGTGCAAGGCCTGGGGTTGCAGTGCCAGTACTGCCACACCTCGGTAGAGAAGTCGAGCTATGCCGGCATTCCGCCGACCAAAACCTGCATGAACTGCCATGCGCAGATATGGACGAATGCCAACCTGCTGGAGCCTGTGCGGCATAGCTGGGAGACAGGCAATTCCATCGTCTGGACAAAAGTGCACGATCTTCCCGATTTTGTGTATTTCAGCCATGAAATTCACGTGAATAAGGGCATCGGCTGCTCCAGTTGTCACGGGCGCGTCGACGAGATGCCGATCATGTATGAGCAGAACTCGCTGCAGATGGAGTGGTGCCTGAACTGCCACCGCCATCCGGCGGCGAATCTGCGGCCTACGAGCGAAATCTACAACATGGCGTGGAAGGGCCCCAGCGAATTGAGGCCGGAATGGTGCGCCGTCAAGCAGAATTCGCAGCCGGGCGTGCCCACCGCGCAGGATGTTACCTGCACCGCCAACGATCCCCATGCGAACGGCGGCGGCCAGTTGGCTTCGCTGCAGATGCTGCCGGTTGCGCTGCATGGCCAGGCGGCGGCCAGCGACGCGGGCGGCGCGGCAGCGGTTCCCGCAGTGCTGAATTATCAGAAGTTCACCAGCCAGGAAGAGCTTGGCAAGTTCCTGGAGGGCCAATACCACATCCGTACAGCGCGTGAGTTGTCGAGCTGCGAGGTCTGCCACCGATGATGGACAAACAGCTTCTTACCGCCGCGCAAGATGAAAGACACAATCAGGTGATGAGCAAAAACGGAGAAGGCGACAACGGCTTGGTGCAGCTTGAGGCGCAGAGTCTCACGCTCGAAGAAGTCCGCGCAAAACTGGGCGGCAAGACGGGTAAAAAATACTGGCGAAGCCTCGAAGAGCTTTCCAATAAGCCCGGCTTCGGCGAGATGCTCAGCCGCGAGTTTCCGCAGCAGGCCTCGGAGTGGATCGATCCGGTTTCGCGCCGCGGCTTTCTGAAGCTTGCGGGCGCGTCGCTGGCGCTGGCCGGGCTTGCCGGTTGCACCAAGCAGCCGGATGAGCCGATTTATCCCTACGTCAAAGCGCCGGAAGATTTGCTGCTGGGCAAGCCGATGTATTTCGCCTCGGCCTTCCCGTTTCCGACCGGCGCGGTCCCGGTTCTGGTGAAAAGCGACGCCTTCCGTCCGGTCAAGATCGATGGCAACCCCGAGCATCCCTACAATCGCGGCGGCTCCGATCCGCTGACGCAGGGAACGCTGCTCGATCTCTATGATCCTGATCGCTCGCAGCATGTGATGTATCGCGGCGAAACCCGCACCTGGGCAGCCTTTCAGGCGGTGTGGCGCTCCGCGCTTGCGAGCAAAAAAGCTTCCGGCGGCGCAGGCATCTACATCCTCACCGGCACCATTACTTCGCCTACTTTGGCCGCGCAATGGAAGAAGGCGCAGCAGGCTTTTCCGAATGCAAAGCTGGTGCAGTATGACCCGGTAAATCGCGATTCGGCCTATGCGGCAACCAAAGCAGCATTCGGCGATTATGCCGACGCGCAGTACAAGCTCGATGCGGCGGATGTCATCCTCTCGCTCGATGCCGATTTCCTGTCGGGCGCGGTGCATCCCGGCTTCCATCGGTTGGCGAAGGACTACGCCAACAAGCGCAAGCTCGACGGCACGACCGAAATGAACCGCCTGTATGCGGTCGAGAGCTGGACCACGACCACCGGCCTCAAGGCCGAGCATCGATTGGCCCTCCGCGCCAGCGATATCGCCGCATTTGCCGCGGCCCTTGCCGGAACACTGACATCCGGCGGCGCAAGCTACAACGGCTCCGATAATGCGAAGAAGCTTCTCGCCGCAGTCGCCAAAGACCTGAAGGCGAACGCGGGCAAGTGTGTTGTGATTCCCGGCGAGCAGCAGTCGCCTGAGGTGCACCTTGCCGCCATTGCCATCAATGAAGCGCTGGGCAACGTGGGCAAAACCGTCGTCTATACCGAGACGGTCAATCCGCTGCCTTCAATCCAGAACGACGATCTCAAGTCGCTTGTCGCCGATCTCAACGCGGGCAAGGTCGAGTGGCTGGTCATGCTCAACAGCAACCCGGTATATTCCGCTCCGGGTGATCTCAAATTCGATGAGGCCGCGGGCAAGGCAAAGACGCTGGTGCATCTCGGTTCGCATGTGGATGAAACCGCGCAGATCGCTCACTGGCACATCAACAGCGCGCATTATCTTGAAAGCTGGTCGGACGCGCGCGCGTATGACGGCACCGTTTCCATCGTGCAGCCGATGATCGACCCGCTCTACGGCGGCCACACTGCGCACGAGATCATCCAGGCAATGCTCGACAATCCCGACGTTTCCGCCTACGACGCGGTGCGCGAGAACTGGCGGCAGCAGCTCTCCTTGAAGGGCGATTTCGAGTTCAACTGGCGCAAGGTTCTGCATGACGGCTTTATCGCAGACACCGCATTCCAGCCAAAGAGCGGAGCGAGTAAGGCGGGCGCGCTCGCGCAGTCTGCCCCGGCACAGAGCGATGCTCTTGAAATCGTCTTTCGCCCCGACTACAACCTCTACGACGGCCGCTATGCCAACGTAGGCTGGCTGCAGGAGCTGCCCCGCCCCGTCACCAGTCTTTCCTGGGACAACGCAGCCTTGATGAGTTACGCAACGCTGACCAAACTCGGTCTGGCCGAGCACGATGTGGTTGAGATCAGCGCCAATGGCCTCAAGGTTCTGGCCCCGGTGCTGGCCGTTCCCGGTCACGCCGATAATTCGATCACGCTTACGGTCGGGCAGGGTCGCAGCCGGGCCGGACGCGTCGGCAGCGGTTTCGGCTTCAATGCCTATGCCGTGCGCAGCTCGGCATCTCCACTGTTTGCCGTCGGCGCAAGCGTGCGCAAGACCGGCGACACCTACGAGTTCGCCGTCACCAAGAGCCACTACACCGATCATCGCGCGGTCTTTGTCGGCGGCGACGGCAGCGGAACGCATTCGATCGAAGGCAATGAAGCCATCGACCGCGCCATTATCCGCTACGCCACGCTCGAAGAGTTCAAGCAGAATCCCAACTTCGCGCATGAAGGCGAGGGTAAAGAAGATCCCGAGCCGGATGAGAGCATGTTCCCGGCATGGCGTTATGACAAGAACGCCTGGGGCATGTCCATCGATATGAATTCCTGCGTAGGCTGCAATGCCTGCATCGTAAGCTGCTATGCGGAGAACAACATCGCGGTCGTAGGCAAGCATCAGGTCAAGGTCGGGCGCAATATGCAGTGGCTGCGCATCGACACCTACTTCGAGGGCGATCTGGCCGCGCCCCGAGCGCACTTCCAGCCCATGACCTGCCAGCATTGCGAAAACGCGCCGTGCGAACAGGTTTGCCCGGTGGGCGCAACCGTGCACACGCCGGAAGGCCTCAACACCATGGTCTACAACCGCTGCGTGGGCACGCGCTACTGCTCGAACAACTGCCCGTACAAGGTTCGCCGCTTCAACTTCCTGCTCTTCTCCGACTATGAGACGGAGAGCCTGAAGCTGATGCGCAATCCGGATGTCACTGTCCGCAGCCGCGGTGTGATGGAAAAGTGCAGCTACTGCCTGCAGCGCATCAACGGCGCCAAGATCGAAGCAGACAAGGAAAATCGCGAAGTACGCGATGGCGAAATTGTCACCGCCTGCCAGCAGGCATGCCCGACAGACGCCATCATCTTCGGCAATATCAACGACCGCTCCAGCAAGGTGCGGAAACTCAAGGAGCAGTCGCGCACCTACGGTGTGCTGGCCGACAACAACACGCGCCCGCGCACGACGTATGTTGCCGAAGTGCTGAACCTGAACCCTGAACTGGCCGAAGCGTAGGAGAGGTTGAACGGAACATGGCAACCAAGAATCAACCATTAAACGATCCGATGCTCGATCCCATCACCGGCGAAGACCGGGTGATCGCTCCCGGTCATACCTTCAAGTCGGTTACGGAAAAGATCTCGCGCATCGTGCTTACGCCGCACACGCCGCTCGGCTGGTTCGGCGGACTTCTGCTGGCTGGCGGCGGTGTTTCACTGCTGCTGGTAGCAGTAAGCTGGCTCTTCCTCAAAGGCGTCGGTATCTGGGCCATCACGCAGCCGGTAGCATGGGGCTTCGCCATCGTCAACTTTGTGTGGTGGATCGGTATCGGCCACGCCGGAACCCTGATCTCGGCCATTCTGCTGCTCTTCAAGCAGAGCTGGCGCAACTCGATCAACCGATTTGCCGAAGCGATGACGATTTTTGCCGTCGTCTGCGCCGGCATGTTCCCGCTGATCCATACCGGACGCCCATGGCTGGGATACTGGCTCTTCCCGTATCCCAACACCATGAACGTATGGCCGCAGTTCCGCTCGCCGCTCCTGTGGGACGTCTTCGCAGTCTCGACCTACGCCACAATCTCGGTGGTCTTCTGGTATATCGGCCTGATCCCCGACCTCGGAACCATCCGCGACCGCTCGACCTCGAAGGTCGGCCAATTCATCTACGGCTGGCTGGCTCTCGGCTGGCGCGGTTCGGTGCGGCACTGGGTTCGGTATGAGACGGCTTCGCTCCTCCTCGCAGGTTTGGCCACGCCGCTGGTGCTCTCGGTGCACACCGTCATCAGCTTCGACTTCGCTGTGGCCCTCCTGCCCGGATGGCATACGACCATCTTCCCGCCGTACTTCGTCGCCGGCGCAGTCTACTCCGGTTTCGCCATGGTCATTACGCTGGCCGTGCCGATTCGCAAGTTCTATCACCTCGAAGACGTCATCACCATCCGTCACATTGAAAACATGGGCAAGGTGATGCTCACCACCGGCCTGATTGTGGCTTACGGCTACTGGATGGAAGTCTTCATGGCCTACTGGTATTCGGCCAGCCACTGGGAATACTTCATGATGTGGAACCGCATGTTCGGGCCGATGGGCTGGTCCTACTGGGTTCTCATCACCTGCAACATCGCGCTGCCGCAGCTGATGTGGTTCCGCGGATTCCGCAGAAACGTCACGCTGATGTTCATTATGTCCTTCATCGTGAACACCGGCATGTGGTTCGAGCGCTTCGTCATCGTTGTCACCAGCCTTACCCGCGACTACCTGCCGTCTTCCTGGGGCACGTACAACGCGACCCGCTGGGACTACGCGACCTTTATCGGAACGCTGGGCCTGTTCACGTTCCTCTTCTTCCTCTTTGTTCGCTTCCTTCCCATGATCCCCATGTCTGAGCTGCGCATCCTGCTGCCCCAGGCCAAGGTTCACGCGGAAGGCGAGCCGCTGCCGGAGGCAGGTGACTGATGCCGATCCAAGAAGGAACTTACGGATTACTTGCTGAATTCGATACGCCGAGCGAGCTGGTGCGCGCCGCGCAGGCTGCTTACGATTCCGGCTATCGCCGCATGGATTGCTATACGCCGTACCCGGTCGAAGAAGCTGCCGCCGCCATCGGCTTTCATCGCGATAATGTCTCGCTGATCTGCCTGATCGGCGGCCTGCTGGGTGTGGTCGCCATGTTCAGCCTGGAGACGTGGATCTCGGTCTGGGCTTATCCGCTCAACATCGGCGGACGGCCTTATTATTCGTGGCCTGCGTTCGTTGTTCCCGCCTACGAGTGGACCATCTTGTACGCCGGACTTTCCGCGGCCTTCGGTATGCTTGCCGCCAACGGGCTTCCGCAGGTCTACCATCCGCTGTTCAATTCGCCGAATTTCCGCAGCGGAGCGACTTCCGACAAGTTTTTCCTTTGCCTGGAATCGACCGATCCGAAATTCGATGTCGCCGAATCGCGGACGTTTCTTGAAGGGTTTAAGCCGGTCTCCGTTGTGGAGGTGGAGTATTAACACGATGAGCCGAATCCGCAACGGCATTTTGTCCCTGGGCGCTGTCGCAGCCGTAGCCATGCTCGCCGGTTGCCGCCAGGACATGCACGACCAGCCGAAATATATTCCGCAGCGCGGCAGCGAGTTCTTCGCCGACGGGCGCTCGGCGCGTCCGCAGGTAGCGCATACTGTCGCGCGCGAGCAGCTCCATCAGGACGAGTACTTCTACACCGGGTTGCTCAACGGCAAAGAGCAGGACGCCATGCCTTTTCCGGTAACGCTGGCGGTGCTCGAGCGCGGCCAGGAGCGCTACAACATCTACTGCACGCCCTGCCACTCGCGCGTCGGCAACGGCGACGGCATGATCGTGCAGCGCGGCTATAAGCCCGCCGGCAATTATCACGATGCCAAGCGCCTGGCCGAGCCTCTGAGCCATTATTTCTACGTCATGAGCAACGGCTATGGCGCCATGCCCGATTATGCCGCGCAGCTTACGCCCGCCGATCGCTGGGCCGTCGCTGCGTATATCCGGGCGCTGCAGTTGAGCCAGAACGCGAAGGAGTCCGATGTCCCGGCAGGTACGCAGGTGCATAACCTGAGCGATATCGCCCAGCAGCAAGGGTTGCCGGCCAGCTTTGCCGGACCCTGGCCTATGGCGACCGATACCAATGTGCAGGCGCTCCCGACCGAAGGAACGGCGGCAGGCGCGCCCGCTGAAAATCCGGCGACTCCGACCCTCAAAGGGCGGACAGCGACGAACGAGAAACAGGGCGAGACAACAACTTCGCCTGAGCCAAAGAAATAAGGATCAGAACGAATGGCACACGAGTATCACGAGAGAATATTGCCCGCTGACCTTTCGGCGCCGGCCTTTGTCAATGGCTGGCGAAGCCGGGCTCTTATCATCGGCGCGGTGTTTTCCGTCATCGGCATCATTCTTGGCTTTCTGGCAAACGACGGATGGGCGCACTTCCTGCGCGCCTGGCTGCTCGGCTTCATGATCTCCTTCGGCTTCTGCTGCGGCGGCATGGCGCTGCTGATGACGCAGTACCTCTCCGGCGGCAAATGGGGCCTGCTGGTGCGGCGGCCGCTTGAAGCCATGACCCGCACCCTGCCGCTGGTCTTTCTCTATTTCCTGCCCATCGGCATCTTCGGCGTTACTTTTAAGAAGCTCTACATCTGGGCGCAGTATCAGGATTCGGAAACGGCGTACAGGAATCACCTCATCACTGCGATGCAGGCGCATTCCATCCATTTCAAGAAGCCCTTGCTGAACCCGACCACGTTTTGGCTCGTCTCGCTCGGAATCTTCGCCAGCTGGGCCTTCTATACCATCCTGCTCAATCGCTGGTCGCTCAAGCGCGACGCCGATTCCGAGCCGAATGTCTATTACTGGCAGAAGAAGTTCGAGAACCTCAGCGGCTTCGGCGTGGTGCTCTATTCCCTTACGCTGACCGCTGCCGCTATTTACTGGGTCATGTCGCTCGACCCCACCTGGTACTCCACCGTCTACGGCCTGCAATTCCTCGTCGGGCAAGGCTACGGCGTCCTGGCGCTGGTCATTCTCACGCTGATCGGCCTCTCGCCGGAGCAGCCCATCAAAACCATCTTCCGCAAAACCGAGCAGCATGATCTGGGCAAGCTCTGCCTGGCCTTCACCATGCTCAATATTTATCTGGCCTTTGCCGCGTTTCTCATTATCTGGTCGGGCAACTCGCCGGAAGAGATTCCCTGGTACCTCGACCGCATTCGCGGCGGCTGGGGTGTCATTGGAACTCTCGATTTCGTCTTCCACTGGCTGCTGCCCTTCACGCTGCTCCTCTCGCGCGACCTCAAGCGCATCAAGAGCCGCCTGACCGTGGTCTGCTGCATCATGATCTTCGCCCGCTGCTGGGATATGTTCTGGCTCATCGAGCCGAACTTCAAGGATGCAGCGCGCAACCTGCACTTCAGCATCGGCATCCTCGAATACATTTTTGTTCCGACCGGCTTGATCGCCTTCTGGATGGCGAACTACTTTACGCAGCTCAAGACCCGGCCGTTGGTTGCCACTAACGATCCGCATGTCGCGGAGATTCTGGAGCCTGAACATGCCCACGCATAGCCAGCACCCCGCGCCCAACGAGCACGAATCGCACAACAAGCCCGGCTCCGTGCGCGAGGGTTATGAAGTTACCGATGTCAGCGTTCAGGGGATCATGGTCTTCCTCATCGCCCTGGCCATTTCGCTCGGCGTCTTCTTCGTCTTCTGCTTCGGCATGGGCAAGGTCATCAACAACGCGCTGGTCAAGCGCGACGGGCCGCCCAACCAGTGGAACCAGATGAACTTTCCGGTAAACAAGGTTCGCAACATGGAGTCGAACCCGGTGCTCGAACAGAAGCAGCTCAACCAGCTGACCCATAGCTTTCCGACGCCTCGCCTGCAGAGCGATGACGGCGATCAGGATACCGCCGATCTTCATGCACGCGAGGACCTGCTGCTTGAAAACTATAGCTGGATCGACCGCTCCAAGGGGACCGTTCGCATTCCCATCGAGCGTGCCATGGAACTGATCGCCCAGCGCGGCCTGCCAGTGGTCCAGCAAACCCAGCAGAACGAGCCGCTCATGGCGGGAGACAGCAGGATTACCGTACAAGTGCCTCTAACGGATGGATTTGCGCGCACCGCATATGAGCAGGAATCGCACGAGGGATCGAGAGAGCCGGGAGAACAGGCCTCTTCCAAGGCAAATAATAACTAGGATCGTATACGGGCAGACAGAAATCGCCGGAGCAAGAGGACTAGCATAGGAGCAGATGCAGGCAAAAAGCACAATGCGGCAAGGTAAAGCGATGCGGGGCGCGCTGGCGCTCGCCGTCTGCCTGTTGATGGCGGCTTCCGCAGGCTTTGCCCAGGTCTCCGCATACGGCGACAAGAAGATGGGCGAGCCGGCAAGCGATCATCTGCCCTCTGTCCTCAGCAAAGCCAATATCGTTCAGAAGCTCAATACGCAGCTTCCGCTCGACAGCCGGTTCCGCGACGAAACCGGCAAGACCGTTCGCCTCGGCGACTATTTCGGGCAGCGCCCGGCCATTCTCTCGCTCGTGTATTACAACTGCCCCATGCTGTGCTCCGAAGAGCTCGACGGCCTGGCGGGCGCTCTTGAAATGGTGAAGTTTAAGCCGGGCAAGGACTTCGATGTCATCGTCGTCAGCATCGATCCCAGCGAAACCCCGGAGCTGGCGGCAAAAAAGAAGGCCTTCTACCTCAAGCGCTACGGCCATCCGGAAACCGCCGCGGGCTGGCATTTCCTCACTGGCGAGCAGCCTGCCGTCAATGCGCTGGCCGATGCAACCGGATTCGGCTACGTCCGCGTCCCCGGCCCCGACGGCAAGCTGACGCAGTTTGCCCACGCCAGCTCCATTGAGCTGATTACACCTGATGGAAGAATTTCGCAGTATTACCTCGGCGTCGAGTATTCGCCGAAAGATTTAAGGCTGGGATTGGTGGAAGCCTCCGAGCATAAGATCGGCTCGCCGGTCGATGCCATTATGACTTACTGCTACCACTATGACCCTATGCTCAACAGGCACAGCCTGGTCATAGCGCGTGTCGTGCAGCTGGGCTGCCTGGTTACGCTCTTTTGCCTGGGCGGCTACATGATTGTGATGTTCCGGCGTGATCGGAAGCATGAGAAAGCCATGCCGGTTCCAAACTGGAAAAACGTGATCGGATAAAAGGGAACGATGCATTTCATCAGTCCAGTACTTTGGCAGTTCTTAGTCAATTGGCTTACGCACTTCGCGCTGTTTCCGCCCGAAGCTTCCGGGATTGCGCCCTACACCGACTCGCTGTATTTCTTCCTGGTGCTGATCTCGCTGGTGGGCATGACCGTCGTCGTGCTGCTGGTGGTGCTCTTCTCGGTCCTCTACCGCAAGGAGCGCAACCCCGAGGCGACCCAGATCGAGGGCTCCACGTTGCTTGAAGCGACCTGGACCATCATTCCGCTGGCGCTTTTCATGGTCACCTTTGTCTGGGGCGCGCTGCTGTATTTCCGCATCTACAACCCGCCCACCAACGCCATGAATATCTATATCGTCGGCAAGCAGTGGATGTGGAAAGCCGAGCATCCCGGCGGCCAGCACGAGATCAATGCGCTGCACGTTCCCGTCAACCGGCCGGTGCAGCTCACCATGATCTCGCAGGACGTCTTCCACAGCTTCTCGATTCCTGCCTTCCGCGTGAAGCGCGAAGTCATTCCCGGGCGCTACTCCACCGTTTGGTTTGAAGCAACCAAGGTCGGCAGCTATCATCTCTTCTGCACCCAGTATTGCGGCACGCTGCACTCGCAGATGATCGGTGAAATTGTGGTCATGTCGCCGGAAGATTACGAAAAGTGGACCAACGGCTCTACCAGCGGAGCCTCGCTCGCCCAGACCGGCGAGCGGTTGTTCGCCAGCCTCGGCTGCAGCTCCTGCCACTCCGGCAACGCCGATGCTCACGGCCCCAGCCTCGCACAGGTGTACGGCAGCAAGGTGCAGATGGCGAACGGATCGTTCGCTACGGTGGACGACGCCTTCCTCCGTGATTCGATCCTGAACCCCACCATGCACCAGATTGCAGGCTACGCGCCCATTATGCCGACCTACCAGGGGCAGGTCAGCGAAGAAGGCTTGATCGATCTCGTCGAATACATCAAAAACTTAAACTCGAACTATCGTGTGCAGCAAACACTGACCACGAGCCAGGTCCAGACCACGACGCCAGCAGCGCCGGCGGCCGGGCAAGGGATGGTGAAACAATGAGTACCGCAACAATCCTTAAGCTTCCTCCTCAGGAGACGGCACGCCTCCCGAAAAGGTCTTATCTGAATAATGAGTATGGGCTGAAGAGCTGGCTGCTGACCGGGGATCACAAGCGCATTGCAATCCTCTATCTGATCTCCATCACGTTCTTCTTCTTCGTCGGCGGCGCCATGGCCGGGTTAATACGCCTGGAGCTGCTCACGCCGCAGTCCGACCTGATGGCTACAGACACCTATAACAAGGTGTTTACCATGCACGGCATCATCATGGTCTTCCTCTTTCTGGTGCCGTCTGTCCCTGCCGTGATCGGCAATTTTGTGATTCCGATCATGGTCGGCGCCAAAGACCTGGCCTTTCCTAAAGTGAACCTGTTGAGCTGGTACCTGTATCTTGCCGGCGGCGCCTTCACTCTGGCTGCCCTCATCCTCGGCGGTGTCGATACCGGCTGGACATTCACCACCCCGCTGAGCACGCACTATCTCAATACGCACGTCATCACGGCGGGCCTCGGTATCTTTGTTGCCGGCTTCAGTTCCATCTTTACCGGCCTGAACTTCATCGTTACCATCCATCGCATGCGCGCCCCCGGCATGACCTGGTTCCGGCTGCCGCTGTTTGTCTGGTCAAACTATGCCGCTTCTATCCTGATGGTGCTCGGTACCCCGGTGCTCGCAATCACCCTGGTGCTGGTCATTCTCGAGCGCGCTATCGGCATCGGCGTCTTCGATCCTTCTAAAGGCGGCGACCCGCTGCTCTTCCAGCATCTTTTCTGGTTCTACTCGCACCCCGCCGTTTACATCATGATTCTCCCCGGCATGGGCGTGATCTCCGAAGTCATCAGCACCTTCTCGCGCAAGCGCGTCTTCGGATATACGGCCGTCGCCTTCTCGTCCGTCGCCATCGCCGTCTTCGGATTCTTTGTCTGGGCGCACCACATGTTCATCATGGGCGTTTCCAACTATTCGGCGCTCGTCTTCTCTCTGCTCACTATGCTCGTTGCCGTGCCCTCAGCCATCAAAATCTTCAACTGGGCGGCCACGCTCTATAAAGGCTCCATCACCTTTGAGACGCCGATGCTCTACTCCTTCGGCTTTATGGGGCTGTTCACCATCGGCGGCCTTACCGGCGTCTTCCTCGGATCGCTGGGCATGGACATCCATCTCACCGAAACTTACTTCATCGTCGCGCACTTCCACTTTGTGATGGTGGGCGGCATGCTCATGGCCTATCTCTCGGGCATCCATTTCTGGTGGCCCAAGATGACAGGCCGCATGTATCCCGAAGGAGTTTCAAAGCTGGCCGCGCTGGTCACCTTTATCGGGTTCAACCTGACCTTCTTCCCGCAATTCATCCTGGGCTACCTGGGCATGCCGCGCCGCTACGCCGCTTACCCGCCGGAGTTCCAGGTATTGAACATCCTTTCCACCGCCGGCGCCACCGTTTTGGGCGTAGGCTATCTGCTGCCCATGATCTACATGACGTGGTCGCTCAAATATGGCAAGATCGCCGGCAGCAATCCCTGGCAGGCAACCGGCCTTGAGTGGCAGATCCAATCGCCGCCGCTGACGGAAAACTTTATCGAAACGCCAATCGTGGATCACGAGGCATACGACTACGAGTGGCTGGCACACCAGACGGAACACGAGGTGCAGACCGTTGGATAGTCAAGCGATCGCAACCCAGCCTGTGCATGACGCGCACGAAGCGCATGTCCACGCGCCTTACCTGCGCCACCACTTCGAGACGGTGGAGCAGCAGCGCGAAGCCTCCAGCTTCGGCATGTGGCTCTTCCTGCTCACCGAAGTCATGTTCTTCGGCGGCATGTTCACCGCCTATCTCATCTATCGCAACTGGTATTACCCGGCCTTCGTTGTCGGCAGCCACCAGCTCTCGATCGTGCTCGGCACCATCAATACGGCTGTGCTTATCTGCTCCAGCTTCACCATGGCAATGGGTGTCTACAGCGCCGAGATGAAGCAGCGCAAGGCCCTCGTCGGCTGGCTGCTGGCCACCATCGTCCTGGGCTTCGTCTTCCTTGGCATCAAGGCCGACGAGTACCACGAGAAATGGGAGAAGCATCACGTTCCCGGCCTGAACTTCAGCATTCAGGAGTTCACCCATCCCACAAACCCGGAAGAGAAGGCGCTTCCCGCCGACATGGCGCAGAAAACGCAGGTCTATTTCTCTCTCTACTTCGCCATGACCGGCATGCACGCCCTCCACATGGTCGTCGGTATCTCGATTCTGCTTGTGCTGGTCGTCCGAGCGTGGGCAGGTGCTTATACGCAAGGGCATATGACGACGATAGAGAATTTCGGCCTGTACTGGCACTTCGTCGATATTGTCTGGATATTCCTGTTCCCATTGCTATACCTGATCAGCCGGCACCAGTGAGGATTTGAAACGATGTCCGAACCAACACACAACGAGCAACTCAATCTTGAGCCGACCCACCATGAGCACCATGTCGTCGGTCCTAAAACCTATGGCATCATCTTCGGCACGCTGCTGTTCTTTACCGGACTGACCGTAGCGGCGTCTTACCTTGAGCTGTATACCTTTAACGCCGTCGTTGCCATTGCCATTGCCTGTATCAAGGCGGTGCTGGTCATCCTCTTCTTTATGCACATCAAATACAGCTCGCGCCTTACAAAGCTGACTGTAGCCGCGGGCTTTTTTACCTTCCTGGCGCTTATCACGATGACATTGACCGACTACATCAGCCGCGCCTGGGGGCTCTGGTAAGCCTCACACGCCACCACCTTCATAACGGCGGCCATCAAGCCGCCGTTTTTATTTTGTAAACAGGCGCACGCTCTTTCATCCTCTGTCAGCATCTACTTTCAAAGCATGGCGCAAATCAATTCGATTCCCGAGAGCTTTCAACCTCTCATCGAGAACCCGCGCATCACCGTCCGGCGCGGCGGAGAGCCGCGCAAAGGCGGCAAATGCGTCATCTACTGGATGCAGCGCGCCCAGCGCGGCATCGATAATCCCGCGCTCGACCTTGCCATCGCACTCGGAAACGAGCTCGGCCTCCCCGTCATCGTCTATTTCTCCGCCATCTCCAATTTTCCGCACGCCAACCTGCGCCATTACGCATTTCTCAACCAGGGATTGCCCGATATCGAAGAAGACCTTGCTGAGCGCAACGTCTCTTTCATCGTGCGCCGCCCGCCGCATCATCAGCTTGAGCGCTTCCTTGAAGAAGTCCATGCCGCGCTTCTTGTCGGCGATGAAAATCCCTGCCGCGAGCCGGAGCGCTGGCGGCGCGTGCTTGCACGGCGGTTGCACCTGCCTTTCTTCACCGTTGATGCCGATGTCGTCGTGCCGTCCAGCCTCTTTCCCGGGAACCAATACGCACTGCACATCATGAGGCCGTGCCTCTTTGCCGAGCTGCCCCGATACCTCGTACCGCAATCAAAAACGAAAGCAAAGCACGCTTGGCATCGTCCGGCCAATTTCGCATCTTTCGACGTGCGTAACGACGTAACTCGGGGTTGGAAAGAGCTCGACCGCAGTGTCGCTCCCGTCGATACCTTTACCGGAGGCACGCACGCCGCGCTTCGTCGCCTGAAGGACTTCGTCGCGCACGATCTCCACGCCTACGCAAAAGCGCGCAATCATCCTGAGTTCGCCGGAACCAGCCGTCTTTCGCCGTATCTGCATTTCGGCCACATCAGCCCGGTCACCATCGCGCTCGCCGCGCAAAAAGCCGTCGAGCAGGGCAAAGCCACGCAGACTGCATACGATGCCTACATCAATGAGCTCATCGGATGGCGCGAAATCTCCGTCAACTTCGTCAAATGCGTCCCCGACTACGACTCGCTGGAGTGCGCGCCCGCATGGGCGCAGAAGACGCTGCGCGAACACGCCCGCGACAAGCGCGATCCGCAATACACTCTCGAAGAATTGGAAGAGGCTCGCACTCACGACGAGCTGTGGAATGCCGCGCAAATGCAGATGACTCGCTATGGCTGGATGCACAACTACCTGCGCATGTACTGGGCCAAGAAAATCCTCGAGTGGTCGCCGAACCTTGCCAGCGCCTTCGAATATGCCGTCATTCTCAACGACAAATATGAGCTGGACGGACGCGACCCCAACGGCTACCAAGGCATCGCGTGGGCCATCGCCGGCGTCCACGACCGCCCCTGGTTCGAGCGTCCCATCTTCGGAACGATTCGCTACATGTCCGGTGCATCCACGGGCAAAAAGTTCAATTCCAGACGCTACATCGAAAACGTAGCCGGCGGAAACTGGGCCGGAGACGAATAAGCCTTAAAGAATCGTCATCCTGACATAACGCGGCAAAGAATCTGCTTTGCCTCTTCGCTTCCTGCCTGCGCTCCGAACCAAAGTAACTTTGCGTCCGGCATTGCTTCACGGATAATGAAGCCACTTTCCGCAACCTGGATTGATTTTTCTGGACCCGCTTCTGCGTCCCGTTGTGGCGCAGAAGCGATTTTCCTCGTGTGTGCGGATTTGGAGCAGCTCTACAGCACATGAAAATCATTCGCTGGAGAAAACCGGCTGTGTGGGCCGCGATGCTGGCAACAGGCTGCGGCTTGCTCGCCGGGCAACAGAATGCCCCACAGCGCTCCACGCGGTTTCTTCATCAGCGCGGCCTAGGCCGGCAATCCGAGAGCCCCGCCGCGTTGCTCGCTCGCGCTCGTCTGCAGCATGCAGCCGACAGCAGTACCACTTCGCTGGGCGGATCCTGGGCTTCCATCGGGCCCGCAGCCGTAAACACCGCCCGCTTCGGTGCAATCAGCGGACGCATCACCGCCGTCGCCGCCGATCCATCGAACAGCAATAACGTGTATGTCGGCACCACCGGCGGAGGCGTCTGGGAGTCCACGAACGCCGCAAGCGCCACGCCCACATTTACTTCGCTCACCGATACGCTGCCCGCCGCGCCCGGTTGCCCCACGCCTCCCCTGTCTTCGCTCAGCATTGGAGCGCTCACCGTGCAGCCCGGCAATACCGGCGTCATTCTGGCAGGCACCGGCGACCCCAACGATGCGCTTGATTCCTACTACGGCGAAGGCATTCTCCGCTCTACCGATCACGGCGCTACCTGGTGCCTGATTCCCAACTCCATGGACGCCTACAACGGCGCCCTGCGCGGCTTCTCTTTTCGCGGCCTGGGCTTTGCCGGATTCGCATGGAACACTGCGCGCCCGCAATTCGTAGTCGCCGCCGTTGCCCAATCCGCCGAAGGCGTAGCCGTGAATGCGCCCGGCGCCAGCAGCGTTGCCGGCATTTACTATTCCCCGGATAGCGGCCAGACCTGGCTGCTGGCAAAGATTGAGGACGACACCAGCGGCAATACCGTTGTGCAGTCCTCGCAAAACGTCTCCACCAGCGACCCCGGCAACTCTGCCACTTCGGTCACATGGAATCCCGTGCGCAACCGCTTTTATGCCGCCGTGCGCTATCACGGATATTACGAGTCCACAGACGACACCGGCAGCACGTGGGTGCGCCTCGCGCATCAGCCCGGAGCAAATCTCTCTCCCGGGCAATGTCCCGCTTTCCCCGGCAGCGTAGGCTTGCCTGCCTGCCCCATCTTCCGCGGCACCATCGTTTCCCAGCCCGACACAGGCGATCTTTTCGCCATCACCGTCGATAATACAAATGCCGATCAAGGCCTCTGGCAGGATGCCTGCAGTGCCACCGGCAACAGCTGCGCCTCGCCTACCGTCAACTTCGCCACCCGCATCCCCGACGCCGTCATCGACACGACAGAGGGAGTCATCCAGCAAGGTGATTACAACCTCTCGCTTGCCGCTGTGCCCGTGCCCGGCGATACCCTGCTTTTCGTCGGCACGCGCGATATTTTTCGCTGCAGCCTGACCGACGGCTGCGAGTTGCATAATACGACGAACGTAGACGGAGATGCCGCCGTACAGGTCGCGCCTTCGCAGCATGCTATCGACGCGACATACGCTGCTTCCGGAGTCATATACTTCGGCAACGACGGCGGCCTCTGGCGAACCACAAGCCTGGCCCCGCTCTATCAAAACCTGAACAGCGGCATCGGCTCCCTGGCTGAAGTTACAGATTTCTCGCAGCATCCCCAGAATGAAGACATACTGATGGCGACTATGGGAATCTTCGGTACTGCCGCCACGCAAACCGCTTCCGGCGCGTGGGCCCAGGTTCTCGATACCGCAGATGGCGGCAATGCCATCGATTCTGCTAATCCGCAAAACTGGTTCGCCGGCTCGGCTGATCCCTTTGCCATTCATCTCTGCGCGTCGGGGCCATCCTGCGATCAGACCGCATTCGGTCCGCCCGTTATCAGCAGTACGCAAATCGGCGACGATGGCGGCGGGCCCTGGATACTCGACCCGCAAAACCCCGCAAACCTCATTCTCGGCACCTGTCGCCTGTGGCGCGGCCCCGCCGCAAATGGATCTGCGTGGAACGTGAACAGCATCATCAGCCCCATCCTCGATGGAGTGCCGAATATATCCTGTAACGGCAATGCCCGGATTCGTTCTCTCGCCGCATCCGGATCTCCCAACGATCCAGCCGGAGCGCCGGAAAAAATATATGCGGGCATGGCCGGAGTTTTTGACGGCGGAGGCCGGGTCGCCGGGCATATTTATAGCGCCTCGGTTGGCGGAGCCTCCGGCGTCATGCCTGTATGGGTTGACCTGACGAATTCGCCGGTTATCAACAGCAGCGCCGGATTCAATGCCGCCGGATTCGATATTTCCAGCATCTACGTCGATCCGCATGACCCCAGCGGCAACACCGTCTATGTCACGATTCAGGGTTTTGTGCCCAGCGGCGGCTCGGAGGTCTACCGTTCCGTCGATGGCGGCGCGCATTGGATCGTCATCGGCGCCGGCCTGCCCGATGCTCCCGCAAACAGCATCCTCGTCGATCCCGGCAATGCCAATATTGTCTACGTAGCGCTGGACACCGGCGTCTATGTCACCCAGAACATCAATCAGTGTACCGATACCGCTCTCTGCGTTTGGAACGCGCTCGGCAACAATTTGCCGGAGGCTCCCGTTACGCAGTTGCGCGCATTTGACGATCCTTCTAATCCTATGTTGCGCGCCGCGACCTATGGCAGAGGCATCTGGCAGATACCCCTGCTTACTGCTGCAATTCCTCAAACAACGGCATCGCTCTCGCCCCCGTCGCTTACTTTTTCAAGCCAGCCGGTCAATACGCTCAGTTCTGCGCAAACCATCGTTCTCACAAACACAGGAAGCGTTCCGCTGACGATCACCGGCATCGCCGTTGACACGTACTTCGCGCAGCAAAATAACTGTGGGCAAGCCGTTCCCGCAGGGGCGTCCTGCAACATACAGGTCAGCTTTGCGCCAACAACGACGGGAACCTTGCAGGGAACGCTTACCATCTACGGCAACCTGCCCGCCGGCCAGGTAACGGCGGCGTTAGCCGGTGTCGGCGCGGCTCCCGGAGATGTTGTGCTCATGCCCGGCAGCATCGATTTCGGCACTGCTCTGATAGGTGTCTCTACCACCGCGCAGAACATCACAGTTTCGAATACCGGAAGCGCGACGATTCATCTGCAACAGCCCTCGGTTACGGGAGACTTTCTTATCGGCCCAAACACCTGTGGCACGGCGCTTCCGCCAGATACCGGCTGCACCGTCGCCGTAAAATTTACGCCGACTCAATCCGGCAGCCGTTCGGGAATCTTTTCCATCCGCGACGATGATGGAACGCAGACAGTGCCGCTCACCGGAACTGGACAGTCTCCGGCAACCGCTGTCCTGTCCGCCTCCAGCCTGAATTTTCCGCAGCCCCAGACGGTCGGAACCCGAAGCGCTCCGCAGCAGCTTCTGCTCGCCAACAATGGCGACGCTTCGCTCTCCGATATCTCCATTGGCATCGACGGCGACTTCACCGCGCAGAATAATTGCGGCGCTTTTCTCGCCGGACACACAAGCTGCGCCGTCTCTGTCGTGTTCGTGCCCACGCGCGTCGGCCCCGAAAGCGGTTTGCTCACCGTCAGCACAATCTCGGGCGCGCATACGGTCGCTCTCAATGGAACAGGACAGGCTCCAGGAGGCGTTTCATTGCTGCCGAATGTGCTCGATTTCGGCAGCCAGGGAGCCAATACCACCAGCGCTCCCCAGCAGGTCGTGCTCACCAACAGCAGCGCCGCGCCGCTTACTAACCTCAGCTTTACGGCCGGTGGAGATTTCGCTCTCGCCAACGGCGGCACCTGCGCATCCGGCGGCACTCTGAACGCGCAAAGCAGTTGCAGCCTGTATCTCACCTTCACGCCATCGCAAACAGGCGCGCGCAGCGGCTCTCTCACGGTGAATGCCACAGGTCATGGCTCGCCGCTGAACGTGCTGCTTTCCGGCATCGGCGAAGACTTTCAGCTGAACATAACGGGCTCCTCTTCCACGGTCATCACTGCCGGGCAAACCGCCACATTCAACCTCCAGGTGCAGCCCGCCACCGGCTCTTCCGGGACGTTGAGCCTCGCCTGTTCCGGCGCGCCGGCAACCGCCACCTGCTCCATCAATCCTGGCACGTTGCCCCTGCAAAGCGGCGTCACCGGATTCGCCACCATCACCATCGCCACAACAAACAGCAACGCCGGCGCATCGTTCGCGGGCAAAGCCGGAGCAGTCTTCGCCGCCATTCTGTTGCCTTGCATGTTTCTTCGCAGGCGCAGGCTCTGGATCATCTGCCTCTGCGCCCTCAGCCTGCTGCTGCCTGCCGCTTGCGGCGTGCACGCCACCGGAGGCGGCAAAACATCTCCCTCGCAGCCGTCAGGATCGACTGAGGTCTACAATCTTGCCATCACGGCATCCGTGCCCGGCATGCAGAAAACCGTGCCGATCACCCTCACTGTGCAGCAGTAAAACTACTCCAGCCGCAACGCCTTCATCGGATCGACCGAAGCCGCTCGCTGCGCCGGAAGAGCCGCCGCCAGCAATGCCAGCAGCATCACCAGCGCTGCTGCCAGCACCAGCACCAGCGGGTCGAACGGGCTCACTCCGAACAGAAGCGATCGCAGAAGTCCCGAAGCCGCAGCCGCTCCCGCCAGGCCGATCGCGCAGCCGACGCCTGCCAGTCTGGCAGCGGAAATCAGCACTAGCCGCATAATTCCCGAGCGCGGCGAGCCGAGCGCCATGCGAATCGCCATCTCCGAAATACGCGAAGCCACAGAAAAGGCAATGATGCTGTAAATGCCCAATACCGCCAGCCCCACCGCCGCCACCGCAAACGCGGTGATAATCGCCGTATTGAACCGGCGCGGCGCTTCGCTGCCGGAAACAGCCTCTTCCATCGTCTGCACGTCCGTCAGCGGCAGTTGGGGATCGATCGATTGCGCCGTCTGCCGCAGTGCATTCTCCATCCGCTCCGGCGGCAGCATGCTGCGCAGCACAATAAATCCGCCGTTGCCGTTCAGGTCTGTTGGCGATCCCAGCGAGCCGATATCGGATTCCATCTGCTCCACCGGGAAATAAAACTGCTCCTTCGTATCTGTATCCGGAGAGCCCAGCTTCACATCCGCGGTTTCGCCGACAATCGTAAGCCACGGTGTCTGCATATCGCGCGTGCCAATGTGCAGCCGCTTGCCGATCGGGCTTTCATTCGGCCAATAGTGCTCCGCCAGCTTGCGGTTTACGATCACCACCAGCTGCGAGTCCGCCTTGTCTGCATCCGTAAATACGCGCCCCCGCAGCAAGGGAATGCCGAGCGCGCCGAAATAATCCCCGATCACCACCGAGCTGGTCGCCAGGTTCAGGTTATTTCCCGGCGTAACATAGCCCTCGGGAACAAACGCCTGGTTATTGGAATGCGTGGCCGCCGGCAGCATGCTTGTCAGCCCCACCGCTTTTACTCCCGGCAGCTGCCGAAGCCGCAGCAGAAGCTCTTTATTGAAAGTGTCCACCGACGATTGCGTCGCATATTCCTTCTGCGGCAGCGAATACGAGGCCGTGGTCACATGGTCCGGCTGATACCCCAGGTTCACCTTCCGCATCTTGTCAAAGCTGCGCAGCAGTAGCCCCGCAGCCGTCAGTAGAATCAAGGCAACCGCAACCTCAGCCACCACCAGCGCTGAACGCAAGCGCGCATGTCCGCCGCCTGTCGATCCGCTGCGCCCGCCTTCCTTCAGCGTTGCATTCACATTCGTGCGCAGGGCGGCAAATGCCGGAGCCAGCCCGCAAAGTATTCCGGTCAACATCGCCAGCCCCAGCGCAAACAGAATCACCGTCCAGTTGAGGCTGATCCCGCTGATGCGCGGCAGGCTTTCCGGCAGCAGGCTTTTTCCTGCCCGCAGGGCCACGGCAGCCAGCGCCACTCCAAGCACGCCGCCGCATACGCTCAGCAACAGGCTTTCCACCATGCTCTGGCGCATCAGCGCCATCGCCGGGGCGCCCAGTGCCTGCCGCACGGCAACCTCCCGCCGCCTGCGAATGGCGCGCACCAGCAGCAGTCCGGCAAGGTTGGCGCAGGCAATCAGCAGCACCACCGCCACGGCAAGAAACAGCGTCCGGATCAGCGGACGCGCATCCGAAACCACTTCATCCCGCATGGGCCGCACCACCGAGCTGATATGCAGGCTCGCCATGTAAGCGGGATAGCCCTTCATCGTTTCCACCGCCACCCGCTCCGCATCCCCCTGCGCCTGCGCTTCGCTGATGCCCGGCTTCAGCCGCCCAACCATCCGGAAGCTCCACGACGAAGCTCCCTGCGTCAGCTCCTGGTCGGTAAAGCTCATCGGAACCCACAGCTCGACGCGGTTCAGCTGCCCTGCCTGCAGCGGAAATTCAAAGTTGCGCGGCATCACGCCAATCACCAGGTATGGGTTGCGGTCGAGCAGAATCTTCGTTCCCAGAATGTGTGTATCGCCATGGAAGCGGCTCTGCCATGCCGCATAACTCAGCACCACGACCTGCTGTTTCTGCTCGTCTTCCTCGGCGGTAAACACGCGCCCCATCACCGGAGCCACGCGCAATGCCTCGAACACTCCCGGCGTCATGCGTGCTGCCGTCAGGAAAGCCGGCGAGCTCGTTCCGGAAAGCTCAAAGGCTGCGTACTGGTAGCCGCCCAGCCCGTCAAAGGAATGCGTGTCGCGCGTATATGCGCGAACATCCGGCGCCGTGACGCCAACCTCGCCGCTTCCATCGACATGCACGCCCTGCAAAATATCGGCCAGCGCTACCAGCCTGTCCGACTCAGGAAAGGGAAGCGGACGCAGCAATACCCCATCCACAATCGAAAAGATTGCAGTAGTCGCTCCAATGCCGAAAGCCAGCATCAGCACGGCGGTAATCGTAAATCCCGGCGTTTTGCGCAACTGCCGGAACGCAAATTTGATATCAAGAAGCAGCGTTTGCATCGGGCCTCGAAAAGCGAAACAACAGCAAGATGTTTCCGAATGAATACGATCTTAGCCGAACCCCGGCCCGAAGTTCATAGAAAGTAAACATCAGAACCCGGCATCGGTATCCCCATCCTGAATGCAGTAAAAGGGGGAAGAAAAAGCAAGTGGAAAGAAGAGCAGGTAAAAGCCCCGGCAGACAAGTGAAGGAGGAAAGGGTAGAAGCACCGGCCTAAAGGCCGGTGAAATCAGGTCAAGCCAGGAAGGGGCTTCAGCCCCGGCTCGCTGTCACAGCACAACCCTAGTAAACTTTCTCCGATGCCCTTATCGACCCGTCCCTGCATCTGTGTTTTCTGTGGATCGGCAGATGGCGCAAGCCCCGTCTATGCCGAAATTGCCCGAGAGTTAGGCGCGCGCATCGCCGCATCCGGTATGTCGCTGGTCTATGGCGGAGCCACCGTCGGCAATATGGGCGCCGTTGCCGACGCCGCGCTCGCCGGTGGCGCCGAAGTTGTCGGCGTCATGCCGGAAGTGCTGATGCCCCGCGAAATCGCCCACTATGCCGTCACCCACTTTCATGTCGTCAAAACCATGCACGAGCGCAAAGCTCTCATGTATGACCATGCCGACGCCTTCATCACCCTTCCGGGCGGCTACGGCACGCTCGATGAATTCATTGAGATCGTCACCTGGGCCCAGCTCAAAATCCACCGGAAGCCATGCATCCTCATCAACGTAAACGGCTATTACGACGGCTTCCTCGCATTTCTTGACCACGCCGTCATCCAGGGATTCATTAAGGGTGAAAACCGCAGGCTCATTCAAGTTGCAGCCAATGTCGAAAGCGCTCTCGACATCGTAAAAAGCGCATGGGAAACACAGAAGACCGGGACCACTGAGAACAATCAGCTCAACGAGCTGATCGGACGATGAAGATTCACCCCATCAAATGTTTGTCATCCTGAATATTGGCTACTATTTAAATTTTTCATCCTGACGCGAAGCGGAAGGACCTGCATTTCCTGAGACAGCCGGATGCCCCATCCTGAACGAAGAGAAGGGTGAGGTAATCGAACTCTCAGCGAGCACACACTTCGCATACACAGTGCCGCCGCAAATAATCCCACGAATAAATCCCGCTCTGGTGCCCGTCATTCCAATGAAAGCTGATGGCGTACCGTCCCACCGGTGTCACCGATTCGGGCCGCGGAGGCGCCTGGTACATCGGCAGAAGAGCCTTCGGCTGCGCCTTTGCCTCGCCCGGCCTGCGCCCCGATTTCTCCCGCTCGTCATGGCAGGTAGCGCAGGGACAGGCATTGCGCAGCCAGGCAAAGCTCCACCGGCTTCGATGCCCATCCTTCCAATCGATTTCCATGCCCGAGCCGCCGCTTTTATCCACCCGCACTTTTGCCGGAGTTCTGGCTTCATCCGGCAGTGCAACCTCAGCCGTCTGCGCCTGGCGCGCTTCCTTCTCCGTAACAAAGCGGATTCCTTCGTGGCTCATTCTTTCAGTGTAGATCAGGGAACCATCACCGCAATCACATCCGGAGTCGTCAGTTTTATCCTCCGCATGTCCGAATAATCCAGGAAATCGCCGCCTTTGTGATTCTCGATGCGCCACTCGCGGAAATCGCTGTTGTAGTAAGCCGTGTCTCGATAGCCCCACCAGCCGAGAAATTGCTGCCCTTCAAAATCCACTGAATCTTTGGCGTAAATCCCTACTTCTTCAATGGAAACGGAAACCATCCGCATCGTCATGCCCCGCATGAAAGGCTTGCTGGTAATTTTTCCCGCAACCGCAATGTTGAAGTTGAACGCTCCCACTGCGACTGCAAGTCCATCCACGTTCAGCCCATTGGACACAGGGCGGGAATTCAGCCACTTTTGATCCACGACCGGCACCGGAGCATTCAGGTTTCCAAAAGGCATCGTCAATCCTTGCGGCGGAATCGGCACGCCCTTTAAGAGAGCCAACATGCGGCCTTTGCTCGCGTCATTCGTCCAGATCCGATCCTTGATGATGTTGTCGTATACCTCTTTGGCTCGGGCAAAGCGCAGAATCCAGCTCATTTTCAGCAGATCGGTAACAGGAGCCGAATAGTTCGGTTCGATCGCTGGCGGTCTTTCAAACCACGTCTCCAATACCCGCGCCCCTTCACCCCACCCGTTAAAGCGCATCTCTTCAGGAATCGCTGTCAGCCCATCCAGGTCTAGCTCATGCCGCAACTGCTGCTCATCGCGTTCGTTCATCACTTCGTCGCGAATCCGGAGCCAGATGCGGCGCAGTTCAAGGTCTTTAACCCCCGTGGGATCGAGCGGGCGGGTTACTTTGGTTTGTTCGCGAAAACGGCGGTCAGTTTCCCGCTGCACCTCCAGCTTTTGCGCTGGCGAAAGTTGGTAGTACTCCTTGGACGCCGCCCCGGCGATATATGGCTTTCCCATAACGTCTCCATCCTGCAAATCCCGTGAGTCGGCCCAGGACCTTTAGTGAACCGCCGGAAAGAACCGTTACAGAGGCGCGGCTGCGGAATGCATCGATGACCTCCCGCCGTGTCAAGGCGCATTCCTTGTAAACATAAGAAAATACGGAAGATATCGGTCCATGGAATTATGCTTCCAATTGAAAATAATTAAAGGAGCTGAAAAATCCCGGGAAGTTCTTTGTGAGGGCGTAACTTGCTGAAATCTACGGAACCAGTTGCGTATAGCGGAAAATCTTCGATTCCCTCTCCGAGCCTATGAAACAATTTACCTTTTGCCACATCTAACGTATTGGGATCAAAGAATCGCGGACCACGAAACGTGGGAATTGATTGCCGGAAAGCAGGTAAGTCCGTGATATTCTATAAGTCTTTGGTGGACGTGCGCCTTGCACCCAGCGACATAGCTCCGGGAATCGCCAATATGGCCTCAATCGCACCTCGTCCTACCCAGGCACATACAGACCCTAATTTTTCCCCGGGAGAAAACTCGCTTGGCGATGGAAGACAAGTACGAGGATGATATTCAGAATCTGATTGATACAGGTAAGGAAAAGGGGTATTTGACTTACGGTGAAGTCAACGACCTCATTCCCAACGACCTGAATTCACCAGACGATCTCGACGATCTGATCACAACGATTGGAACGCAGGGAATCGATCTGCTCGATGAGGGCAGCCCCAAGTTCGGCAGCGATAAGTACGAAGAAGGCGAAGATGGCGAAGATGTTGAGCTTGACCTGACGCCCGGCACCCTCGAAAAAACCAATGACCCCGTCCGCATGTATCTGCGCGAGATGGGCACAGTCCCGCTGCTCACCCGCGAAGGCGAAGTCGAAATCGCCAAGCGCATCGAGCGCGGCCAGCTCCGCGTCATGAAGGCCATTTCGCGCTCGTCGATCGTCATTCGCGAAATCGTCGGCCTCGGCGAAGACCTCAAGCGCGGCGTTCGCAACATCAAAGAAGTGGTGATCTTCGACGAAGAAGAGATCACCGAAGAAGTCCTGCAGGCGCGCGTGAAGCAGACCGTTTCGCGCATCGATGCGCTCGTGAAGCACCAGAAGAACGAAGCCAAGCTCGACGAGAAGCTCGCCGCGATTGCCGGACAGAAGACCAAAGCTAAAGACATTCGCAAGCTGCGCTGGGCCATCGCGCGCGAAAAGATTTACGTCTCGCGCATCGTCCGCGAGCTGAAGTACACGAATCAGGAGCGCAAGCGCCTTCTCGACAAGCTCAACAAGACCGTCGATTCCATGCGCATGCTCGAGCGGCAGATCAAGTCGCTCGACCAGAAGTTCGACCAGTCGAAGAGCGAAGAGCTCAAGAAGGAATACCGCCGCCAGCAGAAGAACTGCAAGATCGACCTCGAAAAGCTGGAGCAGGAAGCCGGCGTCTCCATCGCTGAGCTCAAGCGCACGCAGCGCGAGATGATCCAGGGCGACATGGACGCCGAGCAGGCCAAGCGCGAGCTGATTGAAGCCAACCTGCGACTCGTCGTTTCGATTGCCAAGAAGTACACCAATCGCGGCCTCCAGTTTCTCGACCTCATTCAGGAAGGCAACATCGGCCTGATGAAGGCGGTCGATAAGTTCGAGTACCGCCGCGGTTACAAATTCTCGACCTACGCCACCTGGTGGATTCGTCAGGCCATCACCCGCGCTATCGCGGACCAGGCCCGCACCATCCGTATCCCGGTGCACATGATCGAAACCATCAACAAGCTCATCCGCACTTCGCGTCAGCTGGTGCAGGAGCTTGGCCGCGAGCCAACCTCGGAAGAGATTGCCCGCCGCATGGATATTCCTGTCGCGAAGGTCCGCAAGGTCCTCAAGATCGCGCAGGAGCCCATCTCGCTCGAAACGCCGATCGGCGAGGAAGAAGATTCGCATCTTGGCGACTTCATCGAAGACCGCATGGCCGTATCGCCTTCCGACGCCGTCATCAGCGTCAACCTGAAGGAGTACACCTCGCAGGTGCTGCGCACTCTGACGCCGCGCGAAGAGCGCGTGATCAAGATGCGTTTCGGCCTCGAAGACGGCTCCGAGCACACGCTCGAAGAAGTGGGCCAGAGCTTCCAGGTCACCCGCGAGCGCATCCGCCAGATCGAAGCCAAGGCACTGCGCAAGCTGCGTCACCCGTCGCGCTCCCGCAAGCTGAAGGCGTTTGTGGATGCCGTTACCGAGTAATCCGCACTCGTCATTAATTGAAAGGCCGCTTTTCGGAAGCGGCCTTTTTATATTCAGGTGTGCCGTCATTCTGACCGCTAAGGCGCCTTAAAGTAATGCCCGGCAAACTCCAGGAACGTAGGCCAGTTCGGTAACGGAGTATGCCCTTCCGTATGCTGCCGAAAACCGATATCCCCATCGATCAAAGCCGTCCCCATCGGAGGAAACTCCGTAGTGCCAAGGTCCTTCTTTCCCAGCAGCCGATACACAGGACCAGCCGCAACCTCGGCCATGAACATGCCGCGCGCATCGGCCCATCCGTCGCCGTTGGTGGCTCCCGCGCCGATAAACACGGGCCGTGGCGCGCACAGCGCGATCAACTCATGCGCATCTACCGGAAGATCATGCTCTGTCAGCGGCCCCGCATATTTCAGGAAGTTTCCCGCTACCCAGTGATATTCATTGGTGGCGGCAATGTTTTCGAGCGCCTCGCCAAAATCATGCCGATAGAGCTTCGCACCACCCTCGCCCGATGAGCTGATATAGGCGATGGCAAAGCGCGAGTCGTATGCCATCGTTACCAGCGCCGCCTTGCCGTAGCGCGAATGGCCTTCGATGCCCACTTCTTTCGCGTTCACTGATTTATCTGTCTCGAAATAGTCGAGAGCGCGGCTTGCGCCCCATGCCCATGCCTTCAGCGTGCCCCAGTCGTCCAGCTTGCGCGGTTGGCCTTTGTTCATCAGTCCGATAATGCCTTCCGTCAACCCTTCACCGTTGTCGGCCTGCCATTTGGTTGGAATCAGCACCGCATACCCCCAGCCCTTGGCGATCACCTGCTCTTGCCATGTCGGCCCAGGTAGAGGAGGCGGCAGCTTCATGCGTTTGGCAAGCGCCGCCATAAATACCGGATCGAAGCTGAACTCCATTATGACCGGCACCGGCCTCTTCGCATTCGCCGGAACCGTCAGCGTCAGCGGAATGTCGACTGCGATCTGTGGATATGAGGAGTTATCGACATGCCCTACCAGCTCCTTGGTAACCGCGGGTGTTTTGCCGATCATTTCCTGCTTCGTGCTCACCAGCCGCCACGTCACCTTTGGCGTGTGCGCAGGAGTGCGCCCCAGCACCTCGCGGTCGAATAGCTCCACAATCTCCGGACGCCGCTGCTTCCACCACATTTTCGCGGACGCGACTTTCTTGCCGTCATTCAGCACCAGGGGATCGGGCAGCTTCGCATCGTCATGCGCCTTCGACTCGTCATAGTTCACCGTCTTGCCGTCCACCCCCGAACGCAGCGAGGTGATGTGCAGCAGGTCCATCATGCGCTGGCGGTCCTGTTGCGCCGTCAGATGGACCGGGGCGGCAGGCTGTTGCCCGATCATCGTCACCGCGCTCAAAAGCAATAAGCCAACCCCTGTATTTCGCAGTCCGAAACCCATGCCGCCCCCTTCTGTTCAGTCCATCCTTTCTACAATGAATTCTCCAACGATTCCAGATGGGGATTCTCCTTCATGCGGCAATACCAGGACACCGCCCGTTATCCCACGAAAATAAATTGTCAAGCAGCGGGCGAGGTATAGAATTCGCTTCATCGTTTCGTGAAGGGCGGAAGCTATGCTGAGTACGGCTGCCAGTTTTTTTGTCGTCATTTGTGTCGTAGCTGTCTCTATCGCATTTCTTTACCTGCTCAATCGCCTCTGGCCGCCGCGGCATCGGCGCAGTTTTAACTCATTCTTCGGCTGGCAATTTAATTTTCTTGGCACTGCGTGTGGCGTCATCATCAGCTTCATGCTGCTTACCGCATGGACCAGTTTTTATGACGCCGAAGTCAACGCCGACGCAGAGGCGATAGCCCTCGTGAATCTTTCTCGTCTGAGTGATGGATTACCGCCATCGCAGCGCGATGCGGTGCATGCGCTTGCCGGCCGTTATGTGGATGTTGTCCTCAATGAAGAATGGCCTTCGATGGATGCAGGACATGTCTCCCCTGCGGGCCGTCCCGTGATCGAGCAGACATGGAAAACCCTGACTTCATCAGGCGGATTGAATGAATCGCAGCGGGTCGTCCTCGATCACGCGATTACCCAGCTTTCCTCTATGACGGAACATCGCCGCGTGCGCGAGCTGCAGGTGAAACAGCATCTGCCCGGCATTCTCTGGGCAGTTTTGATTTTGGGCAGCGTGCTGACCATCTCCTATGCCTGTCTCTTTGGCGCCGAAAGCTTTGCCCTGCATTCCCTTCAGGTTCTCGGGCTCGCGCTGCTCATCTCGCTTTGCCTCACCGCAATTGCCGACCTCTCCAGGCCCTTCCAGGGCGGCGCGCACGTCGAGCCCTCCGGATTTCTGCGCGCCCGTGAGGTTCTCCAGCACGGGCATTAAGAAGACGTATCGTTGCGGCGGATTTTCCAGAGCGCTTGCCGCAGAATTCCCATCCACGTGGCAGCGTCAGCCTGCTGAAAGCGCATCCGCCGCACCAGCCTGCGCAGGGATGCAGCATCCTTGCCGGCTGGGTGGCGGTGATGATAACCGCTCGCATCAAGCAGCTCGTTTAGCAGCTCCGTGAAGCGGTCCAGCTCCTCTGATAGCGCGGCGTTTGATGGAGCCGGCGGGTGTTCCAGCTCTACGGCTCCTTCTTCTCTGTGGACCAGCTCATACAGGCAAACCGCTGCTGCCTGCCCCAGGTTCATCGAGGGATGCCGCCTTCCTTCACGGCGATACATGGGAATGGTCATGGTCCAGTGGCAATAACTCAGCTCATCCCGGCTCAGGCCGGTCTTCTCCGAGCCAAACAGTATCGCTATCCGGCTCCCGGGAGTCGCCAGATGAGCTCGCGCCCGGCTGCAGCCCTCCCCCACTGGATACATCGGATGCTCCTGTACCCGCTTACCCCCGGCTGTAGTCCCAATCACAAGATTGCAATCGGCAACTGCCTCGCCGACGCTGGCGAACTCCTTTGCGCCTGCCAGAATCTCGGACGCATCGATAGCCGACCGGGCCTCGGCGAGCGGTACCGGGTATTCCGAAGCCAGGCGCAGGTCATGGAAGCCGAAATCATACATCGCCCGCGCCACCGCGCCGATATTGTTCGGGTTGCGCGCGCGGACCAGTACCACGCACACCCGGTCGAGTTGCTCCTGCTGCAGCATCTCCCTGATTATTTCAGCTCCCCGTATGACAATAGGAGGATGACCTCCGTACGCATGGACAAATGGCTTTGGGCCGCCCGCTTTTTCAAAACTCGCGCACTTGCCTCCCGCGCCTGCGAGCTAGGCCGTATCCAGTCAAATGGCCAGTTGGCGAAGCCTGCCCGCAGTGTCGCTCCCGGCGATAGGCTCCGCATTAAGAACGATGGCGGCGAATTCGAGGTCGAAGTCCTGCTGCTTAGTGAAGTCCGGGGTCCCGCCGCCGTGGCGCAGACCCTCTACCGCGAAACCGACGCCAGCCGCGAACAAAGGCAGAAGCTGGCGCAGGAAAAGAAGGCGCTGCAGCAATTCGAACAATTGCCTGAAGGCAGGCCGTCAAAGCGGGATAGGCGGCAGATCAACCGCCTTCGCGGAAGAATATAGCTCTATTTCGCTAAAAATCAATGAGTTACATGTGCGTCCCAGAATATGACAATAAACCACTCATATTTTCTGCAACTATTGTGCTATAGTTCGAATCAGATAGATTGCAAGGCCGGAAATCGGCCTCAACCTTTAAGCACTCTTTGGAGGAATCTATGGCTATCACTCGTTGGGACCCGTTTCGGGATGTAGTTGCTCTGCAGAACCGTATGAACTCGCTCTTTCAGGATTTCACCCGCGGTCAGGGAGAATCCGATGCGCTGACCACAGCGGCTTTCGTGCCTCCGGTGGATATCTATGAGGACGAGCACAAAGTTGTCCTCAAACTGGAAGTTCCGGGCATGAAGCAGGAAGACCTTGATGTTCGCGTGGAAAACAACACGCTGACGATTCGCGGCGAGCGCAAGTTCGAGAAGGAAGAAAAGGAAGAAAATTTTCACCGCATCGAGCGTCGTTACGGCAGCTTTTACCGCGCGTTCACCCTGCCGAACACCGTGAATACCGAGAACGTGGAAGCCGGCTATGACGCAGGCGTCCTGAAGATCGAGCTGCAGAAGCGGGCAGAAGCCAAGCCGCGGCAGATCAAGGTGAGCGTCGGCGGCAACAAGCCGATCGAGGCGCCCAAGGCTGAATCGAAGTCGGCGGCGTAAGCAGATCATCTCTTCCCGTAGCTGGTATGGGAAGAGGCAGCTCGGCCCGTGAAAATCTCCGTCGTCTGATGCTGCGATGCGAATCCAGGGCCGAGCCGGTGGATGGGCGCGGAAACTCCGCGCCGCTCCATGCAAGCATTTTTGCGGGACGGAGTCGTAGAATGGCTTTCTTCCGCTTTCTTATATCTCAAAAGATTGGAAGCTGAAAATTTATGGCAATTCGTTGGGACAAGTTCACCGTCAAATCGCAGGAAGCGATTCAGAGCGCGGGTTCGCTTGCAACGGAACACGGCAATCCTGAGCTGTTGCCGCTGCACCTTTTGGCCGCGCTGCTGGAGGACAAGGAAGGCATCATCGTCCCGGTACTTCAAAAAGTCGGCGTTGCCACCGACCAGCTCATAGCCAGAACCGGGGAAGCCATCGGCAAGCTGCCGAAGGTCTCCGGCGCAGGCGCGCAGCCCGGCATGTCGCAGGCGCTGCAAAAGGTAATAGACCAGGCCTTCAAGGAAGCTGACAACTTCAAAGACGAGTACGTCTCGACCGAGCACTTGCTGCTTGCGCTGGCAAAGCAGAAAAACGACGGCGCGCAGCTTTTGCTCGCTTCCTTCGGAGCGACGTATGACGCCATCCTCAAGGGCCTGAGCACGGTGCGCGGTTCGCAGCGCGTCACCGACCAGAATCCGGAAGCAAAATTCCAGGCTCTCGAAAAATATGCGAAAGACCTCACCGAACTGGCGCGCCGTGGCAAGCTCGACCCTGTGATTGGCCGCGATGAAGAGATTCGCCGCGTCATTCAGGTGCTCTCCCGCCGCACCAAGAATAATCCGGTGCTCATCGGCGAGCCGGGCGTGGGCAAAACCGCCATTGTGGAAGGCTTGGCGCGCCGCATCGTTTCCGGGGACGTGCCCGAGATTCTGCGCAATAAGCGCGTTATCTCGCTTGATCTGGGATCCATGCTCGCCGGCGCAAAGTATCGCGGCGAGTTTGAAGACCGCCTCAAGGCAATTTTGAAAGAGATTGAAGAGTCGAATGGGCAGATCATTCTCTTCATCGATGAGCTGCACACGCTGGTGGGCGCGGGCGCCGCTGAAGGCGCCATCGATGCCTCGAACATGCTCAAGCCTGCGCTCGCGCGCGGGGAACTGCGAGCTATCGGCGCAACCACGCTGAACGAGTACCGCAAGTACATTGAAAAGGATGCCGCTCTCGAGCGCCGTTTCCAGATCGTCTTCGTCGGCGAGCCGAATGTCGAGGACACGATTGCAATTCTGCGCGGCCTGAAGGAGCGTTACGAAGCGCATCATAACGTCCGCATCAAGGATTCGGCGATTGTTGCCGCGGCCGAGCTGTCGCATCGCTATATCAGCGACCGTTTCCTGCCCGACAAGGCCATCGATCTTGTCGATGAGGCAGCCGCATCGCTGGCCATCCAGATCGGGTCGGTTCCGGTGGAAATCGATCAGCTGGAGCGAGAAGCCACCTCGCTTGAAATCGAGAAGGCAGCGCTGAAACGCGAGAGCGACGAGAACTCAAAGAAGCGTCTCGAAGAAGTCGAGCGCGAACTGGCTGCGCTGCGCGAAAAAGCTACCGGCTTGCGCGCGCGCTGGACCAGGGAGCGCGAAGCGATTACGCGTCTCGCTGAAGTGAAAAAGAAAGTGGAAGCCCTGCGCTTCGAAGCCGGCGAGCAGACGCGCCTCGGCAACCTTGAGCGCGCAGCACAGATTCAGTACGGTGAATTGCCGAAGCTCGAAGCCGAGATGAAGCAGCTCACTGCCGAGCAGGAAGGCGCAGCCGGTACACAGCGCATGTTGAAGGAAGAGGTCGACGAAGAAGACATTGCGAAGATCGTCTCCAAGTGGACCGGCATTCCTGTCTCAAAGATGCTCGAAGGCGAAGTGAAGAAGCTGGTGCAGATGGAAGCGCGTCTGCGGGAGCGCGTCGTCGGACAGGATGAAGCCCTCTCTACGGTAGCCAATGCCATCCGCCGCTCGCGCGCGGGCTTGAGCGATCCCAAGCGCCCGATCGGCTCGTTCATTTTCCTCGGCCCGACCGGCGTGGGTAAAACCGAAACCGCCCGAGCTCTCGCGGAGTTTCTCTTCGACGACGAGCAGGCGATGGTGCGCATCGACATGTCCGAGTACATGGAGAAGCACGCCGTAGCGCGGTTGATTGGAGCGCCTCCGGGCTATATCGGCTTTGACGAAGGCGGTCAATTGACAGAAGCTGTTCGCCGCCGTCCATATTCGGTTGTGCTCTTCGATGAAATCGAGAAGGCGCATCCAGACGTCTTCAACGTGCTGTTGCAGGTGCTCGATGACGGGCGTTTGACTGACTCGAAAGGACGTACGGTCGACTTCAAGAATACGGTGCTCATCATGACCTCGAACCTGGGGGCGCATGCTCTGAATGCCGATTCGCTGGCGAGCGAAGCAGCGTTTGAAAAGGCACGGCAGCAGGTGCTCGATGTGTTGCGGCAGAGCTTCCGTCCGGAATTTCTGAATCGCATCGATGACATCGTTATCTTCCGTCCTCTGGGCGAAGATCAGTTAACGCACATCATCGATCTGCGGCTCGACGACCTGAAGAAGCTGCTGGCGGACCGCAATATCACGATCCACCTGACAGACGCGGCGAAGCATATGCTCTTCACGCAAGGCTACGACCGCGCGTACGGAGCGCGTCCGCTGAAGCGCGCATTGCAGAAGCTGATTCAGGATCCGCTGGCGATGAAGATTCTTGACGGCGAAATTCTGCACGGCGACGAAGTAAAAATCGACGCCGACAAGCGCAGCAACACGCTCACCTTCGAGGTGACCAGCCGCGCGGGCATTCCGCTCGAAGGCCACGCGACGATCGGTCGAGCATAAAAGCAATGCCTCTGGCGGCCGCTACGCGCAGTCCTTGCCGGACGGGCACACGCAAAACGGGGAAGGAGCTTTAGCTCCTTCCCCGTTTTTTATCTCTGCCTCTGCCCGGAGTTGTCATCCTGAGCGAAGCGCCCAAGGACCTGTTTTTACTGCCTGCGTCGGACCAGCTCTTTCCTCCAGAATCGCCACTCATTGGAGTCTTCATATAACTCATCGCGTGTCCCGCGGACTATCTTCTTTGCCGGTTGACTGCTCTGGAGAAATAGTAGCTGTCATGGCAACAAAATAAAGGTAAGTTGCTTCTCAAACAGGGTGCTCCATTCGTTCCCCGGAGAAGCAATACCATGCGCGGAACAGCGCAGTTTAAAAAATGCATATGGTCTTTCAGCGCGATTCTCTTTCTCAGTTCCCCGCTCGCCTGTAAGCGCGCAAATACACAGGTAGCCGCTGCTACGACGGCCAGCCCGGTTCCCGCCACAAACCCCGCGCCGCCTACGCCGCTCGCTGTCAAAAAGGCCGAGCTGGGCGACGATACGACTTGGAATCCGCAATGGGACAAGTTTATTGAAACCTCGATCCCGCCCGAGTTGCTATCCGCGCAGGTTCCACGCGATGTTCGCCGCTTCTGCCCGCGCTTTTACCAGATGAGCGACGCGGATAAGCGCGCCTACTGGGCATATTTTTTCCAGGCGCTCGCCGGAGCTGAAGCGGGCCTGAATCCGCGTACGAATGTGCGCCACACCGAACCTGAGATCGCGGTCAAAGATCCGGTCACGCATCAGTTAGTGCATAGCGAGGGGCTGCTGCAGCTTACCTATCAGGATCAGCAGCGCTATGGCTGCAACTTCAACTGGGAAGCAGATCGTCATCTCCCGCCGCACGATCCGCAGAGAACCATTCTTAACCCGGAAAACAATCTCAGCTGCGGCATCCGCATCCTGAGCAATCAAGTCATCGATCAGCATAAGCCGCTGTTTACGCGCACGTCGTACTGGTCTACATTGCAACCCGGAACCGTCAGCTATCGTGTTTTCGTGAAGCAGATGACCAATCCGCCCGAGGCATGCGGCTTGAATCATCGAACAAAGACCCCACCCAAACTTGCATCGGCTTCAAAATAGCGCGATACCTTAAGAGCAGTGTGTTGCTGGAATTTTCCTCGGACGAATACCATCTCATCCAGAGCCTCACCATTTGGAGGAATCAGTGCGAGCAGCGCTTATGACCCGCGAATACCCGCCCAACGTCTATGGCGGCGCCGGAGTTCACGTCGAATATCTCAGCCGCGAACTGGCGAAAAAAATCGAAGTCGAAGTCCATTGCTGGGGCGACCAGAAATCCGACGACAACAATCTGCACGTGCGCGGCCAGCAGCCGTGGGACAAGCTTGCCGAGGGCGAGCCGCAAAAGTTCACCGCCGCGCTCGAGGCCATGAGCCTGAATCTCGCGCAGGTAAAATCGCTCGGCAGCGTCGATATCGTCCACACGCATACCTGGTATGTCTCGATGGCGGGCTTTCTCGCTAAAAAGCTGCACAATGTTCCCTTTGTGCTCACCACGCATAGCCTTGAACCGCTGCGCGCATGGAAAGCCGAACAGCTTGGCAGCGGCTATGCCATGAGCTCATGGATGGAGCGCACCGCCATCCTCGATGCTGACGCCGTCATCGCCGTCTCCAAAGGCACAAAGGCGGACATTCTCCGCGCCTATCCTGACGTTGCAGCGGAACGCATTCACGTTATCTACAACGGCATCGATCTCGCGCAATATCAAAAGACCGGCGATACTTCCACGCTTCCGGGCTTCGGCGTCAATCTCAGCCGGCCTTACATTCTTTTCGTAGGCCGCATCACGAGGCAAAAAGGCGTGACGCATCTGGTCGATGCCATTCGCTATCTTCCGCCGGATACGCAAATCGTTCTTTGCGCGGGCGCGCCGGATACGTCGGAGATCGCCGCCGAAATGCGCAGCAAGGTCGAAGAAGCTCGCGCTCACAACCCCAATATCGTCTGGATCGACAAGATGGTCACCAAGCAGGAAGCTATCCAGCTCTACAGCAACTGCGCCGTCTTCTGCTGCCCTTCTGTCTACGAGCCTTTCGGCATCATCAATCTGGAGGCGATGGCCTGCCAGGCTCCGGTTGTTGCCAGCGCTACCGGCGGCATCCTCGAAGTCGTCGTCGATAACACTACCGGCTATCTTGTTCCCTTCGAGCAGGACCCGATTACCGGCTTCCCCACGCAGCCGGATCGCTTCGCCCGCGATCTTGCCGCCAGGCTTTCCGATCTCCTCGGCAATCCGGCAAAGGCAAAGCAGTTCGGGCAGGCGGGCCGCAAGCGTGTGGAAGAATATTTCTCGTGGACTGCCATTGCCGATCAGACCATCGATCTCTACAAGCACCTCATCGCCGCGCGAGCGAAGGATCGCGGCAAAGCCTAAAATAAAAGAAGCGCTTTTTCACAGCCCGCGTCCGGAACGGCGCGGGCCTGTGCCAACAACATTGGAACGGATGATGTTGCCATGATCTTTCGCAGAATCCTTTTGGTGCTCTTGCTGGTCGGCGGCTTCTGGCTGCTCCTCAACCGCACCCGGCCGGTCAATCCCATGCAATCCTCGATTGCCCCCGGCTCCTTGCATCTCACTGAGGCCCATGCTGCCCCCGAATATGACGCCGAGGAGATGAACAACATCTCGGTCTATAAAAAGGTGCTTCCTTCGGTCGTCAATATCACTGCCACCACCGTTGCCTACGACTTTTTTTACGGCGCGGTGCCCCAGCAAGGGCAAGGCTCAGGTTTTATTCTCAATAAAGAAGGCCAGATTCTTACCAATCTGCACGTGATCGCCGATTCGCGGCAGGTAGAGGTCACCACCTCTGACAAGCACAGGTACAAGGCCAAGGTCATTGCCACCGATCAGCACCATGACCTGGCTCTGCTGCAAATCAATGCGCCGAATCTTGTGCCCGCCGTTCTCTCCGATTCGCGCAATCTCGTCGTGGGCCAGAAGGTCTATGCCATCGGCAATCCCTTCGGTCTCAGCGGCACCATGACGAGCGGCATTATCAGCGCCAAGCGCTCCATTCGCGGGCCCACAGGCGATCTCATCGACAATGCCATCCAGACCGATGCTGCCATCAACCCCGGCAACTCCGGCGGTCCGCTGCTCAATTCGCGCGGCGAGGTCATCGGCATCACTTCGCTCATCGCCACCAATCCAAACCAGGGCGTCGACCAGAACGCAGGCATCGGCTTTGCCATTCCCATCGACACGGCGAAGGCCGTCCTCGGCGATATCGAGCGCTACGGGCATGTGCGCCGCCCCTCGCTGGGCATCATCTCTTATCCCATTGGTCCTGACCTTGCGGATCAAATGGGCTTGGCTGCCGACAATGGCGTGCTCATTCAGCGCGTGCTGCCCGGCGGTCCTGCCGAGCGCGCCGGATTGCGCGGCGGAAATCAGACTGCGTATCTTGGCAACCTGCGCATTTATCTCGGCGGCGACCTCATCGTAGGCATCGACGATCAGGAGGTCGCAACCACGCAGGATATTGATGAGGTCATGGACCATCACCAGGTAGGCGATGTCGTCACCGTTACCTTCTTCCGCGGACGCCGCAAGCTGACTGCCCGTGTCACGCTGGGGGATGCGGGTGAGCGCGCCGCCTGATCTGCAAGGCCTCCGCATTCTTGACGGCGGCCTTGCGACAGAACTGGAGCGGCGAGGCTGCGACATCAGCGGGCCGCTCTGGTCAGCGCATGTCCTTGCCGACAGCCCGCAAACGATTGAAGCAGTGCACCTTAGCTATCTTGAGGCGGGAGCCGACTACATCCTCACTGCCGGCTATCAGATTTCCGCCCTCGGCTTTGCCGAGCTCGGCCAGCCGCCGGAAGCCGCAGCCGCAGCCCTACGCCAATCCGTCGAAATAGCTGTCGCCGCACGTGAGCGCTATCGCCGGCAGTCGCAGCGCCCCATCTGGATCGCGGCGTCCCTCGGCCCTTACGGCGCAGCTCTCCATAACGGAGCCGAATATCACGGCAACTACGATATTGATTTCGCCGACCTGGTCCGCTTCCACGCCGACCGGCTGGCCGTGATCGCCGATACTGCTGCCGATTTCGTCGCCTTTGAAACCATTCCGTCACTTCAAGAAGCGGAAGCGATGATCGAAGCCCTGCATCAGTATCCTCGGCTTTATGGATGGCTCTCCTTCAGTTGCAAGGATGCCGAGCACGTCTCCCACGGCGAAAAACTGGCTCATATCGCCGCATTCCTCGACCGGCAAAAGCAGGTCTTGGCCGTTGGAGTCAACTGCACCCAGCCGAAGCTCATCCTGCCATTGATTGCCGAATTGAAGCAGGCGACGCGCAAGCCCATCGTCGTCTATCCCAATTCCGGGGAAGGCTGGGATGCGGAACACCGCTGCTGGACCGGCGTCTCTGATCCTACAAGCTTTGGAGAATTAGCTCGCAAATGGACCGCTGCCGGGGCGCAGATCATCGGCGGCTGCTGCCGCACAGGCCCCGACCACATCCGCGCCATCCGCAAAGCCCTCATCGAAAAGTAAAGGTCCGGGTGCCCCATCCTGAACCGAGTGAAGGGTGAGGAGGGGGCAGAAGTCAAGGCCTCAGAACCATGCGACAATAGAGATGTAACCGTCATGAAATCAGAATCGCTCCCCGCGGCTCCGCAGGCCACTACCGTTACGCCCGAGCTTCTGGCTCAACACAGCATCACACCTGAAGAGTATGAACGCATCGTCGCGGCCTTAGGGCGCACGCCAAGCCTCACCGAGCTGGGCATTTACAGCGTTATGTGGAGCGAGCACTGCTCCTACAAGTCCTCGCGTGTGCACCTCAAGCGGCTTCCCACGCAGAGCGATCGCGTCGTGCAGGGTCCCGGCGAAAATGCCGGAATCATCGACGTAGGCGACGGATGGGCCTGCGCCTTCAAGATCGAGTCGCACAACCATCCCTCCTATATCGAGCCGTTCCAGGGAGCGGCTACCGGAGTCGGCGGCATCCTGCGCGATATCTTCACCATGGGCGCGCGTCCGCTGGCTGTGATGGATTCGCTGCGCTTCGGCCCTCTTACCGAAGACGAGAACACGCCGCAGGAAGTCGTTCACAAAAATCATTCCATCGTCGAGGGCGTTGTCCACGGCATCGCCGGATATGGCAACTGCTTCGGTGTTCCCAATCTTGGCGGTGAAACGCGCTTTGAAGATTGTTACTCCGGCAATCCGCTGGTGAATGCCTTTGCGCTCGGCCTCGTGCGCCGCGATGAAATTTTCTACGCAAAAGCCACCGGCGTCGGAAACCCGGTCATCTATGTTGGCGCAAAAACCGGACGCGACGGCATCCACGGCGCTACCATGGCCAGCGAGGAATTTAAGGAAGGCTCCGAGCAGAAGCGGCCCAACGTCCAGGTGGGCGACCCCTTCATGGAAAAGCTGCTCCTCGAAGCCTGCCTCGAAGCCATGAAGACCGGAGCCATCGTCGGCATTCAGGACATGGGCGCAGCCGGGCTCACCTCCTCCAGTTGCGAAATGGGCGCGCGCGGCGGTGTCGGCCTCGAGATGAATCTCGACCACATCCCACAGCGCGAAACCGGCATGACGGCCTATGAAATGATGCTCAGCGAATCGCAGGAGCGCATGCTTCTCGTCGCCGAGAAGGGCCGCGAGCAGGAGCTCCTCGATGTCTTCGCCAAGTGGGGCCTCGATGCCACCATCGTGGGCACCGTGATTGCCGAGCCCCGCCTGCGCATCCTGCATCGCGGCGAGCTCGAAGCCGACATCCCCAACAAGTCTTTGACCGACGACGCGCCTCGCTACCATCGCCCCATCGGCGAGTGGAAAGCCCCTGTCGCATCCGAGCCGACCAGAAGCGCGCTCGACAAGCTCGGTTACGAAGATAAAGCTTCAACCCGCGACTACACCGAAGACTTGCGCGCTCTGCTTGCCTCATCCAATATCTGTTCCAAGCGCTGGGTGCATGAGCAATACGACAGCATGGTGCAGACCAACACCGTACAAGGTCCGGGTGGTGAAGGCGGCGTCATGCGCATCAAGGGCACCAAGCGCGGCCTTTCCATGGCGCTCGACGGCAATGGCCGCTGGTGCTATCTCGATCCCAGGCTCGGTGCATCGCATGCCGTCGCAGAAGCCGCCCGCAAGGTCGCCTGCACCGGCGCAACGCCTATCGCCGCCACCAACTGCCTCAACTTCGGCAATCCAGAAAAGCCGGAGATCATGGCGCAGCTCTCGAATGCGATCGACGGCATCGCCGAAGCCTGCACAGCGCTCGGTACGCCTGTCACCGGCGGCAACGTTTCGCTCTATAACGAAACCCGCGGCGAAGGCATCTATCCCACGCCGGTTCTCGGCATCGTCGGCGTTATCGAAGAAGTCGCTAAATCCGTCCCCTCATCGTTTCAAAAGGCAGGCGATTCCGTGCTGCTTATCGCTGCTCAAAAGCTTCCCACCATCGAAGACCGTCTCCGCGAATTCGGCTCTTCCGAGTATGCCAAAGTCGTTCTCGGCGAGCTATGGGGAACGCCTCCCTCGCTCGATCTCGCAGCCGAAGCCGCGCTGCACAAATGCCTCGCAGACATTGCCGACGCAGGGCTCGCGCATTCCGCCCGCGACATCTCCGACGGCGGCATTGCCGTGGCGTTGGCCGAGGGAACTTTCGGCAACGGCATCGGTCTAAGCGTGCACTTGAAGGAAGGTCCCGACCTGCCGATCGCATGGCAGCTCTTCAGTGAATCGGCAACGCAGGTCCTAGTAAGCTGCGATGCAGCCGCCGTCGAAAAAATCAAAGCCATCGTTAAGAAACACTCCGGATTGCTGGTACAAAATATAGGCGAAACCGTGAAAGATCGTTTCCGGATTCAGGTCAACAACAAAACAGTGATTGACGAAAGTGTCGCTGGATTGCAGCATATCTGGGCTGGCGCTCTTGAAGCCAAGCTCTACGACGAGGTGCTCGCGTGAGCCGCTTGCTGATCGAAGGTATCCCCGGAATCGCTGCATTGAATGTGCCATCCCTGCCGGAGTCGCGCAGCGACGGAGCGGAGGGACCTGCAGTTACCGCTACGTATGAAGACGACCCCAAGCTCCGCGAAGAATGCGGCGTCGTCGCCATTCACGGACATCCCGATGCTGCGCGCCAGGCCTATCTTGGCCTCTACGCGCTCCAGCATCGTGGACAGGAATCGGCCGGTATCGCCACCGCCGATGGATCGACGCTCTCGAACATCAAGGGCATGGGCCTCGTTGCCGACATCTTCACGGAAGAAGTTCTCGCCAAGTTGAAAGGCGACATGGCCATCGGCCACACGCGCTACTCCACTACCGGCGACTCCGCTCTGCTGAATGCGCAGCCCATCCGCGTCGATTCCACCAAGGGGCTCATCGCCATCGCGCACAACGGCAACCTTGTGAATCTCGGCAACGTGCGTGCAAAGCTCGAGCGCGAAGGCGCATTCTTCCAGACCACCAGCGATTCGGAAATCATCGTCCAGTTAATTGCCCACTCCCGGGAAGGCACGCTCGTCGATGCGATTGCTGATTCCTTGCGCCAGGTCGATGGAGCATTCTCCATCGTCATGATGACGCGCGACCGCATCTTTGCCGCTCGCGATCCGCGCGGCTTCCGCCCGCTTTCGATGGGCCGCATCGAAAACCCCGACGGCCCCGACACCATCGTCTTCGCTTCTGAAACCTGCGCCTTCGATCTGCTGCGCGCCAAGTTCGAACGCGATGTGCAGCCCGGCGAGCTCGTCATGGTGACGCGCGACGGGGTGACGTCGCGCCAATACTCCACCGGCATTCCGCAATCGAGCTGCATCTTCGAGCACGTCTACTTTGCGCGCCCTGACAGCAAGATCTATAACCGCTGGGTGCAGGAAAGCCGCGAAGAAATGGGTCGCCAGCTCGTGCGCGAATCGCATGTGCCCGCCGATCTCGTCGTGCCCGTGCCGGACAGCGGCGTGACTGCGGCCATCGGCTACGCTGCCGAAAGCGGCGTCCCTTTCCGCTTCGGCCTCATCCGCAATCATTACGTGGGCCGCACCTTCATTGAGCCGGAACAGCGCGTGCGCGATTTCGGCGTCAAGCTCAAATTGAATCCCGTCCGCAATCTGCTCGAAGGCAAGCGCATCATTCTTGTGGATGACTCCATCATTCGCGGCACCACCAGCCGCAAGATCGTGCGCATGGTGCGCGCTGCGGGCGCAAAGGAAGTGCATCTGCGCATCAGCTGCCCGCCCACCGTCTCCCCGTGTTTCTACGGAGTAGATACGCCGCGCAAAAGAGATTTGATCGCCGCTAACAATTCCATCGAAGAAATTCGCCGCTTCATCGAGGCGGATTCGCTCGCCTATTTGTCGCTCGAAGGGTTACAAAAAGCCTGCGATGGCGGTGAAGGGAATCGCTTTTGTGTCGCCTGCTATACCGGCAACTATCCTACCGAGTGGGTCGATGTTGAAGATATTCTGCCCGCGGCTGTAGCCAGATAGTAAATTCCTTCACGCAACCTCAAGCGGCTCTCGTGCTTCCCACATTCTGGAGGAAAGTACGATGGCCGCAAAAAAGAAATCCAGCTCCCGCAAATACGGAAAAGCTGCCGGTAAATCCGTCGAGCGCGAAATGCATGCGATGAAGAAGGGTAAGCTGAAGAGCGGGCGCAGCAAGAAAAAAGTGACTAGCCGCAAGCAGGCCATCGCAATCGGCCTCTCAGAAGCGCGCAAGAAGGGCGCAAAAGTTCCAGCGAAGAAAAAATCGGCAACCAAAAAATCTTCTGCGAAGAAAAAATCCACGAAGAAGAGTTCTGCCAAAAAATCTACAAAGAAGTCATCATCAAAGAAATAGCGCCTGCATCGCAGGCGCTTTTCTTATTCGCTTTTTTTAGCCGCAGACGAGGCAGCCGGAGCGCTGCTCTCTGCTGTAGAAGCGGAAGGCTTGCTCTCCGCCTTCGATGTATCGCCCGAACCGGCAGACGCAGCCGGAGACTTGCTGGCGCTCTTCCCCGCGTAGTCCGTCACATACCAGCCCGATCCCTTGAACTGCACCGCTGGAGCGGACAGCAGCCGTTCCACCTCTCCACCGCATACCGGACATATTTTTTCTTCCGGAGCGCTGAAGCTCTGTATCTTTTCAAATTGATGCCCGCAGGCTTTGCACCGATATTCGTATAACGGCACGGATGTACTCCCCTCAAAAATCTCTATCTCTATTTTATCTGCCGCTGGGGCGATGAGCAGCCGCCTCATTCTTTGTGTCTGCCAGCGCCTGATCGATCAGCTCGTAGAGCCTCCCTCGATCCACTACTTCAACAAACGGCGTGCCGCTGGTCCTGTTCGTCACAATCCAGATCGTCGGCGTGTGCTGGATGCCGATGCTCTGCCCGAGGTCGTAGTCTGCCTTTACCTCCGCGGCCAGCTTCCCCTGTGGATCGACGACAAAGGGAAACGCCAGCTTATGGTCCTGGGCAAACTTCTGCGCAAAGGTTCGAAGCTGATCCTGCGTCGTAATGCTCGGCTGATTCGCGAAAACCGCATCGCGGAACTCATCCCCGAGCTTCTTCGATTTCGTATCGAACCAGCGCGCATCTACCGCCGCATCGAAGCTCCATGTATGGAACGGCAAGGGAAAATCATGCCGCACCCAGGGAATGTGATATTTCTCCGCAGCTTCCTTCAGCAGCGGATTCGCGCGCGCGCAATCCGGACACTCCAGGTCCTCGAACTCATAGATCGCCACCCTCGCCCCTGCCGGCGGGCGCAATGCTCTCGCATTGTGTACCGGCGTTGTAGGCGCTGCCGATGGATTGGAGAACTGCGCGTGTAAAGGCGTTGCCATCAACGCTGCCGTCACCGCGAAGGCGGCAGAAATCCTGAAGATCAATCGCTGAGAAAATAACATGGGCGTAGAGGCTCTCCCCCTATTTTAACGGACAGCCCTGCAGGCGCTCCTTTGCGGGCGCATGCGATATCCTGACGGCATGGATTGTCTTTTCTGCAAAATCATCGCCGGAAGCATCCCGTCGAAAAAAGTCTACGAAGACGATCAGGTCTACGCCTTCGCCGACATTGATCCAAAAGCTCCCGTGCATCTGCTGATTGTGCCTCGCAGGCATATTGCGTCTCTCGCCGAGGCCGAAGAAGCAGACGCCGCCGTTCTGGGCCATATCCATATCGTCGCCAAAAAGTTGGCCGCCCAGCATCATCTCGACAAGGGCTATCGCACCGTCATCAATACCGGAGCCGAAGGCGGACAAACCGTCTCCCATCTGCACCTGCATGTCATCGGCGGCCGCCCGATGCACTGGCCCCCGGGCTAAGATTGATCTGAGTTTCTATTCGAGAAAATTAAGAATCTGCGCGAGCCCCGGCTCCGCGTAGAGATACAACTGGAGGAATATCTTGCGCCGACCTCTTCGCGCTGCCCTGTTTCTGCTTGCCTGTTCCTTGTCTATCGTTGCTGCCCGCGCGCAGGCGAATCGCAATCTTGCGCAACTAGGCTGGTATGCGGATCCCGAGATTCATATCTTCAACGGCGAATACTGGATTTACCCCACCTCTTCTAGTCCGGAAGCCGACATCAACCGGAACCGCGCCTTCAATCCCCTGCAGCAGAAGCTTCGCACGGGACACGTGATTCATCCGGTATACCTGCTGCATACTTCGCTCGATGCATTTTCCTCGCCCGATCTTGTCCATTGGACCCGCCATCCGGCAGTGCTCGATATAAAGAATGTCGCCTGGGCTGCCTATGCCATTTGGGCGCCCACAGCGATTCACCTGAACGGCAAGTACTATCTCTTCTTCGCAGCCAACGACATTCAAAAGAACGACACCTTCCTCGGAGGTATCGGCGTAGCTGTCAGCGACAATCCCGGCGGGCCTTTCATCGATGCGCTGGGCAAGCCGCTGATCGGCCAGTTCCACAACGGCGCGCAGCCTATCGATCCCATGGTCTTCAAGGACGATGACGGCTCCATCTACTTTTATTACGGCGGCCAGGGCCACTGTAATGTGGCGCGACTTTCATCCGATCTCAAGCGCGTCATTCCTATGAAAGACGGTTCCATGTACAAGGAAATCACGCCCGAGCACTATGTCGAAGGCCCGTTTGTCATCAAGCGTAAAGGCGTGTACTACTTCATGTGGTCTGAAGGCGATTGGGGCGATTCCAGCTATGGCGTGGCCTATGCCAAAAGCAGCAGCCCTACCGGCCCATTCGAGCCTATGGGCAAAATTCTGCAAACCGATCCCGCCGTCGCCAACGGCCCCGGCCATCATTCCGTTCTGCATATCCCCGGAACCGACGAATGGTACATCGTCTATCATCGGCACCCTCTGGGAACCACCGGCCCCAATCAGCGCGTCTTGGCAATCGATCGCATGATCTTCGATGCCAATGGAAATATCGAGCCGGTCAAAATGACCAAGGATGGCCCTGGACCTCGGCCATTGCCGCACCATACGGAAGGCCATTAATCCCGAAACATTGTCTTCGGCAAATTCCAGTGGCCCATCCTGAACGGAATGAAATGGCGGAATAACAGAAACGCCCCATGCAAGCGAAATGTCGGCTGGCATGGGGCGATGATTTTTGAAGCCTCACCGCAGATGAATCGGCGCAGCCAGCTTGAAGTTCACCACCGATTCTGCCGGGATCGTAATATCTTTATTCCCTGTAAACGCGGCCAGTCCCGTGCCCGCGCCCGCTCCTGCCAGCCCGCCAACCAGCAGGCCGACACCGCCCGTTGCCACGCCGCCAATCAACATGCCCAGGCCTGTACCGCCGCCGATAAACCCAAAAGTACGCTTCCCTTTGCCTTTTTTCGTGCGCGTGAGGCTGCTGGTATCAATGCGATAGTGCTGCCCGTTCACATCTAAGCCGGTGAGCGTCAGTTGCAGATAGGAAGCTCCTTTGAAGCGTCCGCGTTTATGGGCGCGTACCACCATGCCTTCTGCCGTCGCTCCCGAGGGAATCACGGTATTGCCGTCCACCAGGATTGGGTTGACGATCGTTCCGGTAAAGGGCGCGCCTGCCGCGGTGTGCTTCACATTAATTGCCTGGTTCATGCGAATGCTAAGTACGGTGCCTGCCGGAACCTCAGGCAGAGGAGCCACCGCCGGTGCCGGAGCATTGGCCGCCTGCTGAGGAGCTACAGGCTGGCTTGGCGTCGGCGTAACCGCTCCGGAAGGAGCAGCAGCCGGAGCCGGTGAACCCGAAGCAGTTGCAGAACTTTGTGCCGGAGTGCCGGCTGAAGGCTGCGCTGGTGCAGGAGCCGCCGCGCTCTGCGATTGGTCAGCCGCCGGTTGTGTCGGAGGGTTCTCCGCATTCTGTGCGCTCTTATGGCATCCCGCAATGAAAGAAACAGCCAATAAAACGGCAATTCGTGAGTAGTGCTTCATCCTTTTACGTTCTCCTCGCTTTCGCTCAATTGCCCTCAACTCAGATGCAATCCCGTGCCGGGATGCCGTCCCCCTGCCATCCACGATACGATGTTAAGTTACCTATTTTCTTAACAGAGGCAACTTCATGTCGACTACGCTCTCTCAGCGTCCCCAGCTCAGGCACCTCACCGCGCAACTCGATGATCTCAAACAACGCGGAACCTATTTCAAGCTGCGCGTCCTCGACGATGTGCAGGGACCGGTCTGCACCTATGACGGCAAAAAGGTCATCAATCTCGCCTCCAACAACTACCTCGGTCTCTGCGATCATCCTAAGCTGCGCGAAGCCGCCATCGAAGCCACCAAAACCTACGGCGTCGGCTCCGGAGCCGTCCGCACCATTGCCGGAACCATGAAGATTCACATGGAGCTGGAAGAGAAGATCGCCCGCTTCAAAAATGTCGAAGCCTGCGTCGTCTTCCAGAGCGGTTTCACCGCCAACGCCGGAACCGTCTCCTCTATCCTCGGCAAAGAAGACTTCATCATCTCCGACGAGCTGAATCACGCCAGCATCATCGACGGCGCGCGCCTCTCTCGCGCAAAGATCAAGGTCTTCCGCCACAAAGACGTAGCCCACGCGGAAGAGCTGCTGAAAGAAATCGAAAATGAACCGGGCCGCAAGCTCATCATCACCGACGGCGTTTTCTCCATGGATGGCGACATCGGTCCCGTCGACAAGCTCTGCGATCTAGCCGACAAATACGGAGCCATCATGATGGTCGACGACGCGCATGCCTCCGGCGTTCTCGGACGCAATGGCCGCGGCTCCATCGATCACTTCAACTGTCATGGACGCGTCGACATCCAGGTAGGCACGCTCTCGAAAGCCATCGGCGCATTAGGTGGATACGTCTGCGGCAGCCGCGATCTCATCGACTACCTCTACCATCGCGCCCGCCCATTCCTCTTCTCCACCTCGCATCCGCCATCGGTCACCGCGACCTGCATCGCCGCGTTCGATCTGCTGGAGAACGAGCCGGAGCGCATCGAGCGCCTGTGGGACAACGCCCGCTACTTCAAGGCTGAATTAGGCCGCATCGGCTTTGATATCGGTGGCATCACCACTCCGGCAAGCGAAACGCCCATCACGCCCATCATCATCGGCGACGGCAAAAAGACGATGGAGTTCTCGAAAGCACTCTTCGATGCAGGCGTCATGGCCACAGGCATCGCCTTCCCCACCGTTCCCGAAGGCAAAGCCCGCATCCGCACCATCATGACCAGCGAGCACACCAGGGAGCAGCTCGATCAGGCACTCGATACGCTGGAAAAGACCGCAAAGAAGTTGGGGATTTTGTCATAATCTCCAGCCACATCCTTAGAGTTGTCATCCTGAGCGAACCCTGAACGCAGTGAAGGGGAAGTCGAAGGATCTGCATTTTGCTTAGGCAGTCGCATCACTACGATCAAAAAAAGCAGGTCCTTCCTCCCGTTGGTCGTTAGGATGACAACTACTCAGTGTTGGATAACCGAAGAGTGGGATGTAAGTTCGGTGGTGGCCCAAGAACGTATTTCCCCATCATCCACTCGCAGGCTCATAATGGCACGCATGCCCTTCACCATCGAGCAACTGGACCACCTGGTCCTCAACGTAGCCAACATCCATGCCACAACCGACTTCTACACCGAAGCCCTCGGCATGGAGATCGTCACCTTCAACGGACGCACCGCCCTGAAGTTCGGCGACCAGAAAATCAATCTCCACCAGCGCGGACACGAGTTCGAGCCGAAGGCTGCGCGCCCCACGCCCGGCTCCGCCGACCTCTGCTTCATCACCCTTACGCCGATAGAAGAAGTCGTCGCATATCTCAATGCACTCAGAGTGCACATCGAAGAAGGCCCGGTCGAGCGCATAGGAGCCGTCGGCAAGTTGAGCTCCGTCTACATTCGCGATCCCGACCAGAACCTCATCGAGATATCCAACTACATCTAGCTCGGCTGGCCGCCCGTGTTGTAGTAGAAGTGCTCGTGAACAATCTTGCCGTCCTTCACCGTATAGAGCGCCATTTCACTCATGTGGAATCGCTTGCCCGACGGCTTATGCGTCACATCGTATTTAAATTCGACAGCAAACTGGTCTTCTCCAACATAAGGGCCGTTCGCTTCGCCGCCGTGCATGATGTGATTGTCAAACCACCACTGGTTTTTGCCTTTTACTGCATCGATGCCTTTCATCTCGGCAGGCATATCCGGGCTGCTCGCCGATTCCACGCTCACAATGTCAGGCGAGTAATACTTCTCAATGGCTTCCAGATTCTTGCCTTCCCGGCATAGCGTGACCAGGCCATGGGCGATATCGGCAACTGACATATTCCCTCCGCATTTTGGAAGTATCCAACGAACCCGCGCAGTCTAGCACAGTGAGATGAATCCGGTCGTAATCCGGCAGCAAAAACCCGATGTCTTGAAAGCAGCAGCCGCGGGTGCCCCATCCTGAGCCGAAGCCAAAGGGGTGGGGATCAACCTCACTTCCCAGCCGCAGCCAGATACGCCTTCATTGCCGTAGTTCCCGAATCGATCAGCAATTTCTGCCGCTCCGCCGACATGCGGAACTCCGTCGTTCCATAACCGCCCACCGGCAATCGGCAAATGCACGATTCGTATTTTTTTATGATGGCCAGATCGGCGCTGCCCGTCATCGTATCGATCAGCTGTGTCACTCGATTCGCCGCGCGCAGTCTTGGCCGCACCGTATCCGAGGCAGCCGCCCCCGGCACCATTGCCGAATCATCCAGCAGCAAACCCAGATTTTTCGCTGCATTCGGATCGGTGGTTCCCATCACCGCCGTCACGCTCGGCCACGATTCCGCAATCAGGCGCAGCGGAAAATTCGACAGCACGCCGCCGTCGACAAAGATATGACCGCTCTTGTCATGCTCCGTAATCTTGCTGTCCCCGTCCAGCAGCCGATATGGCCCCCACTCCTTTTGCCAGATCATCTCGCGCCACACAAACGGAATGCTCATCGACATGCGCACCGATTCCGCCACCGGAACTCCCGGAGCTGTGCGCGCATTCAGCACCACCATCTCCTTATCCGTCACATCGGTAGTCACAACCGAAACATCTTTTCCCGTCTTTGCCGCGAAATCCGCCCAGGTAATATCGGCGGCCATGCCTTTGGCCTTCAACCGCTCGCGGAACCAGCTCAGCGCCGCATCCCCGGCATAAAAGCCCCCGCACTCATTAAAGGAGAACAGCTCCCGGTACAGCTCAAGATGCAGCAATGCCTTGATGATTTTCTTCTCGACATTCTCCAGCATCCCGGAAAAGGGAAAGCCCGCCTGCTTCATCAGTGCCAGCGTTTCGCAGCTCTCGATCAGAGGCTCGGAAAAATCCGATTCCACCGGCGGATCCATAAACGTCGCAAAGACAGGCTTTCCGCTTGCATCTGTTTTCGTGCATTCCGCGGTCAGCTCCGCCGGAGTATATCCGGCGCCGGTCAGCATGGCGGTAATAGCTCCAGCCGAAGTCCCCACAATGCGCCGGTGTTGATGCCCGGCATCGGCAAACACCTGCAGCGCCCCGGCAAACGCCATTCCCTTGGCGCCGCCGCCCTCAAATACAAGATCGTAAAGTGCCATAGTTTCGTTCCTGTTCTGGGGGAATGGTTGAGAATCTGGCCGCAATCGTTACATGTCCGCAGAAAAAGAACCAGTAAATTTTCCGGGCAATATGGCTGTCGGCACTCCCATTCACCCCCAACGATTCCCGTCTGAACATCAATTTTCCCCATTCAGCCAAACTCGTTTCTCCTCCCACTCCCACAGGACTATGCTGAATGCTGGTAAAGTCCTCTGGAAGCAGCAGTTACCTTAAAACGCACTTCCCCCCGAGGGCCGTAAGCATTTAAGCTTGGTTTTCCTGTCAAAAATGCAGTTTTCGGCCTCTTTCAGGCCCGGCAGGGAAGCATCAGGAGATTAAGAAATGTCGAAAGCCACCAAATACGCAGAGCGGGCAGTCACCATCGCTGCCAATGGCGTCTGGTCTGTCTTCGAGAGACTGAACCGTATCAGCCCTAACGAATCTTTCACCCCCAAGTGGTCCGACAAGCCCCTGCTCAAGTCCTGGCAGAAGGAAAAGCCGCCCCTTGGCTGGCCCCGTACCACCGATTCGCTTTGCCCCAAGTGCGTCCCCGAAATCCGCCAGCAGATCCTCGACGGCAAGCTGCCTCACGAAATCCTTTTAAATGAAAAGGTTGGCGAAATCAAGGCGCAGATCATCGAGCGCGACGGCAAGATCCTCATGGTCAAGGACTGCCCCAAGCACGGCCATTTTGAAGACGTCATGTCGATCGACACCGCCTTCTTCAAGCACCTCGAAGAGGTCTTCCCGGGCCGCGACATTCGCGCTCACAATGACGAAAAGCTCCACAATCACGGCACCTCGACTGTCACCCACGGACGCGGATCGGTCCTCACCATCGACCTCACCAACCGCTGCAACATGATGTGCGACCCCTGCTTCATGGACGCCAATCAGGTTGGCTTCGTCCACGAGCTCACATGGGACGAGATCAAGACCATGCTGGACAACGCCATCACCATCAAGCCCAAGCGCCAGATGTCGGTCCAGTTCTCCGGCGGCGAGCCGACCCTCTCGCCGTACTTCCTTGACGCCGTCGCCTATGCCCGCAAGGTTGGTTATGAATCCGTCCAGGCCGCGACCAACGGCATCGAATTCGCCAAGTCGAAGGAGTTCTCCAGGGCCGCAGCCGAAGCCGGTCTGCGTTACGCTTATCTCCAGTTCGACGGCATCGGCAACGCCGCCAACTCGCACCGCAAGGTCGGCAACCTGTTCGATGTAAAGCTCCAGGCCATCCACAACCTGCATGAAGCCGGTGTCGATATCGTCCCCGTAACGACGATCATCAACGGCATCAACAATGAGCAGGTCGGCCACATCATCCAGTTCGCCCTCGACAACCCCAAGAAGATCAACTTCCTCAGCTTCCAGCCGGTTTCGTTCACCGGCCGCGACGAGGAAGTCTCCGACGAGCGCCGCGCCGCCCAGCGTTACACCCTGAGCCACCTCGCGCACGACGTCAAGAACCAGACCGGCATCGGCGAGCCCACCCGCGACTGGTTCCCCATCAGCTTCATCTCCACCTTCTCCGACTTCGCCGATCTCGTCCACGGTCCCGACCGCGACTGGGGCCAGATCTCCTGCGGATGCCACCCGAACTGCGGCATCGGCATGGCCATCATGATCGACAAGGAAACCAAGGAAGCCGTGCCCGTCACCGCCTTCCTGAATGCCGATCGCCTCGCAAAAGACGTGGCCAAGGTCAACGACGCCGCCCGCGGCAAGTTCCTCTCGCTCGTCGGCATTACCCTTGCCCTCCTTCGCAATTACGATCCGACTAAGGCGCCGACACACATGCGCATCGCCGACCTGTTGAAGAAGTTCGACAAGTTCTCCGGCTCCACCAAGCGCAATTACGGTTCGGTGAAGGCTGACCGCACCATGGCCGATATCGAAATGCGCCGCGCCGACCGCTGGAACTTCCTCTTCATCGCCGGCATGTGGTTCCAGGACCTCTTCAACTACGACTTCCGCCGCACCGAGCAGTGCATCATCCCTTATGCCACGCAGGAAGGCGAGATCAGCTTCTGCGCCTACAACACCGGCATCGGCTGGCGCAACATCATCGAGAAGATGCACATGACCTCCACGCTCACCAAGTGGTACGAAGAGCATGGCCGTCACGAAATCTTCGCCGGCGGTAAAAAGGTAGGCATGGGTGACGCGCAGCACACGCTGCTCCTCAATGACGAGCACGTGCACGCCGCCGCCAACGACACTCTCGACAAGCTGGGCGTAGCCAAGAACGCGCGCGAAGAAAAAATCCGCGCCCGCGACGCCAAGCTCAAGCAGGACGCCGAGAATGCCCGCATGGCCAAGCTCTACCGCGAGCACGTCCTTGGCGAAAAGCCGACTCCCGGCCTCGTCTCCATCGACGGCATCGCTCCAGCCCCAAAGCCAGCCCCCGCCACCGAAGAACCCGTCATGGGGGACTAGGGACTACGCGTCCAGCGACACGCGCCTTCGGCGCCAAACAGCAAGACAAAAAAGCCCGGCCTCGCGCCGGGCTTTTGGATTTTATTGACATTCTATCTATGTGGGGGAGGCAATAGATTGTTCTTGATCTTTGCGATCACTTGGATAATACTTTTTCTCTCCCCCTTTCAATCCATCCAAGGGTAACAACTATGCGTAAGACTGTGGTTGTAGGCCTCTATCTTCGGGATAGCAAAATACCTGATCACAAAATGCAATATATTCGGGGTTGCCATGAGCGACGATAATGAACATCTTGCTAACGGTCATGACGATCAGACACCATCCGACAGTCGGAGGGAAAATGTTTTAGGGATTCCTCTTGCGGGGTGGGCAATTGTTGCAGTATCGTTGATCTTCGTGTTATATGTTGCTGGTCACTATGGCTTCCAACTCTATGATGATTGGCAACGCGCAAAAGCAGATAAGGCAAAGCTAGCGAGCGAAATCGAGAAATCCGACGCTATTAATCGAGATACGAGTATTTATACTAATGCGATCACGAAGGAAATCGATGCTCACAGACATGACCATAGTGGGCACCAATTTGTTCTTCATACGGATAGCTCTGGGATTATTATGGCAACCTACTTCGATTCAGACGGTTGCGTTGCCCTGGCAAGACCCGGGCCACCACTGCCATATTTGCCTCCCCAATCGATTCTCGACTGGTCGCTGGGACCTGAAAAGCGCCCAACGACCAGCCCACCTTCTGCAGTTATGCCTACAATGAACAAATCCCCGGTTTCTGTGACAATACCGAACAGGAAACCCAAACTACAGCGCGTGGGACAGTCTTTACCTGAAACAACACATGTTCAGGCCGGATGCTGGACCAACGGTGTTCATCCTTGGCCCTTTCGATCCTGGTGGGGGCCAGCAAACGGTTGTTGGGCTCCTCTATATCGACAATGGAATGATTCGTGCACGCATTATCAGATGTTCAATACCTGTAATGGTCAATGGGATCCTCGCATTTTTTGGACATTCTGTAATCCGAACCATCATCCTTAACTATCATAACTATCAACAACTATCAACTGGCCGAATCTTCTCTATCACATTACATCGTAGGTTCCGCAGGCGCTTCATCACTGCAAGGCGGTATTGCCGTATGGGTTGACGGCCATCCCGGAAGGTTGATGATGGACCGGGAGTGCCACAAGTTGTTGACCGCATGAATCCAGGTCATTTCGTATCTCATCAGCCATGGAATCAACCACCCAAACCTCTCCAGCCAGATAATGCCGAAAGCTCGACCAGCGCAGTCGTAAGGCTTCTCCACCAAACCACGTTTCACGAGATTACGGTGCCGGGTGCCCCATGTCTCGCAGAGACATGGGATCATACGCCCTCATCTTTGCACCAATTCCGGGATGCCCAGATCGAACCGAGGGTGCCCCATGTCTCTCAGAGACATGGGATCACTCTACCCCAGCCACAACACCCCGCTCCCTCCGGGTAGCCGTCCACTCCGACTCGATCTCGACCACCCCAACCTCTCCAGTCAGATAATGCCGAAAGCTTGACCAGCGCCACTCGTAAGGCTTCTCCACCAAACCACGTTTCACGGGATTGCGGTGCATGTACCGCAACTTCTCGATCCGCTTCTTCTCCGTGAACACATTGAAGTCGTAGTACCGAACCTGCCAGAAGGGCCGCTCCTCGCGCCGCACTGCAACCGACAGCTTCAGCGCCTGAAGCACCTTCGCCAGCAGAGCGCCTTTCGGCTCGCTGATGAGCAGGTGCACATGCTCAGGCATCACGACATAGCCTGTCAGGAAGAAGCCGTATCGCAGGCGCATGGACTCCAGCGACTCCTCGAAGAGATCACGCGCCGTTTCTGTTCCTAGATATGGCCGTCTATCGTAGCAACTGAAAGTGATAAAGTGCAGGTCGCCTGCCTGCTGGTAACGAACCAGTCCTCTGGTCATGCGCACATCCTACAATCCCACGTCTCAAAATCGAGACGTGGGGCACCCTCGGCTATATGCAGAAACCAAACTTTAGTGCATCGCGATACACTGGGTGGAATGGATGAGCGCAGGCCTGGCCGCAGCGACCCGGAAACCTTGTCAACCCCCTAAGCCCGAAGAAATCTCCTAACCTACACATTCCACAGCGAAAAAGCCCAGGCCAATGTGGCATAGTATTTCCCCCAGAATTGCTAAAATAAGAAGAGAGAGAAAAAAGCCCGCCGAAACCCGGCGGGCTTTCGTGCTTTAGAGTCAGAGTAGGGCAAGCGCTTCAACCCTCGCACTTCAGCCGAGGCAACGACCAGGCCCTAACCCAAGCCCACGCAGGAATTTACAAAAAACCGGGGGGACCCCATGTACAACGAATGTCGGCACATCTTCACCAGCGGACGCAAATGCCAGTCGCCCGCCCTCAAAGACCAGCCCTTCTGCTACTTCCACTCCAACACCCGCAAGCGCCCCACGCCCGCGAACCAGCCGTATGAGCCTTACATCGAGTCAAAAGAAGCCGCGCTCCAGCTGCCTCCGCTCGAAGACGCCGACGCCATCCAACTCGCCCTCACCGATGTCATCCTCGCGCTCGCTGCCAACAGGATCGACCAGAACCGCGCCCGCATCCTGATCTACGGCCTCCAGGTGGCCTCTCAAAACCACCGCCACCGGAGCAAAGAACAAGAACCGGCGCAGACCGTCCGCGAAGCCAACGAGCACCTCGACAGAACCCTGATCGGACCGGTCAAAGAAACTCCCGACCCGGAAGAAGTTGCCAAGAGCCAGCGTCCCCCAAGCCTCGGCGAAATCCTCCTCCGCGAAGCCGAAGCCCTGAGGGCCAAAAAAGAAGTCGAGAAGGAAGTCGTGGAAACGCGTCAGGCCGAAAAACTCTGGTGGGAAAAATCGCAACCCGGAATCGTCGACCTCCAGGCTGCCACCGAGCCCTCCATCCAACACCCTCATCCCGACCGAAGTCGAAGAACCCGCGCGAAGAGCCGGCGCGTAGTTGAAGGGACCCGCCGCAAGGCAAGAAGATGAAACCCGGTCCGATGTGGCACGAGGATATTTTGGCAGGGTGATTCAGCCTGTCGCAGAAAGACTCGGCTACCGCATGTCACATGGCGACTCCTGCGGCATTGGGAGCGACGGAGATGGTGGAGGCTAAGGTGCCGATCAAAGCAGCGTAGGAATGGTTAGGGCACTCCCGCCCCGATGTTCTTCTCAAGTTCTACGCTCATGTCCTCGACGCTTCGGCGATGAGGCATCAGCCATGCTCAGTCAGGGTCTCGGCGCAAAGTCAGCGACTTTGGAGGGCGCGTATCGGGTAGCTTCGTAAGGAGTTATCGGTCAATTGGTGGCCAAAGTGGCAGCCAGTCAGAAAACCTCTGGAGCTAAGTTATTGAGGAAATTGGAGGCGCGGGTCGGGATCGAACCGACGCATAAAGGTTTTGCAGTTGTCTATTTTGACCTTACGCCTCTTTATTTAAATGGTTTAGCGCGCTGCCGAAGCATGCAAAGCGATAGAAAATTACCTCATTCGGCAATTTCGGGACACCGATCAGGACACCTCGGAAAACGCTGGCTATCGGCGGGCATTTTGCCAACCAGCACCTCCACAGGGCTCGCATAGCTGCTCGCCAACGAACCCAGATCCCATACAAAAATGGACATTCTGTCCAGTCATTTATGTTTAGCATGCTTCCGTTGATGCCTTGCATCTCTTGCCGCCCAACCATTCGCCCGCACGAACCATTCTCTCTTTAAAAGGCTTGCTATTATTACGTCGTCATAATATAGTAGTCTCATTATGAAACAAGATTTAGGCAGAGTGATTCATGATTTGCGGAAAGCAGTTGGGATTTCTGGCTGGACTGCGGCTCGTGCTATCGGCTGCAGTCAATCTAAATTGTCCCTGTTCGAGAGCGGACATCGTCAATTCACCTCCGACGAATTGAATACTCTCGATACTTTGCTCGACAAGGAAATAAGGGAGCGTTGGACAGAGCTAGAGCACGATAAAGAATTCCAAAGGGCTTTAAAAGCCTGGATGCTCTACACCTACGAGGCCGCGAAAGAAGAAGTGAGCCTAGAGGACGCGCCCGCAAATTTGGCGTATTTGCTTTCACTCGACCCGTCATCGAGTGATGCTTTTGCTCGTTCAGCGTTTGGGCTCGAATTAATGAAGAGCATACGACGCGAACGCCTGAGCACCAAAATCAAGGAAGCCGAACGATATGTGAAAGAACTTAAAGCTGAATTGGCAGCACTCGAATCGACAGAATAAAGTTCCCGTCAATTTCTACGCACGGCCAGCGTTTTCCACGGCTCCCAACTATGAAAGGCGAATCTATGTTTAAAAAAAAACGAGCTGTCCTGCGCGCCATTGATGGCAAGCACATCAAGAACCTGTCCGTCGATGAAATTGAAATCTACGAAGTATATGCCAGCCAAGGACGAGTAGTGCGCGCAGTGACCATGAAAAAGGGGCGCGAGACGATAATTTTCAAGCAAAAGTATCATCCCGTTGTTAAACCTTCTGAGTCGCCAATGTCTTCATGTGCGCTGACATCGTGTGACAGTGAGATGTTATCTGAATTCGGAGCACATACGCCGCGAGCCTTAATTGAGCGATGGATCGGCCATGGGTTGATCAGTCCAAAGCATCTACACAGCGCAGAAAATTTAGGCTAATTCAAAAATCATTGCCATCCGCACCAGCCAACCTTCGGGTTGGTTTTTTATTGCCCGCACTACCGACGCAAGGAATTGCCTCATGAACTACGAAATTATAGATGCCACTGAATTGGCGAAACGCTGGAGTGTGCCAGAGAGTTGGGTTCGTTCTGCGACAAGAGAGCGTACACCACGGGCTAGGCGCATTCCATGTTTGCGTCTCGGGAGATATGTGCGCTTTGAGTGGGGATCTCCAGAGCTTCGTGAATGGCTCAATAAACACCGGATTGGAGTCAGTTAAATGTACGGGAAACACTTCCAATCAATGTATACCGGCTCTATGTGCGGAGCTGGTGCTGACGTATTTGCAGTTTGGGGTTACATCATTTCACACACTGTCAGTTCCACAGTGGAGCTAAACCCCAAGTTGATAGCGTTCACCATCGGCATGACACCAGAACGGGTACAGGCGGCAATTGATTATCTATGTGCTCCTGATCCCAGCAGTAGAACTCCTGACGAAGAAGGCCGAAGACTGATCAAGGAAGGAACTTTTCAGTACTTCGTTGTCACCCATGAAAAGCACAGAGCTATGAGAGATGAGGAATCCCGGCGGGAAAACAACCGCACTCGAAAAAGAAAACAACGTGAACGAGAAAAGTCAGAGATGTCACAAAATGTCACACCTAGTCACACAAAGTCACGCGTGTCACCCTATACAGAAGCAGAAGCAGAAGCAGAAAAAGAAGCAGAAAAAGAAAAAGATATCACTGAATTTCCAGAGATATGGAATGCCAATTGTAGAAGCCTTCCAAAGGTTGAGAAACTTACAAATGGCCGGAAAATACATTTAAAAGCTCGAATCAAAGAAGGCTTATCTTTAGAAAAATTCAAAAGGGCTGTTATTGCCTGCACAGAAAAACCGCACCTACGCGGAGAGAACGATCGAGGATGGACAGCTACATTTGATTGGCTAATCGAGAATGATACTAATCTCGAAAAAGCCCTGAATAACCCATACGGCCTCAAGGCAACACCAAAGCGAAGGTATTATGTCGGCATCGAAGATGCAAATGGATGTAACTAGCAATGGGGCAGTTGGAAGGGTCGAACGTACTCGCAATGGTTTCCGAAAAGCAGCTGAACGTCGATATGCCTTATTAGATTTACCGTGTCACCCTTTAAACGAAACAGAACCCCCGAATGGTGCAAAAGAGTAAAGCGATTCCCAAAAAGAGTGAAGTGCCTCCGCTGAGATATGTGCTCAGAAGCGGCATCTTTGGCTAAGGGAAGACTTAATGCGTAGAGGTTCATGTGACCTCAGTGCAATCATTAGTCCTCTAATATCAGCAATTTAGCAACGATGATGTCCCGTTAATGTCCTAAATTGGCGGGAATAAGGCGCGATTTGCCTATTTGGCAGATCGAAGATCACCACTGCCTAGCAGGGCGCTCTTCTGCGTTTTGCATGGCCTAAACAGAAAGGAATTTGCCAATTATGAACGAATCACAACTTCCACCAGAAGCACGCGTAATCAATATTTCGAGCCTCATTCCGACCAAAACGATAGCCTCTGCAAACGTAGCTAGGCCAGGTTCAACTTTTGTCATTGAATTGGTCTTTTCTGATGCAAGCACATGCTTCATTAAGACCTACAACGGTCGTATTGAGATCGGCGGCACAGCAGATACCGGAACGGGTACGGAGATTACCTGGTAAATGGGAGATTTTCATGGCGAAGTTTCAGAAGGGCGTATCGGGTAATCCGGCAGGTCGCAAGCCTGGAAGCAAATCGCATATTTCTAAAGAACTGGAAAAGATCGCTAAGGCGGGCGGTGGAAAGGTGGCAAAGCAGATTGCAGAGAAACTCACAGAGCTAACATTGGCGGGAAATGTGCAGGCCGCCAAGCTGCTCTTGGATCGCCTCGAAGGTCGAGTTAAGACTGCAGAGGAGTTGGCTAAGGTGCAGCCTAATGGCAACGTGTCTGCAAATGAGAGTCGTAAGCAACTTATTCAATTGTTGCGGTCACCGGAGCTGCGCGGGCTTGTTGAAGAGGCAATCAATCCCATCTCGGAGGTAGTCAATTGAGCGAAAAATTGCTTCAGCTCCTTCAGCAGGAGCTAAATCGGCAACGGAATAGTCGGCTTGCACAGCTTTATCTAGACAATGGCCCATTGCGGCGTGAATTGTACTCCAAGCATCTAGCCTTCTTTGAGGCTGGCAAGGAGTATCGTGAGCGCGCCGTGATTGCTGGCAACCGCACGGGCAAGAGCTACGGTATCGGCGGTTATGAGATGGCGCTGCACTTGACTGGCCTGTATCCAGATTGGTGGAAGGGTAAACGGTTTGATCACGCTGTCAACGCATGGTGCGCAACGGACACGAACAGGCAGAGTCGTGACATTCTGCAGGCCATACTAATGGGTCGTATAGGCGAGTTTGGGACGGGTCTATTGCCATCAGATACGATTGTGCGGCATTCGACTAAAGTCGGCATAGCTGACGCGGTGGAGAGTGTCTTTGTTAAGCACGTCTCTGGAAGCGTCAGCGAATTGGGCTTTAAATCTTACGATGGCGGCCGCGAAGTCTTCCAAGGCACTTCGCGGCATGTTATCTGGCTAGATGAAGAGCCGCCAAAGGACGTCTACGTTGAGTCGTTATTGCGCACGATGGATTGTGACGGAGTAGTAATGGCGACATTTACGCCGATGCTCGGTATGAGCGAGATATGCCGCGACTTCTTAACGCCTCAGAAAGAAGCAAAGCGCTATGTAGTGCAGATCGAGTGGGACGAAGTACCGCACCTTTCAGAGCAGGCCAAGGCGGAATTGCTGGCATCAATTCCCGAATACCAACGTGAAGCTAGAAGTAAGGGAATTCCTGTGCTTGGCGCCGGAGCGATTTATCCGGTCGACGAGAAAGACGTCCTGATTGATCCCTTTGAGCTTCCAAAGCACTATCCAAGGGCTTACGGCCTGGATGTTGGATGGAACCGGACCGCAGCTATCTGGATGGCAGTCGACCGCGACACAGGAACGCACTATCTGTACCACGAACACTATCGCGGAAAAGCAGAACCGGAAGTGCATGTAGCGGCCATTAAATCTGTAGGTCCATGGATTCCAGGCGTTATTGATCCCGCTTCACGGGGACGCAGCCAGATCGACGGCAGATCGTTGATTACCGAATATCGCAGGCAGGGATTGATTCTTGCTGAAGCTGACAACGCGGTAGAGGCGGGCTTGTACAAAGTATGGTCGATGCTGACAACAGGCAAATTGAAAGCCTTTAAAGGTCTGCAGAACTGGCTTTCAGAGTTCCGACTTTACCAGCGGAATGACTCGGGAGATGTTGTGAAGTCGAACGATCACTTAATGGATGCGATGCGGTATGTGGTCATGTCCGGAGCATCCGTGATGACCCAGGAGCCCGCATATTTAGCAGAAAAGAGTCGGGAGATTGAGCTTTGGCGCAGCAATTGGAACAGCAATATGGGGGAATCATGGATGCAGTGACGTGCTATCGCGGAAAACGCAACGCTGAACAACGAATAAAGCAGCTTATCAATAACCAGCGGATCGAACGGCAAGCGTTTATCGAGCAGATTGATTATTTGAAGCGGGTGTATATCAGCTTCTTACCTTATATCCCAAAGAACCATGTAAATCGCTTGCTGGAAGCAGCGAAGGAGTCTAATGGAAGATCAGAACAGTGCGCCAATTGAAGCCACTCCGGAACGTACACAGGATTGGTACGCCAGTCACAACACCACGCCGGAAGAACAGGAAGCCACCCAATGGGCTGGAGAACGCGAGCGCAGTATTGAAGCTGACAGAACGCTGAAACAGGCGCTTGGACTTGAGTTCGAAGTTTATAAAAAGCATATTGAGTCACTGAGCGTTTCTGAGCGGGAAGAACTTGCCAAACAGGACGGAGACAAAATTCGTGAGGCACTTGACAAGCGGGCTGACACAGAATCCGAACTGGAAAAACTGAACAAAGAGCAGAAAAAGCAGCGCGAATTAGATGAAGAGGAATTGTGGAACGATACTTCGGAAGCCAGACATATCCGGAAAGCCATGAAAAAGGCCTATCAGGAGGCCGAGTCTCTTGACGAGCGGATAGTTGAGCTTCAGATATTGAATGAGCTGCGCCTTGATCCTTCCGACGAACGTTGGGATAAGCTTCCAGAGGATAAGTGGCGCTTGGCTCGAGAAGGTAACACGGAGAGCCTTGACGGCGAGATTCAAGCCCTTATCCAGCAGAAGCAAGCGAAACTGCAGGAAGTTGCGCTTCATCAGAATGCTTATCATGCAGGCATCCAAAACAATCACGTTTCAAAGACTCAAGAAATCCCTATCGGTCATATTCTGGACGCTACTGGGCAGCAAGTACAACTCACGCGCTCTGATATAGCCGCGCTTGTGGCGGCAGAGAGAGACGAACAGGAGCATATACAACGCTTAACGGAAGCACGAGAAAAATATCCAGATTGGGAGGCATCTGCGATTGCAGCAGTGCGCGCCGGTGTTGATGTGACGGCACAACAGGCAGCGTTTATCAAAACTCTGCCGAATAGTGCCGATGTGTCTTATTACCTCGTGAAAAACCATCAGGAAACACGCGCACTGGCGCATATGAGCAATGAAGATGCATGGCGCGCATTGATGAATATCAGCCATAGGATTGCTCGCGAAAATACTGCCTATCAAGAGCCAAAGAAAACAAGTGCCCCAAAACCTCCTTCACCTGTCGGTGGAGGAAGTTCAAAGGCCTTTGACGTGAGCGACGAAAGCCTTTCTTCAGAGGAATGGATGCGGAAACGCAATGCCGATCTTAAGCGCAGAGGCAAAGCATGAGTGCTGCAGACTGGCAAAGCTACCGCGAAGGAAGACGAGACGTGTGCGACGGTCGCACAGCAGATCGGATAGAACAAGTCAGCGTCATTGACATTTTCCAATCTTCAGAGGCACCAGAGCTCTTTGCCGAGTATGCTGCCGAGTGCTCCATTCCACTGATCGGTGAAATACATCCTCAGCCTGCAATATATGAGGCCATGGAGAATACGGGAATGCTGAAATGCTTCGGCGTATTCTCGGATGAAAAACTTGTGGGTTTTGCTACCGTCTTTACTACAATCCTGCCTCACTATGACAAGAAAACGGCCACGCTGGAAAGCCTGTTTGTGAAGGCTAAAAAGCGTTCAGGTGGACTTGGACAAAAGTTGATCGAGCACATTGAGCAGTCCGCGAAAGAAGCTGGATGTGTGGCGATCCTCTACTCAGCGCCGGCAGGCGGCAAACTGGAGAGACTTCTGTCTCGGAAGAAATATGTATGCACGAACACGGTCTACTGCCGATCGCTCTAACTAAGGCGCTCTCTTCGACTGCGCCCGACATCCTGGAAAAACTCTATGCCATACAGGAAAGAGCGCTCAAGCATGAGCCACTGGCTATCCATACGGAGCACGTCATTCATGCTGGAATGTATGCACGGACAATCACGATGCCTCCGAATACATGGCTGATAGGCGCACTTATCAAGAGGGCTACGTTAGTGATTACAGTTGGTTCTGGCCGAGTGCTCATAGGGCACGATTGGGCAGATATCGATGGATATCAGGTGCTGCCAGCAACTGCCAATCGTAAACAGATATTTGTTTCAAGAGGGCCGCTGATTATAACAATGCTCTTTCCGACAAAGGCCAAAACAGTAGAAGAAGCTGAAGCGGAATTTACGGATGAAGCAGAATTACTACTTTCGCGGCGCCAGGACTGCAACACGGTAGTCATAACGGGAGAATAAGCGGCTGAAATCCCGCATCTCTCATCTTCCCAACATAGAGTTATGCGCTCATCGGAGCGGCTCCTAGACGAGTATTCCGGATTCCGTCTTCCGGAGTTATCCCTTTTTTGTTCTTAGAGGGAGACAGGGAAATACATATGTCAGGTGCAATATCAGCAGGAACGGCAGCTTTGATTGCGGGCGGCGTTGCTGGAGCTGGTGCGATTGGCGGGGCTGCCCTCTCAGCGAATGCTGTAGGCAATGCGGCCTCTCAGCAATCGAACGCCGCTAACTATGCCGCGCAACTTCAATATCAAGCTTCCCAGAATGCACTCAATTTCCAAGAGCAGCAATGGAATCAGGAGCAGCAGAACGAGCAACCATGGCTGCAATCGGGAACTGGAGCTTTATCCAACCTTGATTATCTGATGGGCATAACGCCGCCTGCCAGCTATTCAACTAATCCGACCACTTCCACGCCTTCCCTCTCGGCAACAAATCCTTCGGTAGGATCAGGCATTACACAGGCAAATGGCGGGATGCCTCCACAGCAGGCATATGGAGCCACTTCGGGCGCGCGCCCTGTATCCACTCTGGCATCATTGCCCGGAACTATACAAGCAAATGGCGGCACAACCATTCAGCCCTCTGGCTCTTCAGGTTTTAGCAGCGGCACGCGAAATGGCGGGGCCTATGGTTCTGCTCAGGCAGTTCCTGCAAGTGGCGCACGTTCGGGAAGCGGCGGCTTAACCCTCGCTGGCAGCACGCCGAGTACTGGAATCCAGGGCGGCTATGGTTCGCTGATGACTCCATATTCAGGGACGTTCACGGCTCCGACAGCAGCGGAGATGGAACAGAATGACCCTGGATATCAGGCACGCCTGCAACTTGGCACGGATGCCCTGCAGCGTTCAGCGGCAGCGGCTGGCGGGGTGGTAACAGGTGGCACAGCCCAGGCGCTCAATCAATATGCTCAGGACTACGCCTCGAATGAGTACA
>DASZUU010000033.1:0-17176 GCA_035547425.1 Alloacidobacterium sp. | reverse complement strand
AACGACCGTCCGCAGATCGTTGGATCGCTTGTTGTTTCTGACAATTTCCTGCCGCTGCTCGGCGTCAAGCCGATTCTCGGGCGAAACTTCACTCCCGAAGAAACAGCCGAAGGTAGCAAAAGCGACGTGGTGCTGCTTACCTATACCGCATGGCAAAAGTATTTCAACCGCGACCGCAACGCCATCGGACGCAGTATCCGCATCAGTGGAGAACCGAAAACCGTTATCGGCATTCTCCCATCGGGCTTTCGTTTTCCGCACATTGCCATCGCCTCCAACATGGACAACTCCAACGATGCTCCTACCGTTCTACAAGTCATCCAGCCGCTCGTTCCGCAGGAAGAAGTGCTCAAGAATGACATGGGCGGATTCAATTACAAAGTCATTGGCCGTCTGAAGCCCGGCGTCACCGTCGCCCAGGCCCAGGCAGAGCTTCAGGGCCTGCAGGAAGCTCATACGCAGGCAGCGCATCTGCCGATGTATCTGGGAATTGCCGTCCAGCCTTTTGCCGCCGACGTAACCGGCGGAGTCAGCAAGGCGCTCTGGTTGCTCTTTGCCGCCGTCGGAGCCGTGCTGCTCATCGCCTGCGTCAATCTGGCGAATCTGCAACTGGCACGTGCTGTTTCCCGTCAGCATGAGATCGCCGTCCGCACTGCGCTCGGAGCCGGTCGTAGGCGACTTCTTCAATCCAGTCTTGCGGAAAGCCTGGTGCTTGCCGTTGCCGGCGGTGGGCTCGGCATTTTTCTGGCTGCCATCGGCATACGGTTGTTTCTTGCAGCCGCGCCAACCAATCTGCCTCGCCTGCAGGAAGTTCATCTGAACTGGACTATTCTTCTGTTTGCCGCTGCCGTCTCCATTCTGACCGCAGTCCTTTTCGGAACGCTTCCCGCCTTTCGCTCTCTGCGTGTGCAGCCGCAGCAGGCCATCCAGAACAACGCCATGCGCACGGCGAATACCCGTGAAGGAGCGGGGACTCGCAATCTTCTTGTCGCCGCCGAAGTTGCCTGCACCATGATTCTGTTGCTCGTCACCGCGCTTGTCATTCGCAGCTTTGCCCGTGTTCTCGATCAGGATCGCGGCTTCAGCGCGGATCACATCACCGTCGCGCAGGTCAATCTGGATGCGCCGCAATATGGCGACTCCAACAAGGATGCTCACGCCGCAAAGATCAACTTTACCGAGCGCGCGCTCGACCGCCTGCGGCAGTTGCCCGGTGTAAATTCCGTCGCCATCACAAGCGCCATGCCGCTCACAGGAGACACCTGGGTCGCAGATATGCGTCGTCCCGATCATCCGCTTCCTGATGGGCAAGTCCCTAAGGTCAATGCGCGCTGGATTAGTCCCGATTACTTTGCCGCAATGAAGATTCCTCTTATTGCCGGTCGCACCTTCCACGATGAAGATAAAAATAACCCAGCGTTCGCTATCGTCTCAGAAGGAGCCGCCCGCGCTGCATGGCCGGGTGAGAGTCCAATTGGACGACAGATAGGAGCACTCAGCGGCGGACCTGACAAGCTCACCGTAGTCGGCATCGTCGCCGATACGCGCACAAACAATCTCAAACGAGTAACCGACACCGTCTACGTCCCATTCTGGAACAGGCCACCGCGGGAAGCCGTCTATCTCATCCGTAGCAGTCTGCCGACTGAGGCACTGGCCGCATCCATTCGCCGCGAGATATGGAACATCGACCCGCAGGTCGCTATCCCCACGCTTAAATCCATGGACGAGCAGGTGGGCGATTCCGTAGCCCTTGAACGATTCCAGACCATGCTTCTTTCCAGCTTCGGCATCGCCGCCCTGTGCCTGGCGCTCCTCGGCGTCTATGGCGTGCTCTCCTATTCGGTTTCGCTGCGCGCGCAGGAAATGGGCATCCGCATCGCGCTGGGCGCGGGTAAATCGGAGCTGGTGGGAATGATCCTGCGCCAGGCCCTGCTTCCGGTTCTGAGCGGCCTGGTTGTGGGTTTGATCACGGCCATGGTTCTTGCGCGAACCTTGCAGAGTCTGCTCTATGAGACAAAACCGGCAGACCCCGTAGCCATCGCTGCCAGCATCGGCATACTGCTGGCCCGCTTCCATTACGGCGGCTCTGCTCCCTGCCTTTCGCGCCGCCAATGCCGATCCGGTAAAGATGCTTCGGGCAGAATAGGCAATCGCCTTAAAGACGACCGGAAATCCGGGAAAAGAGCTTGTCAAGAGGGAAAATTTTGCGGATGCTTGTAAACTGCTGACAACAATCGATAATTGTTACAACAAGCAATGCAGGGAATTATGAGGAAAAAAGATACACTGAAAGAAAGAGGCGAATTTCCAAGAGAGTAATTCCTTTGAAAAAAGACTGTCTCCAAAATCTTGAAAATAAATGACTTACTAACTCATTTATTTTCAATATTTTAGAGGCGGCATCATTACGTAACTTTAATGGAATGAAGACTTTGGAAAAATAAGGGGGTACGTTGGCCCTTTTTCTGAGACTTTTTCCTGAGACCACTCGTCCCCTGCAACTTAACGGTAAAACGCGCCGATTTTCCCTGACGAGTTACAGGCATGTAACTCGCCTCCCACGGCAGATGCGACACTGTTCGCATCTGCCGATTTTTCTGCGCTCATTTACGGTTGTCCGCTGAAGTCCACCGGCAGCACCTTGCCCAGCCGGCTGCTTTCGCGCGCCAGCTCGATGGTCCGCACCGTGCGCCATGCCTGTTCCGGCTCGACCGCCAGCTTCGTCTTGCCCAGCAAAGCATCGCGCACATTGGCATACAGCCCGCGGTAGTCGCCCTTTTCTGTCGGAATGCTCTGCGGCGCGACATTCGGCTGGTACAGCTTGCCCCATGCCGATTCCGGCTCGGTGCCGAAGCCCGGAGTATCGAAGGTTGCGCCGCCTACCAGCGCCGCTTCCTGGGGATCGAGGCCGAATTTCACAAAGCTGCCCTGCGTGCCATGCAGGGTAAACCGCGCGCCGGGTGCACACGCCAGGGTCGTGGCCCGCAGGTAAGCCGTGAGCTTCGGATAGAAAAGCGTCAGGTCGAAAGCGTCATCCACGGCGGAGCCTTCGCGGTCCAGGCGCACGCTGGCAAACAGCTCCTCCGGCTTGCCGAAGAGCATGAGCGCCTGATCGATCAGGTGCGAGCCCAGGTCGAACAGTGTGCCGCCGCCGGGGCCGCCGCTCTCGCGCCAGCCGCGCGTCCGCGGTTCCGGGCGGAAGCGGTCGAAGTGCGACTCGAACGTGGCCAGCCGTCCCAGCTCTCCGCTGACCAGAATCTTCTCGACCGTCTTGAAGTCCCCGTCCCAGCGGCGGTTCTGATAGGCGGTCAGCAGGCGCTTGCGCTGGCGCGCCAGCTTGATAAGAGTGGTCGCCTCTTCCGATGTCAGTGTGAAAGGCTTGTCGATCACCACATCGCGATCGGCTTCAAGGCACTGCTTGGCTACTTCAAAGTGCGAAAAGCTGGGCGTGCCCACTACGATGAGCCGGATGCTATCGTCAGCCAGCAGCTCTTCGATGGAGCGATAGATTTTCGCCTGCGGAAAGGCCTGCGCGGCCTCGTCTCCCTTGCGTTGCACAATCGCCGCCAGCTCCATGTCGGGTGTGGCGGCGATAACGGTTGCATGAAAAATGCGGCCTGCAAGGCCAAAGCCGATGACGCCTGCGCGAATCGTATCTGTCACAGTTACAAATCCTTGAAATCGATGAGATGAGGAACGTACTCATTCTCTATCGAAGCGCGTCATTCTGCAATTTCCTCCGCGCCCGGCTCTGAAAGCGAAGGTTTCTGCCGCGCCCGCTCCATCAGCAGGATCAGCGACCGCCCTTCCAGCCGCATGCGCCGTCGCGCAGTCGATTTCTTGAAGGGTGTCTCGATGTTATTGGTATTGAGCACGCACTGCCAGACTCCGCCCTGCGGCGGCTGAGGCAGCTGGAAGTTTACCGGCTCGTGATGCGCATTCATCAGCAGCAGAAAGGAGTTGTCCGTGATCTTGTTGCCCAGTTGATCGGTCGCCTCCAGTGTTGCGCCGTTCAGCATCATGCCCAGCGTACGAATCCATCCGGCGTTCCACGCATCCGCATTCAGCTCATTGCCGTCCGTACCGTACCAGGCGATATCGCGCTGTTCCGAGTTGTGAATCACGCGATCCTGGAAAAACTTGCGCCGCCGCAGATTGGGATGATTTTTGCGCATGGCGATCATGCGGCAGGTGAAGTCGAACAGCAGTTCCTTTTCTTCTGTCGCCGTCCAGTCGTACCAGCTGATCTCGTTGTCCTGGCAATAGGCGTTGTTGTTGCCTTGCTGCGTGCGCCCCATCTCGTCGCCGCCGGAGATCATGGGAACGCCCTGCGACAGCAGCAGCGTCGCCAGCAGGTTGCGTATCTGTCGCTGGCGTGCATGCTTGATCTCAGGATCGTCCGTCGGGCCTTCCGCTCCCATATTCCAGGAGTTGTTGTCGTTAGCGCCGTCCTGGTTGTTTTCGCCGTTGGCATCGTTATGCTTATCGTTGTAGCTCACCAGGTCGTGCAGCGTGAAACCGTCGTGGGCTGTGACGAAGTTGATGCTGGCGTATGGACGCCTGCCGTCATGCTTGTACAGATCGCTCGATCCTGTCAGGCGATAGCCTGCATCGGAGAGCTGCCCGTCATCGCCCTTCCAATAGCGGCGCACCGTGTCGCGATATTTGCCGTTCCACTCCGCCCACTGCACGGGGAAGTTGCCCACCTGGTAGCCGCCTTCGCCCACATCCCACGGTTCGGCTATGAGCTTGACATCGGCAAGCGTCGGGTCCTGGTGAATGATGTCGAAGAAGCCGCTCAACCGGTCCACATCATGCAGCTCGCGGGCGAGTGTCGCTGCCAGGTCGAAGCGGAAGCCGTCGACGTGCATCTCGATAACCCAATAGCGCAGCGAGTCCATGATGAGCTTCAACACCTGCGGATGGCGCACGTTCAAACTGTTGCCCGTGCCCGTGTAATCCATGTAGTAGCGTGGATTGTCCGTCATGGTGCGGTAATAGGTGAGATTATCGATGCCCTTGAAAGACAGCATCGGGCCCAACTGGTTGCCTTCAGCGGTGTGGTTGTAGACCACATCCAGAATCACTTCGATGCCTTCACGGTGCAGCGTCTTCACCATGGATTTGAATTCTGCAACCTGGTTGCCGATGTCGCCCGTCGAGCAGTATCGGCCATGCGGAGCGAAGTAAGCCAGGGTGTTATATCCCCAGTAATTGCTCAACCCCATTTCCACCAAATGGCTGTCGTTGATGAAATGATGCACCGGCATCAACTCCACCGCTGTAACGCCCAGATGCTTCAGGTGCTGCAGGCTGGCAGGCGAAGCGAGCCCGGCATAGGTGCCGCGCAGCGGCTCAGGCACATCCGGGTTCTGGATGCTGAAGCCGCGCACGTGGGTTTCATAAATGATGGAATCGACTAGCGGCGTCCGAAGCGGACGGTCATTCTCCCAGTCGAAATAGGGATTTACGATGATTCCTTTGGGCACTCCCGGCGCGCTGTCGCGATCGTCGCGGTGCAAGTCGGCATCGTCGCCGCCAAAGACATAGGGAAAGATGGCCTGCGACCAGTCTACTTTTCCCGTAACTGCCTGCGCATAAGGGTCGACCAGCAGCTTGGCGGGATTGAAGCGCAGCCCTTTTTCAGGCTCCCATGGCCCATGCACTCGATAACCGTATCGCTGTCCCGGCTGAATACCCGGCAGGTATCCATGCCAGACAAAGGCGGTAACTTCCTTCAGAGGAATCTTCTCGATTTCCGTATCGTCTTCGCTGAAGAGGCAAAGTTCTACGCCGGTCGCCTGTTCCGAATACAACGCAAAGTTCACTCCCGTTCCATCCCACTTAGCACCGAGTGGATATGGCCTGCCTGGCAAAAGCGTGGTCGGCATACGTGCGAATCTCTTTCTTTTAGGATTCCCCTTATCAGAAGCAGATGTGGGAGAAAATGTTGCTCAGGGGCTGCTTTGCTTCAGGCAGGGATAGACAATACGGGTTGCTGGATTTCCAAATGCTGGGTTGTTTGAAAAGGCAGAAAGATGCGAAATACCGTGCCATGAGGCTGGCTTTGACGCGATCGCACCTGAATGTTGCCCTTATGCTTTGTAAGAATTTCGCTGCTGATCCAAAGCCCCAAACCTGTTCCGGTAAGCCCTTTGGTGGAGAAGAAGGGCTCAAATATCCGTTTTAGCGTGGCCTGATTCATTCCCGGACCGGTATCGGCGACGACAATGACAATGCCGTCTCTGTTCGATTGCCAGTGCGTGCCGATCCGTGTACGGAGGATAAGTTTGCCGCCGCTATTCTGCATGGCATCTATGGCGTTTCCAACCAAATTGGCCAGCACCTGACGAAGCTCGCCATCGAGGGTCACAATATTCGGAATATCGCTGAAATCTCGCACCAGCTCGATATTTTGCGCGCGCATGCGTATGTCATACAGAGCAAGCACCGTTTCAAACAGCTCATGAATATTCGTTTCCGTGGGGCGCGTGCTCTGCCGGTAAAAGCGCAAAGTTTGCGTAGTAATATGCGTTACGCGGTTGAGCTCATGCTGTGCAAGCTTTACGAAATCGCGCGCCGTGTCGTCCAGCTCGCACTGTGTCAGAAGGTAGATGCAGTTCGTAATAGCTTCCAGCGGATTATTGATCTCGTGGGCGACGGAAGCGGCAAGCCGCCCCGCGGCTGCAAGCTTTTCCGTATTGCGCAACACCTGGTGGCTGCGTTTTTGTTCCGTCAAATCAGCCAGAAAGGCGACGATTTGCCGGTCTTTTTCAGGAACTTCAGGATTCAGAACAGCAGCGCCGATGAGTACCGGAACAACAGTCCCATCCATCTTCCGGCATTCCACCTCATAGTTTTCGCCGTGGCTCGATGACCACGTATGGAGAAGGGAAGAAGGCAAATCCGATGTTTCATCGGCAAAGATTTTTTTCAGAGAAAGAATGCCGGCTTGAACCTGCTGCCTTGAATATCCGAGAAGGCGCTCCAGTCCTTGATTCGCATAGATAACCAGCCCATTCATATCGCTGATCAGCAATGCCAAAGGCATTCCTTCTACCAGGCGATGAAAGCGCTCTTCACTGATGCGAAGCGCATGTTCCACGCTCCGTTTCCGCCGTCGTTCTTCCGCTTCTTTTATTTCCCGTTCAATCGCAGGCACAAGACGCGCCAGATTTTGCTTCGAAACGTAATCATGCGCGCCTGCCCTCATGGCTGCAACTGCCGTCTCTTCTGTCACGGCGCCCGACAAAACGATAAACGGCACGTCATAAGGCGTACGTTTCAAAAGATGCAGCGCCTCGGGAGCGCTAAAGCTCGGCAGGCTGTAATCGCACAGAATTACGTCGCAGCGGCCCGCCAATGCTGCCAGAGCGTTGCTCATGTCAGCGGCAGTTTCTACGCGTGTTATCTGCGGGTCATATCCGGCACGCCGAAAATGCCGCTCGAGAAGAAACGCGTCATCGTCGTTATCTTCTACGAGCAGCACGCCCAGATGCTTGCTTGTTAGTTGTTGATCGGCGGACATTCGTTCAACACCAGCCAATACATGCCGAGCTGCCGCGTAGCCTCAGCAAATTCAGTGAAATTTACAGGCTTGCGAATGTAGCTATTGACTCCGAGTTTATAGCTGCGGACGATGTCGCTTTCCTCATCCGATGAAGTGAGAATGACAACAGGAAGCATACGGGTTCGGTCGCTCTCGCGAATACGCCGCAATACTTCAAGCCCATCCACTTTGGGTAATTTTAAATCGAGCAATACAACCTGGGGCAGCGCTTCTGACTCCGACCCTGAAAATAAGATGGCGGTTGCTTCTTCCCCATCGCGCGCCACTTTGATTTCATTCGCAATATTGGCCTTGCGTAAAGCGCGAATGGTCAGCAATTCGTGGTCGGGATCATCTTCAACCAGCAAAATTGTTCGTAAAGTTTCAGCCATAATTCTCCTATCCTAGTGTAAAGCGAAAGGTTGCGCCTTCGTTGACGGCTCCCTCGGCCCATGCTTTTCCGCCATGCCTGCGGATCACGCGCGAAACGGTAGCAAGCCCAATGCCGGATCCCTGAAAATCCCTATCGCCGTGCAGCCGTTGAAATGCATTGAACAGCTTGCCCGCATATTGCATATCGAAACCGGCTCCGTTGTCGCGAACAAAGAAGGGGCCGTTATCAGGTTCCCTGCCCAGATCGATGACAGCCACATCTTTTTTTGCCGTGAATTTGATAGCGTTGCCCAACAAATTCTCCAGGGCCACGCGCAGCAGGCGAGCGTCGGCTTCCACGCTCATTCCCGGCTGGATATGGAATGTAACATTACGCCCCGGATTTTGCAGCCGCAAGTCAGCGGCAATTTCTTCCGAGAGCGCGCTCACATCCACATCTTCTCGTGTCAGATCGGCGCGGGTAATACGTGAAAGCTGCAAAAGAGCATCGATCAATTGCCCCATTTTCTGAACGCCGGCGCGGATTCTACGCAGAAAATCGTGCGCTTCCGGAGTGAGTTGAGCGCCATAATCTTCTTCGAGAGCCACACTGATTCCATCGACACTGCGCAATGGAGCCCGGAGATCATGAGAGACCGAATAACTGAAGGCTTCTAATTCACGGTATGCGGCTTCCAACTCCGCCGTGCGCAACTGCACTCGCTTCTCCAGGTCCTCATTTAGTGCCAGAACTTCGGCTGCGCTGGTTTCAGCTGCCTGCCGTGCCTTGTGCTCCGCTTCATAGATGCGGGCGCGATCAATGGCGATAGCAATGCGATCGGCAACAACGGAGAGCAGGTGCTCGTCCGCGTCGTTGAACGCATCGGCATTTTTTCTGCCGGCCATCAGGAGCCCGATCGGCTTGTTATCAATGGATAGTTGCAGTACCTGAATCGACCGCATTTCGCGGCTTAGGCCTTCGGGGATATGCCTGCCTGCGTCGTCGGTCAAAGTGGTTACGCGATTTGCGTGGATCACTTCATAAAGAGGGTTATTTTCTGTTAGATGGATGCGGCTGCCTGGCATAATCTGGACGCCGCTCGCTGCGTTAACCTCAAGATCGCCATCCTCCAGCATGCATAAAACCACCCCATCAGCCTTGGTCACTGCCCGCACGCGCTCCAGCAACTCTTTCACCATATCCTGAGCGGTCAAGCGGCTCAGGGCAACATCGCTGATCGTCTGAAGCTCGCGCAATTGTTGTGTCGTCTTGTCCGATTGTTCCCTCAGGCCGCGTTCGTGGTTCAGGTTAACGAAAATCAATACCAGCAGAAAGATATCGAGAATACTAGCGCCGATCATGGTGGCATCGGCCCGGCGATGCGCCGCGGTAGCCCTTCTTAATCGCTGCTTTAGCAGGTCCTGCTCGGTCGACCGCATGGCTTCTCCGATGGCTCGCAGCCGATCCATTTCAGCCTTGCCGGTGCCGGTGAGAACCAGCGCCCGAACGGTATTCGCATTGCCTCGCGCTCTCTCGTCAATCCCTTCCTGTAAGGTTTGCATGCGCTGATCGATGACCGCCCGCATTTCAGTAATACGGGTTTGTTGCTGAGAGTTATCCACGGAGAGCTCTTGCAGCTTATTCAATTCAGTGGGAAGATCGGCTTTCGCCAGGCCATATGGAGCGAGATACGCAGTATCGCCGGTGAGAACATAGCCGCGCATGCCCGTCTCGGCATCTTTGAGCGAGCTCAAGACCAGGTCGGTCGCATGAATGACCTGCCAGGTGTGGGAAACCCAATATTCGCTGTCCGTCAATGTCTGAACAGATTGATAGGCCAACCACGCATTCAATGAGACGACAAAAATGCCTGCGACGAGAATAGCAGTGATAAGAAGCCGGCTTGTACGTAACTTCATCGTGAATTCTTGTTCAGATTTGGATGCTTCCGCTTTCTTTCCGGCTGTATCGGCAGGTTCAGCCTTCAAGCCGGTATTTTGTTTCCGCAAGCTTATATAAGGGCCGCCAGACAAGACGATTAATGGTCACCACCATGAGAGCCATAATAATGGTTGCCAGCAGAAGGACGGGGAAATTGCCGCTGTCGCTGGCAGCGCTGATTTGAGCGCCCAGGCCGAGTGTATGCAGCGTTTGGTCCTTCAAGTGGAAATATTCGGCAATAATCGAGGCGTTCCATGCCCCGCCGGAAGCTGTCACCAGCCCGGTTATCAGGAAGGGGAAGACGCCCGGCAGAATGACTGTTGTCCAGCGCTGGATGCTGGTGAAGTGAAAAAGCCGTGCTACTTCGCGCAGGTCGGAGGGAATGGCCATGGCTCCGGCAATGACATTAAAGAGAATGTACCACTGGGTTCCGAGCATCATGAGCACAATAGAGCCGATGCCCAGGCCGGCTCCCAGTTTCATCAGGGCCAGCAGGATGACAGGGAAGAGAGCCGTGGCTGGAAACGAAGCCGCAATCTGAGCCAACGGCTGTGCAATGCGCGAGAGCTTTGGATTGAAGCCGATAGCGACGCCGACGGGAATTGTCCACGCTGCGGCCAACAGCAATGAAATGTTCACGCGAAAAAAAGTGACGACCGCGCCCAGGAGTAATTCGCCAAAATCGGAACGGGGAACCTGGCGGAGAAGAAGAATCGCCTTGAAGGCAGCGAAGCAGATCAATCCTGCCGCAAAAACGGCGATAACGACGGTGACAAGCGTAGCTCCCGTTTTGTTGCTTTTCGGTGGAGCCTCTTCGCGGTCACGATGGCGTCGCGCAATCGATTGATAGAGATGCTCGCTGAGAGGGGCAATCGTTCGCTGATGAATGATGCCGAGGAAATTCGATTGCCGGAGAGCCGCAAGGACTGGAGATTTCATCCGGTCTGCCGCTTCGACGTTCTCGAACTTGAATTTATCCGACCAGTCAATCACCGGCCGCCAGATCAACTGATCGGTCATGACAATGATGGCGACCATGGTAATCAGGCCGTAAATCATCGCCGGCGAGTTGCCGGTGGAAGCCGCTGTCTGCAGATATGAGCCGAGCCCGGGCAAACGGAAGTTACGGTCACCCACGGGAAACATCTCGCAAACCATAAGGAAAAACCATCCGCCTGCAACCGAAACCATCGAATTCCAGACGAGGCCGATGGTTGCGTAAGGCAGCTCAAGCTGCCAAAGCCGCTGCCAGCGCGAAAAATGGTTGATGGTGCAGGCTTCCCGCAACTCGCGCGGAATGCTCTTCAGCGAAGAGTAAAAGCTGAAGGCCATATTCCACACTTGCCCGGTAAAGATCAGCAGAATAGCGCCGAACTCAATGCCAAGCTGGCGGCTTGGAATCAGCGACATCATTGCCAACATCACGCCGGGAAGAAAACTGAGCACCGGAATCGATTGCAGGATGTCGAGCGTGGCGATCATCAGCGCTTCTACGCGACGGTTGTAGGCCGCAATATAGCCATACCCGACAGCGAAGAGCAGGCTCAGCAGATAGGCCACGCCAATGCGCACCACGGAATAGAACGCATATAACGGCAGCATGCGCGGCGATTGCGAGATCACCACTTCCGGCACGGCGCCGCTAAGCCAATAGCGCGCAATCTGCAGCACGGCATAAAAGCCGGCAAGAAGCCCCATGGCCACTGTGAGGTCCAGGAAAAATGGCCAGGACCGCTCGATAACCAGTGAGCGCGAGAGCGTATAGCGCACCTTCATTCTTCGACGCTCTCCTGAATGGTTGCTGCCGTTTCTTCGCGCTCCGGCAAAATAAAACGCCGACGCGCAGCATCGAAGTCGAAGAGCTCGGCATAGCGGCCCCAGTTGATGGCTGTTTCCAGCTGCCGCTGCGTCTCCTCTTCGCTGAACTGCTCATCCAGCATGTCGAGAAAAAATTCTTCCGGCACGGTATGGTCGGTCTTGTTGTCAAGGGCGCGCGTAATCTGGCGCAGCAGGAGCACGTGCTCAGTCGCCGCGGCGCGGAACAGTTCTTTTTGCTTCAAAATCTCCGATTCGGCATATTCGCGGCCCGCAGGAGTAATCGATACATCGCCTTCCTCGACGGTGAGAAAACCAAGCAGCTGCGCCGCATCGACGATGGGCAACAAATCGTCCAATTCAAATGCCAGCTCGTCTGCAAGGCGATACACGTCGGTGCGCCCATTGAGATCGATAATGAACTCAAGCAAACCGGCGATGCCGCCCGGACGCGCATGGGGCAGCATCTCATACCGCATCTGCCGCTGATCGCGGATATGTCGTCCATCGGTGTGCAGGCGTGGAACAGCCGGCGTTACATCGGGCCGCGTGAGAACGGTATAGATATAGTCAACCAATTTGGTGAAGGCGGCGCTTTTCTTGTCGCGAGGCTGCGGAAGGCCAACCTTGAAATCTGTACGCACATGCCCCGGGTTGCGCCCCAGCACAATAATGCGGTCGGCAAGCAGCACGGCCTCTTCAATATTGTGCGTGACGATAAAAATCGCTCGCGTCGGGATCGTCTTCTTCTGCCAGAGCTCTAGCAGTTCGCTGCGCAGGTTTTCAGCCGTGAGCACGTCGAGGGCGGAAAACGGCTCGTCCATGAAAAGCACTTCCGGCTCGACCACCAGCGCGCGGGCAAATCCAACCCGCTGGCGCATGCCCCCGGAAAGCTCCTTCGGATAGGCTGCTTCAAAGCCGTCCAGACCGACGGTATCGAGAATCTTCAGGCTGCGCGTTTTTCGCGCTTCCGGCTCCACGCCCTGTGCTTTGAGCGGAGCTTCTACATTTTCAAGAACCGTAAGCCAGGGAAAGAGAGCAAAGCTTTGGAAGACGATCGAAACGTGAATCTGCGTGGATTCGATCGGTTTCTCATGCCAGTAGACCTGCCCGCCCGACGGCTTGGAAAGCCCCGAGAGCATGCGCAAAAGCGTCGATTTCCCTGACCCGGAAGGCCCGAGCAGCGCGACGATCTCGCCCGGCAGAATGGAAAGGTCTGTAGGGGCAATGACCTGAATGCGGTTTTCGCTCGGCTGAGCATAAAACTTTTCAACCTGCTGCGCTCGAATAATCGCTTCCGTCATCACCAGCTCCGTCTACATGTGTTAAAACCTCTGAACAGGGAACCGATACCCAAAAAGAGCGGCATTGGTATCCGTTCGTTGCGTCTTAAGTCTAAGTGGATAGGATTGCAGGAAGATGAAGCATCCTCCTGCACACAGCGTATCATCTTAGTACTAGTTTTTTGCGGATCGATAAAAGTATCTGCCCACCGTCGGCGGCAATTTTAGGCCCGCCACGTTTCACCTTATCGGAGATAGAGAGTTCAACGAATGCAAGACACCAATCAGGCAAAGCCGAAAGTTCTGGTGGCTGATGACGAGCGCGTCATCGCCGATACCCTTTCCATTATCCTGAATCAAAGCGGTTTTGAAGCCACTGCAGTTTACAGTGGAGAGAAGGCGGTGGAAGCCGCCAAAACGCTAAAGCCGGATATGCTCATCAGCGACGTCATCATGACCGACTTGAATGGCATCGAGGCAGCCATTACCATCCGCAGCATGCTGCCCTCCTGCAAAATCCTGCTCTTTTCCGGCCAGGCGGCCACCGCCGACCTGCTCGATAAAGCGCGTACACAAGGCCATGAGTTTGAAATTCTGGCAAAACCCGTACACCCGCAGGATCTGCTGGCAAAGCTCCGTAGTTAAAGTTCGATATCTCCCGCATCGGAAGGGCTTACGACATTTGTCAGAAGCTCTTCTGTTGCGTTATTCCATTTTTCTGGAACATCATTTCGTTCCATCCTTATAAAATAGAGAAATGCTGCTCGAAGGCATTTTCTCTGCTGTGACCACGCCGTTCTATTCTGACGGGCGCCTCTACCTCCGCAAGCTCGAACACAATGTAGCCCGTTATTCGCGCACGCCGATAGCCGGGCTCGTCATTCTTGGCTCAACCGGCGAAGCCGTAATGCTGAATGACGAGGAAACGCGCGAAGTTTTGCGCATCGCAAGGGAAGCCGCCGCTGCGGAAAAAGTCCTGCTCGCCGGAGTATCGCGCGAGAGCGCTCTTGAAACTTTAAAACTCGCCGAGTTTGCTGCAGAACAGCATTATGATGCCGTTCTGGTGCGCACCCCCAATTACTACAGCCCCCAGATGCGTCCGCTGGAGATGCTGACCTATTTCCGCACCGTTGCCGACCGCTCGCCGCTGCCCATGGTCCTCTATAACATTCCCAAATTCACGCATTACGATCTGGCCATCGAGACAATCGCCGAGCTCGCGCAGCATCCGAATATCATCGGGCTCAAAGATTCCAGCGGCAACGTCGAACATCTGGCAAAGATTGTGCAAGCCACGCGCTCCGCTCCAAAACGTGCCACGACGGTGACAAATGTCTTCACCGCCTTCACCAATCGCATGTTGCTCGATCAGCCTCTTGAGGACTCGACCTTCGTTCCTGCCGATATTCTCGGCGGAGGCGCGACCGCCATCGCCGTTCCCCCACCCAAGCCGAAGATCGCCACGCGCACAAAAGAAGTGGGCTTTCAGGTCCTCAGCGGTGCCGCCCATCAGTTAAAAGAGGCGCTCGACGCCGGAGCCACCGGAGGCATCCTCGCTTTTGCCGCGTGCGCGCCGCAGGCATGCCAGGAAATCTACACTGCATGGAAGGATAATGATCCGAAACTTGCCGCAGATAAGCAGCAACGTATCCTCGAAGCCTCAAAAGCGGTGGTGAATCAATATGGAGTTCCCGGCGTAAAGTTCGCCTGCGACCTGAATGGCTATTACGGCGGTCGTCCACGAATCCCATTACTGCCTCTGAATGCTGAAGAACAGATTCACGTTACGAAATTATTGACGGACGTGCGCCACTGAGATTTGGCGATAACTTCTTTTTATTTGAAATAAATACAGTTCACCGGCAGATATTTGCCGCTCAGTGACGAAATTATCCATTGAGGTACGCACGACGCAGAAATCACACATTCACCATCTATAATGGAGTGTGAAAGATCACATCTTTCCACCTCCACTCGAAGGGAACATCGCCCAATGGCGACAGGAGACGTTGCGCTAGGCCACCAGGCCGCAGGCGCAAATGTACACGACGCTTCCAAGCGTATCGTCAATGATTTCAGCATCCAGGTAGCCACCGTCAACGGTTCAGGCTCGCAGTCTGCCAACAACGTTCTGCTCAAGAGCATCTTCGGCATGGGAATTCCGGTCAGCGGCAAGAATCTCTTTCCGTCCAACATCGCCGGCCTTCCCACCTGGTACACCATTCGCGCCAGCAAAAATGGCTACATCGCTCGCAAAAAGGAAATTGATGTCCTCGTTGCAATGAACCCCGAGACAGCGAAAGACGACATCCTTTCACTGCCCGCAGGCGCTGTTGCTATTTACGAAGAGTCCGCGAACCTTGCCCAATACCGCAACGATGTCATCTGTTATCCCGTCCCATTCGACAAGCTGACCGCCGCCGTTTGTCCGGAAGCGCGTCTGCGCAAGCTGGTCAAGAACATGATCTATGTCGGCGTTGTCGGCAAGCTTCTGTCCTTCGACATGACCGCGGTGGAAGCCGCGCTGCGCCGCCAGTTTGCAAAGAAGCAGAAAGCCGCCGACCTGAACTGGGCTGCCGTGCAGGCCGGTTACAACTACGCCTCCGAATCGCTGACGAAGCAGGATCCCTACGTTCTCGAGCGCATGCACGCGACCGAAGGCAAGATCATCATCGACGGCAACGCAGCCGCCGCTCTCGGAGCGCTCTTCGCCGGCGTCACCGTTGTCACCTGGTATCCCATCACGCCATCGTCTTCCGTTGTTGAACAGCTCATCGATTACTTGAAAAAATACCGCATCGAGCCCGACGGCAAAGCCAGCTTTGCTGTTGTGCAGGCTGAAGATGAGCTCGCCGCTGTCGGCATGGTACTCGGCGCAGGCTGGGCTGGCGCTCGTTCCATGACCGCAACCTCCGGCCCCGGTATCTCTCTCATGGCGGAATTCGCCGGTCTCGGTTACTTCACCGAGCTCCCCGGCGTCATCTTTGACATTCAGCGTGTCGGCCCCTCAACCGGCTTGCCCACACGCACCGCGCAATCCGACATTCTCTCCATTGCTTACCTCTCTCATGGCGACACCAAGCATGTCATGCTGCTTCCCGGCAGCGTAAAGGAGTGCTTCGAGTTCGGCATTGCTGCTTTCGATCTCACCGAGCGGCTGCAGACTCCTGTCTTCGTCGTCAGCGACCTCGATCTCGGCATGAACAACTGGATGTCCGATCCGTTCGAGTATCCGGAGAAGCCGCTGGATCGCGGCAAGGTGCTTACTGCCGAAGACCTGAATCGCCTGGGCGAGTTCGCCCGCTACAAGGACGTGGACGGCGATGCGATTCCATATCGCACTCTGCCCGGCACCAATCACCCCAAGGCCGCCTACTTCACACGCGGCAGCGGACACAACGAAAAGGCTCTCTACACCGAGCGTCCGGACGACTACCAGAATCTGATGGAGCGTCTGAATCGCAAGTTCGAAACCGCGCGCACGCTCGTTCCTCAGCCCATCGTCGTACAGACAGGGAAGTCGAAGATCGGCATCATCGCCTTCGGTACTTCTGACTTCGCAGTGCTCGAAAGCCGCGACCAGTTGAAGAAGGAGTATGGCGTCGAGACGGATTACCTTCGCCTTCGCGCTTACCCCTTCACCAGGGAAGTGCACGAGTTTGTCGCTTCACACGACCGCGTGTACATCGTGGAGCAGAACCGCGACGCGCAGATGTTGAGTCTTTTGAAGCTCGATCTTCCCGCGGAAGACGCAGTGAAATTGCGCTCCATCCGCCATTTCAACGGCTTGCCAATCGATGCGCGTTCCGTCTCCGATGAGTTCGTGCTGCAGGAGGGAATCTAATCATGGCAACAACGACTGCAACTCCTACTCCCGCGCCAAAGGTAAATCGCCTTGGATTGCCGATCCTCGATTATCGCGGCGGCAAGACCACGCTCTGCGCCGGTTGCGGACATAACGCCATCTCTGAGCGCATCATCGATGCTCTCTACGAAATGGGTGTCCAGCCGGAGCGCGTCATGAAGCTCTCCGGCATCGGCTGCTCTTCCAAGAGCCCGGCCTACTTCCTGTCGCGCGCACACAGCTTCAACAGCGTCCATGGACGCATGCCTTCCGTCGCCACCGGCGCACTACTGGCAAATAAAACCATGACGGCGCTCGGCGTCTCCGGCGACGGCGATACGGCTTCGATCGGCATGGGGCAGTTCGTA
>DASZUU010000032.1:0-21462 GCA_035547425.1 Alloacidobacterium sp. | reverse complement strand
CCCCCGAGGCCGGATGCTACAAGCTTATGCTCTCCAGCAACCTGAAGCGCGAAGAGGCGCATCGCTTCTACGATGCGCTCGGCTTCGAGCGCCACGGCTATAGCTTTCTGACCCAGCTTTAAGGGTCATGCCGTTGCGCGCAAGCTTTCAAAATATTCGCTTATCTCCTCTGCGAACTCTCCCTTTTCTTCCTGCGGCAGTTCCACACCATGCGCGACAAGAAGCTGGGCGCAGGCGAGCCAGTCGCCATCAGGAAAATCTTCCGTATTGTTGATGGACGCATAGCCGAGCGTGCCCTGGGCGTTGCCACCGAAGCCGTGCTTCTGTTTCCAGTCAGCTCCATGCGCAAGCAGAAATTTCACCATCTCCGCATCGCCGCGATAAACAGCGAGATTCAGCGCAGAGGCTTCCCAATCGCCGCCGGGCACATCGATAGGCCAACCGGCTTCGACCATCGTCTTGACTGCCGCAAAATTTTCCTGAGCGGCCATGTTGGGAAGCTGCCGCAGCTGTTTTTCCGAGAGCCTTTGCACCATATCCGGTGTCTTTGCCAGCAATCGCGCGGTTTCGCTGCGATCCCCGCGCGCGCAGGCGGCAACGAACTGATCTTCCTGCGATAGATGATTCGAGTCGCCGGTTCGCAACAGAGCAGCGGCTTCCGTCTGTCCAAACAAGAGCGCGAATTGATATGGCGTGTATCCATCCTTGTTCCGCGCGTGCTTATCAGCGCCGGCATCGAGCAGCAGCTGAATATGTTCGAGAGAGCGCCCTCGCTTGAGAGCATGAAACAGAGGAAAGTCCGAAGCTCCCGGATATCCCGGATTGCCACCATGCTCCAGCAACAGCCGCAATCCTTCCGGCCTGTCGAAATCGAGAGCGCGACCGATCGCGTTTGTGCCGTCTACTACGGCACCGGCTTCCAGCAGCAATCGCGTGCATGTGTGATCGCGGCTCTCCATCGAGTGATACAGTGATTCGTTGTCGTTCGGGTTTGCGCCGCGCTCCAACAGAAGCTGCGTCATGGCAATGCTGTGATCCTTTCCCGCCGCTCCAAATAATGCGCTTAAGGGGTAATCCGGAGATTCCGGGCTGACCCATGTTTGGTTGGGATCGGCACCGTGGTCGAGCAGCAGACGCGCACAGCTTACCAGAGCAGCGGCATAGTTCTCATCGCGCACCAAGCCTGAGTGGGTCACGGCAATCAGTGGCGGCATCCGCATTGCGCCTCCGGCCTCGTGAACCCATGCCGGATTTCTCTCGATGGCATCGCGCAGTAACCTTTCATTCCCTGCCGCGCATGCGAGATACAGGTCATCGCCTAATAAATCAGGGCGATCCTGCAGCATGCGAATCGCCAGAGCTGGTCGCGGCCCATCGTATCCGACGCCGTATACAAGGCGCAGCCAGCGCTGCTGTGCTTCTTCGCGGCTCAACTTTTGCAGCGCAGATGCTTCGACATGCGTCTTCAGCTCCTTCCATGAAGGAAAGCCATACTCACGCGCAATGCAGGACTGCGCATCGTGCAAACGCATTGCTTCAGGGCTTAGAGGTGCGGGAAGAAATTCCCGGATGAGCGCAACCGCCGCAGGTTCGCCCTCTTTATAGGCGCACAGCAATTGCTTGGCTTGTTTTTTAAGGTGAGAAAGATCGGGAGATGCGGGAAGTTGCTTCATGTTGCCTCCATGCGTGGTCATGCCGATGGCCCGCAATCCGGCTGCATAAAGGCTCAAAACCTTTGTTGGTTGGCAAGTGGGTTCAACCCTTCCCGCGGGCCCGGAGGCGTCCTGCAACGCCAGCTACATTGTAGCGAAAATCATGCGCGGCAGGACAGTTTTACTTTGCAATTCGTTAAACCTCGGCCAATGCCTGATCGAGATCGGCCAGCAGATCGTCCACATCTTCAATGCCCACTGACAGGCGCACAAGGCCATCGGTAATGCCAAGTCGCGCCCGCTCCGCTTCTCCCACGGCAGCATGCGTCATGCTTGCCGGGTGCGAAATCAGTGTTTCGACGCCGCCCAGCGACTCGCCCAGCGTGCAGACGCGAACACTGCGCAGGAGCGCGTTGGCATTTTCCAGTGATCCGGTTTCAAAGGAGATCATGGAGCCGAAGCCGCTCATCTGCTTCTTTGCCAGCTCATGCTGCGGATGATCGTGCAACCCGGGATAAAAGACCTTCTGCACCTTTTTGTGCTGCGCCAGAAAAGCCGCAATCCTGCGTCCGCTCTCATCGTGCTGTTTCATGCGTACGGCCAGCGTCTTTACGCCGCGCAGAATCAGCCAGCTTTCAAACGGTGAAAGAATGCCGCCGGTGCATTTCTGCACAAAGGCGAACTGTTCCTTGTGCTTCGGCTTTGTGCAGACAAGCACGCCGCCCAGGCCATCGCTGTGCCCATTCAAAAACTTCGTGGTCGAGTGCATCACGATGTCCGCGCCCAGTTCGATGGGCCGCTGAAAATACGGTGACATGAATGTGTTATCGACGCTCAACTCGACCCCGTGCTCGTGGCAGAGATCCGCAACTGCACGAATGTCCGTCAACGTCATCAGCGGATTGGTCGGCGTCTCGATGTGCACCAGCTTGGTCCTGGGCGTGATGGCACGGCGCACTGCTTCCACATCGGATGTATCCACATAGGTGAACTCAATGCCGTAATTTACAACGATCTGGTTGAAGAGACGCGCGGTGCCGCCGTACACATTCTCGCCGCAAATTACATGGTCGCCGCTCCTGAACATCGTGATCATGGCCATGATTGCTGCCATGCCGCTGGCAAAAACGTGCGCGCTCGCGCCGCCTTCAAGCGATGCCAGATTATTTTCCAGCGCGTCGCGGGTCGGGTTCGAGACACGCGAATATTCATAACCTTTATGCTTGCCGATCTCTTCCTGCGCATAGGTGGAGGAGAGATAGATGGGCACATTCACCGCGCCTGTCAGCCGATCAGGCTGCTGCCCGTCGTGAATGGCGCGGGTAGAGAAACCGTGCGTTGCTTTACTCATGAACTGCGTGCTCCCTGCGTGATGTGTGGAATCGAAGTGCCCGTTATAGCCCGCACTCAAAAATCTTTTTGGAGAGATAGCGCTCTGCCGAATCCGGAACGATGGTAGCAACGCGCTTGCCTGGGCCCAGCCGCTTTGCCACGTGGAGCGCGGCATGCACCATGGCTCCGGCGCTCGATCCGGCGAGCACGCCTTCTTCCGCAGCCAAGCGCCTCACTGTGGCGAAGGCGTCGGCGTCGGTCACGCGCATAATCTCATCGGCTACCTCTGCGTTGAAAGTTTTCGGGATAAATGAAGCGCCGATGCCTTCCACCTTATGAGGCCCCGGCTCGCCGCCCTGCAAAACCGAGCCCTCGGTTTCGACCGCAACGGTAAGAATCCCGGAGCTCTGCTCTTTGAGGAATTTTGCTACGCCGGAGAAAGTTCCACCCGTGCCTACACCTGCTACAAAGGCGTCGACGCGGCCCTCCATTTGCTCCCAAAGCTCCCGGGCCGTCGTCTCGTAGTGAAAGCGCGGATTGGCTTCATTCTCGAACTGCAAGGCTGCAAAAACATTTTCGTTATCCTGAGCAAAGGCTCGCGCGCGGCGAATCGCACCGCTCATGCCCTCAGCCTCAGGGGTGCGTTCTACTGCGGCACCAAAGCCGCGCATCAGCATGCATTTTTCTTCCGCGAAGCCTTCGGGGACAAACAGCCGCACTTTGTAGCCGCGGTTCACTCCAACCAGAGCCAGGCCTACGCCGGTATTGCCGGCGGTGGCTTCCACAATGGTCGCACCCGGCTTCAGAATTCCTCGTGCTTCGGCATCCAGAATCATGCCGAGCGCGGCGCGATCCTTCAAACTGCCGCCCGGGTTCAGGAATTCCAGTTTGGCGTAAACGTCTGCCATTTCAGCAGTTACGATTCGGCGCAGATGCAGCACCGGGGTGTGGCCCATCAGGTCAGTAATGCTCTCTGCTGCGCGTAAAGAAGATGTCATACCTTCATCATTACAAAACTATCCAGTTTAGCAGTAAATGGTTGCCGAAAATCGTCTAGGCGGATACCGTTACGGGCAAAAAAAGCGCCCATTTTCGCGGCAAAATATATCTTTTGTCCATATTTCAGCCTACGATAGACTGTTGGCACCATGGAACACAGCAGGAAATCGTCGTTTACGTTCCATACCGGTACCCCCAACGCGTGGACGCCACAAACCCATCCTCGATAGGCCGCAGTGATCGCACCATTCCCTTATTGGTTTTTGGTGGAATCGGCACTCTTATTTTTATCTTCGCTTCCGCGCTCTTTGTCTACAACACGATTCAGCATCTGGTTGCTGCGCGTGACTGGCGGGATCATTCCCAGGATGTGTTGACAACGCTGCAATCCACTTCGCAGCAACTTGACCGCATCGACGCCTTTAGCAGGCTTTATTTATTGAGCAAAAACCAGCAGGACCTGATGGCGGCGCATTCCAGCGCTATCTCGCTGGATGCCAATGTTACGCATCTGCTTGAACTGGTTAACGATAATCGACTCCAGACCAGCCGCGCGCTCAACCTGCGCAATTGCACTACCGACGTGAAACATCAGCTCGATTTGCTGGCGTCCGGGGCTGACGTACAACGAAAGATTGTTGCATGCCGGGATTATGTCAGCAAGATACGCGAAGCAGAACGCAGCATCCTGACACAGCGCGTTGCCGAGTCGCAGAAGAGCGACTACCGCAGCTTTGTTGCCGGCGTAGGATTTTTAGTGATTTCTCTCAGCGTAGTCACTGCGCTCTTCGCTTTTCTCATGCGGGATGCTGTCCGCCGGCAACGACTGGACCGACAGATTTTTACGACAAATACGCAGCTGGAAGTTACAGTTCTAACGCTACAAAAGCGGGCGGCAGATTCGAGCCTGCTTATCTCTGCAAGAGAAGAGCTTCAGCTCTGCACCAGCGCGGCCCAGGCATATCCCACGGTGATACGTTATGCCAAGCAGCTGCTTCCCTCCACGAACGTGGCGCTGATGATTATCAACAACTCCCGCAACATGGTGGAGATCGTCGGCGAATCCGAAAACAAATCGAACCTGCTGGATGGCTTCCCGCTTGATGCGTGCTGCGGCCTGCGCACAGGGCGCCTAAGATGGCGCAGGCCCGGGCAATCCGAGGTACATTGCCATCATTTTGTAGGAGTACCGCCGGAGAACTATATCTGCATTCCACTCGCCGCCCAGGGAGAAACCCTCGGCATTCTCTATATTGAATGCCCCACATCCTTGATAGCCGTGGACACGGAGCGCAATCTCGACAACCTGCAGTTGCTGGCGGAAACCGCCGCAATGTCGATTGCCGGCATCAACCTGCGCTCGCGCCTGGAGCATCAATCCATCCGCGATGGACTGACCGATCTCTTCAACCGTCACTTCATGGAGATTTCGCTTGACCGTGAGGTGCGCCTGGCTGCGAGAAATCGCACGGAGCTTTCCGTACTCATGCTCGACGTGGACCACTTCAAGCAGTTCAATGACACCTACGGGCATGAAGCAGGCGATCTGGTTCTTCGCGGCGTCGGGGATATCTTCCGGCGATCGGTAAGGTCCGAGGATATTATCTGCAGGTACGGCGGCGAAGAATTCATCATCATCCTTCCCGACACAGGGCAGGAAGCGGCCATGGAACGCGCGGAAAACATTCGGATGGAAGTGAGCCGCATGCGCATGCGTTTTCACGGAGACGCGCTGCGGGAGGTCACCATCTCGATCGGTGTTGCCGTCTACCCCACATCCGGAGAGACGCTGGAGGAGCTGCTGCGCGCCTCCGACCGCGCCCTCTACGCGGCCAAGCATGGCGGACGCAACCAGGTGGTGGCTGCTGTTCCGTCTGCGGCCTTGATCTAAGCCTTTTTCCCAAGCAGCGGATCGCTCGTGCTGTCCCTGCCGGTCTCAAGATGCCCGGCAAGCTGATGCCGCAAGCTATCGGCGTCGGCTGATTCCACGACAAAGTCATACCAGCCTCCGCTATCTTTTACCGGCCAGGATTGCTGCCACGTCTGACTTGCGCGCAGCGCATGCGCAGTGGTTTTGCCTGAATACGCATCGTGTATGCGCAGATTCACTTCTGTTGTTCCGGAGTTTCGCACTGTAAGCCGCACGGTGTCGGCTGCCGGCTCATAGCTCACCGCGCTTTCCACGCGATCTTCCGGGCTTCCTTTGAAGCTGCGGAAGAAACCATTCGGCCCATAGACAGCAAGATCGTAGCCGTGTGGCGCTTGCCATACATCTGCCAGCTCTGCGCCCGCGCCTACCGTGTAGCTTCGAGGATTGGCTTTGCCGGATGCCGAGCGCACATGAAAGACCGCACCCTGCTTGCCGGTATTTTGAAAGTGAATCGTAAACTTGTCTCCATCCGCTTTTCCTTCGACATGCAGTTCGTACGGCAAAGCGCGCGCAGGCCGCGTCCCTTCTTCCTGCACGGGAACAGCCTGCACTGCAGGAGGCACCGGCTTGAAGTCAGGGTAGCGCTTGTTATCCGGCGGAATGTACGCAATCGTCTTCGGCAGCGAAAACTCGGCGCGGCTCGGCGCAGAGAAGTCGAAGGCTGTGGTGAGATCGCCGCACACTGTCCGCCGCCACGCAGTAATATTCGGCTCATGCACGCCGAAACGCTTCTCGATGAAGCGAATCATCGAGGTGTGGTCGAAGACCTGGGAATTCACCCATCCGCCCTTGCTCCAGGGTGAGATCACAAGCATGGGAACGCGTACACCTAATCCATACGGGCCGGCCGGGTAGGGCTTATGTCCGGGACGCTCATGGCCAGGAAATACATCGTGCGTCGTTTCCACCGTCGATAAGCCCTCCTCGCGCGAAGCGGGCGGCACCGGCGGCACCATGTGGTCGAAGAGGCCGTCATTTTCGTCATAGGTGACGAAGAAGGCTGTCTTGCTCCATACTTCTGGGTTCGCGGTCAGCGCGTCGAGAATCTGCGAGACGTACCAGGCGCCGTAATTCGCAGGCCAGTTCGGGTGCTCTGAGTAGGCTTCCGGAGAGACTATCCAGGAAACCTGCGGAAGTTTGCCGGAGCGAACATCCTTGCGAAAGATGTCGAAGAGCGTTCCGCCGGCTGCGATGTTCGTGCCGGTCTTCGCGCGCTCATGCAGAGGGCTGCCCGGTTCGGCTTCCTGATACTTCGTAAAGAAGAGCAGCGAGCTATCGCCATAGTTGCCGATATAGGCGTTCTCAGTCCCGCCCCACTCGCCTTTTGCCGTCAGGCCGTCGCCAATATCCTGATACACCTTCCAGCTCACGCCTGCTTCCTGCAGCCGCTCCGGATACGTGGTCCAGCTGTAGCCCGCCTCGGCATTGTCGACCACCGGGCCGCCACCGCTGCCGTCGTTGCCTACCCAGCCGGTCCACATATGGTAGCGATTGGGATCGGTCGGGCCAAGCAGCGAGCAGTGATAGGCGTCGCAGATGGTGAAGGCATCGGCCAGCGCATAGTGGAAAGGAATATCGCTGCGGACCAGGTGCGCCATCGTCTGGATGCCTTTATTGGGAACCCACTGATCGTAGTGACCGCCGTTGCGGGCCAGCTGCGTCGTTGTCCAGTCGTGCGGCGTGCCTTCTACAAACTGAAGGCCGAGATTCGGACCGGCAGGATGAAAGGGCAGCAGATATCCATCGTTGTGCGGCTGGTACCAGACAGGCTTGCCATTGGGCAGCAGGACGGCGCGGGGATCGCCAAAGCCGCGCACACCACGCATCACTCCGAAATAGTGATCGAAGGAGCGGTTTTCCTGCATGAGGATGACGATGTGCTCAACATCGGCAATCGATCCGGTGCGGTGGCTGGCCGGAATTTCAAGAGCGCGGCTGATGGCGGCAGGAAAAGTAGCGCTCAACGCGCCTGAACTTAGAAGCTTGAGAAAGGTGCGGCGGCTCGTGCCCATGTGAACGATCTCTTCTATTGGATTATGGATAGGAGCATCTTACTCTCCATCTATGATTCTTTGATTTCGATTGTGTGACATTTTCCTATACATGGCGCATGTATCATCCTCAGTGAGAGAACACTGACTTAAGGAGAAGCACCATGACGTATCAGCCCAATCCCAAGCGTTATGAGCAGGCAGAGTATCGCCGCTGCGGACGTTCCGGGATTCTGCTGCCCCCCATCTCACTGGGATTGTGGCAAAATTTCGGCGGAGCCGATGTCTTTGAAACGGGCCGCGCGATGATTCGACGCGCGTTCGATCGCGGGGTAACCCACTTTGACCTGGCGAATAATTACGGGCCGCCCTATGGCTCGGCTGAGGAAAATTTCGGCCTGATTCTGCAAAAAGATTTCCGCAACCATCGCGACGAGCTGATTATTTCCTCCAAGGCCGGATGGGACATGTGGCCGGGGCCTTACGGCATCGGCGCATCGAAGAAGTATCTCGTTGCCTCGCTCGATCAGAGCCTGAAGCGGATGGGACTGGAGTACGTCGATATTTTCTATGCGCATCGCCCCTGGCATGACACGCCCCTGGAAGAGACGATGAGCGCGCTGGCGCAGATTGTTCGGCAGGGGAAGGCCCTTTATGTCGGCATCTCGTCCTATGGGCCGAAGCGGACGAAGCAGGCGTATGACATTTTGCGCTCGGAAGGCGTGCATCTGCTGATTCACCAGCCTTCGTACTCGCTGTTAAACCGCTGGATTGAGGATGAGCTGCTGGATACGCTCGATACCCTGGGCGTAGGCTGCATCGCGTTTTCCGCGCTGGCGCAGGGCCTTTTGAGCACAAAATACCTGAAAGGCGTTCCGAAGGACTCTCGGGTGAGCGCAGAAAACAGCAGCTTCAGCGAAAAATTTTTGACGGAAGAAAATCTCCACCGCGTTCGCGCCCTCAATGAAATTGCGAAAACGCGCAATCAAACGCTGGCGCAGATGGCGATTGCCTGGGTGCTGCGCGATCCTCGCGTGACCACGGCGCTGATTGGCGCGCGCAACGTGGCGCAGCTGGATGATTCTCTCGATTCGCTGAAGAATTTGAAATTTTCTGAGGAAGAATTGAAGAAAATCGACGAATATGCAAAGGAGAGCGGCATCGATCTCTGGCGCTCGGTTTCTGCGGAATAACCGCTACTAACCAAATTGTCATCCTGAGCCACGTTCGCTCAGGATGACAATTTGGATTACGAAAAACGAATTATTTCGCTTTTTCAAAATCCAATGAAGCCGAATTGATGCAGTAGCGCAGGCCAGTAGGCTGCGGGCCATCGGGGAAAACATGGCCAAGATGCGAACCGCAGCGGGCGCAGGTCACTTCGACGCGACGCATGCCGTAGCTGTTGTCCTCATGCGTTTCCACCGCATCCGGGCGCACCGGAAGCCAGAAGCTGGGCCAGCCGCTGCCGGACTCGAATTTCTTGTCGGAAGTGAACAGCTCCGCGCCGCAGGCTACGCAGCGGTAGATGCCGTCATCGTGATTGTAGTAGAGCTTGCCGGTGAAGGCAGGCTCGGTGCCTTTTTCTCGCGTGATGTGGAACTGCTCCGGAGTCAGCAGCTTACGCCATTCTTCCTCGGTCCTTTGGATTTTCTCGACCTTCGTGTCAGTCATAGATCCTCCCCTCAACTAATTAGATGGTTAGAGCGTGGCGATGGCTTCAACCTCGACCAGTCCGTCTTTCGGCAGGCGAGCTACTTCAACTGTGGAGCGCGCCGGAGCGACGACGCCTTCCGGCGCAAAGTATTGCGCATAAATGGCGTTCATAGCGGCAAAATCGCCCATATTTTTGAGAAAAACGGTGGTTTTTACGACGTTTTTGAGGCTGGTTCCGGCGGCTTCGAGCACCGCTTTCAGGTTTTCGAGCGCACGCGTGGTCTGCGCCTCAATGCCGCCCTCAACCACGGCTCCGGTCGCGGGGTCCAGACCCACTTGACCCGAGGTGTAGAGGAAATCACCAATGCGCACTGCCTGCGAGTACGGCCCGATGGCCGCCGGGGCGCTCTTTGTAGAAACTGCTTGTTTTTCGCTCATAGGGCCTCAAAAAAGGTTGGTTCCACGTCTTTCGCTGGAAGGCGTTGCCGCTGCCAGCGAAAAGCAGGTCTTTCGCTACGCTCAGGATGGCAAACGTAAATCATGCGCTCAAAGCGACAATAATGCCATTGCTCAGGATGGCAGCGCTGGATTAGTGAGCGGGCGGAACGTATTCCTTGGGCAGCTCGGAGCCTTCGCCGAAGAAATAGCGGTCCATCTGCTCGACGAGAAATTCCTGCGCCTGCGGCGTCCAAGGCTGGAGGCGATATTCATTGAGCAGCATCTTCTGATGCTCCAGCCACTCCTGCCAAGCCCTTTTGGAGACGTTGTGATAAATCTTGTTGCCGAAGTCGCTGTCGAAGGGCGGTTCTTCCAGGCCCTCCAACTCCTGCTTATAACGCGAGCAAAACACCATATGTGCCATGGGTTGGTAATTACCTTTCTCATCCATTCTAAGCAGGCGCCCGGCCTGATGTCTTGTTCCTACAGCTTCGGCAACTGCGAGGTATCCCATCCTCCGCCGAGAGCTTTGATCAGCAGCACGCTGGCAGCAAACTGTCGCGTGGTGATATCGGCCTGCGTCCGCTGGTTGGTAAGCTGCGCGGTCTGCGCGGTCAGCACGTCGAGATACGTCACCAGCCCCTGCTTGTAGCGGCGCGTGCTGATGTCGAGCGAGTGCTCGGCAGCGGCTACAGCGGCGGCCTGTGTCACCGACTCCTGATCGAGAATACGCAGCGTCGAGAGATTGTCTTCGACCTCCTGAAACGCATTCAGCACGTTCTGGCGGTAGTTAGCGACGGTGGCTTCGTAGTTGTCGCGCGCCTGTTCGGTGACCGCGTGACGGCGTCCTGCGTCGAAGATCAATTCCGAGGCAGAGGCTCCCAGGGACCAGAGAGCGCTGGGCCCCTGAATCCAGGTGCCGGGATTTCTGCTTTCAAAACCGCCGGCTCCGGAGAGGGTGATATTCGGATAGTAGGCGGCGATGGCAATGCCTATCTGCGCATTCGCAGCGTCGGCGCGGCGCTCCATGGCGGCAATATCGGGGCGGCGTTCGAGCAGCTCCGAAGGCACTCCGGCGGGAATCTGCGGCAGCGGCAGATTGAGGGGAGCAGCGGGCAAGCTGAAGTTCGATGCCGGTTCGCCGATGAGAGTGGCGATGGCGTGCTCATACTGCGCGCGCGCTACGCCTACGTCGATGTCCTGCGCCCGCGTGCTTTCAAGCTGCGTCTGCGCCTGGGCAACATCGGATTCAGTAGCGACGCCGCCCTTAAAGCGGGTTTGCGTGAGCTTCAGATAGTCTTCGTATGAAGCCACCGTGCTATCGAGCAGCTGCTTTTGCAGGTCGAGACCGCGCAGCTCAAAATAATCCTGCGCCAGCTCCGAGCGGATGCTCAGTTCGGCATTCGCCAGATCGGCAGCGCTGGCCTGGGCAGAGGCTCGCGCGGATTCGACGGTACGGCGCACCTGCCCCCAGAGATCGGGTTCCCAGCTGGCCTGTCCGGCAAGAGCAAAGTCGTTGTACTGGTATGGCGACCCATTCACTGCCGTGGGGCGATTCTGCGATAAGCGCTGGCGCGAGATCGACGGCCCGACACCGAGGGTCGGGAAGTAATTAGCACGGTAAATCTGAATCTGGGCGCGCGCTGCAAAATACTGTTCCGTAGCGGCTTTGAGCGTCTGGTTAGAGACGGCCACCTTTTCTTCCAGCGCATTTAGCTGCGGATCGTTATATATCTCCCACCACTTGCCGCGCAGAAGCTGGTCGCTGGGCTGGGCCTGTTTCCATGTGCCGTTTGGAATCGCAGGCGGCGGAGCTGTTTCCTTATACGCGGTAGGCGTAGGAGCCGTGGGCCGCTTGTAATTCGGGCCGACCGTACAGCCGGCGAGCAGAGCTATGAACCCCGCTGCGCCAAGAACCGGTGTGCGAAGGGGCTTCATTTGCTTACTCGCCTCCACGCGTCGGTGCCGGCTGCTTTTCGATCTGCGCCGGCTTGACCACATTCACGACCTCACCATCGATGATGGAATCAGGCGGATTCTGGATTACCTCGTCGTCCGGGCTCAAGCCGTCTGATACTTCGACGACGCGGCCGTCATCGCGGCCAATGGTGATGGGCACCAGCTTTGCTTTCCCGTTCACTACAGTAGCCACCTGCAGCCCCTGCGCACGGAAGATCAGCGACGGAACAGGGATAATCAGCGAGGGCTTGTAGTTATTCAGCTTGAGATGCACCTGCGCATACGCGCCAGGAACCAGCTCGCCCTTGCGGTTGTCTACATCCACTTCAACCAACAGAGTGCGCGATGTGGGATCGATGGCTTTCGAGGTGCGAACGATCTTGCCCTGAAATTTGCGGCCTGGATATTGATCGAAGGTGATATCGGCCATGATTCCTGGCGTGCAGGCAGGCGCATAGACCTGCGGCACATTGATGTAGATGCGCAGCGTTTGCTCCGCCGCCATGTGAAACATTTCTTTGGCAGCGCCGGAATCAATCAGCTGGCCGATATCGACGCCGCGCGCGGTCACGATACCGTCAAACGGCGCATATACCTTTTCAAACGAGACCAGCTCCTGCAGTCGCTGCACATTGGCAACCGCGGATTTTACCTGTGTGCTAGAGGCGGATGCCTGGGTAGTGAAGTTCTCTGTGTCCTGCTGCGAGACTGCGTTCTGCTTCAGCAAATCCTGGTAACGCGAGGAGGTCGTCTGGGCATATTTGGCGGTCGCTTCCGCGGTGAGGAGATCGGCTTTGGCCTGTGCAAGCTGCTGGTCGATTTCCGGGCTTTCGATTTCCGCCAGCAGCTGGCCTTTCTTGACGTGCGCGCCGATATCGAAGTACCACTTCCTGAGATAGCCGTTGGTGCGCGCGTAAATGGGCGAATCCTGATAGGCGAATGTGTTGCCTGGGAGCACAATCTCTTCCGACGGCTTGCCCATTTGCGGTTTCGCAACGAGCACATCCGGAGCGGCAAGCGCATTCGTTTCATCCTGCAGCTTGGATTTGGCCCGCACGCGCGGAATAATGCCGGTAACGGCGAGAACGGCAGCAACAAGCAGAACAACAATCAGCAATATAACCGCACTGCCCTTGGATATCGGTGAAGTCGAATTTGGTTCAGGTGTGTGGCTCATGATTTTTTAGTTCTCCCCTCTTTCGGGCAGAGTGTTCTCAGCCTGGGCATGCTTTTTATGGCGTCTGCGCTCTAATCGCCCATGTACTACGCTGAAGAAGGTTGGCACAAAAAACAGGGTAGATACAGTGGCGAAGAGCAGGCCGCCGATGACGGCGCGTCCCAGCGGGGCGTTCTGCTCGCCGCCATCGCCAAGCCCCAGCGCCATAGGCACCATGCCGATGATCATTGCCAGGGCGGTCATCAGCACCGGACGGAAGCGGGTGAAGCCCGCTTCCAGAGCCGCGGCAGGCGCGTCGCCAACACTCTCTTCAAGTTTTTCGCGAGCAAAGCTGATGACGAGAATCGAGTTCGATGTGGCCACGCCCATACACATGATGGCGCCGGTAAGGGCAGGCACGCTGATGTGCGTGTGCGTAATAAACAGGAACCAGACGATGCCGCAGATGGCGGCAGGCAATGCCGAGATCACGATAAACGGATCGAGCCATGACTGGAAATTGACGACGATCAGCAAATAGACCAGCACGATGGAGAAGATGAGCCCGCCGAGCAGGCCGACGAATGAGGTTCGCATGGTCTGCACCTGTCCGCGAACCACCAGCTGCGAACCGCGCGGGAGCTTACCTTTCATATCGGCGATGATCTTATCGATCTGCTTGTTTACGCTGGCAAGATCGCTGTTGACGACGTTGCCGTAAATATCAATCACCGGGGCAATGTTGTAGTGCGACACCGTGCCCATTTCCGATCCGGGAGTAATGGAAGCAACGTTGCCGAGAATCTGGATCGGCTTGCCGCCCATGGGTGTATTCGCCGTTGCTGTGGGGCCACCCGCTCCATTGCTGACCGCAGTGGCGGGCGTAGTGGAGCCGGCACTTGACGCTGTGATCGGTATGTTCTGCAGGTCCTGCATCGAGTCCAGGTTATATTCCGGCGCTTGCGCCACAATACTGTAGCTGACGCCGGTTTTGGGATTCAGCCAGTAGTTCGGCGTGGTCTGGAAGCTACCGCTGGTGGCAACGAGCAGGCTCTGCGCCACGTCACTCTGTTGCAGTCCAATCTGCTGCGCCTTGCTGCGATCTACATTGATGAACAGGTGCGGATTGTCAAAGGGCTGCTGAATGCGGAGGTCGGCTGTACCGGGAACATATTTGACGCGGTTCAACATCTGCTCGGCAAAGCTGCGATTTCCTTCAAGGTCAGGCCCTACGATCTGGATATCAATGGGGGCAGGAAGACCGAAGTTCAGGATCTGCGTCACCATGTCCACCGGCAGCTCGTAAAAGATCACGCCGGGAAAGCGATGCGCCAGCACACTCCGCAGCTTCTGCACATAGGCTTCGGTAGGGTGATGATTTTCGGTGAGCGACACCTGGATATCGGCATCGCCGGGACCAATCGGCGCCGAGTTGCTGTAGGTAGTATTGATGCCGCTATAGGGCAGGCCAATGTTATCGATGATGGTGATGAGCTCTTTTTTCGGAATCACCTCACGGATGGTCTGATCGACCTGGTCGCAAAGGCGCGCTGTCTCTTCAATGCGCGTTCCGGTACGCGCGCGCAAATGCAGCTTGAATTGACCGGCGTCGACCGAGGGGAAGAAATCCTGTCCGAGAAACGGGTAGAGCAATGCGGCGGAGCCGAGACAGAAGACCAGGAAGAAAATCAGAAAGATGGCCGAGTGCTCGATGCATAATGCGAGTATCCCGCGATAACCGACGCGAAGTTTTTCAAAATAATGCTCGAAGGCCAGCTGGAAGCGGACGAGCGGATTGTAGCTCTTCTGTTTTCTCTCAGCAGCCTCATCGTCGTGCTCCTGCAGCAGGTACTTGGCCATGGTGGGCACGACCGTTCGCGAGAGCAGGTACGAGGCAAGCATGGCAAAGACTACGGCTTCCGCCAGCGGCACAAAGAGGAACTTGGCCACGCCGGTGAGGAAGAACATCGGAACAAAGACGATGCAGATCGAGATGGTGGCTACGAAGGCGGGAACGGCAATCTGCGCCGCGCCATCCAGAATCGCCTGTTCTACCGCCTTGCCCATTTCGATATTGCGGTTGATATTCTCGATTTCGACGGTAGCATCGTCGACGAGGATACCGACGGCCAGTGCCAGGCCGCCGAGCGTCATGATATTGATCGTTTCGCCCAGCGCGCTCAACACCAGCAGCGACGAGAGGATCGACAGCGGGATCGAGACGGCGATAATCAGGGTGCTGCGCCAGCTGCCGAGGAAGACCAGGATCATGATGCCGGTCAGGCAGGCAGCGATGATCGCTTCGCGGACAACGCCATTGATCGAGGCGCGGACAAAGACGGACTGATCGGCCAGCGGAGTGATCTTGAGAGCGGGAGGCAGCTGCGATTTAATAAGCGGCAGCTTGGCGCGGATGCCTTCCACAATATCGAGAGTGGAAGCATCGCCGGTCTTGATAATGCTGATAAGCGACGCGCGCTGACCGTCAACGCGCACGATATTCGTTTGCGGCGGGAAGCCGTCGCGCACGTGCGCGACGTCGCGAATATAGACCACTGCGCCGTTGACTGCCTTGATAGGCAGATTATTCAGGTCATCCACTTTGGCAGGCGCGCTGTTGGTTGCAATCTGATATTCAAACTGCGAAATCTTAGCTGTGCCTGAAGGCAGGATCAGGTTCTGCGTGGAAATGGCATTGACCACATCGGAAGGCGCAAGGCCCTTGGCCTGAAGCGCTCGCAGATTGAGATCAACCTGAATCTGACGCTGCTTGCCTCCGTAAGGATAAGGAATGCCGGCGCCATCGACGGTTACAAGCTGGGTGCGGATGAAGTTCAGGCCGTAATCGTTCAGCTGCTGCTCGGAGAGACCCTCGCCGGAAAGACCCAACTGAAGGATCGGAACGCTGGAAGCGCTGTATTGAATAATGAGTGGCGCAGTTGTTCCCTGCGGCAGCTGACGCAACTGTGTCTGGCCGATAGCGGTCACCTGGGCAACCGCCATGGCGATATTGACATTCGGCTGGAAGAAAATCTTGATGACGCCCCTGCCATTGAGCGACTGCGATTCGATGTGCTCGATATCGTTGACGGTCGTGGTCAGCGTGCGCTCGCTCTGGAAGACGATGCGCTGCGACATTTCCTCCGGAGAGAGGCCGGTATATTGCCAGACCATGGCAACGACCGGAATATCAATATTCGGAAAGATATCGGTCGGCGTGCGCATGACCGCAATGGGACCGAGAACAAGCAAAAGCAGAGCAAGGACAGCAAATGTATAAGGCCGTCGCAGTGCGAGGCGGACTATCCACATGGTTCGTCAATCTCTCCCGCGGCCTGCACCCCACCAAATCGTGCGGACCGGAAACGGTTAGGCTATTTCAGCGGACACGACAACGGTGAAACAAATCCGGATTTCTCCAGTAAGGAGTTCACGGGATAAGCCCCTTTAGTTTAACGATTGCTTTGCATTAAGCCCGAGCCGAAGGCCCAGGCACGAACAACTTCATTTTACGGTAGACGATCCAGTCTGCGAAAAAGCCGAACCCCGTTCGCCCATTACTTTACAAAGAATCCGATGTCTCCGGATAAACGTTTGATTCAGAAAAATGACCGATGAGTTCAGTTTAGAGGTTCATCTTTTTGAAAACAGGGCGTGGTATAGAACGGACCAGAAACATGATGACCGCCCACATCGGCGGCACATAGGCCACATCCTTGCCTTTATCGATAGCTCGCAGAATACACTGCCCTACGCCGTATGGATGAGCAAAAAGCGCGTTCTGCTCCAGATGCGCCGTCATGGGCGTGGCGACGAAACCGGGCTTGATGGTCAATACCTGCACGCCGCTGCGATCGATGCGGTTACGCACGCCATCGAGGAAGATGTCGAGAGCGCCCTTCGATGCGCCATAGACATAGTTGCTCTTGCGGCCTCGGTCTCCGGCAACGGAAGAGATCACAGCAAGTACTCCCTGGCGAGACTGCTCGAAGTAGTTGGCCAACCAGGTAATCAGTGAAACGGCGGAGAGAAAATTCGTCCGCAGGATGGCTTCGGCGACAGCGTAATCAGCCTGCGCCTTCTCTTGATCGCCAAGAATGCCGTGAGCCAGGAGGGCCATTTCGATGGTTCCCAGCTTCTGCGCCGCGTCGGCGAGCATGGCTGCATGCGCCGTTGCATCGTCCAGATCCATAACGGCGGTATGAACGGAGGAGGCTCCGCGGGTGTGCAGGTCGGCGGCAACGGCGGCCAACTTTTCCGGATTGCGCGCTACCAGATAAAAGCCGGCTCCGCGCGCGGCTAAGGGACGCATCACGCCGCTTGCGATAGCCGAGGTGGCTCCCAGAACCAGGATGCGTGAAGGGAGATGCCGATAATACGGTTTAGCCACGCGAGCTCACCCTCTGCCAGAATGCGGAATTGAAAGCCGGATCGATATATCGCGCAAATGCCTCCCACTGCGGATAAAACGATTGAAACTGGACCGCCGTCATGCGCGCGTCCTTGGCCGGATACATGCGGCCTCCATGGTCCTGCGTAATATTTGCCAGCCGGTCGAGCAGGTCGAAGCTGGCATCGGCGCGAATCGGGAAATCAAGCGCCAGTGTGATGCCGGGCGCGGGGAAGGACATCATGCCCGGCGATGGAATATCGCCGAAAACTTTGAGAACCACCAGAAAAGAAGCCAGCCCGGAGGCCGCAATGGCCTTGAGAATCTTCACAATTCCCATCTGATGATCGGCCTCCCAGGGCAGCAGGCATTGAAATTGCAGCAGGCCGCTCTTACCGTACATGCGGTTCCAGTGCAGTATTTTGTCCAGCGGATAGAAGAACGGCTCATAGTCCACCAGTCCGGTCGCTTCTTTCCCGCGCTGCTTGTTGTAATACAGGGTGTTGAAGAGGCCCACTGTGTAGCGGTTCAGCAGGGATTCGGGCAGATCGAGCGGCAGCGTCAGCCAAGGCTGCCTGCTGGCGGCCAGCGGCTCGGGCGCCTGGCTGTGATCACCCTGCATGAAGATGCCTCGGGCAAAATTCTTGCCGGTAGAAACGCAGTCCATCCAGGCCATGGTGCATTCCACGTTCGTATTGGCTTTGGAAAGCGCGACAAATTCATCGATTCCGACGAATTTTGTGCCCTTATATTGCATTTTTCTGGAGACGATGCGCCGGAGCCGAATCTCCGCCCACGTAATCAATCCCGTAAGCCCCATGCCTCCGATGGTTGCCGAAAACCAGTCGGCATTCTGCGTCGGGCTGCAGATAAAGCGGGCGCCAGTCGACCGGACCAGCTCGAAGCGCAGCACGTGGCAGCCAAAGGTCCCGGCTACATGGTGATTTTTGCCATGGATATCGTTGGCGATGGCTCCGCCGACGGTGACGTATTTTGTGCCTGGAGTAACCGGCAGAAAAAACCCGCGGGGCACGGCAAAGTCCAGAATCTCAGCCAACGTTGTGCCCGCCTCGCAAACCAGCACGCCGGTTTCCGCGTCAAAATGCAACAGGCGATCCATGCCGCGCGTCTTGAGCAGCGTGCCGCCGTTAAGCAGGCAAACGTCTCCGTAGCTGCGTCCCGCGCCAACGGGCAACAGCTTGGTTGCCGGAGGTTTGGGAAGAGGAAAATCCGTGGTCCAGCTCAACGGAATGACGTCGGCCTGCAGTCTTGGATAGCGTCCCCATGATTCAAATTTCGGCTGCGAATTCCGTGCCATGCTTCTCTATCGTAACGCGGCAAAGACAGCGATGGCAGCGACGGCAAATCCGATCAGCAGGCTCATGCGATCGGTGACCGCGAAGATCACGGGATCTTCGTTCATCGCGCCGCGCGAGGCCAGCAGCCACACGCGGCTGACCCACAACAGCATGAATGGAACCATAAGCCACAGCCGGGCAGGATGCGGATAGAGCGCCGCAACTTCGCTGCCGCTGATATAGAGCGCAAAAACGACGATCGCGGCGTAAGCGCTGGCCGTGCCGAAGCTGCGCAACTGCTCGATGTCGGCCACCAGGTAGCCTCGCCCGTTCGACGGCGCATCGCCGCGTTCGCGCAGATTTTGCAATTCGCTGAAGCGCTTGACCATGGCCAGCGAGAAGAACAAAAAGACGGAGAAGCCTGCCAGCCAGGTAGAGATCGCTGTTTGTGTTGCCGCTCCCCCAGCCAGCATGCGCACCGTATAGAGGCCGGAGAGCACGATCACGTCGACCAGCACAACTTTTTTGAGTGCCAGCGAATAGCTCAGCGTGACAACAAGGTAAGCCGCCAGCCAGAGCAGAAATTCCCGCGGCAGCAGGAGCGCTCCGGCAAAGGACACGAGCAGCAGCAGCCCGGCAATCAACACGCCTGTTGAAGCCTGCAGATCGCCTGCCGCAAAAGGGCGTTGGCGTTTATTCGGATGGCTACGGTCGGCTTCGATATCGAGCAGATCGTTGACGATATATGTTGCGGAGGCGCAGAAGCTGAAGCAGAAAAACGCCAGGACCGCCTGCAACAGCAGGGGCAACTTCAACGTATGCGCCAGCAAAACCGGCACAAAAAGCAGCACATTCTTGGCCCACTGGTGCAGGCGAATCGCACGCAGGAAAGCTTTCCTGCGCGATGAACGGTCTTCAAAATGCCGCTGGATGCTGATTCCCCGTGACCTGATACGCGAGCGCAGCGTGCCGTGAGCATTGGCCAGCATGGCTTCGCCCGCATGCTCCAGCAAGGGCAAATCGTGCCGCGCATTTCCGATGTAGTCGAAACCTGCGTCACCAAATGCCGAACGCAAGCCGGCCAGCTTGTGATTCCCGATAAGGTTGGTCTTGCCGTCGCTTCCTAAGACGCCATCGAAGATTCCAAGATGCGCTGCGATTTTCTCAGCAAGCCGCGTATCGGCTCCGGTAGCGAGATAAATCTTTCGTCCGCGGGCACGCTCGTCTTCCAGAAACGCCAGCAACGCGCGGTTATAGGGCAGATTGGCCGCATCGAGCGAAACGATATTGCACACGGCCGCCTTAAGCGCGGCCTTGCCGCGACGCAGCCATTGGAATGTCTTAAGAGCGCTACCAGGTTGCGTGCGCACCAGCACCAGCAGAGAATCGACCAGCGTATCGCTCTTGACCAGCGTGCCGTCAAGGTCCACACACAAGGGACGCGTTCCCTCGACCTGTGAGGAATTTTGCAAATCGTTCTCCTCCGTCGATTATCACCCGCCGGCAAAGACGATAATAAGAAATGTATGAGCGATGGAAACTCAGAGCATCACCAGGGCCCATCTTGGGGAACCATGCTGGTTTTCTTATTTCTGGCGATCCTGGTAGCCATCGGCATCGCCTTCTGGATGCTCTATCCCTTCTTCCATCGTCATTCCTGAGGAGGTCGGGCGCGGTCGGCCAGCAGAACCGGAATGCCGTCTTCCACTGGGTAGAGGCGTCCGCAGGCGGCGCACAGAATACCGTCAGCCTGCGCGCGCAGCTGCCCGTGGCACACAGGACAAACCACCAGCGCCGGCACTTCCCGAGAAAGTCGTTCATCGGTCATGTCAACAGTGTACGCATCCTTTACCATGAGTTATAGATGACAACCCCACGCATTCTTGATGGAAATGCAATCGCCGCGCAGATCAAGGCCGAGGTCGCCGCGGAAGTCGAGCAACTGGCGGCGCAGGGCATTCGCCCCGGCCTGGCAGCAGTGCTTGTCGGCAATGTGCCTGCTTCAGAGATTTACGTGCGCAGCAAGGTGCGCACCAGCGAACAGCTCGGCATCTATTCGGATTTGATTACGCCGCCGGATACGATCACTACCGAAGAGATGCTGGAACTGGTGGCACAACTGAACGCGCGCGACGATATCGACGGCATCCTGATCCAGCTTCCATTGCCGAAGCAGGTAAACGCGAAGCTGCTGCTCGAAGCTGTCTCTCCGGCAAAAGATGTAGACGGCTTTCATCCTGTCAACGTTGGCCGCTTGCAGGCTGGCCAGCCTGCGCTCGCTCCCTGCACGCCTGCCGGCATGATCCAGATGCTCAAGCGCAGCAACCTGCCGATTTCCGGGCAAAACGCTGTTGTGATCGGGCGCAGCGATATTGTGGGCAAGCCCATTTCGATTCTGCTGCTGCAGGAGAACGCGACGGTCACTATCTGCCATAGCAAAACGCGCGACCTGGCCGCCTTTACGCGCAATGCCGATATTCTGGTGGCCGCTATCGGTCGCCCGGGATATGTGACGCCGGATATGGTTAAGCCGGGAGCAACCATTCTCGACGTCGGCATCAACCGCATCAACACACGCGAAGGGTTCGACAAATATTTCGCAGGCAACACAAAACGCGAAGAGACGTTTCTGCTGAAGGGCTCAACCATCGTCGGCGATGT
>DASZUU010000031.1:0-69433 GCA_035547425.1 Alloacidobacterium sp. | reverse complement strand
ATCGCAATAAGCCATGCCAGCGATCGGAAAAGTTGTGATCCAGTGAAGCTGCCAGAAAGATGTTCTGGTCCGATTGCTTATTGTCATTCGCAATTCTGTAAAACTGGTAGGCATTGGGGACGCCGGTTGCAATATCCGCATTGCGGGCAGACACGCGCAGCGTAGTTGCCGAAGACCATGCGTATCCCAGGTTCGCCGTCTCAACGATGTTGTGGTATTCGCTCTGAGGCAGCGAGTTCTTCGTCTGCAGATCGTTAAAACCGCCATAGTAATCGAAGGCGCGATGCGTTCCGCCCAACTGCACTTCATTGCGATATGTGCCGAAATTTCCGGCATCGCCCTCGTACATCAGGGATGGAAACGGCGTCGATCCGCGCGGCGAACTGAAGTTGATGACTCCGGTTGCAGCATCCGCTCCATAAAGAACACTATTGGGCCCGCGATAGGTTTCGACGCTCGATACGCCGGTAGTAGCGATGGTGGACAAATCGAAGACACCGCCCACGTCTTCGATCGGCACTCCATCAAACAGAATCTTGTTTGAATCGGAGTTGCCGCCGCGCACAAAGACACTCGTTAAGCTGCCGCGCTGTCCTTGCTGCACTACATTGACGCCGGGCATCTGCCGCATCGCGTCCACCAGATCGGTGCGATTGATAAAGTCTGTTCTGGTCAGGCTGGTGATCGATGCGCTTAATTGTCCTTGCGGCAAGGGTGTACCGGTTGCGGTAACGACGACCGATTGCCGTACCCATTCAGGCTCGAGGACAATATTTTGCTCGACGCCATCGAGCGATCCGCCATAAAAGCTTTGTGTTGCAAGCTGGCGGAATGATTTGCCGCCGGCCAACACGTAAAAGCGTCCGGATGCGGAACTCGAAAGCTGATAGGTTCCGTCGCTCATGGTTTGCGAGGCGACAATCACCTTGCCGTTCTCGATAAGAGAAATGCTCGCGTTTGCGATGGGGCGACCGAGCGGATCAGTCACGCGGCCACGAACGACAACTGCGGATAAGGGTGCAGCAGACAACAGACAAACAGATAAAAAGGCCAGGCGACGCGCAGGCCCCAGTTTCTTTCTCATATTTATATCCTCCGTTCCCCTCGGAACGCGGGTTTGAGCGGCATAGAAAATGATCCGCTCTTCATAGCAATGAGACCGGTCTCCTGACTCGCGCTTTATCTGCGGACCGCCTTCCCGGAATTCTCCAGTGGCCTTCAGATCCGTCAATCACCTGAGCGTCTCATTCTTACAGACGCACAGTATCGCGCTTACAGTTGCGGGGCAGCGACGGATTCTCACCGTCTTCCCGAACATCTCATGCGTTGATGTTATAAGAACATGCAGAATTGCAGGCCGGCATTCCGGCTGTCTTTCCGCACGAAACTATGGTGACCCCGGGAAGATTCGAACTTCCGACACGCAGTTTAGGAAACTGCTGCTCTATCCACCTGAGCTACGGGGCCACAGTCTCATTCTAACCTGCTGTCCTGGCAAGAGAAAGAAAAGCATGAGGTTAGAATTTCAACGGCTTGCCAAACTCCTCATCAAAAAGAGTGCGAGCCGTGCTGAAGCGGCCTCCATAGAACTTGTCGTTCCCTTTCAAGCGACCGATGGCCAGCAGAGCGACCACCTGGTAGCTGAGAGGCAGCTTGAGGACCTCGCGAACTTTTTCCTGCTCGAAACCTTCCATGGGAGCCGTGTCGTATCCGATAACCTCGGCCATGAGCATCATGGTCGTGAACGCAATCATGACATGGCGATTGAGCCACATGGGAAGGTCGGGATGATTCGAAAGATAGTTCGGGATATTTACCTTGGCTTGCTCGGCATAGTTCTCCGGCATGCCTCCTTCACGGCCTAGCCGCAGCATCTCTTCCAGATCGCCGCTTCGCCAGCCATCCGCGTCTCCGCAAGCCACAATGACGGCTGAGGCTTCTTCTACTTTTGCCTGGTTGAAGCAAGCTGCCCGCAAGCGGCGTTTCTGGTCTTCCGTGCGAACTACAACAAACCGCCACGGCTGCATATTGTAGCCGCTGGGAGCCTGCAGACCAGCCTCAAGTATTTTCCTCAGGTCTTCTGCCGGTATGGGGGAACCATCAAAGCTCGGCGTTGCACGACGCTGCGCAATTGCCTGAGACAGGGTTTTCTCCATTACATTTGCCATCCGATATTTCTCTCATTTGCAGGTTTATTGGGGGCAATCATTGAATCTGGTTCATCGGCAATTCAATTGCGTACGGCTGCTGATGCGGGGCATTGGCATAAATCCAAAGGCCATGAAATGCTTCGCGCAGTTCCGGATGCTGCGCAATGAGCGCCTTCATGACTTCAAGGTTCCGGCTGCGCGCGGCCACCGGATCGGACACATTGTCTGTCGTATAGTTCGCCACCAGGTCGAGCCCCCCTAACGAGCCATCTGTATGCAGGCTCGTGATGTTGAAGACCTGGCCGTTCCCTGCCAACTTCATCGGCTCCGCGTTGTCCGGTAGTCCTGCGGGACGTACGGCGTTCATCTCCTTCTGCAGCTTTTCCAGGTTCGGGCTGGACAGAAAATCTACCGGAGCAAGCAGATATGCTGCGGTCTGATAGTAGAAATAAGCGTTCCACTGCTGCTTTTTCGCGGCGTAATTACGCGCCTGTGTCCAGTACCAGACTCCATCGTGCGCGGCGAAAGTAAGAGGCCGTACAAAGAATCCCGCCAGCTTCCATTGCTCGCTCCCCGCCGGATCATTGGCGAGAATCATGGAGATTTGCTGCGGCTGCTTTATCCCGGTTGCGCGAGTGAGGGCTAATGCATAATCGCCGGGAGGAAGCTGCGGAATGGAGATGGTGATAAGCATCTGCGATCCCGGCCCACTGCAGAAAAATTGCGCATCTGCCGGGGCGTGAAGATCGGTAGCCTTGAGGCTGTAGATGGCCTCGATGGTGATGGTTGCACCCTGCAACTGAGGGCTGACGGACTGAATCGTACCTGCAATTCCATCAAAATGCGCAGCGACACCGGCAATGGTCGCAGATTTGACAGCTGCAACATTGCCGGACTGTACATTCGACGCAAGGCTATGGATCGCCTGCACATAGACGGATCGCTGCGCCTCGGTCATCTGCGACTGTGTCGTGCAGGAGACGGCGTGGGCATTTTCGCCGGATAGCAAAGCAACAATCAGAAAGAATAACCGCCAGCGCTTCATAGGCAAGAACAAACTATTTTGATGAGCAATTCCGAACCACTGCTAGTCTAGTACATAGAAGTGTGTGCAGGTTAAAAGCCATACACCTCAACTGGGGATTGGATGCGGTTACAGGCACAAGTCGGGTTTCTTCTTTTTGCTCTCATCACTGCAACCATAACAGAGGCGCAGACGCCTGCCGGGCAAAAACCATCTGCAGCGATTTCTCAGGCCATACCTGCTCCGCCAACGCCGCAACGCGCGATTTCCTTGCTGGATGAGCCGCCGGTTCCGGCACAAGTTACCTTCAATAACGGGAACCTGACAGTCAATGCGGAAAATTCCAGCCTGTCGCAAATTCTTCATGACATCTCCTCAAAAACAGGGATGCAGGTAGAAGGCACTCCGCGCGACCAACGGATTTTTGGAAACTATGGCCCTGCAAGTCCGCGCGAAGTATTGGCAAGCTTGTTGGATGGTCTCGGCTACAACACCATGCTTGTAGGATCGCTGGCCAACGGCGCGCCGCGACAGATCGTGATGACGCCGCGAAACGGCGGGATCATGGCGTCGGTCAATCCTCCCGTATCGCAAATGCGCCAGAACCCCAGTAACGATGAGGATGACGACAGCTCCAATGTTCCTGATCAACAGGAGAATGCTCCGCCGCGACCGGAACCACCGGCAGAACCTGCCCCGGAAGCAACACAGCCCCCGGAACAGCAGTCGCCGCAGCAACCCCAGGTGAAGACGCCACAGCAATTGCTTCAGGAATTGCAGAATCTGCGCCAGCAGCAGCAACAGCAGCAGCAAAATACTCCGCAATAGAAAAAGGCCGCCAGCGTGGCGGCCCTCTTCCGTCTTCCTCGAAAAAAGATATCGCGTTATATGACGCGGGCAATCTCCGGCTTTGCCTGCGGAGACCTTACTGCATAGGAGCGGGCATGTATCTTAAGTGCCGCGAAGGCCGCGCGGCAGATTCCGTAAGCTGCCAGCACTCCAAAGGCGAGCGCAGCCAGTGTCGCGCAAATCAACATTAGTAAGTTTAATGCGTCCTGCATCCTGATTTCATTTCCGGCGCCGCTATTTTATTTCTGGCCCGTGCGGCATGCCTTTACGCTTGTTACGATGTCATTTTCTCAGAAAACGCCTTACATTGACCCGCTTTTCTATTGCCAACTAAGATACCTATAGGCTTCTTGTTCCGATTCTGAACGGCTGTCAATGCATTTGCAAGGGCTCACGCCTTCCGCATCTGCATGTTTTTCAAAATTTCATTCTGCATGTCGATCACTCACATTACCGTGCGCGGGGCGCGCCAGCACAACCTACGCGACATCAGCGTACAGATTCCGCGGAATACGCTGACCGTTGTTACCGGTCTTTCCGGCTCGGGCAAATCCTCATTGGCCTTTGACACGATTTATGCCGAGGGCCAGCGGCGCTACGTGGAAACCTTATCGGCATATGCGCGCCAGTTCTTAGACCAGATTGAGCGCCCGGACGTAGATTCGATTGAGGGATTGAGCCCAGCAATTTCGATTGAGCAGAAGACGACAAGCCGCAGTCCCCGTTCCACCGTCGGGACGATCACCGAAATCTACGATTACCTGCGTCTGCTCTATGCGTCGGTTGGCGTTCCCCATTGCCCGAACTGCGGGCGGCCCATCTCGCGGCAGACGCATGAACAGATCGTGGAGCGCATTCTGTCGCTGGCATCCGGCGAACGCGTCACGATCTATGCGCCGGTGGTACGCGGACGCAAAGGCGAGTTCAAAGACCTGCTCGACGAGCTTGACCAGCAAGGCTTCCGGGCGCGCATCGATGGCGAACTGCGCGATCTGACCGAGAGCATCAACCTGGAAAAGCGCAAGAACCACACCATCGAAGCGGTTGTCGATCGCATCGTACTGAAACCCGGCATTGAGAAGCGCCTCACCGAGTCGGTCGCAAAAGCGCTGCAGATGGCAAACGGCCTGGTGCTTATCGGCATCTCCGGCGGCGGAGAACAGCTTTATTCTTCATCGATGGCCTGCCCCGATTGCGGCCTGGATGTTCCCAAGCTCGAGCCTCGCAGCTTCTCTTTTAACAGCGCCTATGGGGCCTGCCCGGAGTGCCACGGCCTGGGCAGCATCTACGATTTCGATCCGGCAAAGATCATTACTGACTGGTCCAAGCCGCTGCTTGACGGCGGTCTGGGGCCGGGGTCGGCTTCGCAGTATCTGCTCAAGCTGATCCAGCTTGCGGCGCAGCGCTACAAGATCGATCTGAAAAAGCCGTTTGAGCAGCTTCCGCAGAAACATCAGGACATACTGCTTTACGGTCCCGGCAAAACAGAAGCTCCGCGCACCGGCTTCCACGGCATTCTTGCCTACCTGCGCGATGCGGTCGAAGAGTCGAAATCGGACGCCTACCGGGAGTGGATGCTGAACTACATGTCGGCATCGACGTGCCCTGTTTGCAAAGGCAAGCGGCTGCGTCCGGAATCCCTGGCGGTAAAAGTAGGCGGGCTTTCCATTGCTGACTTCACGGCGCTATCGTTGCGGCGGGCGGTGGATGCCGCGCGGGGACTGCAGTTCTCGCAGCGGGAAGCGTTGATTGCAGAACGCCTGCGCCGCGAAGTTGTCGAGAGGCTGGAGTTCCTCAATGCCGTCGGTCTTGGCTACCTCTCGCTCAATCGCAGCGCGGCAACTCTTTCGGGCGGTGAGGGACAGCGCATCCGGCTGGCAACCCAGATTGGTTCGCGCCTGCGCGGCGTGCTCTATGTGCTCGATGAGCCATCGATCGGCCTGCACCAGCGCGATAACCTGCGGCTTATCCAGGCATTGGAATCGCTGCGCAATCTCGGCAATACGGTGCTTGTTGTCGAGCATGATGAAGACACGATTCGTCACGCGGATTATGTGCTCGATCTCGGCCCCGGCGCCGGGAAACTCGGCGGCCATGTTGTAGCCGAAGGAACTCCGGAAGAGATCATGGGCGCCGTGAACTCTCTTACCGGGCGCTATCTTGCCGGCGAGGTGAAAATTCTTCACCGTTTTGAACCGCGCACGACGAATGGCAAATGGATCACAGTAGAGGGCGCGCGCAGCCATAATCTGCAGAACGTGAAGGCGCGGTTCCCTCTCGGCGTGATGACGGTTGTGACCGGCGTCTCCGGCTCAGGCAAAAGCACGCTGGTCAACGACACGCTTTATCGCGCGCTGGCAAAGCAGCTCTATGGCTCGCGCGAAGAGCCCGGCGAGCACGGACGCATCACCGGCTTTGAGCATATCGATAAAGCCATTCGCATCGATCAGTCTCCCATTGGCCGCACGCCACGGTCGAATCCCGCGACCTATACGGGGGTCTTCTCGGCGATCCGCGATCTTTTTGCGATGCTTCCGGAATCGCGCGAACGCGGCTATAAGCCTGGGCGCTTTTCCTTCAATGTTGCCGGCGGACGCTGTGAAGCCTGCCAGGGTGAAGGCCAGCGCCGCATCGAAATGAATTTCCTGCCGGATGTTTACGTGCAATGCGAAGTTTGTAACGGTCGCCGTTACAATCAGGAAACGCTGGCGGTGAAGTTCAACGGCTACTCGATTGCCGATATTCTCGATCTTGCAATCGAAGATGCTTTGCCGGTGCTTACCGATATTCCGCAGGTGCGGCAGAAGCTGCAGACGCTGGTGGATGTGGGCCTGGGGTATATCCACCTGGGGCAGGCTGCCACCACGCTGAGCGGCGGCGAAGCGCAGCGGATGAAGCTGGCTCGCGAATTATCGAAGCGGCAAACAGGGCGCACTCTCTATCTGCTCGACGAGCCGACGACCGGGCTGCATTTCGACGACGTGCGCAAGCTGCTCGAAGTGCTGCATCGTCTCACCGACCTCGGTAATACCATCATCATCATCGAGCATAATCTCGATGTGATTCGCAATGCGGACTGGATCATTGACCTGGGGCCGGAGGGCGGCGAAGACGGAGGCCGAATCATTGCCGAGGGTACTCCGGAACAGGTATCGCGCACCAGCGGATCGTATACCGGGGAATTTTTACGCCGGTATTATGCCGAACATGCTATCGTACCGGAGCCGGTTCTCAATGGACAGGGCGCCGGCAAGAAGCGCAAAGCGACCAGGAAAGCAACGATTCAGTGACACTTGATCCCATTTCGCTGACGCCTCCGCCATCGCAACAGGAATTACCGCCCTCCGAATTTTTCTATTCGGAGGAACCGCCGCGCACGACATCGGATCTGCCGCATCTTGGGCATGCTCTTTTATTTTTTGTACTGATCGTGCCCATGCTCTTCATTGGCCAGGCAGTGAGCCTGTTTCTTGCTAAACAATCCCATCTATTTGGCGCGAAGGATTATCACGCGCTCTACCAGATGATGGGAACGGATGCGCGGCTTGCGATTCCCGTACAGGCCATTACGTACATCCTGACCGCACTGGCTGCGCTCTTGCTTTTTTCCGCGCTTTGGCATCGGCCTTTTTCCGAAGGAATCCACTGGAATATTGCGGAAGCAAGAACGCGATTCCTATGGCTGGTTGCCCTGGGCCTTGGATTGGGATTCGGCATCACGCTGCTGGGCAATTACCTGCCCATGCCGAAAGATCCGCCGATTATGCAGGACATGATGGGCTCCCAGCTGGGCGCGTGGATGATGCTGCTCTTCGGAATTTCGCTTGCTCCGCTGCTGGAGGAAATTGCCTTTCGCGGATTCCTGCTGCCCGGCTTTATTCATGCGCTGCGCTGGCTTATGCGGAAGGAAATTCTATCCCCCGAGTCCTTCTCCTGGATGACGCTTCCGCTCTCGATTGTGCTTACCACGATTCCCTTTGCGCTGCTGCATGCTACTCAGGTTTCACAGGCGTGGGCTCCGCTGCTGCTCATCGGTGTCGTCAGCGTTGTGCTTTGCGTCATCCGGCTGCGGTTGCAATCGGTGGCTGCCAGCACGGTGGTGCATGCGGCCTACAACTTCACGCTATTTGCGGGATTATTGCTGCAAACGGATGGCTTTCGTCACCTGGAGCGTCTCAATAGTTGACCCCTCCCCCATTCTGTGCGGGGATCGTTTCTTTTCAATGATTTACGGGTTTTATTCTGTACGGAGATTGTTTGTTTTCAATGATTTACCGGTAGGGAGATCATGAAAACAAATTTCCATGCCCTTCTTCTATTTATCAATGGAAGCCGTAATTCCCTGCAGCCGCATTGCCTTTGTTTTCAATGATTTATGAGATTTAAGACTTGACAGGGTTCTATCTTGGCCCAAGCGCCAGTGTGTCCATTTCCGGGAAGGCACTGTCCGCAAGCGAACGTTTTTCTTGCCCATACCCGATGCTGACTTCCGGCTCCTTGTAAGACTAATTACCGCCGCAGCAATTCGTTAGCTGCATGGCGGCTTGCAGAAATTTCAATGGCTACTTACATGCCTATTGAAAGCACAAGCAGTCGTTCGACCCATACAGGAGCAAGTTATGGCTATAAGCGCTTTCCATTTTCTGCTCACTCTCACTTTGCTGACAGGTCTCTTCCAGCCGGCATCCACCGATTCTCTGACACCCTTTCTCGGCAAATGGAAGCTTGACCCTGCGCACAGCCGCCTTACGGACCGGATGAAAGTTGAGCCCGCCGGACCCAACACTTACAAGCTCAACTTTTCCGGCGACAATGTGGAAACCATCGTGGCCGACGGCACGGACCAGCCGGGGCTATTCGGAAGTACCCTCGCGATTACAGTTCAGGACGCCGACAATTGGAAGGTTATCCGCAAAACCGACGGACGTATCACGATCATCGGACTGTGGCAGCTTTCGCCGGACGGCAAAACATTGACCGACAACTTTACGGGATATCACACCAACGGCACGACGACGAACTTGCATTATATTTATCAGCGAATTGCAGAGCCGGATGTTGCTGACGGCGGGTCTCGTTTTGCAGGCACGTGGGAGAGCACGACAGAGGATCTCCACTCCACCTACGAGATGGAAATCAAACCTTTCCAGAATGGCGGCCTCTCTTTTACCAATGTCGCAGCCCAGGTAACGCAGAACCTTCAATTCGACGGCAAAGACTATCCGGGAACGAATGTGCCCGCAGGCTATACCTCTTCCGGAAGCCGCATCGGCGATCGCGCGGTAGAGCGCGTTGACAAGATCAATGGCAAGACACTCTACACGCAGCAGATCGAAGTTTCCGGCGACGGCAAAACTCTTACGATGACGGTTCACATACCGGGCCGGGATAAGCCTAACGTCATGGTCTTCAACCGCGAATAAAATCCCGAGAGGCTCCGGAGCTTATGGGCGTGGAGTATCATCGGCAGAGGGCCCGAACATGCCGGGAATCGGCGCGTCGAGAAGTCGCAGATATACGCCCAGCTGCGCTCGATGATGGATGAGGTGATTCATCATCACCATGCGAAGGGCCATGGCCTTCGGCAGTTCCAGGAGGGGTTTGCCTGCGAGCTTTACGGTCCATTCGCCGTTGAGCTGGTCTTCGGTTATCGATTGCAGGACGGATTTCGCTTCACTGGAGCATTGGGCGAAGTGCTCCAGCGCTTCACTTTTTGACTTGGCGATAAACGGCACATAGCCTGCGGGCCGCTCCAGCACATTTGTATGAACGATGGAGGAGACGCGGCTCGGAATATCGGCGAGATGGCCTGCAAGCCGCCCCAGCGTCATGGACTTTTCGTGGGGCTTCCAATTGAAGTCGGCATCGGGAATGCTTTCCAGCATGCGGGCAGTTTTTTTCATCTCCGCATCGAATTCCGCGCGAAAAAGTTCAAGAAATGTCATGTTCGCCAAGCCTTTCGTGAGCATTTTGAGAAAGTCTACAATCATTGTTGATGACTACGAATTATCGCGCCACGCTTCTGCATTTGCTTTCCCGCATTTCTTTCAAGCTCGGTGAGTTCAAGCTCTCATCCGGCGGCACTAGCGATTATTACATCGATTGCAGGACGACCACGCTGCACGCTGAAGGCGGCCGGCTGACGGGGCTGGCTTTGCTGGAACTGCTGCATGAAAAAAAGCTGAAACCGGCGGCTGTGGGCGGGCTCACGATGGGAGCCGATCCGATCGTTTCCAATGTAGCGACGGCCAGCGCGTGGTATGCACAGGAACATCATGGCGCTCCGCTGATTCACGGCTTCCTTGTGCGCAAGACGGAGAAAGCCCACGGCACGGGGCGCAAGATCGAAGGCTTTTTTGAGAAAGACGCGCCGGTGCTCATTGTGGACGATGTGTGCACGACGGGAGCTTCGACCATTACTGCAATCGAGGCCGCACGCGAATCCGGGATGAAGGTGATTGCGGTTGCCTGCCTGGTGGAGCGGGAAGAAGCGAAAGGCCGCGCCGCGGTGGAAGCGGCAGCGCAGGGCGCGCCGTTTTATTCGCTGTTTACGGCAAGCGATGTGCGCGCGGCACATATTAAGCAGCTGGCATTGTAAAGGTTGTGAACCCCACCCTTATCTTCGTTCAGGATGGGGCACCCGGAGCGGGCTTTTCTTCCTGGTGGTGGGGAACCGGAGAGGCTTTTCTTCCTTCTGCAAAATAAAAACCGCGAGCGGCATTTGCCCGCTCGCGGTCGATTCTACTATCAGGGTTATTTAGCGCTGCTGGGGCGCGTTGACCTGTCCATCCTGCGGCAGCTTCACGGTGCCGGAGGCCTGGGCGGTGGTTTGTGAGCCATTCTGATCGCTCATGTTGGAAAGCATCTGAATTTCCACGCGACGATTTTTTGCGCGTCCAGCCGGAGAGCTATTAGAGGCTACTTCCTTATCCTTGCCGATACCGATCAGGTAAAAGCGATGCGGCGGCACGTTGTACTTCGAAGCCAGATACTGCACGACAGACTGCGCACGCCGCTGGCTGAGGTTGTAGTTATAGTCTGCCGGTCCGGTGGAATCTGTGCCGCCGGTAACAGCCAGGATGTAGCTCTTTTGCGAGTTCAGCTGCGCGGCAAATTCATCGAGCTTCTGTTTATCCGCGCGGGTGAGATCAGCCTTATCAAAAGCGAAGTTGACCTGTGCGTCGGCTACCTGCTTATAGTTGTCGAGATTTGCAATGACGCCGGTCAGCGAATCGACTCTGTTGACGGCTTCCTGCGCAGATTGATTTGCCTGAGTTGCAGAGCTGCCGGCGCTCTGAGCTGCTTGATTTGCCTGATTTGCGCTGTTCTGGGCCTGCTGAATTCCAGCCTGGGCGCGCTGGTCTACGTCATGAATATTGCGATTGTTCGTAGCTGTCGCGTCATCCAGTTCGTTCGTTTTTTCAATAACCGGGGTGGTCTGGCTGCGCACATAATTTTTCGTGGTGCAACCACTGGCCAAGAGCAGCGAGAGCGCTCCAAGCGCCGAAACTGATTGCAAAGCTGTTCTGCTAATTCGAGTCATCGCGTTTACTCCATTTCTTTGTTTCCAACTTCAATCGCGTGGCAGATAAGCATGCTTTTCCCTGCTTAACGTTAAGAATGGATGCACGCTTTCTGCCAAACTATGAATCCGTGGGCAAAGGCTGTGAATCCAATGAGTTAATGCAAAATTCACGAGCGAAGAAGCAGGTTTTCCCACATCCGGCGACCGCGTAGCTTTTACTCGATTCGTGCAATTCAGGAATACGGGCAAGGCGAAGAAACGGTAAACTGAGATTCAGAGCCTTTCGATTTCATGGACTTTCAGGAAAAAATCCGCACTTTACCTACGCGGCCTGGAGTGTATCTGTACAAGAATGCTGACGGCGAGGTAATTTACGTCGGCAAGGCCAAAAATCTTCGCTCGCGGGTACGGTCGTATCTGCTGGAAGCCTCGCAGGCGAACGCGAAAACCGGTTCGCTGATGCGGGAAGCGGTCGATCTGGACTACATCCTGGTCGATAACGAGCACGAGGCGCTGGCGCTTGAAAACAATCTGATCAAGCAGCGGAAGCCGCGCTTCAACATCTTGTTGCGCGACGACAAGACGTATCCCTATGTGAAGCTGACGCTTGGCGATCGCTATCCGAAGGTTTTTGTAACGCGACGGCTACGCAAGGACGGCAGCGCTTATTACGGGCCGTATTTTCCCGGAAATCTTGCGTACCGCATTGTTGATTTAATTCATCGCAGCTTTCTGATTCCGAGCTGCAAAGTAGATCTGTCGCGGTATCATCCGCGTCCTTGCCTGCAGTACTACATCAAGCGCTGCCTGGGGCCGTGCGTGGAAGGGCTGACGACGCCGGAGACATATCGGGAAGCGGTGCGTGATACGCAGCTGTTTCTGGAAGGACGCAGCGCGGAACTGGGGAGATCGCTGGAAGACCGCATGCGAACGGCGGCGGCGGATGAGCAGTACGAGCTGGCGGCGAAGTATCGGGATCTGCTGCGGACGGTTTCTGATTTGCAGGAGAAGCAGCGCATTGCATCGACGGAGAACGATGACGCCGATGTATTTGGATATCACTTCGAAAACGAGATGCTGGCGGTCAACCTCTTTCATCTGCGCGGCGGCAAGATTGTGGATCGCCGTGAATTTTTCTGGGAAGACCTGCCGGAGCTGCTGGAGGCGGATGAAGAGCAGGTGGCTCGGGTCAATGGCTCATCGGCATTTGAAGCGGGCGCATTCTTCTCTGCCTTGTTGAAGCAGTTGTATATTGACCAGCAGTATGTGCCGCGTTCAATTTATGTTCCGGTGGATTTTACGGACCGAGAAGCGCTGGCCGATTTATTAAGCAGGCAGAGTGGGCGCAGGATTGAGCTGGCGGTGCCGCAGCGCGGTGATAAGCGCTCGCTGGTGGACCTGGTGGGCCAGAATGCGAAGCAGAGCTTCGATCAGCGTTTCCGCACGCTGCAGCCCAGCCAGAAGATGATTCAGGAATCGCTGCAGGACGCGCTGATGCTGCCGGATCTGCCGCGCCGCATCGAATGCTTTGATATTTCGCATATCCAGGGAGCGGAAACGGTTGCTTCGATGGTGGTATGGGAAGACGGCGCGATGAAGAAGTCGGATTACCGCAAGTTCCAGATCAAAACGGTGCAGGGTGTGGACGATTTTGCATCGATGCGCGAAGTGGTGACGCGCCGCTATAAACGGATTGCGGAAGAAAACAGACCGATGCCCAGCCTGATTCTGATTGACGGCGGCCTTGGGCAGTTGCACGCAGCGGCGGCGGCGCTGGAAGAATTGGGATTCACGAGCCAGCCGCTGGCTTCGATTGCCAAGCGCGAAGAGATTATTTATCTGTATGGGCAGGAAGATGATCCGGTGGTGCTCGATCGGCGCTCGCCGGTGCTGCACCTGATTCAGCGTGTTCGGGATGAGTCGCATCGTTTTGCGATCAACTATCACCGCAAGCGGCGCGAGATGCGCGATCGCGATTCGGAGCTGTTGTCGATTCCGGGAGTCGGCGCGCTGACAAGAAGGAGATTGCTGGAGCACTTCGGCAGCCTGCGCAGCGTGCAGAGCGCCAATCTGGAGGCGCTGACGGCGGTGGTGCCGCGCAAGACTGCCGAAGAGATATACGCTTATTTTCATGTAAGCGAAAAATCTCCAAATCCATTACGGATTTTGGAAAGCTAAATGAATTAAAGAATCGGTGTATAGAAATCAGCGATAAATTGCACACCGGGAACATGTAATTTGATTAATTGCTTGTCACCGGTGAGGAAAAGGTCCACTTTCGCAGAAGCTGCACAGGCGAGATGAATAGCATCCGCAGCTCGCAGCTTTTCTTTTGACCGAAGACGGCTGAATGGAAGAACAGATTCCCGGTCGAAAGGGAGAAAATGAAAACCCATCTCCCGAATGGTGTCCTGAATTACTGCTTCTTTCTTTGGATCAGAAGACAAAGCGGCTCCGGCCATGATTTCCCCTAATGCCAGATAACTGCAGCAAAGATAATCCCCGCGTTCATAACAACGCTGAAGAATTTCTCTCATCCGCGCGACGTGCGCAGCATGCCCTTCGAGCAGATAAATGAAGAGCATGGTATCCCAGCAGATGCGTCTCATGCGGCATCCTCATCATCAGACCGTATCCACCGGACAAAAGCTTTTGTCCCCCCATATTCTGCAATCTCTTTTTTTAATATGCCGTTCAGCCTTTCGGTCAACTGTTTTGCACGCTGGCTGTGATTCTGAAGGTTCCTCCTATCAGTTTCATTGGCTGCAATATTTCCTTTTCCTACAATTCTGTAATGAATTACAACGCGAGTTCCGGTTTGAGATTTTGGCCCTTCGATCCGCGTGATTTCAAGCTGGTTTTCTCGCTGGAAGCTTTTGGTCTTGATGGAATTGCACACCAGGGGCGTGTAATTGAGTGGGAACTGAGTTCTTTCGAGATCTTTCAACAAATCTTTCACTGCGATGGAAAATTCAGTTGATCCCGCCTTTTTGGCAGGCTGCACGTACTTTAACAGCGCCATAGCACGGACCTGATCTGCTAACCGTAGCTCCATAAAGCCCCTCCTCAGAGAGTTCTTTCAATCATAAGTATTTATCTGTATAGTCTGTCTGTCAATCTATTGCAGGAACAGAGGCCGTAAATACTGCGTATTCTTACAACGCATGACAAGCCTGGATAATCCGACTATCGATCCAATCAAATCAGCGGAGATGCGGCAAATTGTATGGCTGTCGCTATGCTTTGCCGGGCTCAAGCTTCTCGTCCAGATTGCGGGGAATATCCTGGCGCAGCATGCCGGGTACGGCATTTTTCGCGATGAATTGTATTACCTGGTCTGCGGGCAACGGCTGGCGTTCGGGTATGTCGATCAGCCTCCACTCGTGGCGCTGCAGGCGCGCATCACGGAGATGCTTTTTGGCCATGACACGATGTGGACGTTGCGGCTGATCTCTGCTGTGGCGGGGGCGGCAAAGGTATTTCTGACTGGAATGCTCGCCTGGGCGCTGGGCGGTGGACGCAGAGCGGCTGCGCTGGCGATGCTGGCCGTCCTTGCGGGCGGTGTTTATCTCGGGACAGACGGCTATCTTTCGATGAATTCGTTCGATCCGGTCTTCTGGATGCTGTGCGCGCTGGCGCTGATTCGGATTGCGAAGTCTGCGTCATTTGTGGAGATTCGCAGCTGGTGGATCGTGCTTGGCCTGAGCGCGGGATTGGCGTTTGAGAACAAGGATTCGATTGTTTTCTTTCTGATTGCGATGCTGCTTGCTCTGCTGCTGACTCCGCAGCGGCGCGTGCTGGCGAATCGATGGTTTGCGATTGCGGTGCTGTTGATCGTTCTGGTGGCGCTGCCCAATTTTCTGTGGCAGGTGGCGCATCACTTCCCTACTTTGGAATGGCTGCGTCGCGTGCAAGCTACGGGGAAAGACGTAAAGCTGCCGCCGGGCGCGTTTGTGCTGCAGCAGGTCATGATGCTGACGCCGCATACCGTGTTGTTGTGGTTTATCGGCGTGCTGTGGTTTTTGTTTACCAGGCGTGCTCGCGGGTTGCGATTTCTGGGCGTCTTCTATGTTCTTTTTCTTGTATTGATGATTGCGCTGCATGCGAAGGACTATTACCTGGCGCCCGCGTATCCGGTTTTCTTTGCCGCCGGGGCTGTCGCGTGGTTTGGGTGGGCGGAGCATATTCGCTGGCGGAATGCGGTGATTGGCGTCTATGGCGTGATTCTTCTCATCGGGCTGGTGGCGTTCTTTCCATTTTCAGTTCCGGTGCTGCCGCCACAGCAATGGATCGCCTACGCGCAAAAGCTGCACTATCTTCCGCAGGATACCGAGGTTCAGGAAGAAAAGCCGCTGCTGCCGCAGTTTTTTGCCGATCGCTTTGGCTGGCATGAGTTGGCGGATAAGACCGCGCGCATCTACAACGCGCTAACACCGGAGGAACGCGCGCGCACGGGAATCTGGGCGCAGAACTATGGCGAGGCCGGAGCGATTGACATTCTAGGCCATGCGCATGGGCTGCCTTATGCCATCAGCGGCCACCAGAACTACTGGATATGGGGACCGCGCGGCTACACGGGCGCGGAAATGATTGTGATTGCGGACGCCACTCCGGAAGAGATGAGCCGGTATTATGACTCGTGCGAGATCAAGGATGCGATGAATAACCCCTGGTCGATGCCTTATGAGCGCCGTCCGATTTATTTATGCCATGGCAGAAAGGCGACTTATCAGGCAGACTGGAAGGAACTCAAGCTTTATCACTAGGAGTTCCCCTCGTTGCAGTCTACGCAGGAAGCTACGCAAACCCACGATCTGCCGCGCGTGCTGGGCACGTCGCATGCTACGGCCATTGTTGTCGGCACCATTATCGGAAGCGGCATCTTTCTTGTACCGCATGAGATGATCCGGGCTGTCGGCAGCTCCGGCCTGCTTTATCTGGCATGGGTTGTCGGCGGATTGCTTTCGCTGTTTGGGGCGATGACGTACGCAGAGCTGGGCGCGATGCTTCCGTATGCGGGCGGCGAGTATGTGTACATCCGCAAGGCGTATGGCGATATGCCGGCGTTTCTCTACATGTGGACGTGGTTTGCCGTGGCCAAGCCCGCCTCGATTGCGAGCGTTACCAGCGGGCTGGCGCGGACATTGGCGATTTTCAGCGCATTTGCCTGGCTGGAGAAGCCGGTCTTTCACGGATCGACGGCACTCTATTGGTCGCAGCTTTTTGCCATTACGATGACGTGGCTGATGACCGGGCTTAACTATCTAGGAATAAAAAAGGCAGGCGACTTTCAGCTTTTCTTTACCTGGCTCAAAGGTATTTTGATTGTCGTGATTGCCGGGTTTTGCTTTTCGTCGCATACGGGATCGCTGGCGAACTTCAAGACATCATTCACGGGAGCGCAGGGCGGATTCAGCGGCTTTATGGTAGCGATGATCGCGGTGCTGTGGGCCTATGACGGCTGGAACGATCTGACGATGGTTGCGGGCGAGGTGAAGCGCCCGGAGCGCAGCCTGCCGATTGCGCTGATTGCCGGATTGTTTATCGTGGGCGCGCTGTATATGGCGACGAATGCCGCGATTCAGTACATTCTGCCGGCGGCACAGATCGCTGACTCGCCGCGTCCGGCGGTAGCGGCAATGGCGGTTGTTTCCGGGCATGGCGGTGCGGTGCTTGTGTCGGCGGCCATGGCACTGAGCATATTTGTAACTTTGAACGGCACAATTATGTCGGGCGCGCGCATTCCTTTTGCCGCGGCTCGGGACGGCTTGTTCTTTCGCAGCATTGCCCATATTCATCCGCGATTTCAGAGCCCTTCCACTTCGCTGATTGTGCAGGCGCTGCTGAGCACGGTGTTGCTGCTGGTGGTGGGCAGGTTCCAGCAGCTTTTTGAGCTGGCCATTTTTGCTGAGTGGCTGTTTTACATGATTACGGCGACTACGATCTTCGTGTATCGCAAACGACAGCCGGATATGCCGCGGCCCTATCGCGTGTGGGGGTATCCGGTGCTGCCTGCGCTGTTTGTGCTGGCGTCGGCGGTGCTGCTCTATTTCTCTTATGCCGAGAATCTGAAGAACTCTCTGTTTGGCACGTTAATTATTCTTGCCGGCATACCGCTCTTTTTGTGGATACAGAAGTGGTATCCGGCAAGTAGAGTGTGATTACTAAGAGGACGATTCGCCGGCAATATTGATGAATTTTCGATAGATGGCGAAGAGAAATGCAGGTCCTTCGACTGCGTTTGGCGCAAAAACGCGCCAAGCTCCGCTCAGGATGAGAATTATATCGTAAATAAATATAAATAAACAAGATAAATTTCTGATATTATCCATACAGGTCCTGCACAGATATGAGGATTCAACGACTTACGAAAAAATCCTACACGGAATCTGCACAGAACGAGTCAAACGATGGGGGCCAATCATGGCATTCGTCACCGAAAAAGAAGAGCTGAAGCCGGGCCTCATCATCTTCCGGCGCGGCGACGTGGATCATCGCATGTGGTATTGCCGCATGAAGATGCCGAAGGCCGACCGCTACAAGACGGTTTCGCTCAAGACCTCCGATAAAGAAGCGGCGCGGGAACGCGCCTTCGATCAAGACGCAGATGTGCGGTTCCGCATCAAGCATGACGTTCCCGTATTCAACCGCCCCTTCCGTGACGTGGCGCATGAGTATCTGTTGACGCAGCAAGCGCGGGCGAAGCGCGGAGAGATCAGCGCCGCGCGACCTAAGAAACTCCGTGCCGTCATCGAAGGCACGTTAGACAGATACGCCGGTTCCACGCAGGTACACCTTATCGGTGACGAGCGTTGGGGCGGCTATCCGGCATGGCGGCGGGAGAACGGCGCGGGGCGCCACCGGCGCAACGGCGTTCGGGAGATCACAGTCGCAGCAGCGCAGACCTTCGCAGACCATGAAGCCGAGAGACGCACCAAGGTTCAGCAGACTTTGGGAATCCGAGTGTTGAAACCGATTGAAGTCAAACCTTCCGAAGAACGGGTGATTCCCTTTATCAGTGATTCCACCATTAGGTTTGAAATGTCCATCTTCGGTGCGGTGATGAATTACGCCGTCAAGAAGCGTTATGTTCCAGCAAGCCAGCGTTTCGACGAGCGCCCGAAGCTCAAGACGATGCGGCGTGACGAGTTCACGCTGGAGGAGTACCGCAAACTCCACACCGTAGGCCGTAAGTGGATTGGGGAGGCCGATAAGCCTTCGAGCATCTGGTATCGCACCGTCACCTACAACATGATTCTGATTGCCTGCAATACAGGGATGAGGCCAGCGGAGATGAAGAATCTCCGCTGGCGCGACATCATGCCCGCAAAAGACCGCGAGGGCCGCGAGATCGTTGTGTTGTTCGTGCAGGGCAAGGGCAAGTCTCGCAAGCTGGTTGCGCCTAAGAGCGTCGGAGATTACTTAGAACGCATCCATGCGATTTCCAAAGCCACGGAACAGGATGACAGAGTATTTACCAACATCACCGGCAAGCCTGCGAAGACACTGTACAGCAGTTTGATTGCCGATCTTCTGAAAGAAGCAAATTTGCGCGAAGGAACGCAGGGCGTTCCGCGCTCGACTTATTGCTTCCGCCATACCTACGCCACGCTGCGATTACAGGAAGGCGTGGACGTGTATTTCCTTGCCGAGCAGATGGGAACCTCTGTCCACATGATTGAAAGCCACTACGGACATGTGAACACCATCAAGCACGCCGACCGTGTATTGCAGGGTATGGCGGGATGGGAGTTGCCACACTCAGACGATGCCAAGCCCAAGGCAGCGAAAGCGGCAGAGACACACGACAAAGATAAGAGAGGTCAGCGCCACAGGCCGCGCTGACCGTGAATCTCCCGAAGCCGTCTTTGGCCGGAGCCGTGGCGGAGGCTGGCGTAGGGAGTTCCATCCCACTGTCCGATATGGACTCTTCTCACTGAGATGGTTACGATTTGCCGCTGCCCCGCCGGGGCGTTCTTAGCGGCAAATCTCCGCGCACGAGCCGCCGCTGGCGGCTGTTCTTCGTGCAGCGTTGCTTGCTTGATGACAGGCGATTGGCAGGCCACAAGTTCGTGAGGGTTCAATTTTCTCCGCCCGCACCAAACACTCCGCAATTTCACCAGAATGGAACCGTCCTGCCATTTGGCAATGTCCGACAGAGAGTTAGCCCTCTGATCTAGGCTGAATCCTTTGGAAGATGGAGAATTAAAACTGGCCGACCGTCCAGTTCTCCGCTTTCCGGCCATCACGGTTGCACGCCTCATACTCAAGAATATGTTCATTGATCGAGGCTTCCGCAACGACTACTTTTGAATGGTGGCATTAGAGCAAGATCGCGTTTCAAAGCGAATCCAGAAATGCGGTGAACTATTCGATCAACGCATTTCCGGATTAGCAATGCGATTTCAGTAGTTTACTTGCTTAACTATCCAACCTTATTGAACGGGGTAAAACATAAATGTTCCATATACGTTATCCTTCCAGACCTGAAACGCTGTAGGTCCCGTATAGTTATCACTCGATGCAGGCCCAGTAATCGACACAGAGGCATTCTGCCCTGAAACGTTGGTCGTTGTAGTACTCCACTTGTTCATCCACGTGGTTGAATTGGTGCTCTTAACGCTTGATGTGAAAATGCTATTAAAGTCGCCGGTTGATGCTTGGAATGAAAAGCCAATTTGATAGCTATCCGAAGCCCCTTGTCCATTTGTTGTCGTTGTCTGGTAGGCAACAGAATACATCTGTGTGACTGGCTGGCCACCAGATGGAGGCGGCGCATAGTTAACGGCTTCACCTACTTGTTGATCGAAGCGGCTGGACGGATCGGTGGCCGGGTTATACGACGGATTGCTGGCAAACGGATCTCGCGCGAGGATAGCCGAATAGTCAGATGCTGTAACTCCGCCTAGTCCTGAAGTATCCCATGAGCGGGCCAATCGGGGTTGGGGATCGGTGCAGCCTGGATCGGTCGAAGCAGGATTCTTGAGACAATAGACATAAAGACCTACCACATCCATGTCGTTGATTGGATCGCTTGCATTGAAAGTGTACCCATTCCAGATAAAGCTACTATTGTCTGCTCCGACCGTGAGATGGACCTGCGGATTCAGCCAGACCCAGACAATATCGTAATCATGGTCTACTCCAACGGCTGAACTTGCTGGCCCGCGAACCGTTGTCGAATTTGTCGTTGTTTTATTGACTGAGACTGAAGCGGATGTATCGGATTCCTGGGTATACGAAGTAGTCGCAGTCGACGTTGTGTTTCCAATGATGTGAGTTTTGACGCCTAGACTTACAGAGAGACTGTTCGTATTGTTGAAAGTATCCGATACAGACGTACTCGTGCCAAACATCGTGCTTGTGCCGTAGTTCACAGAACTTTGTGCTCCAGGCGGCGCATATGTTACGGCAAGAACGACATACTTGGGATTCATGGAACCACTGCTGAAAGGATAGGAGTAGATTTCGGCGCTGTCTGTGCCTGTGATCCCCGAACCTCCGCCTTCCACGAGGACATTGCCATTGTTGAGAAGTGTCGCCGCAAACCCCTGCCTCGCAGTCGACATGTTTGCGGTAGCAGTGAAGGTGTTGTCATACGGGTTGTAGACCTCTGCGCTGGTCAGGTTGTTGTTGCCACTGCCTTGTCCCCCGGCTAGCAGCACAGCGCCGTTCTCAAGCACGGTTGAGACGTGATTATAGCGAGCAGCCGTCAAGCTCCCGGCAGAAGTGTAAGAAAGCGTATTGGGATCAAATAATTCAGCACTCGACAGTGTCGAGTTTATCGTCGCGCCGCCAGCAATCAGTACGCGACCATTTGGAAGCAGGTCTGCGGTGTGGCCGTAGCGCGCCTGTGCGAGATTTTGGGTAGGCGAAAAGGCTCCGGTAGCTGGATTGTATACTTCCGATGCAGCGACGGCATTGCCATTAGCGAAGCCCCCGGCTACCAGCACAAGTCCATTATTTAGCTGGGTCGCAGATAGTTGGCCGCGAGCCGTGTTGAGATTGCCTGTAGAACTGAACGTGTTAGTCACAGGGTCGTATAATTCCGCTGTCCCAATCGCAGCGGTAGTATTTGTCTCACCTCCAACCAGAAGCACTTTTCCTGACTTGAGGAGGAGGGCGGCATGCTGTGCACGGCTGGTGACGAGATTACCAATCGCGCTGAATGCTCCGGTTGTTGGGTCGTAGAGTTCAGCCGCCGCAACCAGACCGTTGAAGTCTTCGCCTCCGGCGATCAGAACCTTGCCGTTATTGAGCAGGGTGGCTGTGTGTCCGAACCGCGCGTGAACTAGATTTCCTGTCGCAGAAAAAGTTCCCGTGGCCGGATTATAGATCTCTGCACTGGCGGTCGGTCCGCCGCTCAGACCGCCTGCGATCAGAACCCGTCCATCGCTAAGAAGCGTTGCGGTATGTAGATATCTACCGGTCACAGGAGCGCCCGTGCCCGCAAACGACTGTGCTGATGCCTGGCAGATTGAAACGAGAGAAGCAATCAAGGCAATGATGAGCTTCCCATAGCGTGACAAATTTGAAACCGTCCTCATCTGGACCTCCATAAAGGTTAAGAGAGATAGAACTACCCTTAGCTTCAGCAGACCTGGGATGAGGGAAAGACGTGTGAAACCTAAACGCCGAACATACGAAGGGTAACGCCTGCATGCATGCGAGCTATGCGTCTACCGCTCGTATGCCGGGAATTATACACAGTCCGAACAAAAGTAGAGTGAATCTATTTTTCTCCGATCCACGTAAGGTTTCCTTCTTGATCTTCGAGTAGAGCGACAATCGCATAGCCCTGTTGCCACAATTCGGTATTCTGTTGACCGTTTAGAGCCACGACAATGGGGCGTGCGGCTGAATCTCCGGCTACACGAGTGCCCACAAGCACAAAACCGTCGGTCGCATTTCCACCAAGGGCGGTGATGATGTAGCCGGATTGCGCCAGTGCTGTGGCTTCGCTCGGAATGCCATCATAGTCCGTAGTCTCAATCATAGTTTCGTACTGAGTTGAGGCGTTACCTTGCCATCCGTAAGACAAATACACCAGCTTTCCGTTATTGAATGCAACCGCCGTTATAACTCTTCCTTGCAAGGCGTCTTGGGCCGCCGCGCTGGCGAAATCCTCTTCGGAAACCGTATGCATCGTGGCGTCAAAACCACCTTCATCATCAGTCGAGATGTATGAGGCCGCGAAAGCGTTATAGATGGGGTCCATTGCAAGAGAAGTGATTACCGTCTTGGGATCCTTGAGAACAGATGCGAGGTCAACATCAAAGCTGCTGAGATAGTCGGATTGGTAGGCGGTTGTGAGACCGGACACACCCCCTGGCAAGTAGAAGCTGTTGACCGGCCAGTTGCATGCATACGGTGAATGTTGGTCCCCACTGCAAATTTCTGGCCCAAGGGACAGAGGAGTACCGGTTTGATTTGTATAGGTCAAGCCTAACCGTCCAAGAAGAATTGTCGATTGATTCCCGACATATCCGTGAAGAGTTGAAGCCGCATCGACCTGCTGAAACCGCAGATCGCCTAGTTTCGGAGACCGCGCACCGATGGTTAGAGTGGCTGGCCGGCTAGTAGCCGTGCCGCTTGCATTCGATACGATAACGCTAAAACTTGCACCATTGTCAGTTTCCTGGACCTGTTCGATGGTATATGAGAGAGAAGATGCGCCAGTTATGGGCTTGCCGTTGCGCTCCCACTGATACGACATCGGCGACGCGCCTGATGCTGCTACGCTGAATGTAGCGGATATTCCTAATGGAACGGTTTGGCTGGCAGGCTGGGTCACTATAACAGGTGCTGCGGTATTTGGAGGTTGCGACCCTGTGCCAGCTTGTTCTCCACAGCCAAGAATGAAGGCGCATGCGAATATGGATGCGAGATAACGCAGTTTGAGCGGACGAGGCATGGTGAAATGAAAGCTGAGAAAACCGTGAATCTGTTCAGACATGATCAAGTTTCTTCCGTCTACCGAATCGACAGATGAGAATATCCGGTTGAAATGAGGGACAATAAACACATGAAACCTGTCGCGCTCATTATGGTGCTTCTATCGGCTGTGTTTGTGTCGGCACAATCGAATCCCGCCGAGTATCCCCTTACAGCTCATGTGATCTCCACACATCTTAACTACCTGTGTAGTGACGTGCAATCTGGCTCGTCCTTCTGCCTTGGTCCACAACAGATCGAAGCCGTCATTGACGGAAGGAAATTTGAATTGGCGGGTGGTGACTATAAGCATGGAGGAATGCGACAAGGGCTTCTGAAACTCGGAGATTACAAAGCGAAGATAGCGACGGAGAACCACAAAACACCATCGGACTTTGAAATTGTCTATGAATTTTTGCTCGCAGACGGCTCGACTCGGAAATTCGCTGTCGTTGGTGAAACAGAACAAATTCAGTGACCAGATGGCCATCATCAAAAACGTTTTGCGTGCAAGATCAGTCAAGGAGAACTGGCAAAACAAGCTGGGGTAAGCCTCAACCTGTCAGCATTATCGCAAGGGTCTTGCGAGCGCCAACGCTTCACGTAATAACTGCTTGGCAAGTGGATTAGGAATCAGCTTGGTCGTTTTGTTTCAAAGCCCTCATTTTGATGATCTTCCCGTTGACACTTTGAAGGCGCAACGAACCAAACTAAAGGCAGACGGGATTTCTAATCGCCGAAGAACACGAACGACTGCGGCGTGTCCCCACCACCCAAAATGGGCTCTACATCAGACGCCGGAACGCCGAGCGGTCGCTGCCGCCCATCCGCCTTGGGGATGTACACGCACCGGCTTGGCTCGGTACGCTCCGCGCTTCAGCCTATGGGAGAGGTCCTGGAGATTGTCCTCAAGAGCTTCGCCGTAGTGCCGCCACGTCTCCCCGTCCACACCTGCCGCAGCATGCCTCTTCAACTGCGAGTAGGCAAACCGCAGAGTGTCGATCCGGTAGATGTGATGCATCAGAGCAGTGAACCTTGCATCCTTGTTCGATTTTGCCGTTTGTCGTATCTGCGCCAGCTCACTGGGCGCACTGATCCGGCTCTGAGTCCGGGATGCGTTTTGCTGGCCCAGATTTCCCTTGGGCAGACCCCTTCCCTCCATCTCCTCCGCCGCCGGTTGCCCGGTTTTGTTCGGAGACTTCCCCGGTACTATGGGTCTGTCCGACTTCCCGTGTTCGTTCATCATCGGCTCCAGTCCTTTAACTTCCCGATGCGTCCCGAGAACGCTGGCCGCTCTCGGGTGAACCCGGGACCTCTCAATTTCCGTGCAAGATGTGTCCCTACGTGCCAGGGTCACAGACCGCGCAGGACTCCATTGGAGCTTGCGAATAACGCTCCTCGGGATGTTGCCTTCCGCGTCGTGTCAACGCGTCGGCGCCCTGAAGTTCGGGGTATTTCGCGGCTCGATAACCTAGCCCGTAGTTCCTCCTGTCTACGCTTCGTATCTGACCTTGCGGTCATGCCCGCAAGACTCGGAGCCGGTGTGGCTCGCTAGGCCCTCACCGTACGGCTCTTTCATCCGCTACATCATGCTGGCTTGATGCGGTCTACATCCTGTCCCCCGAAGGTGTACTACTGCCCTCGAAGAGCAACGATGCTTGCGCATCGGGTTGGCGCTCCGACACGTCACCCCCAAATGGGACGCTGCCGGTAAACCGGCCAGAAATTTTCGGCTGGTGACGTGAACGTGTTTTGAATCAGTAGCTTGACCATTCGCGCATCCAACACCATTCCAATTCGTTTACGCACGTAAACGCGCAACGCACTCCAAAAGGCGCGGCGCGTAAACACACTGATAAGCAAAGGCTTCGAGTACCCAGGCGCTTGACGGCCAATTTGCAGGGGTGCAAGCTGTTTTTGAGGCGGGTTCCCATGAGTGTTCCCCGCATCCCGGCTCCGTTGCAGTCTCCGGCCTCTCCGAAGGACGAAGCGCGTTCGGTTCTTCGTGCCAAAACCATCGCCACCAGAGTAACGCCGGAAGAGCTGGCCGAGGTAGAAACCGCAGCAGAAGGCGCAGGAAAAACCGTGGCCGAATGGTTGCGCGAGCTGGCCCTGAAAGCCGCGCGGGAGCGTCCGGCAGACCCCGCAGAATTGATGCTGGCCGAAATTTCGGCACTGCGATACATGCTCCTGAATCTCTTTCACGCGACCGCCCAGGCGAACGCCGAGGGCAAGCATCTGCTGCCCGATTCCGTGGTCAAAATCCGTGACCAGGCGAACGTGCGGAAGCTGGCCGACGCCCGCAAACTGCTCGCAGAGTTTCTGTCCCAGGAGGGACAAGACGGGGGCAAGCAGTGAGCCGCCCGATGCGTTTTCCGAGCCGGACGGGACGGCTGTTCTGGTTCCTTTTCTGGCTTGCGGTTGGCCCGCTTGTGCTCATCTTCCCGGCCTCCGCATGGCTCTACTGGACACTCACGCCATTGCAAAAGGTCTACCTTACGACCTATGCCGCCAGCTCCGTAGGGGCAGGGATTCCGCGCAGTGAGATGACGATTCGATGGGTGATGAAGACCGCGCCCAGGCGGAAGCCGGTTCCTGCTTCCGCCGAGGATGTAGTGACCGGGCCGGACGCGAAACTGCCCGTCAACCTCTCGCCCAAAGCCATCACGGAGGGCTGGCGTGGAGTGGCTTATAGCGCCCCGGAGAAAGTACCGGCAGACGCACTTGCCAAAGGATTGCGCGACTACGTTTATGACGGGGTGAGCGTATGGTGGCTGTTTGGCAGACCGATGCTCAACAGCCTTGCGGTGTTGATGCTGCTCTATGTGCTTTGGCTCTGGATGAAGCAGGGTTTTGCCCGGAGTCGGCAACAGGAAGAACGTCATGGACGCAGGACTAAAGGCCCGGAACTGGCATCCGTTTTCAGGTGGCGAAGCGCAAAGACGGACGGCATCCGTTTCCGTCTGCGCTTCGAGAATCGGCTTTTGCAGTGGTTGCCCTTTGGCCCAAGCTACCGCATCCCGAAGCGTCTGGAAGCCAGCCACATTCTGATGATGGGTGACACCGGCAGCGGGAAGTCGAACGCCATCCGGCAGCTACTTCGGCAAGTGCGGGAGCGCGACGAAACTGCCATCGTCTACGACCCGGCGATGGATTTTGTGAGCGAGTTTTATTCGCCCGCGCGTGGGGATTTGATTCTCAATCCGCTGGACCAACGATGCCCGTATTGGAGTCTAGGCAAGGAGATTGACCGCGACGAAACAGCGGCGACCATCGCCGCCGCGTTCCTGCCTGAGAAGGAATACGAGAAGGAGTTTTTCACCGATGGGCCGCGCCGGATACTGGCCCACTTGCTCAAACGGCAGCCGCAGCCCAGGGACATTCTGAGCATGATGGCCGAGCCGTCGCGGATCGAGTTCGCGGTGAAAGGAACGCCGCTCGCCGCCTTGCTCGATGCGGGAGCACCGGCACAGCGGGCGGGTGTGCTCGCCAGCCTTAATATGGTGGCCGATAGCTTAGAACTGTTGCCGGAATGGGAGCACACGAGGCCGACCTTTGCGACGGCAGAGTGGTACACAAGCCGGAAGCGTTGGGTATTTCTCACGTCCACTCCTGCCTATCGCGCAAAGATTTTGCCGCTTCATTCCGTATGGCTCGATTTGTTCATTCTTCGCATGATGGGATATTGCGAAGACCACACCGCAAAGCCGGTATGGTTCGTACTGGACGAGTTGGCAAGCCTTAATAAGTTGCCGCAGCTCCATACCGCCGTCACAGAAAGCCGCAAGTATGGGAATCCCGTTGTGGTGGGCTTTCAGGGACGCAGCCAGCTTGAAAAACGCTACGGGCAGGATGCCGAGGCCATGCTTTCACAGCCTGCAACCAAGCTGTTTTTCAAGACCACCGAGCCACGCGCTGCCAAGTGGATTTCTGATGCCATTGGGGAAATTGAAGTGGAGCGGTTGAAGGAGTCGCGCGGCATGAGGCTGTTCGGCAGCAGGAAATCGTATGCAATAGAGATTGCGACGAAGCCGCTTGTCATGGCTTCGGAAATCTCCGGCCTTGAACCATTGCACGGCTTCATCAAGCAGGAAAACAAGGTTGTTCCCGTTCACTTTCAGTTTGCAAGAAAGCATGGCAGACAACCGGAGTTCGTTGAGCGCAAATTGCCGGAGATTGCGCCCAGGCCGTCACCGCCGCCGCATATAGCATCTCGCGCAGAGCAATCCAAGACCCCACTAGCGACCCAAGCCACGCTTCCACTTTTCGATGCGCCCGCCAATCAGCCCACCGCTGAACCCAAAGAGGCGTTTGTGTGGGATGAGTCCAAGGGGATTGAATAACTGGAAGCGCGTTTAGGAAGACTAAACCATGATTAACAGTAACGCCGGTTCTCCTAGTGCAGTAACGTTGAAGCGGGTGCTCCTTAAATAGCAAACGAACTCTCGACGTGCAACACTGTTATCTAGGAGCATCAGTATGCCGACATGCTTTGTGATTCAGCCGTTCGACTCCGGCAAATTCGATAAACGATTCAAGGAAACATTCTCTCCTGCAATAACTTCGGCTGGCTTTGAACCTTACCGGGTGGACGAAGACCCCAAAGCCGACGTCCTTATTGCTTCCATCGAAGATGGCATTCGATCGGCAGCAGTATGCCTTGCCGATATAACAACGGACAACCCAAATGTTTGGTTTGAGCTGGGATACGCATTCGCAGCAGGTCGTCCTGTCGTTATGGTCTGTTCTAATGAGCGAACTGGAAAATACCCGTTCGATATTCAACACCGGAAGGTAATTCCCTACAAAACTGAAGCGGAGAGCGATTTTAAGATATTGAGTGATTCAATCGTGGAGCGGCTGCGGGTTGTTGCGGAACGAGGTGAAACATTACAGCAGATTGCTGAGGCGGTACCTGTCGCTCCTGTCAGTGGTTTAAGCCAAATCGAGGTGACGATCTTGGCTGTAGCCGCTGGTGCAGCCCTCCCTGGCGCGGGATTCAGCTTGTGGTCGCTACAAAATGATGCTGAAAAGGCTGGCCTCTCGAAAGCCGGAGTCTCACTTGCGATAAAACGGCTTATGCAAAAAGACTTCTTAGAGGAAGCATGGATAGAAGAATACGGTAACGAACCATATAAGGGGGCAGCAATCAGCGATAAGGGATGGGAGTGGATCGACGCGAACGAAGAAAAGTTTATTCTTCGGAAATCGGTTCGAGAGAAAGTTTCTTCAGAAATCACTGATGATGACATTCCTTTTTAGGCTTCTCGCAAATGAAGATTGTTCTCGGGAATTTCAAACGTCCATAGGTTATAGCAACTATGACTACTGGCAGAGTGCGATCAGTCCTTGTAGGCAGCGTCCGCTGAGTTGCGGATTAGAATCTCCGTATGCTGACGATCTCCAAACCGCTGTCAGCTTCGCAGGTACGGACGTACCATGAGCGGGAGTTTGCGTCGGAGCGGCAGAACTATTGGAGCCGCGACCAGCAGGGGTATAGCGAGTGGCAAGGCAAGCTGGCCGAGCAGTGGGGCTTGAATGGCAGCGTTGGCAATGAGCACTTCGCGCGTCTGACCGAAGGCCAGCATCCGCACACGGAAGCGCAGCTTGTTCGCCATCAAGTTTCCAAAACCTATGAGGGCAAATTCGGCAAAGAAGTGACGAGCGTGGAGCATCGCGCCGGTTGGGATGCCACATTCTCCGCGCCAAAGTCTGTTTCTCTCACCGCCCTTGTGGGCGGGGACGAGCGCGTAAGAGAGGCGCATCGAGAGAGTGTCCGCGTGGCGCTCAGTGAGTTGGAGAAATACACGCAGGCCCGCATCGGCAACATCCATGCGCCGGAGACGACAAGCAAATTTGTTGCGGCCACCTTTGAGCACGATACCGCGCGGCCTGTAGACGGCTACGCCGCGCCGCAGCTCCACACCCATGCCGTAATCTTCAACGTCACGGAGCGCGATAACGGGCAGACACGCGCCTTGCAGCCACAGGAGCTATTCGCATCGCAACGCTATGCCACCAGCGTTTACCGTTCCGAGCTTTCGATGCGGTTGCAGGGGTTGGGTTATGAGTTGGAGCGTGGCAAGCATGGACAGCCGGAGATCAAGGGCTATACGAAAGAGTATCTGGAGGCCAGCAGCCCACGCCGCGAGCAGATCAAAGACCATCTCCGCGAAATGGGGATAGACGGAGCGGGAGCCGCGCAGGTTGCGGCGCACCGGACGCGGGACAGCAAGGAGCTGCTATCGCCGGAACAGGTATTAGAGAGGCATCGGAATCTGGCCGCGCAGTATGGATACCAGGCCGACCGGGTTGTGGCCGAGGCGCGGGCGCATGAACAGCGTCGCGCTTACGAACCCGACCGCATAGCGCAGCAGGCCGTGACCTATGCCCGCGACCACCTCTTCGAGCGTTCCGCCGTGCTGGACAGGCGCGAACTTCTGGAAGCGGCGCTCAATCGCGGCATGGGGGAAACAACGTATGCCCACATCCGGCAGGAGTTCGCACAAAGGGCCGCGCGGGGCGAGTTCCGCACAGTCGGAGCAGGACAGCAGTACACCACCGCTGCGATGCTTCGCATGGAACGCGAAATCATTACGCGGATGCAGGAAGGCAATCAACGCGGGATGAATGAACCGATGCTGGTTTCTCCGCAGATTCGGATTGCGACGGAAGACCGGCACCCGGAGCTGAATACCTCGCAGCGCCAAGCCGTTGACCAAGTGTTTCTTTCCCGCGAAAAGATGGTGGGGCTGGATGGTGTCGCCGGGGCTGGCAAGACAACGGCACTGGCCGTCATCCGTGAAGGTGCGGAAGCGCAAGGGTACAAGGTTGAAGGATTCGCGCCTACGTCCCGCGCGGCACAAAAGTTGGCCGACGCAGGAATGGAAACATCCACGCTGCAAAAGCATCTTGCGCGTGGACAGCAGCCGGACACCGGAGAGCGCCGCTTGTATGTGCTCGATGAATCCTCACTCGCGTCCACCCGACAGATGCACGAGTTTGTGAATCGCCTCCATCCGAACGACCGCGTGTTGTTGGTAGGCGACCGCCGCCAGCATGAGGCAGTCGAGGCAGGGCGTCCTTTCGCGCAGCTTCAGGATGAGGGCATGAAAACAGTGAAGCTCGAAGAGATCGTCCGTCAGAAAAACCCTGAATTGAAACAGGTGGTCGAACAGCTTGCGCGGGGCGATGTGCGCGAGGCCGTGCAGGGTTTGGAGCGACAGGGCCGCGTCCATGAGATTGCAGGCCACGAGGAACGCATCGCCGCGATTGCGAAGGAATACGCGAAATCGCCGGAGGGAACGCTGGTCGTCTCGCCCGACAATCGCTCCCGCGTGGAGATCAACTTGGCGATTCGCGCCGAGATGCAGGAGCGCGGCTCAGTCAGCAAAGACGAGCATCGTATCCACGCGCTTGTGCCGCGCCAAGACCTTACCGGGCCGGAGCGGACATGGGCAGCGCGGTACGAGTTCAACAATGTAGTGCGATATGCCCGAGCCTCGAAAGAAACCGGGATGGAGCGCGGCGAGTATGCGCGGGTTAAAGGCGTGGACGCTGAGAAAAACCTGTTGACGGTAGTGCGGGCCGATGGCTCCGAGCTGACCTATGATCCGCGCAGGCAGCAGGGCGTATCCGTTTACCGCGAGGAATCGCGCAGCTTCGCCGTTGGCGACCGCATCCAGTTCACCGCACCGGCGAATGACTTGAAGGTTGCCAACCGCGAACTTGGAACCATCGAGAGTATCCATGATGGAAAACTGAGTCTGAAAATGGATGGAGGCCGCGACGTGCAGCTTGATCCGCGCGAGCATCCGCATCTCGATCACGGCTATGCAGTGACGAGCCATTCCAGCCAGGGACAGACTGCCGAGCGCGTCTTGATTCACGTCGATACCGAATTGGCCGCGAAAGATTTACTCAACAGCCGCATGGCTTACGTTGCTGTCTCGCGTGGCGCGGAAGACGCGCAGGTATACACCAACGACCGCGAGAAGCTGCCGGAGGCATTAGGGCATGACGTTTCCCACGAGAGCGCCCACATGCCAGCCATAAAGCCGGAGCAATCCATCAGGCCGCCACAGTCGGAAATCGCGCCGGTGATAGAACACGGCTTCGGCATGGGACACAGCCTCTAAACCTACCTGCCCCGGATAGTGGGAGCGTAGCCCAACCTGCCCGTGGGTCAAGGCCGCAGCCGCTCGCGCGGTGCCTTCGGCAGCCTTGACGCACGGACCTCACGGTTGGGCCAAAATCAGCCTTCTATTCCGGGGCAGGTAGGAGAAACAAATACAAACGCTCTTGCGGTTATGAACCCACCATCCAAAAGGCTAAGAATCGTTCGCTTATAATCGTGTTTCGCGTTCGAGAAATGCACAGAAATCGAGAAAACGCCTGCACAGTTCCTACACAATCAAAAACAGGCTATTTATCTCTCGATGAATCAGGGTTTTCTAAAAATCAACTCACCTGCTCAGGATGACAATTCTTCTTGCTTCGAATGCAAGTCTCTTGCTCGGGATGACAATTTTTTCGGAAGTCAATCAGTTGGCGACTCGCCGCATGTCGCTATGACTAGCTGCGACGGCGAGCCACCTGCTTATACACTTCGATGTATGCGGCAGTTGGCTTTTCCCACGAGTAGTCTTTCGCCATGCCATTGCGCATCAGGGTATGCCATGCGTCCTTGTCCTGGAAAACGGTCAGGGCATGCTGGATGGTGTGAAGAAAATCATCGGGGGCGTAGCTTGAGAATTTGAATCCTGTGCCGGCATGTTTTTCGCTGTCCCATTCTTCAATGGTGTCATCCAACCCGCCAGTGGCGCGGACAACGGGTACGGTTCCATAGCGGAGGCTATAAATCTGGTTCAATCCACAGGGCTCGTAACGTGAAGGCATCAGGTATATATCCGAGCCAGCGAGCACTTTGTGGCCCAACGTCTCATCGTAAGCGATACGAATGGACAGCTTGTCGGGAAAGCGCTCGTGGAATGAGCGAAGAGTATTTTCGTAATACGACTCGCCGGTACCCAGGATCAGGAGGAAGATATTTTCCTGCACCAGCCGCTCCATGATCTGCCCGAGGAGATCAAAGCCTTTCTGCGTAGCCAACCGCGATACGATGCCGAGCACCACGACGTCGTCGGCAATATGCGAAGCGCCAAAGGCATGCAAGAGATCGCGCCTGCATGCTGTTTTTCCGGTTAAATCGTCGGCGGTGTAATGGGCTGCTATCTGGCCATCGTTCGCAGGGTTCCACTTTGCGTAATCCACACCATTCAGAATGCCGTGCAGATCGGCGGAGCGCTTCCGCAGAGTGTCCTGCAGTCCATTGCCGAATTCCGCCGTCTGGATTTCCTCCGCATATCTTGGGCTTACAGTTGTAACGGCATCGGAATAGACGATGCCTCCCTTGAGAAAGTTGAAGGTGTTGTAGAACTCAACGCGCTCCATGGTGAAAATATCCCACGGCAGGAGAAGGCGCCTGGTTGTCTCGGGAGGAAACCATCCGTGATAGCCGGCATTGTGGATCGTCAGAACCGTTCCTGTGTTCCGCAGCAGCGGATCGAAGTAATAAAGCGTGCGCAGATAAATGGGCAGCATGGCTGCTTCCCAATCGTGCACATGGAAGATGTCGGGCACACCGATCTCTTTGGTTGCTTCAAGGACGGCGCGGCTGAAGAGCGCGAACCTCTCCCAATTGTCGGCATATTCGCCGGAAGCGGTTGCGTACACGCCTTCGCGATCGAAAAGCTCGGGGCAATCAATAAAGTAATACTGCACGCCGTCGGCTTTGCCGCCGTCTACAACAGCGGCAAAGCGGTTGTAATCTTCAAAGGGAATGGTGATGCTGGGAATGACTGTTTTCTTTTTAGGAAAGTGGCTCTGCACCTGACGAAAAAACGGTATATAGACTGTGACCTGATGCCCGTTTTTTGCAATCTCTTTCGGAAGCGATCCGATCACATCGGCGAGGCCGCCGGTTTTTATAAAAGGCACGCATTCTGACGCGGCAAAAACAATGTGCATGTAGACAAACACTCCCTCAGTTTGTTCGTGTCATTCTTAAAGAAGACGATTCACAGCTCCAGCATGATTGTCGCATTGCCGGACCAACTTTTATAAGATGCCGCAGAAAGCAAAATTAGGTCAGAACTTTCTTGTCGATCATAGCGCCCGTTCACGCATTGTGGAGGCACTGGGAGATATCTCGAAAAAAACCGTGGTCGAGATCGGCCCAGGCAGGGCGGCGATCACCGAACTGCTCGCGCCAAAAGCATGCCGCCTGATTGCTGTTGAGCTGGATCGAGCGCTGGCTCCGTTGCTCAGGGAGCGCTTTGCCGACCTGCCGCATGTACAGATCGTCGAACAGGACATCCTCACGGTTGATCTCTCTGCGCTGCGTACCGATGAAGAGAAGCTGCTCATCGTCGGCAATCTTCCTTATTACATTACCTCCGATATTCTTCTGCACTTGTTCCGCTACCATGACGCCATTTCACGCGCGGTTATCATGATGCAGCGTGAAGTTGCGGAGCGCGTCGCTGCGGCTCCGGGATCGCGCGATTATGGGCTGCTGTCGGCTACGACACAACTATACGCGCAGGTGGAAAAGCTGATGACGCTGCCTCCGGGCGCGTTCTCTCCGCCGCCACAGGTGTATTCCAGCGTATTGCGGCTGACTTTTGTTCCACGCTTCGATGAGCTCGGCGTGGATGCGGAGGGGTTCATTGCATTTCTGAAGCAATGCTTTGCCCAGAAACGCAAGACGCTCGGGAATAATCTGCGCGCTGCCGGTTATGAGAGCGGGCGCATTGCCGGTGTACTGGAACGAGCCGGAATTCCGGCGCAATCGCGAGCTGAGGCTTCATCGCTGGAAGCGCTGGCAAAGTTGTATCGTGAGCTGCGCTAAAAGCTCAGGTTGCACGGCTTAGTGAGCACGCGCACCACCGCCGCCGCTCATGGCGCCTGAAGAAGCCGCAGGCGCAGAAAACGAGGGTGAGGATGAAGCGGCTGGGGCAGCAGACATATGCGAAGAGAAAGCTCCGGAGGAGCCAGCAGCGTATCCGCCCGCATAATGCGGCGAGCCTCCGCCGAACATAGCGCCGCTACTCGGCGCAGCGTGATATGTGGGAGGGGCGGAGAGATGAGGCGGTCCGGCAAATGTATTTCGCGGTTGAGGAACAGATATGCTGCGCGGCGCACTGACGGGCAGCGCTCCCGAGGACGGCATGGATACGCGTCCGACATGGACGGGCATCGCGCCGGAATGCGGAGCTCCGGCTGTGGGCGGCATCAATCCGGATGCGGCCCGAAAGCCTTCATTCAAAGGAGCTGCGGATCGCGGAAGCGCCACAGTTTCGACCGGATGCAGGGTCTTGCCTTCTACCTTGATTGCGCCTGATACCGGCTTCTCGCCGCCGATGGTGCGGAACTGGAATTTTCCAGGATCTCTGTTTACGGCGATCAGCGCATTTTGCGGCGGCAGGTGTACGCCGCGACCGGGAGCAACAGGCCTTGTGGGCGGTTTGTAGTTACGCGGGCAGCGCCACACAGTTGCCGTAGGATACCAACCGGTTCCATAAGAACCCCAGCCGCAGTTCCCTGGAAACCACATCCATCCGGGGCCGTTGAAATAGTTCCACGCGCCGCAATGGTATGGCAGCCAGCCCCATGGGTTGGCGGAAATCCAGGTATATCCGTAGGCCGGATAGTAACCCCAGTAGCCGGAAGCGAACGGATCCCATCCGGCGCTGACGCCGGCAGGCATCCAGCCCATGCCGTATCCGGCCATGTTGTACCAGTTGCCGTAATAGTCGAGATCGCTCCATGCAGGATCATTGGGGCTTCCGGTCATGGCGCGGGCCATGGTAGCCCGGGCGCCTATCTGACCGATGATCTTGTCACGGTCGGAATTCCATTCATCCCACAACGCCAGCTGCATGCCTTGCGATACATCGTGTTTCGAGGTGTCGGAGATATCCAGGGAGGCAGTCTGGTCCTTGGCCACATCGATGCCTGCTTCCGGACCTGTCTCCACGTGCACAGAGCCGCGCATGACTGCCAATTTCGCGGGGCTTTGATTGAGATCAACGCGGAAGATGGTGTTCTTTGTGGCGGAAACGGAATAGGGGCCGAAATGAATTGAGTAGCTGCCGCCGCGATTATTCAGCTCGTAATAGCTCAGGCCGGCAGAGGCCTGCACTTTGGTCATGGTTACGCCTTCGGCGGTTCGCTGCAACTGCTCAAAATTGATAAGGCTGTTGGGAGTGGCGCGCGCCACGCTGCCATCTTCAAATTGCACTTCGACGCGGCCGTCATTGCCGGTCTTGAGGTGCATGCCCTGCGTAACCGGCATGTTCGCGTGGGCCTGGTCGAAGACCACGCCATGATCGTCCAGCAACTGGACTGTACCTTCCACATGGCTGATGCGTACCACACGCACATTATTGACGGCTTGCGCAACCAGCAGGGGGGTAGAAGCGAGGGCAAGGAGCAACGGCAGAGCGAAACGACTTGAAGTTGCCGGGCGTAACATCCAACACCTCCTGGCGGGTTGATTCCCGCCCTATTAGATCATTTCCACCATATTCTCGTCTCTTGCTTTTTCGTGCAGTAAAAAGTAACACTTCAAGACGCATTGAAGCGGCTTGAAGTCGCAAAGAATTTATTTCCCGTTTCCGTCGGCTGCGAGCAATTGCCTTGCCCGTGACCGGGCGCGTTCCATAACCTGCTCATCTGCAATGATTGCTTGCAGTTGCGGGGCAATATTCTGCACCTGTTGCGCCCTGCCCCCTTTTACTGCGTCCTGGAGAGATTCCAATTCGGCGTCCAGAGAGAGACGGCTATGCTCGTGCTCCACTGCAAGCCGTCGGCCTTCCTCCAGCGTATAGGCGACAGCAATCAGGTCCTCGGATATCTTCATCAGCTGCTGATCCCGCGACCAGTTGAAAGTGCAGGCTCCGTCGCCATCTGGCCCAGTGTACTGCAAAGCTTTTTTTCCGGTGAATGCCACCTTTACCTTTGTACTTTCGCAGGCCACATTGAAATAGTTATGCGAGCGGGCGGTCTTGAAGAGCAGGGCACGCAACGGTTCTTCAATCCTGATATCGGCACTGAAGGGTTGCGGCATGACGCCCTCGGCATCAGGAGGAGCCGCGCTGCCCGGCTGGGACTGGAAATGCCCGCTGCCGTCCTCGTTGATATCCATGATGTAGCTGGCGGGCTGCAACTTCGGATTTTCAAAAACAAATCGAATTCGGGCCGCATTTCCTTGCTGCGCGATGGCCGTCAGCGCGCTTCCCAAACATATGAATGCCAACCAGGGCAAAGCTTTTTTCATCGTTCAGCGACCCATCCTCTGCAATGTGAGTGTTTGTGCCGTGTGCACATGGCAAATGGCAATGGCCAGCGCATCGGCAGCATCGGCAGGCTCGGGGATGCTGTCGAGTTGCAACAGCCGCGCCACCATAAACTGTATCTGCTCTTTCTGAGCCAGGCCATAACCTACTACAGTCGATTTGATGGTGAGGGGTGCGTATTCGGCTACAGAAAGATTTGCGCTGGCCGCAGCAAGCAAGGCCACTCCGCGCACGTGGCCCAGCTTTAAAGCTGATTTTGCGTTTACCGAATAAAACACTTCTTCGATGGCAACCACATCGGGCTGATGCGTTGCCAGCAGGCCGGTCAACTCGTTGTATAAAACAGCCAGCCGCTGCGAAAGGGTCAGCTTTTTTGACAGGCGAATGCCGCCGCATCCAAGCGATACCAGATGCGGATCGCGGCTTGAGTCATCCCACTCGACCACGCCATAGCCGGTGCACTCAGTTCCGCAATCAATACCGAAAACTCGCATTCTCCATGAGTTTAGCCGATGGGGGGCTGCGAATTACAACATTGAGGCTGCCTGCGCGGCTATTCGGTGCGCAATGCTTTTACCGGGTCAATGGATGCTGCGCGCCGCGCAGGAATGATGCTGGCAATCAGCGCACATAAGCCGAGAGCAATCACGGAGCCGCCCAGCACAAAAGGATCCCAGCTCTTCACCTGGTAAAGCTGCGCAGCGATCAGGTGTCCGCAGGCGATGGAAATGGGAATGCCGATGACGAGGCCGATCAAAATCTGCAAAAAGGCTCCTCGCAGCACCAGCTTCACGATATTGTTGCGGTCAGCTCCGAGCGCCATGCGCACGCCGATTTCACTGGTGCGGCGCTCCACCGTATATGCCGTTACGCCATAGAGGCCGATGCCGGCCAGAATCAGCGCGAGAATGCCGAATAGCCCGGTCATCTGCGCTACGGCGCGCTGCTGATCGAAATTGCCGTCCACGTGGTCCTGCATGGTTTGAATATTGAGCAGCGTAAGGTTGGGATCAACATCGCTAAGCGCCTTTCGCACCTGCGGCTCCAGCCCATCCATGCTGCCATGCAGCTTCAGGATTGCGCCTTCAATATAGTGCGTGCTGTCATCAATGCTCTGCATCAGAGGATTGTCATAATGCACATGCTGCGCCAACGGCACAAAGAAAATGGGACGCGGCGGCTGACTGCCGGTGAGATTGCCCCACATATATTTCGCATTCCGCACGATACCCACAATCTGATACGTCGCGCTGTATTGCGGCAGATCAAGTCCGAAATATGACCCTATCGGCTCTTCCCCGGGCTTGAAAAAGCGCTTTACAAAGGTCTCATCGACTACAGCAACATTCTGCGTGGAAGCAGTATCTTCTTCCGTCAGACCACGCCCTCTCACAATGTGCTGTCCGAGCGTTTGAAAATACGAGGGCGTCACATGATCCCAGGATGAGCCGATATCCTCGTTCATGTTGGGCATGCCGTGCCCCTGGCGAATGACAATCTCGCCCCAGTTATCCTGCAGGGGCGCATACAGAGCGAGCGCAGAGCTTTCAACGCCGGGCATGTGGGAGAGACGATCCTGCAGCTCGCGGTACATGGCGTCCAGCTTCGGTGTCGAATAGGAAGAGAACGGCCCGGTGAGACTGACAAGGACCCGATGATCCGTGTCGTATCCAAGTTCCTGATGCTGCATTTTTTGCAAACTGCGCGTCAGTAATCCTGCTCCTGCGAGCAAAACGATGGACAAGGTGGCTTGCACGATGACGAGTATCTTTTGCGACAGCGAAGAACGGTCGTGCGTGCTGCGATTCGCACCCCGCAATGCCTCTGCCGGATCGGCATGCGATGCAAACCAGGCCGGAGCCGTTCCGAAAAGCACGCCCGTGATCAGCGACAACGCGAAAGCAAATGCCAGTACCGCAATGGAGGGCGTCGCGTCGATAGGGACATAATGCGCGCCGCGGAATATCAGCGCGACAATGAGCTTCACCCCGAGGTAGGCGACGATTAATCCGGCCAGTCCGCCGAAAATTGAGAGCACCAGGCTTTCGGTGAGCGACTGACGGATCAGGCGCTTTCTGGAGGCTCCCAGCGCGAGACGAATCGAAGTCTGCGTGCGGCGGGCTGTTCCGCGCGCCAGCAGAAGATTGGCGATGTTGGCGCAGGCTATCAGCAGGACAAGGCTGCAGACGGTGAGCAAAATTCGCAGATTTTGCCCATAGTTTTCCTTCATGGTGGCAACGCCGTTGCCGCCGGGAACGATCTTAATGACCTGTTTCGGCAGCATGGCTTTTATTCCTGCCATCCACTCGGGAGGCATTCCGCTCTCGGTGACAAGCCATTGCCGCAGCAGGTTGGTGAGGCGAGATGAAACCGGGTCTATATTTGCTCCGGGGCGGGCACGTCCGATGACGCGCAGCCATGCGGGAAACTTGTGCAGCAGCGAATTCGCGCCTCGATACTGCGGCTCCTGCTGGATGGGCAGATATATCTCCGGTGGATCACTGCGCAGGGTTTCTCCATAAAAGCCCGGGGGCGCTATACCGACGATGGTGAACGGATGGCCTTCGAGAATAAATGTGGAACCGACAACCTTGGGATCAGAACCGTACTCCTGTTGCCATGCGCGATAGCTCAACATCGCAACCGGAGCCGAGTTTGCCTGATCGTCAGGCTCACCGATGGTGCGTCCGGCAAATGCACCTACACCAAAGGTGGAAAAATAATTGCCGCTGATGAATTCGCCGCGTAATGGTTTGGCCATGCGGTCGCTCTCGCCGCGACGCGCACTGATGGTCGAGCCGCCGGCCTGAAACGCTGCGAGCTCCGCGAACTCCGGCGTATTCTCCTTCATCCGAAGATAAAAGGGATAGGAGAACATTCCCCACTTGTCCTGAGGACTGCCCTCTACGCAGCAATCGTTCCCTTCGCCGATGCGATACAGGCTGGCTGGATCTGCTACCGGCAGGGATTTCAGCATCACGGTATGAATCAGCGAGAAGATAGCTGTCGTTGCGCCGATGCCAAGAGCCAGGGTAAGCATCGCAGTAAGGGTGAAGACGGGCGATAGCCGCATCTGGCGGAGTGCGTAGGAAATGTCCTGACGTATTGTTTGCATGGCAAGCCTGTGTCTACCCGACACATACGTGCAAGGCGTAGGCCATGTTCCCTGACTTTAAAAAGAATTAGTTATGCAGCATAGGCAGGAATGAATTGCCCATTATTGAACAGGCATGTCCGAAGATGGACATGCCTAGCGTGTAGAAAACAGTCGACTCAGGAAGCCGCGCTTCTGCTGAGGGTGTAAATCCTCATAGAGACCAATAGGTTCGGGTTGCGGCGGAAACTCTTCGCTCTCAAATGCGGCCTTGGGATTAGTTACGCAAAGCCTCTCGGCTGTTTCCCTGCCATACTTGTTTTCGATAACCTTAAACGCCTCACTCATAATGGCCGGTCGGGAGGTCAGATTATGCGCATCCGTGGCGATGAAATGCACCCAATTCTTGTCCAGAAAATTAAAGGCCATGGACTGTGCCGTCCGGCCAAAGCGTCCGGTCAACGACGAGGCTGTAACCTGCACCAGGCAACCGGTTCGTAGCCAGTCGATCATCCGATCGGGTTGCCGCTGAATGGTATGGTTTCGCTCCGGATGCGTAATGATGGGATGCATGCCGGCGACCTTCATGGAATAAAAGGTTTCGGTAATGCCCTGCGGAATCAGCAGGTCGGCGAACTCGACCAACAGATAATCTTTCTGATTGATCGTATATTTCGTCTTGTTTTGCAGAGCGTCTTCGATGTTGTCATAGGAAAGATGGAAATCGCAGCCCAGCCCGAGATGTATCTTGCCGTTCAATCTCTGACGCAATTCTTCCAGGCGCTCAGCATTCACCGCGGGATCAAAATGATAGCGATGATTTGCATGGGGAGTGCACACGATATGGGTGATGCCGTCATTGGCGGCAACCTCCGCCATCTCAACAGAGGTTTCTATATCAGGAGAACCGTCATCCAATCCAAAAAGAAGATGGTGATGAATATCGATCATGAATGTTCCATTGTTCCCCTTTATGAAGCTGCGACTTCCGCCGGGGATCGTCTTTCTTGGTCTTGAAATGCTAACAACATAGATGCAAAAATGCGGAATCCATCTGCCGAGCCCAGCAAACTTTCCGAGGAGCGGTCGGGATGAGGCATCATACCCAGGACATTGCGGCCCTCATTCACAATGCCTGCAATATTGCTTAAAGAGCCGTTGGGGTTGGCTTCCTGGGTTACCGCACCATCGGGAGTGGAGTATCTGAAAACAATGCGATGGTCGCGCTCGAGAGTCTTCAATGTCTCGGCATCGCAGACATAATTGCCTTCCATGTGCCCGATGGGGATTTTCAGCACCTCGCCTTCCCGCAGTGTTCGTGTAAACGGGGTGTGCGTCGTCTCCGTTCGCAGATATACCTGCTTGCAGATATATTTCAGACCGGCGTTGCGCATCAGCGCGCCCGGCAATAAACCGGCTTCCGTCAGGATTTGAAAGCCGTTGCAGATTCCGAGCACGAAGCCGCCATCAGCGGCAAATTTTTTCACGGATTGCATCACGGGAGAAAATCGGGCGATAGCGCCGGTGCGAAGATAGTCGCCATAAGCAAAGCCGCCGGGAACGAGAATAGCATCGCAATTTTCCAGACTTGGCGAATCGTGCCAGAGAAAGGTAACGGGCTGCTGCGCAATCTCTGAAACGACATGGTAGGTATCGTGATCGCAATTGGAGCCGGGGAAGACAAGCACACCGAATTTCATACTTCTAGGCTAGCAGTTTTGCCAAAATTTCGCCGCGAATCTGCAGTAAAAGCACTGTGACAGCACAAAAATTACTTTTGCGAAAATCCTTTGGCGGGGCAAAAGAATCTAAAGCATACTTGAGCACACCCCCATGGCAAGCTTCGATCTAAAAACTACGGGACGCACAGCGGGAACCGCGCTGGTGAACTGGTGGCGCGCGGTTTCGATTGAAGCATTATGCGTAGCCGTGATGTGGCTTATCGGGCTGTGGCTATTGCATGTGCCGTTCTTTCCTGGATGGGCGCTGCTTGGCGGTCTGATGACATTTATCCCCAACTTTGGGGGCGTCATCGCGTTGATCGGACCGGTTTTTTGCATTTTGATTACGGGAAAAGACCTTGAACGGCTCGGCTTTGTTTTAGGGCTTTATGCCGTCATAGTGGTTGTCGATCAGTTGTTGCTGCAGCCTGCCCTCATGAAGCGGTCGGCGCGCGTTCCCATTTGGGCTTCGATTTTCGCGCCGATTGTGCTCGGTATCATGATTCCGTTTTGGGGAGTGTTGCTGGCTCCGCCGCTGCTTGCGGTGATCTATGCTTTCCGCAAGCCGAAAAGCGCTATTCCGCCACCGCAGCCTTTACCTCCTCTCCGTTAAGGAAAATTCCGCAAAAGAATTGGGAACTTTGCGCCCTTTTCTGGGATCGACGCATCTATCGAGCCATGGAATATAGACAGTTAGGCTATTCAGGACTGAAAGTGTCTGCGCTTAGCTTTGGCGCAGCGACTTTTGGCGGCGGCAACGAATTTTTCAAGGCCTGGGGCGAGACGGATGTAAAGGAAGCCAAACGGCTCGTCGACCTTTGCCTGGATGCGGGTGTCAATTTATTCGACGTAGCGAATGTGTACTCAAACGGCCTGGCAGAAGAGGTGCTGGGCAAGGCCATCGAGGGCAAGCGGGACAAGCTGCTTATCTCCACCAAGGCAACTTTCAATATGGGTGATGGCCCCAACGATGTCGGATCTTCGCGCTACCATCTGATTCAGCAATGCGATGCCAGCCTGAAGCGTCTTGGAACCGACTACATCGACATTTATCACATGCACGGATTCGATGCGACGACGCCGATTGAGGAGACAATCGATACGCTCAATACACTCGTTCATCAAGGCAAGGTCCGCTATATTGCCTGCTCTAATTTTTCGGGCTGGCACCTGATGAAATCGCTTGCGATTTCAGAACGGTATGGATGGTCGCGCTATGTCGCTCATCAGGTTTACTATTCCCTCATTGGACGCGAATACGAATGGGAACTGATGCCGCTGGGCGTGGATCAGCGAGTTTCCGCTCTGGTCTGGAGCCCTTTGGGTTGGGGGCGCCTTACCGGAAAAATTCGTAGAGGGCATCCTCTTCCTGAAACCAGCCGCCTGCACAAAACTTCTGAGCAAGGGCCTCCTGTTGAGGACGAGCATCTCTACACTATTGTGGATGCTCTCGACGCTATCGCCAAAGAAACAGGCAAGACTGTCCCGCAGATTGCGCTTAACTGGCTTTTGCAACGGCCCACGGTTGCCAGCGTGATTATTGGAGCCCGCAACGAAGAGCAACTGAAGCAAAATCTCGCAGCCGCAGAATGGAACCTCACTCCCGAACAGGTTGCGAAGCTGGATGAAGCCAGCGCCGTCACCCCTATCTATCCCTACTGGCATCAATTGCAGTTTAAAGTACGCAATCCACCCGCTGTGCCTCTAAGCAAGTAAAGCCATCTGTGCCTATGGAAAAGCGCCGCAAAAATTGCGGCGCTTTTTCTTCGGGAGCTGAACATGCATCAGGCTTAAAGAGCTCCAGGCAGGAATTCAGACGGCTCACTTAACGGGCATCGGTTGTCGCATGCACTTGCACAAAAGCTGCCTTCTCATAAATGGCTGCATAGATCTGGGATGTATGCTCATCGATGGCAAGCGCATAAGGATGGCCCGCTGCTTCATATGTTCCGATGACCTTGTTCTCCGAGCCGTCGATAACCGTCACGCTGTTGCCATGCACGTTTGCGACATAGATACGATTTCTGCGAACGTCGGCAACGATTGCTTGCGGATGATCGCCCACGACGAGCACCGACGTCACTTTATTCTGATCCATATCGATAACGCTTAACGTGCGGTCGCCATAATTCACGGCGTAAAGCTTGCGGGTAACCGGATCAAGCGCCAGCGCGCACGGTATCTGCCCCACCGGAATCCTGGTGAGTTGCAGTGTTTTCTCATCAAGGCCGACCACTTCGCCGGTTGCTGTGTGCGCCAGATAGAGCCGCGCTGTGGCCGCATCGAAAGCCATCCCCCAGATGTGCGCGCCGACTGAAACTTTCTGTATGCTTCCAGTCGCGGCATTTACGATTCGGATATTCGGGTCTTCATAGGTCATGAGAAACAGCGTATTCGTCTTCTCATCGATCACTATTCCGTCAGCGCTCCCTGTTTCCAGGCTGCGGACGGCATTTGTTTTTCCATCGATCACGGTCAGAATGCGGTCATATGTATAGGCGACATACACCTGATTCGTTTTCTGGTTGGCGGCAATGGTATATGGATGCGAACCGCCGCGGATTGTTGCAATCACCACGTCCTGCTTACCGTCGATCACGCTGATCGAATTACTGTCGGTGTTAACGACATACACTCGATTGAGCGCGCGCAGAACAGCAATCGCAATCGGGCCTTTGCCTACCGCGACCCGATTCGTTTGCTGCGTACTTTCGTCCGTTACGATCACCGCATCATGATCTTCATCGACCGCGTATAACTTATGCGTCGTCGGGTTCACGGCAAGCGCAGCGTTGGTAATCAGCCTGCCTGAGACATCCGCAGCCTGGGCACTCGCCTCCGCGCCGAGAAGTAGAAAAGCGCAGCAAGGCAATAGAATGCGGGAAAGAAACTTTCTGTCCTGATACAACATGGCTATCTTCATATTGAGGACGCGAAAACCTGAAATATATTAGCAAACGCTAAAAAGAGATGGTTCCTACCTTTGGAGGCTCAGTGAAGTCCGTGAGAAATCTCATGCGCATCTTTGGAATACTCGTGATCGCTGTCTATGGCGCAGGTTTCTCGTATGCGCAATCGAGCAGATTTCATGTGCTTGCCTTCTATTCCACCCACGTGGAACAGGACCATGTCGACTTTGCGAATCAGGCTATTTCCTTCTTTCAGGCGCTCTCGCAGCGAGAGCACTTCTCCTTCGAGACCACCACGGACTGGAACAAGTTGAACCCGGAGACATTGAAGAACTACCAGGTAATTGTCTGGCTTGACGATGTGCCGTCTACCGCAGCTCAAAAGACAGCTTTTCAGAATTACATGGAGCACGGCGGAGGCTGGCTTGGCTTCCACATCGCCGGCTTTCTGGATCGGCGCGAAGACTGGCCATGGTTTGCCGATTTTCTTGGAACAGTCTTTTATGGAAACAGCTGGCCGCCCTTGCCTGCAACTCTGGATGTGGATGAGCCCGCATCTCCTCTCACGAAAGATCTTCCGCGAAAGTTCGTCTCTCCTGCGAATGAGTGGTACAGTTGGAATCCCAGCCCTCGTAAAAATCCCAACATCCGTGTATGGATGACGCTCGACCCGGCAAACTATCCGCTGGGCTTTAAAGACACGCTCACCGGCGGAGATATTCCTGTTGCATGGACAAATACGCGCTATCGCATGCTCTATACGAATATGGGGCACGGCGGCAAAATCTTCGATGATCCAAAGCAAAACGCTTTCTTCGCGCGCGCTTTGCTTTGGCTTGGAACACATGGCCAGCGATAATTACGGTGATTACCTATCAAAGCGAGATCAAAATTAAGATGTGCCTGAAAGTTATTCGTGTTTTGTCCGGCCTTCGCAGCCTGGTTATCGTCCTGGCACTCTTTACCAGCGCGGCAGCATGGGCCTCCGGTTCGCGTCCTTCAACTCCGCGATTTCGCGTTGTCGTCCTAGCGGAGAAAGGCGGAATTCATCTTCCATTTGTCGAAGCGGCCAAAACGTGGCTCAATCATCTGGCAGCAAAAGATAATTTTGCCGTCGACTACATCGAGGACACTGCGCCCATCAACGATGCGTTTCTTTCCCGATACAAGGTCTTCATCCAGCTGAATTACCCACCCTATAACTGGACACCCACGGCGCAGGCCGCTTTCATCCGCTATATCGAAAAAGGCAAAGGCGGATGGATCGGGTTTCATCATGCAACGCTGCTGGGCGAGTTCGATGGATTTCAGATGTGGCCGTGGTTCTCACAGTTCATGGGAGGAATTCGCTTCACCGCTTATATTCCGACCTTCGCCGATGGCACAGTCACTGTCGAATATCCATCTCATCCCGTTATGTCCGGAGTTCCCAGCTCGTTCGTCATCGAAAAGGAAGAGTGGTATACGTGGGGTAAGTCGCCGCGGCCGAATGTGCGCGTCCTGGCAAGCGTGGATGAAAGCACCTACAAGCCATCTTCAAAGATCAGGATGGGCGACCATCCCGTCATTTGGACCAACCCGCACTACAAAGCGCGTAACATCTACATCTTCATGGGGCACCATCCGGAGCTATTCCAGAACCCCGCATTTACACGAATTTTTACCACCTCCATCTTCTGGACTGCGCACGAAAAGGAACCGCACCATACATCTGCTACTTGAGCCTGCCGCTGCATGGATGAGCGACAGGAGTAACTTTCTTCCATATCTCTGTACGCCCGAAGAGCTTCACCCCGATGTATCCCCGAAGGTACAAGCTATCTCCTTGCAGGCGCATCGATCCGTGATATGTCCTTCCGGATTTCGGGTCATACAGATATCCGCCTTCTGCGTGTTCCAAATCGAGTAATTGAAAACCTTGTCCGATCACCATGCCGCATAGAGGCCGGGATCGCTGTGAAACATCCGGATTGTTGGAATCCAATGCAGTCGGCGCTTGGGCGCTGAGGTAGACAATTCTTGCGCAAAGCCGTGCTCCGCAAGGCGCGATGCGAATCACAGAGCCGGTCGGCTCGGCCCAATCACCGATAATTCCTGATGTTGCTCCGTGAGCACCAATTGTTGTGGATAAAAGCAGCAGGACGCAGAACCATACATGGAAAAGCTTCAAATATGTTCCCTCAAATCGGACGAAGGCAGCGGCGGCATTTTTATGCTGATGCGAAAGAATAGCAATAGGTCGCCTTTGATAAGAAGGTTTCACCGAAACCAGGTATCTATCAAGACTTGATCCTGGAAACGCACAGACGTCCGAATGCATTCTTCCTGATTTCAATTTTCTGTAAAGGGAGATTTGCTGCCTCGCACATGCGCAGCCAATCCTCAGATCGAAAACTTCGACGAATCGAAACTGGCCCATCGTGACGGACAAAGCGGTGCCACCTCATGGCCCAGGCTAACAACCTGAAGGTATGGAAGGAGACGGCGCTGCGATGGAGATCATTAATGAACCAGCCCAGTCTCGCATTCGCTTCCATCCAGATGAGAAATTGCACAATCTCATCTTCCGAGAGGTGATGCGTAAAAAGAGAGCTGGTGATCACATCTATCGGCTCGGCTGATGCATAAGAAAAGACATTGCACGTGACCCATGAAATTTTAGAGCCGGGAGAAGATATCTCCCGCGAGATACGTGCCGCATATGGATTCTGGTCGATCCCAACCAGTTTCAGCTGATGCTCGTTGCATATGGCGGAAGATTCCAGCTTGCGAAGCATTCCACCGCCACCTGAGCCTACATCGACAATGTGTAGCGGCTTATTATGCGAGCCGGCAAGAGAGGACAACCAATGGAGTATCGGCTGATAGCCGTCAAGAAGGCGATTTACCGATTCAAGGTCGAGGATACATGCGCGGTATTCTTCATATGTGCAAGGGCCATCCATCAGCTCTTCTAATTGAGCGCGGGATGTGAAGTCTATCGGCTTAAACAGCAATGGATACGTCATTTCTTAAGCAGCGCATCCAGACCGGATTGCGCAATGGCTTCGTCAATTTCTGATTTAGCGCCGCTCGCCGATATTCCGCCCAGAAGCTGCCCATCGACTCTAATTGGCAGTCCTCCTTGATTTGGAAAAAATTCAGGAAATGCCAGCGCTTCTGTATTGCCCTTTTTTATCGTCTCCGCCCCTTCTCTCGATGGGCTGCCGTAAAAAGCCGCATGACGCGCTTTTCTTTGGGCAAATTGAATTGTATTCAGCGAGGCTGTTTCTCCCTTTTCCAGAAAAAGCAGATTGCCGCTTTCATCCACGACACAAATCGTTACGGAAACATTCAATTCTTTTGCCTTTGCCTCGGCGGCAGCAACCATAATTTTGATGTTGGCAAGGTCCAGATACTTTTTGCTTGGCAAATCGCCGGCAAAGGCAGTCATTGCCGACAGAAGAATTGCTATCAAGAATCGATTCACGAGTTCCTCCGTTACATTGCGCTTTCCATAGTACTGTTTCAGAAGCTCGTGTAATGTCTTTTATAAGTAAATAACTTATCGATTATTAACTCCTCCGTATAATTACGAATCATCCCTCTTCCATGCTGGGATGCCCTGCCCCTCTTACTTCAGGCCACGGCTTTTAGCCTGGAGCTCGTCCGATCGCCTCCAAACTTTGCCTTCCCATAGGATGAGGACCGCACGATATATTGAATATTCATGAGTAGCCGCCTTATTAAAGAAGAACCAGCCAAACCAGCCAAAAAGACATTCCCTTCATCCTCAGGGCAGATGTTCCAAAACTACTTCGCTTCTGAACGCGAGGAAAGCTATAAGAAACGTGATCTCATCGATGCACGCGCGCGAAGACTATTCGAGAGTACCGCGCTGGCCTGCTCGCTGGACGCATACCCTTTTCAGGCTCCCCTGAGCACGCGGTCCGGGCCGATCGTGGAGATGAACGGCCATCGGATGCTGATGCTTTCTTCGTATGACTACCTGGGACTGATCGGGGATCCGCGGGTGGATGAGGCAGCGATTGCCGCGGTGCGCAAATACGGGACCGGGACAGGCGGAGTGCGCCTGCTGACCGGAACTCTGGAGCTGCACCAGGAGACGGAAGAGGCTCTGGCAGAGTTTAAAGGGACAGAAACGGCCATCACATTTACTTCAGGGTACGCGGCGAATCTGGCGGTAATCAGCGCGTTATTCGGGCCTGCTGATCGCGTGATTGCCGATGCCCTGTCGCATCGCAGCCTGATGGATGCATGCCGCCTGGCGGGCGTGCAGGTCCAGAAATTCGATCACAATGACATGGCTTCTTTACGGCATGAGTTGGAGAACGGGCCGGAGGCGAATCGGACGCTCATCATCTCCGACGGCGTGTTCTCCATGGACGGCGATATCTGTCCGCTGCCGGAGTTGGTTGCGTTGAAGAAGGAATTCGGTTGCTTTCTGCTGATGGACGAATCGCATGCGAGCGGAGTGCTGGGTAACCACGGACGAGGCACCGACGAGCATTTCGGCATACCTACAGAGGATGTCGACATCTGGACGGGATCGCTCGCGAAAGCCATTCCATCGAATGGCGGATTCATAGCCGTATCGCGCCGTCTCTCGATTTTCCTCCAGCACTCCGCCGCACCGTTCATTTTTTCGGGAGCCTTGGCGGCTCCGGCGGCAGCAGCGGTTTTGGAGACGCTGAAGATCCTCGAGCAGGAGCCGGAACGGGTTGCACGACTGCGCGCAAATGCAACGTTTCTGCGTGAAGGGCTCCAAAGCCTGGGATACGATACAGGGCTTTCGCAAACAGCGGTTATTCCAGTCATGCTGTATGACGACGCCAGGACGGCTCTGTTTGCGCGCAAGCTCCGCGATTACGGAATCCTCGTTTCGCCGGTATTGTTCCCCGCCGTAGCCCAGGGGGCCGCGCGTCTGCGGCTCTGCGTGACGGCAGCGCACACGCGGGAAAACCTTGAATTTGCACTAGACGTCTTCGAGAAGATGCGGGGCGCCTAACGGATGCCGGTGCTGGTAACTGGAGCGAGCGGCTTTCTTGGCGGGCGGCTGGCCGAAGTTCTCGCGCAGAGAGGCGAGAAGGTCACGGTTCTGGCTCGGGCGAATTCCGATCTGCGGCACCTTTCCGGATTTATTGGAGAGCGCATACAAGTCGTTCGCGGCAGCCTGACTGAGAGCGCTGCGGTGGCGGAGACTGTTCGCAACGCGACTCATATCTTCCACTGCGCGGCTGCCTCGACTGACTGGGCTCGCCCGGAAATTTACCTGGAAAGCAACGTCAAGGGCACGGAAATGCTGCTGTTCGCTGCGCGAGAGGCTCGTCAGCTCCAGCGCTTCGTTCACGTCAGCACGACGGATGTCTACGGCTATCCAGCAATTCCCTGCCCTGAGACGGGCTCCCTGCGTGATGTGGGACTGCCTTACAATCGCACAAAGATTCTGGCGGAAGAAGCAGTCTGGCGAGCAGAGCGAGAAGATGGCCTACCGGTGACGGTGTTTCGTCCCGCAACAATCTATGGCCCACGGGGAAAGGCATTCGTTACCGATATCGCGAACCTGCTGCGGAAAAGGCAGATGATTTATATCGATGGAGGACGCGCCACGGGCGGTTTTCTATACGTTGATAACGCCATCAACGCGATGCTTACCGCCGCATGGCTTCCCGGAGCAGAAGGAGCGGTTTACAACCTGACCGACGGCACAAGCGCCAGCTGGAAACAGTATGTAACGGCTCTTGCAGAAGGGCTGGGGTACAAATCGCCCTGGATAAACCTGCCGTACGCTGCGGCAATGGCGATGGCCGGTACGATGGAGGCTCCATACCGCTGGGTGAAATCGTTGCCGGGCCGACCCATGTTGACCCGGCATGCCGTCGCTCTGTTGGGCAGGGATCAGGAGTTTCCTAACGATAAGGCCGGCTCGGAGCTGGGCAACTTTTCGCAGGTCACACTCGAGGAGGGCGTGGCTCGATCCATTGCCTGGCTCAGGAGCCTAGATTGAACTATGGAAAAGCTTTGAAGGCCAGAACGGCATTCAGGCCACCAAAAGCAAAGGAATTCGATAGGCACGCTTCTACGGCCGTTGCTCGCGCCTGATTGGGAATGACATCGAGATTGCAGGCGGGATCAGCCGAGAGAAAGTTGGCTGTTGGCGGCAGCATGCCGTCTCTGAGACTAAGGACGCTGGCCACCGCCTCCAGAGCGCCCGCTGCGCCAAGCGCATGGCCGTGCATGGATTTCGTAGAGCTGACAGCGAGTTTATCGGCATGCGAGCCAAACGTGCAGCGAATCGCCGCTGTTTCGATGCGATCATTCGCCTCGGTCGCTGTTCCGTGAGCATTGATATAGCCGATTTGCTCGGGAGCCAGACCCGCATCCCGTAAAGCGGAGCGCATGGCGCGCATTGGCCCGGCGGCGAGCGGCTGGGTGATGTGACTGGCGTCTGCCGACATGCCGAAGCCGACGATTTCGGCAATCGGACGTGCTCCGCGAGCAAGGGCGGCTTCCAGCGTTTCCAGCACCAGCATGCCCGCGCCCTCGCCCAAAATCATGCCGCTGCGTTCGGACGAGAAGGGGCGGCAGGTGTCCTTGCTGATCACCCGCATCGCCTCCCACGCCTTGAGCCCGCCGAGAAAAAAAGGAGCCTCGCTTCCGCCGGCAATCGCCATGGGAGCAGCGCCGGAACGAACCATCCAGAAGGCCTGACCAATAGCGTGGCTGGCGGAAGCACAGGCGGTAGACACCGTATAAGCCGGGCCTTCGATGCCGAATTGCATGCAGATATGGCTGGCGCCCGCATTGCTCATGCTGAGTGGAATTGTCAGTGGCTGGACGCGGGTTCTGCCGTTATGAAAGAGCTCCCAGTAGCCGCTTTCCTCCGCGGCTCGACCGCCCAGGCAAGAGCCCGTAATTACAGCGGTGGATTCACGCAGGTCGGAAGTCCATTCGATTCCGGCGTCACAGATAGCCTCGCGAGCGGCAAGTACGGCAAACTGGGCGAAGCGGTCCATGAAGGGAATATCCTTCGGATCGAAATATTCCTCGGGAACATAGTGCCGAATCTCTGCACCGTTTTTGAAACGGATTTGCGAAGCATCGACTCCAATAATCTCCCGGATGGCGGACGTGCCCGCGAGCAGCGCCTTCCAGAAGCCGGCAGTGTTGCTTCCTAAGGGGCTGACGACGCCCGTGCCTGTGACGACAACGCGATGCATGCTATTCAACAGGTAAGGAGGCGTTCTTCGCCTGGACGAGAAGAGTGACGCCTTCGATCATCTCGTGAATGTTATGGACCTGCTTTGCCTGCTCGTCATTGATCTCGATTTCAAACTCGCTCTCAAGATCAAAAAGGATGTTGAGGCGATCGAGAGAATCGATATTGAGGGCCTCGAAAGTGCTTTCCGGTTGCACAGTTTCCAGCGGAATGCGTTTCGAGGTAGCAACGACTTTTAAAACCCGCTCTTGGATGGTCTGGTTCGACAATGTGTGGATTAATCCTTAGGCATACCAGCGTAAATCGGTGTCCGATTCATAGTCTACCCCTATTTTCATGTCTCGGATAAGAACGCTCACAACTCCATGTCCTTCAGCTGTTCTCCAACGCCGCTAATTCAGATTCCAATTCCGCCAGCATGCGCCTGCGGTCTTCCCGGCTCTTATACACCTGGTAGCTCAGTAGGGTAATCAACAGGCCTGACAGGACAAACATGGTCGATGAGTTATAGCCGGCGTTAATGAAGTTAGATAAAAGAAAAACTGTTACCAGCCAGACACCCTCTGATCTTTGCATCAAAAACATGAGCGCATAGAATACTGCAAGGCCCGCAATCCCCACGCCAACCAAAAACGTAACTGTAGTTGAAGTGGCAGTCATGGATGACGTGAGGCTAGTCAGGTGACCGGATGACATGGCGTATGCCATGATGGAGAAATTTGCTATATCGTCCTGCGGCGTGAGCCCATAACCCGCGACAAGCAGGTCGGCGTGAGTAGACATGTATTTCAATGGCAATAAGATACGGCCATTTAAGCTGTTATCCCCTCCCGTGTGCGCCTTGCTCAAACGGCCCGATTGAGTAACAAGGATGCCGGCAATAAGCAGAATTACGACGGAAGATGCGAGGAGAATCCTCGTGGCACCGGGCCCGATGCGTCGAGGGGCGGCGGTACTGGGCGGACGGGAAAGGCGCCACCAGGCATAGAACATGGCCGGAGCCGCATAGAGAAACGAAACCGAGCGAATCAGCACCGCGAACAGCAAAAGGGCCGCGATAGAGCGCTTCGAGCACCGGCTAACGGTCATATATACAGCGACAATGATGGAGAGAAACTTTGCATAATTGGAAGGCTCGGAGAAAAAGGCCGAGGCTCTTCCGCCGTAATCGCTCAGTTCCCGTTGTGAAGTTACTATCGAGTAGAGTTCACCGTTTACGGAGGGATACAGGCGACTCATAAGACCGGAGAACTGCGAGTAAAACACTAGATTCAATACTGTTATAAACAAAAAATAGATCAGGATAACTTCGCACCATCGAGATTTTTCTCTATCCGAATTGCGCGACAGCCATCTGTAAAAGTAGGAGCAGAGGACGCAGAATACCCCTTGCATGGCGATCATCTGGATCGCGGATGTCCACTTGATTTGCGTAGTCATGAGCCCGTAGAGCGTCGATGGCACAAACGCTGCGAGGTAGGCCAGCGCAAATTGGATGTACTTTATCCCGATGCTTCCTTTCAGGCTGATGTACATGAATACCGTAAACAGCATGGCAATCAGGAACGGCCTGGGAAGGCCGAATATGATCGGATATGGCGTTGACACCGTAAATGTGCCCATTATTACGATAATGAGCAGAGAAAACGGATATCTCCGCGTCTCCACCGAGACATTCTCCGGATAGTGCTCTACTACGGCAGCCATTATGAAAGAACCTCGGTGGCGCGGGGCTGTTCTTTTCGTGCGGAACCAAATTTTGAGAGCAGCACACCCCGAACCCTATCGCTGTGCCGCTCAAAGCACAAGTAGAGCAAATAGCAGCAGGCGAAAGCAATCACCGAAACGCCGGCAGCGATCACAAGGTGCCTGGCATCGAAACCGCGAAGAATACCTCGCGAGGCAAGTAGCGCGCAAAGAAAAAGCACGATGGGTAAATGGGCCAAGTAGAGCGTGTATGACATGTCCGATAGCAGCCTCGAGGTCGAGACATACGCGCTGCCATGGGGGGCCTCATCGGTTTCGTGCAGAATTACATAGCATAGAGCAGCGCAAGTGCATGCTTCGATCAGGTCTGAAAGATACATGTCCCACTTTAATGCCCACAAGGCCACAGAGACAGCACACAACAGGACCACCCCGGCAGGCGCCAGAATCCTGACTTGGCCGGGCGACAGCTTTTTGGGAATCGCTTGCAGGGATGCGCCGATGAGCCATAACAGAAAGTAGGCGGTGATGGTTTGGCCCACGAAGAATCCGACCCCAATCAGAAGAGCGGCATTCAATACGCGGATAGGCCATGAAAATCGTGAGGTCAGCGCACCCATTCCTAAGGGAAATGCGACATAAAACCAGAACTCATATGCCAATGTCCAGAGCGCGCCATTCGATCCCAGAGGCTGTACAAGTATCTTTTGCAGGAAGAACAGGCAGCCAAAGAATGTGTGCGCATTCAAGTTATTTGGAATCTCAAGAGTAAGGGTGCTCTCCCAGTGCGGGTGGCCATATGGCCCGCTGAGCCCAAAGAGATGGAGTCCGGCTGTATCGAGAGCGAGGGTCAATAGAAGGGCTGGAATCAGGACGATCCACAACCGTGTGAGCCGCTGGATGGCGTAGGTTTTCCATGTCCAGATACGTTTTTGCCAGCCGCGCAACACGCCTCCGCCAACAAAGAATCCGCTGAGTACGAAAAAGACGATCACCGCTTCGTGGGCCGGGCTGGTGAATAGTTCATTATGTTCATACGAATTCGCAGATGCCGCCATGTGCTGAGTCAAGGTAGGACCGATAAACAATCCCTTGATATGCATCAGAAAAACAGTAAGTGCCGCCACGACGCGCATCGCATCGAGATGGACTGAAAACTTGGCTGAACTTTTTGCCATTCTTATTCACCTTAGAAAATTTCTGGCCGTGTTCCGGCCCCGCATCCACGAAAATTTTATGTGCGAAAAACGACTACATCAGGGTCGGGCAACCTCGCCTCACGGCCCGAACACCGCGTTCTTACGAACGCTGGAATACGAGCATTCCCCATCCCGAAATTCCCGCCAGAGACACGCGCAGAGTGATGTTATTGGAGTTCCGGGTTACAGTAACGGGCCGCTGCAGCGAATTGGCGCGCGGCCGGACCAGCAACGCGCGCTGAACTCCTTGCACATAGGCCCAGTAAGATTTCGGCACAATCACGTTCAAGAATTGGCTCTCGCTAAAGCCGCTGTTGGATTTTGTTGCATCCACGACATGAACCAGGAGCGTCCCCGAAGCCTTGTCGATCCGTGGCACAGCGACAACCCTTTGCGGGTTAGGCGTGACGGTATGGAGCGCGCGGTCGAGGGCAGGTGAAAAGCCGTTGGGACTTAACTCACTCAAACCAATGGACGGAATAGATGGAAATAGACTCTTGACCCTCGATTCGGGGACATTCAGCGCCACTGCTACCTGAGCAGGGAATGGTGTTGGGTGAGTTCCGGTGATGGTGCCGTTTGAACGGAGAACCACAAACCGGAAAGTGACGCCAAGTCCTGTAAAGACCGTTGCCGCGGAGTAGAGCAGTTCCGGCGTAATCGAGTTTTCATCGCAGACCACGGCGACATCGGAAACTTCGTCGTAATCGTCGAAATACCTTGAATTAGCGCGCACAAAATCGAAGAGATAGCCGTAATCTGCCACAGAACCGAAATATCTGGGCTGATGAACGACAAAGACGTTCCATGGCACCAGAGGGGTATCGCCAAGCGCATAAGCCAGAGCTATAGCCCACTGCGTGTCTGCTGTGGAGATAGGAACAATGCTGGGCACAAAGGGCATCTTCCATGCCGCTGTTGTGGCATGGTAAGCCGTCAATTGCCTAGGCCAGTTCAAAGAATTAATCTCCGAGATGAGGTAGTCGGCGGAATCAAAGAGAAACGCGGACGCTGCTATGGGCAGCGGATTATTGACGTTGATGGAGAACGGCAGAGGGCGCTGCTGCGAATGCAGGTACTGCCGGACCGTTCCCAGAAATTGCACCGTAACTTCCCTCATGAACGAGGTCCACGCCTCCCAGGCAGGCTCGGACCCATGTTTCTGCTTAAAATCCTTCCAGTCGATCTGACCGGATGTTCCGGCCCGCTGCCTGATCCACTTGGACATGTCGCCATGCAAGTTATCAAGATCGCGGCATCCCGGATGGGCTGATGGCGATTTGCAATAGGACTGGAAAGCCGCGATTGCATTCGAGGAAAAGTCGCCTCCTGCAAAACGTAAGATCGAAGTTTCCATCTCCGGGTCATCGCCCTGAATCGAGTCCGCACCTATGGCCACGTCATTCTTCACCGTGTTCATCAGAGTAGTGCGCCAATTAGGATCGAATGTCGAATTGAAAGGGGTCTTGTCCCCCATCCACGGAGCTACCATGATACTGCCGTCGAGATTCCGTGCCGCATTGCTGCCCACCGCGGCCTTCACGTCCGGCGATGGCGCAGTGGTCTGGTTGCGCATACTAAGATTTACGGACAGGCCCACATGGCCGACCACCTGCTTCATCCGCGCGACATACGCTGCATCGTTGGTATACAGCCACTCGTTGCGCGTGGCATGAAAAGCGCTCAGCATCTCGAGCGCGTCGGGCCGAGCAACTCGTGTCGACATCACAACATCGCTGCGTGATGGAAGCCTGCCGGGCGGGATTGCCTGTGAACTTCCATTCGCGGGAGCAAATATCGCTCCCGGAAGCGCGGCAATTCGTCTCCCGTTCAGCCCGCAGGCGGCAAAGGCGACTCCTGCCTTGAGCAATTGTCTTCGAGTTGTCATTGTTGTTACCTAGTCCTCTCCACGACGGGATCCCCGGCCCTCTCTTGCTCGAACCCTCCAATATTCACGCTACCTCTAGTTTACTTGAACCCTTAAAGATACAAAGGAAGAACCGGCCTGGCGTATTGTGATCAGACAGTGGGCGCGGATTGCGTCGTTTCCGGCTCCTGGCTTCCGACTCCTGACTTCCGGCTTTCAATTTTCGGCCTTCGACTTCCTGTGAGTACCTGCAACCGAGTGGTAATCGGAAGCTCAACTATCCGGTAAAAAAGAATGGCCACGATTGTCGCAGCGACCAGGCCGCAAGCCAGAAATACTAGTTCCGTTCTTTGCGGGTTCACATTGTAAAACCGCATAAATACTCGTTTCAGCGCCGACAAAACAAAGGTATGAACGAGATACAAGCTGTAGGATGCATCGCCGACCAGAAGAAAAAGCGGCCAGTGGCCCATGCGGCCTCGTCGTTCGAGCAGAATAGCAAGGGTGACAACAGCGGCCGCCGGCAGACCAGCGAATAACGCTCTTTCTGAAAATCCAAACCGCCAGGCACAAAACAGCGCCGCGGCGCCCGCGAGGGCAAACCCTGTGGCAAGTTTTGGAAGAGCCAATTCACGACATACAAGCGTGTAGCCGATGAGAATGCCGAATGCGAACTCGATGATGATGGGGCTGGTGTAGGTCTTAGCGTAAACATTGCCTGGCGTGATAGAGAAGCCTATAGCCGCCAAAACTACCAACAAGCCAATACAAACCCAAACACGATACTCCCGCTTCAACCACAGGCAGCAGGCAAACAGCAGGTAGAAGAACATCTCATAATTCAGAGTCCATCCCTGCTGCACTTCAGGCCTAATGTCCCGATAAATAGGATTGAAGTATGGAATAAATAAAATCGAACGCACATAGTTGAGCGGCGATGGGCTGAACAGGTTGCTCAGCTTTGGTGCCAGAACCGCGAGCGCAAAAGCGAATGTCGTCAAAATGAGGTAGATGGGCTCGATTCGAATGATGCGCCGCAAAAGAAAATTGCCTGGTGTCGTGGGCTTGCCAGCGGTTGTATAAAACATGACAAATCCGCTGATAACGAAAAACAGGTCGACCCCGTATACACCGGCATGGAAAAGAAATGGCGTATGTTGCATGTCGGCCAATGTCGTCGATGCATGAGCAAGAACGACACAGGCAGCTGCGACGGCGCGCAGGTACTGTAGCGAGTACAACTTGATTTTGGAACTCTGTTCCATGTCAACCTGACCTTTCGGTTCAATTCTGCGCGGCGGATGTCGCCAGGCGGCGCTGCAACATCTTTATGCCTTGCCTGGACATTTCACGCGCCTGGCCGTCTGTAGCAAATACCAGCCCAATATAGAGGATAAGCGCTGCTGTCGCCGACGACGCGAGAGTGAGCGCCGCATGCCTGCTGCCCATCAGACGCTGAATGATTATGCCAAGACCAATGGCGAACGGAAGATAGCCGAGCAAGCCTGCCATATTCCGCCAAAAATCCAGGAATCGGAAGTTTGCCGCCCTCGAAAGCCAATAGACCAGCATGGGCATCGCCGCAGTACTAATAGCCAGGCCTTTGACAACGCCGAGAATGCCCCAGGGCGCGGAGATGAGAATAGCAACGCCCTGAACGGAGGTAAGGATGAGATACCACTGCCAGGTAACCTGCGGCTTGCCGAGCGCCATAAAAGTGGGCAGTGCATTCGCTCCAAGGCAGGCTCCCATCTGCATAATCACCAGGTAAAAGAAGATTCCGTCCGCGGATACCCATTTTCCACCGCCATAAATATGCAGGAATGAAGCGGGCGCGGCCGCGAGCGCGATCAGCGGCACCATCAGACAGAAAAACGTAAAGCGTACTGTCTGAAGATAGGAACGCCCAACCTGCGCAGGGTCAGAGCTATATCGGGCAAAGGTGGGATAAACCACCGTGTTGACCATGTTGGAGAGTTGGCTGGAGATGATCTGGAGAATCCGGCTGCAGAAGACATACAGGCCCAGAGCCTCTACGGAGACCATCTTGGCAATCACGAGCTGCGGCACATTCTGGTAGACGACAGAAGTGAGACTGCTGAAAGAAAGATGGATTCCAATCCGCCAGACGTCGCGCACATGCGCCCACGTGGTGCGGCCGTATCCGGTGGGAGTGCGATAGAGGCGGAAAAGGAGAAAGGTAAACGGCCCGATAAATCCTTGAATGCCGTACAGAGCAATCAACCCCTGATGCAGAAAGGCAAGGGTAAGAGATGCTGCGGCGGCGAGAACCACACCCCCGGCCTGTACTGCGGCGAGACGGGAAAATTGCAGCTCCTTCTGCGCACGAGCGATGTCCACAGCCGACAGGCTCATGAGAGGAACGAACAGACCGGCAAGAAAGAAGGCATGTTTGAGATGGGGAATGTGGTAGAAGGCCTGCACCGCTGAAGCGGAAAAAATGATCGCCAGGCCGATGACTACAGAGATCAGCATCGAAAGCAGCTGCGCCGCAGCGATATGCTGCTTATCCATCTTGGGCAGCGCAATGATTCCCTGCGCGGCGCCGCTCTGGCTGACGGTAAAACCGAGCATGGCTGCAGACCATCCCATGCCATACAATCCCATCGTTCCCGGATCGACCAGCCGGCCGAGGACTGCCAACGCGCCGCCTGCGCAGCCCAGGCGCAGAACCATAGACAAAGTTGTCCAACTAATGTTCTTGAAAAACCGGCGCTGTTCACTTGCTGAGGAGTGAACCGTCTCGGGCGCTTCGATTCCCGCAGGTGATCCGGAAGCAGTCATCTACGTTTTTACTCCCTCTACATTGGCTTCTATCAATAACGGGCGCAGCAAGCTGACAAACTTCCGATTGCCGCTGGCGGTCCAGTGCGTATCATATGGATGGAAGTCGATAGAATCGAATTTGTCGTAACAAAGTGAATGGACACGAGCGTTCGAAGGTACATTCGAAACGAAGAAATTCCACCATTCATCGTTATGGTTGGCCAGTTCCCGCAGCTTGGCAGAAAATCCCTTGCGGCCTGCAATATCTTCCTTAATTGGAGGACGAATTGCTAGTACCAGTTTAAATCGGTTGAAGATACTGTTCAATAGTGCCATTTGAGAATTGGCAAAGTCGAGATTTTTGGACAATTCGATAAAGCTATAGCGAGAATTGAAGAAAAAATCCTGCCCATTCCATTTCAAATGAACCGACAGCCCCTCTTTCGTTTTGTAAGACTCTTTGAGAATCCACCTGGGATAAAGCAGCAATGTATCCCGCAGGCTGGTTTTCCAGCCCAGCGTCTGGAAAATATCCTTGCCTGCCCGCTCTGCGCGGAGATAGCCTTGCGCGGTCTTCCAGATGTTCGGATGGTAGAGATAAATCAGCGTGTCGTAGCTGCCCTGATAAACGTCGTCGAGAAGATTAGCCTGATTGCGCGGACCTACGGGCATGGCGGCATTGAACCACCGATCCGGCTCGAGCAACAGATCGTACCAGTTGCAGCCGTTGTCGACGGAAAGCCCCATAGCGAACGAAGTACCGAGAATGACACCGGGAGCATTTAAGTTCGCAGGACCGCGCAAACCATGTTCGTTCGAGGCAAAACTGAACCCAAGTACCTGCTTCGAATAGTTCAGATTCCGTTTGAACAGGAGGCCATGGCGCGGATGCGGCTCCAGCAGATTCAGCCACCGTCGTCCCTGAAACGGATTGGAGAAACAGATCCGCTTGCGCCGGTCGGACCAAAACAGCTTCGTTATGCCGCCAGGATTCAAGGACACTGGGTCAACCTGCCAGAATTCGCGCGAGGTTGTTCATGGTATTAGCATGTACAAACTCGACCGCGGAGTTTAGATTATTGGCGTTATGACTGCCGAGCACAACGTTCGGCAGCGTGCGCAGCGGACTGTCTGCCGGCAGCGGCTCGATTTCAAATACGTCCAGGCCCGCTCCGGCGATCTCGCCGGATGCAAGGGCGTCGGCCAGCGCGGCTTCATCCACGAGAGGACCACGCCCAACGTTGACCAGGATGGCGTCGCTTTTCATTGCCTTGAGCCGGCCAAGGTGGATGATATGCCGATTCTCCGGCGTGAGATTGCAGGCCACGCAAACGACATCGCTCTCCGCAATCAGCCGGTCAAGCTCGACGAATTCCGTATCGGCAAGAGGTCCCTCGGTTATCCCGCCTTTGGCTGCAATGGGTGGATCGTAGGCGAGGATCGTCATGCCGCAGCCTTTGGCGCGCCTGGCGATTCCCTGCCCGATAGCGCCAAAGCCAATCAGACCCAGTGTGCGTCCATAGAGGCCGAGCCCGCGCGGCTTGGGCCATTCACCGCGCCGCACCGCCTGATCCACGGCAAGCAGATAGCGCGTCAACATCAACATATATCCCAGCGCGGTTTCAGCTACCGCCTCGGAGAATGCCGCCGGCGTGTTCAGCACGGGTATCGAAAGCTCACGCGCCGCCGCAAGATCAATGCTGTCCAGCCCTGTGCCCCATTTCGCAATTCCTTTAAGGCGTGGCAGAAATGCTTCCAGCACCTTGCGCGTAATTTGATCGTCGCCCGCGAGCCACGCATCGAACTGGCCGGCATATTGCAGGCACTGCTCTTCGGACAGGTACTGGTCAACATCGGCGAAAACCGGCTCCCAACCCTTATGCGCGATCTCCGATTCAAAACGGGGCCGCTCCTTCAGCATCATCATGTTCGAGACAAGCACACGCGCTGTCATTTGGATTCCGCCCCATTCAACGGCTCAAGAATGTTCAAGAGCGCCTCGGCAATATCGAGATCCTGCTGGACCTTGATGACATGCCCGGAGATCGCGTTCACCGGATAAAAGCCGACCGATCCGTGGTAGGTCGCAGTTTTACCCTGGCTGGTCGCTTCCAGATAGGTCGCGCGCTTCCATCCCGTAATGGACCAGGTAATACGCTGCACGGGCTTCAGATCCTGGCTGTTGGTTTTTCGGGCGAATGTAAAGTTGACCGGCTCGTTTTGATAGGCCACCTCGATCTGGTCGTGGATGCAGGACAGCATCACATCATGATTGCTTGCAGTCCACGCATCCATAAAGGCTCTCACCTCCGCCGCGGTCAACAGTGGAGCAATGGAATGTACTTGCGCTAGTCGCTCGCAGTCATGCGCCTGGAAAAACTCCTTGACGAAGTCCTCCGATGTGGCGTTGTTATTTCCCAATTCCGTTGGCCGCTGATGAAACTGCACACCCTCGGCCTCAGCGATCGGCGCAAACGCCGCGTCCTCGGAATTCACCCATATTTCGTCGAAACATCCGGCACTCCGGCATTTGCGAATCGCGTGTACAATCAGCGGCACGCCGCGCAGTGTGCGAAGATTTTTCTTGGCGAGGCGCTGCGAGCCCATGCGCGCCGGAATCATTGCAATGATTTTCCCCATAACTTCCTTAATTGGCTTCGTTCGTGTTTGACAAAAAGAGTGGTTCAAGTATCTCGGCCGCCGCATTGAAGACTGCCGGGTGAGCGCAGAGGCTATTTTGGCGCACTACTGGACGTTTACTATCCTCGGCGCCCACATGTGCTCGATAAATGGCACCGGCCTCGCTTGCAATCAGGCGGCCTGCAGCATCGTCCCATAAACGGGCTTCCAATGAAGCATCCAGCGCGAGACTACCACGCGCCACGGCGCATAATTGCAAGGCCTGCGAACCAAGATTCCTCAGCTTGCCGAAACGGCGCAGGAGGCGGAATTTCTCTCCACCCACCATGGCATCCAGGACTCCGCTCGAAAGCCCAATAAGCGCCGATGGTTGCGCCGGAACCTGTAAACGGACTCCGTCTCGCCAGGCTCCTTTGCCTGCTTCGGCGGAATAGACTCCGCCGCCGAAGATAGCCGCTACCGCGGCGAGAACCGTTGCTCCATTCTCAATATAGGCAATGGACACTGCTGAAAAGGAGATACCGGCAATCCAGTTGCCTGTGCCGTCAAGCGGGTCAATCAGAAAAGCCTTGTCGGGCAACTCCAAATCGTCTGCTATGCCCTCTTCCCCGAAAACCGGGACATTCGGAAATGCCTTTCCCAAAGCTGCACTGATTTCATGCTGCAGACTCCGATCCATATCCGTTACGAAATCCTGCAGGCTCTTTTCCTCGACCAGCTTCGGAGTCGCGTTTCGCGCGGTGCTCGCGGCTGCCTCGGCAATGGAGGTTAATTGAGACAATGCATGGCTCATTGGCTGGCATCCTGTACTACAAATTCAAAAACTGTTTCCCCGCCCAAAACAAGCCGGATCGGCTGACCGAAGGGCATCGGCACGCAGGGAGTAATACCTCCGGTGGATATCCACTGTCCTCGCCGAACATTTACTCCTTGCCGTGCCGCTACCCGGAGGAAGCCCAGCGCGGCCTCTATCGGAGACAGCAGCAATGCAGTTCCGGCGGTGCCTTGCGCAAGGCTGCAATTCCCGACGAATATCTCGATTTGTTGAGCCATCGCAGAGCCCTCGGATAACAGCCGCGGCGCGCCAAGATACAGCGCGCCGGCGGAACAACGATCCATCAGGAGCGCACGCAAACCGGCTTCCGGAATATTCTCAATACACGAATACGGTGCTTCAATCCCCGGCGCCCAGCAATCGAAGAGTTTCCCGGCATCGTCTATCAAAAACGCATCAGCCTCTCCAGCTTCAATATCCACGGCCAGTCGGAAAGCAATCTCCGCTTCGCCGCGCAACACAGGCGGAGCCGGCGGTTGCTCGCCCGATGTAGAGGTCCATATCTCTTCAGGCAGCAGCGCGCCGAAGTATATCTCTTCCGTAGAAAAGATTTGCCGAGTACCAGCCGTTGTCGCTCCCAGTTTCCACGCAGCCGCCGTTTTGCCCAGCAGTCCGACTGTTGCCGCGGCGAAATCATAGGCGGCCTCCGTCGTGACGGGAAGCGCCGATGTCTCTACCGCTCTCCGTAGGGTGTGGCGCCGCAAATGGATCAGTTCTTTCGGGCGAAGTATATCGGTCATGTTTCAGGGAAGAGCAATCGCCCGCGTCTCGTATACCGAACTGCCGATAAGCAGATCGATGGCAGCGGTGAGCCAGATGGTGTGAATGCATTCAACAACGTTGTAGGCATCTGACGGCACGAAGAACGCCACTTTGGAAAGCTGCCGCAATGGATTGTCCGGCTTGCGTCCCGTAAAGCTTACGATCGGCAGGCCGACCGACTTGGCGTATCTGGCTGCGTTGACCACCGACGGTGAAGTTCCGGACACGCTGATCAGCACTACTGCATCCTCGGGGCCGGCATGATATTCAATCGCCTTGGCGATCCAGTTGTCATAGCCGAAATCGTTGGCAAAGCAAGTAATCAGATTCGGGTCGTGGAAGGTAATTGAGCGAACCTTACCCTGCTTGGTAAAGTCCACCGCGCCATGTTCCGATGTCGATGCGCTGGCTCCGTTGCCGGCAAATATCAGCTTTCCGCCTCGATCGCGTACCTGTGCCGCAAGGTCGGCCAGCTTTTCAATGGCTGCGTGAGACTCGGGGCCGAACGCGAGCTTCTGGTATTCCTCGAAATAGGTCGTCAGGAAAGCATTTCCAATTTGATTACTCACTATGGGCCTCTCAGAAACCGATGGGATGCCGCGGCTGCGATCCACTGCTCCGCGCTTGTTTGGATTATGAATGTGCGCGCCTGGGCGAATCACAACTCCGACTTCGCAGTGCGGCGAGCATTCAAATCTGTGTACAAAATCTCTGACTCGTGGCGCTCATGAGAATAAATACGGTCAATCAGCCGCATCACTTCCAGTGCCTGAGCCGAATTACCTGACTCAACAGGCGTGTCGTTTTCGATTGCATCGAAGAACATTCGCATTTCGGTATCCCAGGACGTATCGGTCTCATAGGTCAGGCGTTCTTCGTCTTCCCAGATGGCCGCGGGCGCCTTCGACCGATTCATCGCCACGGATAACTGCTCTTGCCCATAGCTATTGCTCGAAGTTTTCAAGCCATTGAGTACCATATAACCGCATTCCAGAAACACCTCAAGCGAAAAGAGGTGCCGCCATTGCGTCATCGTCGAATGCAGTGAAGCCACGAGGCCGGTCTTGGAATTGCGAAAGTTCGCAAACACATTATCTTCAATCCCGGGCTGGTGCCAGTAGAGGCTCGAAACCATCGCCTGCACTTCGTCAAACGGCCCCCCTAGGTAAAGAAGCAGGTCCAGCATGTGAATGCCCTGATCTATCATGATGCCGCCGCCGGAGAGCTGCTTATTGGCCCGCCATGTGTTCAAAAAGTCCGCATCCACCGATTTGCCGTACCTGCCGCGCATCCACAGAATGCGTCCGAAACGGTTGCTGTCGATAAGGCTGCGCATCTGCTTCACAGCGCCATGCTGGCGATGATTAAAGCCATACATCAGCTTCCGCTTCGTGGCAGACTCAACTTGGATGATTTCTGCAACCTGGTCGCCGTTCATTGCGGGAGGCTTCTCGCAGAAGACATGTTTCCCCGCCTGCATGGCGGCGATGGTGACCGGGTGATTGTAGGCGTTGGCGGTAGCTATAAAAATGGCGTCCAGTTGGGGCAGTTCCACCAGATCCTGCCATCTATCGTAAACATCAATGCCTTCCAACCCCGCGGGTTTTGAATAGGGGTCGCATACTGCGACGACCTTACCGCGTCCGGATCGCTCCATTCGCTCCTGCCGCAGTCGACCCATCTTACCGTAGCCGACAATTCCAATCTTCAGCATGTCATACCCTTTTCTGAAATCGTTCCGCTATTGTTTGGCTACCCGGTAGCCGGTTTGGATTTGGCTTGCCTGCGCTTCATTCAGTACCGATTCCTGCTTGGTTCGGCGAACGGCGGCAAGCGCATTTTCCACTGTATCCCGCTCGAATGCTTCCAGCGCAGTCTTACGGGAAATGTTAATGATCCTGACACCATGCTCATCCGCGTATCGGCGCATCACCGCATACCCCTGATTCATTACCGCCACCGGCGCTTCGTTGACAAGCTCACCGGGCTTTCGGTAATTGGGGTCAAAGTGGTTGGACGTTCCCTGATGAGCCGACTTCTTTGAAGTCGTATTGCTGGCCTCGTTCGCATAGAAGTGATCGCAACCGATCACATAGATTGTCTTTGCTCCGGCCCAGATCGCCAACTGCAGGTTGGGACAAGTAATCGTGCCCCCGATGAAAAGCCCGTTTACCGGATGCAGCTCTTCCCTGCGGACAATATACTTCAGCTCACCCTCTTCCGGAGTTAAAACATACCGCCATTGCAGCTTGCGCGGAGTACGAGCCATAAAGTAATGCGTATGAGGCAGCAAGATGCGATCGATATTGTCATAATGCTTCGCCGGCAGCTTATAGAGCAACAACGGATCGGCAATGGTGTAGAGCTTAGGCCTCCACTCGGTCCGATCGAAAACCATATTGATCTTGTTGGACGCAATCGAGGGAATCCCAAGGCGGTGGAATGCCTCCAAATCTTCCAGCCGAAGCGAAGGCCCATTCCCAACCACCAGCCAGGTATCGTGCCCTTTGACTTCCTCATAAAGATCCTGCCACCGCTGTCTGGTTTGCTCCAGAAACATCCCGGACATTCTTCCGAAACCTCTCATCATCACGAGGTTTTTCAAGTAATACTTTGCAAGAAAAGCGTAGTTATTGCTCATGGTTGCCCTCGATGTCGTGATGGCCTCAATTAACCCGCGGCAGGCAGCTGTATTAGCCGCCTGTCCGAATCAGCTCGTAGCAATGGCTGCGGGCTTTCCAACCTGCGTGAGCTCCTCGATGAGCGATTTCGTCTGATGAATGTTTCCGCGGCTGGAAGCACCGAATACGATGGATTTTATATTTGGCTGCGCACAGACGTATTCAATCGCTTCCCTCGGAGGAATGGCTCCCGATGCCAGCACCGACATGGCGATGGGCTGGAATCTGCGCGTAGCGATCAACTCCTCGTACTTCTCCTTGCCGCCGCACATCCGGAACCCAAGCTTATTAATATCGGAGCATATGATGGGATTTTCGAGCCCCAGCCCCTCCAGCACATCGAGCAGCATGGGCGTGTTCATGGTGATGAATCCCGGCTCGGCCTTGTACTTATTGCGCACATGCTCGGCAAACATGCGGAATACATCATGCATGCCCAGCCCGAGGATCAGGTCTACAAACACGTTCTGGAGGAAGATAACCGGCGTCTTCAGTCCCTGAAACATCTTCATTTCGGCATCGATAAACAAACCCATCATTCCTTCGACATCCTGCCGAGCCACCGACATGCCGCCCTTAAATAAGGCGCCGAGCTTTCCCTCTTCGGGCAGGAAGCTCTTGAGTGCGCCGAGCAGACCGAGATCGGTAACCGCATTGGCGTACTTGTGAGCATAGGGCATGCAGGGGTAGAACTGGAAATCCGCATAGCGTGGATTTGCGCGAAAATAATCGCAAATGCCCGCCATACGATCATGAGTCGTGCACATGAACACACGAATACCTTCATCGTAGACAACCTTCAGGACATCGATGATTTCCTGATTGTCCCGAAAGCGAATCGATTGCGCGCGCGCCTTCTCCTCCGACATATGGTTCACGCCGAAGAATTGGTTATCTCCAAAGAGAATACGCTCCAAGGCCATTTTCTAATTTACCTTTCAGATCAATGCTCGTCGTTCGTTGCTGTTCGCGTTCCTTGCCGGATAAATCCGTCAATCATGCGCCGATAGAAGCCAGGCCGCTTTTATTCTCCGCATTGCGCACCATCGCATCGACAGTAAGATCGACATCGATTGCGCTACGGAACGTACTTACAGTATTACGATTGCCGCTCTTGATTGCCTCAGCAAAATGAGCGATTTGCGCTGAATACTCTTCGCCGCGCAGGTAATACCATACCGGAGGGGTAAGGTCCGTCGTATATCGCATGTTCCATCCCTCGGACAGGCCGCTCACCGGCTTTGCCTTGTCGCGGAGATAAATCTGGATCTCCTGCCGGTTTACATCCATGCGACCGTTTTCGCCCCAGACCGTAATCTTGGTGTACATCTTTCTGTGGCTCTCGTCGCTCCAATTGACGGCGAGCTGTCCGGTCAGGCCATTGGCAAAATAGAAAGTGCCGTAGACTTCGTCTTCGACATCGCGGGAATAAATCTTGTTCAATACAACTCCGCCGACAGACTGCGGTTTGCCCACCAGGTAATTGACAAGATCGATAGCATGGCTGGCATAGTCATAGAGACTACCCCCGCCTTCAGATTTCTGCGATCTCCAGGTTCCGCCTTTCGGACGCAACACCACCGGTCCATATGCCTCTGCACGAATATGATGCACTCTGCCGATTGCATCGAGGTCGAGCAAACGCTTGGTTTCCTGAAAAGTGGCAACAAAACGGAAATGATAGCCTACCTGGTTTACAAGTCCCTTTTGCTCCGCCAAATCCGCGAGTTGCAAACCCTCCTTGGTATCCAGGCAAAACGGCTTTTCACAGAAAACATGGCAATTCGCCTCGAGCGCGACTCGCACCATCTCTGCATGAAACGTCGAAGGCGTAGCGATAAACACAGCATCGGGCTTCTCTTGCGACAACATCTTCCGGTAGTCCGAATACGTTTTGACCTGGGTGTACTTGGATAAAATGCCCAACAAATAATCGGACGTGTCGCAGACACCTACCAGATCGATATCGGGGTGTGCATTAATGATCGCCTGATGCGATAGCCCCATTTTTCCCAAGCCAATTAGTACAGCGCGAATCATATAGTCCCTTTTCCTCCAGGTTGATTGCAGTCCGGAAGGCCTTGTTCATTCCCTTCCAGACTTCGTTGAGGACGCAAAAAAGCGAGTGTGAACACCCCTTTGAGAAAAGCCTGCACAACGTAGACGCCCGACCACCAGTACCGCTTGGCGCGCAACCGCGGCTGAATGATGAGCCGAAACAGCCACTCCAGCCCCAGTGCGCGTATCGGCGCCGGCGCCCAGGAAACTGCGCCGGCATGATAATCGAACGCCGCTCCAACGCCCACCATCCAGGGCGCAGTGACGCGGCCAAGATGCTCCGCAATCCACTTCTCCTGCTTAATCAAGCCAAGACCCACCCAAACGATGTCGGGTTTCGCAGCATTGATTTGCGCGACAACTGCCGCGTCTTCCTCCGCCGTAAGCTGGCGAAATGGCGGAGTGAAAGTGCCACAGACAATCAACCCGGGATACTTCTCCTTGAGCCTCCGAGCCATCTCGTCAGCGACACCCTCTTTCCCACCATAGAAGAAGTGCCGCCACCCTCTCGCCTCGCCGTATTGCGAGCAGTCCAACTGAAGAATGGGACCGTTGTAGCGCTTAATCTTATGTCCCCATGCCCAGCCCGCAATGATGACGCCCACGCCGTCGCAAAGTGAAAAATCGGCGTTGCGTATATATCTGCCATGATCGGGCTTTCTGAGGCCGTGGTACATCGATTCGGTATTCGTAATCGAAATGTAACGGCCTTGTTCGCCGGCAGCTATTGCACGATCTATCTCTGCCAGCACCTGATCGGGCGCACCTTCGCTGATCGGCAACCCATCGATAAACGCCGCCCGGCTATGTCTGCCTGCTTGTATAAATGTGGTTGTCATATAGTCTTTTGGTCTCATCCGCGCCCAGCGGTCATGCAACTGCGCGTCGTTTAGCCGCCGGTGTCTGGATTTAACTCTTAATTGTTCAGAACTGATATACGGCGGCTGCGCCCACTTCTCCGACCACATTGGCGGAATTCAGAGCAAAGTTGCGAAGATAACTAAATGGGACATAGAGTATGTCATCCGGTTGAAGATACATGTCCGCGACTTTGCCCTTCTGCATCGAACTGAGCGGCAATTGCTGTTCGACGTAGACTCCGTCCTTTTTG